>NZ_RPSG01000013.1:0-67567 GCF_003946835.1 Bacillus sp. 2B09
ACCAATTGATCTAGCAAAACAAATTCGGCTTCGTGCTGAGAAGAATTTCTAGTGTGGAACATGAGAAAAACACCTTCCTTTAGTATGCTTTTCTCTATTATAAAATGGGATAGTGGAAAATTTAAGGGAAAAAATAAAGCTGTCGAGATTTTCTCGACAGCCTGAAGCTCCCTCATTTTGGGGAGCTTTTTTATTTGTTTTGACCCTATGACTCATCTGGATGGATGATCGCAAACCAATAGTGATCTTCCCACTTATCATTGATCTTTACTTTTTTACGATGAAGTCCCTCATTTTCAAACCCTGTCTTCTCAAGCACACGAATGGAACCAATGTTAGATGGTTTTACGCCAGCCTCAATACGGTGAAGGTACAGTTCATAAAAGGCATAATCGATAATCAAACGAATCGCCTCTGTCATATACCCCTTCCCGCCTTGCTTTTCATCAAGTACATATCCAAGCAAAGCCCCTTGAATCGGTCCTCTTTCAACAGAATGGAGTGAGATCGTTCCAATTAATGCATCTGTTTCATTTAAGAAAATACCGTGCATATAGGCTTCATCTTTTGCACGCCTTTGCATACTGCGGTTAATCCGTTCCTTTTGACGAGGTACAGTAAAAAAATCATCCTGAACCAAAGGTGTAAATTGCTGAAAATAAGTGCGGTTTTCTCGTTCAAGTGTTAATAGAGCTTCTGCATCACTTTCTGTTAGTGTTCTTACATATATATTCTGACTGATTTTCTTCATATACTCTCCCCCCTTTTTTTATTTTATCATAATAAAGAAAGCGCTTTGGCTTATCAAAGATTTTTCCGATTACAAGTCATAATAGAACTCACTAGAACCACCCTTCCTAGCTTTTTCACTCTTTTTGTTCTATCAACTCAGGGACAAACATACACTGAAGTAAACTCTTAAAAGCGGTGAGTAAAATGCGGCGAATTATTTTTTTACTAGTCAGTTTGTTTGTCCTCTTTATTATCTTTTTTGATTTGAAAAATGGAACGATCCCCGTTCAGGAAGGACCTGCTGTTCCCGCCAGCGCCTTTCAAACAGCTGAAAAACAGGCATATAAAACTGTCACTGTTAAACAAGGTCAAACCGTCGTCTCTATCGTACATACAAGTAAGCCATTAGATGAAGTGATCGAAGACTTTGAAGCACTGAATCAAGGCGTCAAAGCGAACGAAATTCGGGCAGGCAGCACATACAAGTTTCCGGTCTATAAGAGATAAAACGTTAATTCCTTGTCATTCATATAAAGAGACTGTTACAATATGAGATGTAAAACACGTCGTACACTGCAAACGAATTGCATGTACACTAAGGAGCGATTGACAAGTGAGTGAAGTCACACATCGTACAAAAACGCGTCCCGTCAAAGTGGGACCTTTAACTATAGGTGGAAACAATGAAGTCGTCATTCAAAGTATGGCGACAACCAAAACACATGATGTCGAAGCGACAGTAGCTGAAATTAAACGTTTAGAAGAAGCTGGCTGTCAAATCGTGCGTGTCGCATGCCCAGATGAGCGTGCAGCAAATGCGATTGCGGACATTAAAAAACAAATCAACATTCCCCTTGTTGTCGACATTCATTTTGACTACAAGCTTGCACTGAAAGCGATTGAAGCAGGTGCAGACAAAATTCGTATCAACCCAGGAAACATCGGAAGACGAGAAAAAGTCGAAGCTGTTGTGAAAGCGGCAAAAGAAAAAGGCATTCCAATTCGTATTGGGGTAAACGCCGGTTCACTCGAGAAAAAGATTCTTGATAAATACGGCTATCCAACAGCAGATGGTATGGTTGAAAGTGCACTGCATCACATTAAAATTTTAGAAGACCTAGATTTTCATGACATCATTGTCAGTATGAAAGCATCTGATGTAAACCTTGCGATTGAGGCATACGAAAAAGCAGCAAAAGCCTTTGATTATCCTCTTCATCTTGGGATTACAGAATCAGGTACGTTATTTGCAGGTACGGTCAAAAGTGCTGCTGGTCTTGGCGCAATCTTGAATATGGGGATTGGTAACACACTCCGTATTTCATTAAGTGCTGACCCGGTCGAAGAGGTCAAAGTGGCACGTGAATTATTAAAATCATTTGGTCTTGCATCAAATGCAGCAACACTCATCTCTTGTCCAACTTGTGGACGAATTGAAATTGACCTCATTAGCATTGCAAATGAAGTCGAAGAATATATTTCTAAAATCAAAGCACCAATTAAAGTAGCTGTTCTCGGATGTGCTGTAAACGGTCCGGGTGAAGCGCGTGAAGCTGATATCGGCATCGCTGGCGCTAGAGGTGAAGGCCTTTTATTCCGCAAAGGTGAAATTGTTCGGAAAGTGCCAGAAGAAACAATGGTCGAAGAACTGAAAAAAGAAATCGATAAAATCGCTGAAGAACATTATGCAAAAATGGAAGCTGAAAAAGCAAAACAAGCGAACGCATAACAAAGAACGCCTGACATCACTGTCAGGCGTTTTTCTGTTCCTGTCCTGTTAAAAGAACGGGGTGATAAAGATGCCGAGGATGACGGAAACGATTCCGATCCCGATTGACCACGCGCCAAGCGCATGTGCTCCTTTTCTTCTTGCAATATAACCAACGACAATTGCCGCTACCCCTAATAGCACCGGCAAGACAAATAATGAGATAATCGCAATCGCGAGTGCTGTATAGCCTATCCCCTTACTGCCTGAATCGTCACCTACATGGTCACGTTCTCTTCTGTCTTCACGATCTCTTGATGCTTGATATGGCTCTGCTATTTCAGCAGCTGTTTCCTCTAAATAGCCATCATCATTACTAAAGTGTGTGTCGATTTCACGATCATTTCTTCTGAAATCTTCGTCTCTTTCCATGATCAATTCCCCCTTTTGGTTAATAGAAAGGAGCTTTTTTAGTATGAGCAAAAATGTCTGTTTCATGTTTGCTAAAACTTGCTGGAATTGTGAATTGATTATGTTACACTTTAAGAGGATAAATATGAGGAGTGTGGGCATGTTACGTTTAGGAATTGATATCGATGGCACAGTCACGGCGCAGGACACCTTTGTCCCCTACTTAAATGAGTCGTTTCAATGTGACATCACACTAGATGATATGACGGAATATGATTTGACGAAGCTTTTAAAGATTTCAAATGAAGAATTTTGGGGCTGGATGAATGAGTACGAGCCTCTTATTTATAAACAGGCAAAGCCTGCCGAGGGTGCAAAAGAAATCCTCGATCAAATGAAACATCATCATCAATTGATTTATATCACAGCCAGAAGGCAGCATCACTCAGACATCACCTACAAATGGTTTGAGGAGAATCATGTCCATTATGACGATATCGAGCTTGTTGGCGGACATCATAAGGTGGAAGCTGTTCAAAAACATAAGATCGATGTGTTTTTTGAAGATCACCACGGCAATGCCACAATGATTGCAAAAGAAGCTGACATTCCAGTGATTCTGTTTAACTCACCGTATAATCAAATGCCAATTGATGAACGGATCATTCGCGTGAATAACTGGCAAGAAGCATCCCAATGGATCAAACAGTATGAAAAGCGTCTGCAAACTGCTTACTAAAACAGATCAAAAGCCGATACGTTTTTAATGTATCGGCTTCAGATTGTTGACAAAGGGCTAAAATGAACTTTATTTTAGCCCTTTGTCTTCGTTTCAGCGTGATAGAAAACCTTTGCAGTCTAGGAAGGACGAGTACTGGAGCGGAGCGAATTTGACATTCGTGAGCACCGGAACGCAGGACTGACAAAGAATGCGAGGGTTTGTTCTGCGCGCTGAAGCCGATACGTTTAATGTATCGGCTTTTTGATTGTACGATGATGTCCTTCTTTTATTAAAAAATGATAAAGTGCACCCATCATGCCTGCCTGATTGAAGTAATAGCACGTTTCCAGTGTCACCTGTATGTTTTTCCATGCATGCAAAGTATGTAAATGTTTCTCAATGTTTGGAATCAAATCGGGCCTTGCACTCACGCCCCCGCCAATGAGGATTTTCTCTGGATTGAGAACTGTTGCCACATTGTAAATACCAATTGCGATTCGTTTGTACCACTGATCGATCATCTTCTCAATGGCCGGATCATGCTTGGCTTTTTCAAAGATTTCTTGACCGTCGATTTGCTGACTTTGTGGAATGCCCTGCTGCTCTTTGTAACTTCGTATCAATCCAGCTGTCGAAGCACTGCTGTTGAGTGTGGTAAACTGACCATTTTCTGTTTCTGTGAGCATCATGCCAAATTCACCGCCGCGAAAAGAGGCACCGCGCACAAGCTCGCCACCAGCAAAAATACCGCCGCCGACACCAGTCCCAAGCGTCATACATATAAAGCTGTCACACTCTTTCGCATGACCACTAAATTTTTCAGCCAGAGCTGCACAGTTCGCATCATTTTCTACTTCTACACGAAGTGATGTTTTTTCTTCCAAAAGCGTTTTGACATTTTGGCCATTTAAAGCAATAATCGCTCCTGCAAATTCCGTATAACCCGTTTGACTGTCAACAAAACCCGGAAGACTCATCGCAATCCCTTTGATATCCCAAGTCCTTTGATACTCTTTCACCACGTTCTCCATGTCCTCTAAAAACGGCTCAAGCTGCCGGCAGTTTGTTTCGTAGTCGCCGCTCGTGATCAGCTCACCATGTCGATCCATGACCCCATGCTTTGTTTTTGTCCCGCCTACATCGAATACGATATAATACGCCACTTTTGACCCCTCCCCCTATTTCTAAAGACTCAAATCTGCTTCTATAGATGATCTGTTGTTCTCATTTTAATGAAACAGCTATCCTTTGTAAAACGTTTTCAACATGACAAAACAAAAAGCCAGCCCATCGGCTGGCTTCTTTCATGAATGAACTTCTTTTGGTTCGCAAGAAGGACACGTTCCGTAAATTTCAAATTTATGTCCGCTAATGTGATAATCCTCTAGATCAGCATCAAGCTTGTCCATAGGGCAAGCGTCGATTTCCTTTGTTTTACCACACGTCAAACAAATAAAGTGATGATGATGGTGGGAAAACGAACATTTAAAACGGAACAGTTTCTCCCCTGATAATTCCGTTGTCTCTAATATCCCAAGATCTTCATATAAAGACAGGTTTCGATAAATCGTATCAAAACTAAGCCCTGGGTAATCTTCACTTAATGCTGTTAATACATTTTTAGCGGTCAAGTATTTATCAGAATCAGAAAACAATTGAAGCATATCTTCACGTTTGCTTGTATATTTATAGCCTTTTTCCTTTAATAAATCAAGCGCTTCTTGTACGTTCATGATGATTCCCCCTTCTGAATTTCCCAATACTAATACACCCGATTAAAATCAAGATAGACAGCATCACAATGGTTCCACCCGGCGCTAAATCAAGATAATAACTTAAAATCAAGCCGACCATAACAGACAATTCCCCAAATAAGATGGAAAGGAAAATCGCCTGTTTAAACCCTTTGGCAATCCGAATACTTGCCGCAACAGGCAGTGTCATGAGTGCGGACACTAGGAGTGTACCGACAATACGCATCGATGCTGCGATGACAAGTGCAACGACTAAAATAAAAATAAAATGAATCCATTTAGCTGAAATACCAGAAGCCTTCGCATGTTCTTCATCAAAAGAAAGCAAAAACAATTCTTTATACAAGAGCACAACCACTAATACAACAACAAGTGAGATCCCAACAATAATCCAAAGATCGAGCCTTGAAACCGCACTGACACTTCCGAACAAATAACTGAACAAATCTGTATTAAAACCATTTGCAAGTGAAATGAAAATAACAGAGATCCCAATACCACCCGATAAAATAATGGGGATCGCCAGCTCCTGATAATGTTTATACACAGAGCGCAGACGTTCAATAAACAATGAGCCAGCCACAGAAAAAGCCATTCCTAAGTAAAGCGGGCTAACCCCTGTCAAAAGTCCAAACTTTTTATCAAGGAATAAACTTGCCGCTATCCCAGCAAGTGATACGTGACTAAGCGCATCTGCGATGAGAGAGAGCCTTCTCACGACAATAAATACACCAAGTAAGGGCGCAATAAAGCCGATCAGCATCCCTGCGATAAACGCATTTTGTAAAAATTCATAATGAAAAAATGGAAATAGCATTATTCATGTCCCCCATGATGGTGATGATCGTGATGAATCACTTGAATGTCATGCCCGTAAAACTGAGAAAGCGCCTGATCATCCATCGAATCAAACGTTTCCGCATCTCCATGAAAATGAAGTGTCTGATTTAAACAAGCCACATGCGTGACTTTGTCAGAAACGGTTCCTACATCATGTGTAACGAGAATTAAAGACATCCCTTTTTCTTTGTTCAATGTTTCTAACAGCTGATAAAAGCCCTCTACTGTTCTTTGGTCTACACCCACAGTCGGCTCATCTAAAATAAGCAGCTTCGGCTGACTGACGAGTGCACGAGCAATAAATGTACGCTGCTGCTGACCGCCTGAAAGCTCACCAATGTTTTGGTGTTTTAAGTCTTGTATGCCAACTGAGCGGATGGCCTCATCTACTTGAAGCTTATCTTGCTTAGTCATGCGTTTGAATAAACCAATCTTCGCCGTTAAACCACTTGCCACGACCTCGTATACAGAAGCAGGAAACCCTGTATTAAAGCTATTCGCCTTTTGAGAAACAAATCCAATTTGATCCCAGTCTTTAAATTTTTGAGCAGGTGTGCCAAAGAGCTTCAATTCTCCCTGCTGGGGTTTAATCAAGCCAAGCAGGCATTTTAATAAGGTTGTTTTACCAGATCCATTCGGTCCAACAAGTGCTAGAAAGTTTCCTTCCTCTACCGTTAAATGAATGTGATCGATGACATTTCGCTGTCCATATGAATACGAAATGTCCTTCATTTCAATAATTGGCTTTGCCATAAATCTTTCCACCTTTAATCCAATATAAAAAGAATGATTACGATTTATACAACAAAAAGAAAATGGCTTTTGCCATTTTCTTTGTCCATACATACATTTCATTATATAAAAGAAAGATAAAAAAGTAAAATAAAAGCTAATGAATGGCTGTTTTGAATTTACCGCCTTTTGTTTCATGCGTATCCATAATCGTAATAAAGGCTTGACCATCAATTTCAAACACAATAGATTTCAGCTTCGTAATTTCAAGTCTTGTCACGACGGCGTAAATGACATCTTTTTCTTCATCGGTATAACCGCCTTTTCCTCTAAGCTTGGTCGTTCCCCTGCCGAGACGATGAAGAATCGCATCTGAAATTTCATCATAATAATCCGAAACGATAATGACAGCTTTTGTTTCATCTAGTCCTTGAATGACAGCATCAATTGTTTTCATTGCCAAATAATATGTCATGACAGAATACATAGCTTGCTCCGGTCCGAAGACAAAGCCCGCCCAAATAAAAATGAACACATTGACGATCATGACAAACTCACCGACGGAGAAAGGAATTTTTTTCGTCAGAAGAATTCCTAAGATTTCCGTTCCGTCCATTGAGCCTCCATTCCGTATCACAAGCCCAACGCCAAACCCGAGTAACAGCCCCCCAAATACAGTAGCTAAAATCGGCTGCGTCGTAAATGCTTCTACATGATGGAGTGAAGATTCAATCACGGCCAAGCTGACAATCCCAATCACAGTGGAAATCAAGAAGGTTTTCCCAATATGTTTGTATCCTGATATCATAAATGGAATATTTAAAATGACAACAATCGTCGCAAAATTAATGAATGGGTTATCCGTAAAAAGATAATCCAGAATAAGCGAAATACCGATGATGCCTCCATCAATAATATTGTTTGGCACTAAAAATAATTCAATGCTGACTGCCGCACATGCAGCTCCTACTAGAATCAGAAAAATTCTCAAAATAAAATGAGGCACTGATTCCTTTTTATGCTGTTTACTATTTGCCATACGTTCTCCCTTCTACACATGTTTAGTTTTCAATGAACATTTTATTCACTTTACTATTTTATCATTTCACAGAGTAAAATAAAATTTTTTGCACATTTTCCGTTTTCGCCCATACATTGATACAGAGGGGAGGAATGGAATTGATTTTAATTCAAAAAATTGTGTTACAGCGTCTGAATCAGATCACAGCAAATGACTTGTTAAGGTATGCGAAACAGTACGGGGTCAGCTTAACATCCAATCAGGCTTCTGAGGTCGCCAAACTCATGAATGGGAAAAACGTCAATATTTTTAATGATGCAGAGCGCAACCGGCTGCTTAAGCAAGTGGAAGCGATTACGTCTAAACAGACAGCACAGACCGTCAATGATCTGTTTAATCAATTCACAAATTAGGCAAAAAAGGGCCGCATTTAGCGGCACCTCATCACATTGCATGCACTTTTTATTGACCCGTAATCTTATCTAGTAAACCTTCATCAAATTGCTTTTCTTTCAGCATCGCAATTTCGAATTTGTAAGGTGGTTTCTTGTTCTTTTTATCTTCACCTACATAAGGCGTTTCTAGAATCTTAGGCACATCTTGAAGCTGTGGATGATGAACGATATAGCTCAGGGCATCAAAACCAATTTCTCCAAAACCGATATTTTCATGTCGGTCTTTTCTTGCGCCTTGTACATTTTTACTATCATTAATATGAAGAACTTTGATTCGGTCGATCCCGACAATTCGATCAAATTCTTCTAATACTCCATCAAAATCACTCACAATGGGATAACCTGCATCGTGCGTGTGACACGTATCAAAGCAAACAGAAAGTGCTTCGTTATGTGTCACACCGTCAATAATTTGGGCAAGCTCTTCAAAGCTTCTTCCGCACTCTGATCCTTTTCCCGCCATTGTTTCCAGCGCAATTTGAACCTCCTGCCCCTTCACGATGACTTCATTGAGACCTTCAATGATTTTTTGAATTCCAGCATCTGCACCTGCTCCGACATGCGCACCTGGATGAAGAACAATTTGTCTTGCACCAAGCGCTTCTGTACGCTCTATCTCAGAGCGAAGGAAGTCCACTCCAAGCTCAAATGTCGCTGGATTCACTGTGTTCCCAATATTGATAATATACGGTGCATGAACGACGATATCTGTCATACCATGCTCTTTCATATGCGCTTGTCCAGCTTCAATATTGAGATCTTCAATTTTTTTACGGCGCGTATTTTGCGGTGCACCTGTATAAATCATAAAAGTATTTGAACCATAAGAGGCAGCTTCCTCACTCGCTGCAAGAAGCATATGTTTTCCGCTCATGGATACATGTGATCCAATCTTCAACAATGTGTCCCCCTACTTTCCGTTACGCTTTGACTTTCTACGTTCTTGTCTTTTGATCTTATCCATCTCACGTGTCATTTTCTTTTTATATCCAGGTTTGACGGCTTTCGGTTTTCTGACAAGGCGTTTTGCTTTTTCTTCAATTTCATTTGGTGCTTTTTTACGTCTTTGACGCTTCAAACGATCATCTGCATCTCGCCATTCGCCATGAACAATCGTTTTGTTTTCAAACACAACACCCATTTTTTCAATTTGAACGAGTGCATCCTCATCAGCGAGATCATAAATGGTCATTGCAATGCCAGATGAACCAGCGCGAGCCGTTCTTCCCACACGGTGAACATAAAAATCAAGATCGGATGGGAGCTCATAGTTAATCACGTGGCTGACGCCCTTAATATCAATCCCGCGGGCAGCAAGATCAGATGCCACAATATAGGTGAACTCCAAATCTTCAATTTGTTTCATCACTTTTTTACGTTCACGAGGCGTTAAACCACCATGAAGTACCCCAATTTTCATTCCTTTTTCTTGTAGAAATGAGGCAATCTCATCAACAGTTGATTTCGTATTGGCAAAGATGATCCCTAAATAAGGCTGTACATTCGTCACCATTTCATGAAGTAATTTTAATTTATCACGCTGTTTAGATGGAACTAAAATATGCTGAATGTTTTCAGCCGTAATGCGTTTCGGTTCAACATGTGCATATTTCGGATTATCCATATATTTTTTGAGGAAAGGTTTTAATTTTTCTGGAATAGTTGCTGAGAACACGAGCATTTGCAACTGTTCTGGCATTTGTGAACCAATACGATCCACATCTTCTAAAAAGCCCATATCCAGCATAAGGTCTGCTTCATCAATGACAAGAGATGTTGCTTTGTACACATTCAGCGCTTGCTCATGAATAAGATCAGCAATACGTCCAGGAGTGCCGACCACTAAGTGCGGCTGATTCTTTAGCTTTTGAATGGATTTCTGCTTGTCCGTTCCGCCAATGTAAAGCTTTGCCTTGATTTCTTCTTCTGGAGGCGTATTTTTTAAGATCGTTTGTGCTTCTTTAAAAATTTGATTCGCTAATTCTCGTGTTGGTGCAGTAATGACCACTTGTACTTGCTCTTTGCTTGGATCAATTGAATGAATAAGCGGCAATAAATACGCATGGGTTTTCCCTGTCCCTGTTTGAGACTGTCCAATCACGCTTTCACCTTTTAAAACAGCAGGGATGATTCTCTTTTGAATATCAGTCGGCTCATAAAAGCCCAGTTCATGAATAGCATCTATAATAAAAGACTTTAATTCATATGTCGTAAATTTCGTTTCTTTCATGTTTTCACTCCTTAAGGCAATGCCTTTTTGCTCATCTCCTCATTATAGCTGATTTTCAGCAAAAAAACCATGTCCGCTTTTCTCACAGGAAACCAAATGATACTTCCTTGCATAACCTATGAAGAGAAAGAGAATGCAGTAAGGGAGGTACAAGTATGTTAGGGCAAAGGCCTATGGGCGATTTTCAGCCGCATCGCCCCTCACGCCGGCACCTTGGAAATGGCGGACAGCCCGGGATTTTTCAACGGAGACAGCAGGCTCCGATCGAACAGCCTTTTCAAGGGCAAGGCAACCAATTTCAACAAATGATGCCTCGCTCTCCGTCTGTACAAGGCGGCGGTCTACGCGGGATGGGTGGCATTCCTGGAGGCGAAAGCCGTGCACTAGGCGGCGCCGGAATTAAGGGCATGCTGGCAAAATTTCTTCCTGGAGCTGGAGGTGCAGGAATCTCTGGAGCTGGAGGTGGTGCGGGATTACAAGGAATCCAGAGCTTCGCAAACCCTGCGAACCTTTCAAGCATGTTAGGAAATGTTCAAAAAGTACTCGGAATGGCGCAGCAATTCACGCCTATGATTCAGCAATACGGTCCTTTAGTCAGAAATTTGCCTGCCATGATTAAACTCTATAGCCAGCTTGGCAGTGCGGATGATGATGAAACAAATACGAATGATGCAGACGAAGAACCAAAAGAAATCACTGCAGAAACAGACGTTCCGCACGAACAAGCAGCACCGGTTGATGATGAAATAGAAGAAGGAAAAGAAGAAGAACCAGAGGACATCCTTGTCAAAAAAGGGACTGTACACACATCAGCTGCTCCTGAAGCAAAACCGAAAAAAAGATCGGGTAGTTCCATTCCGAAACTATATGTCTAGTGATCTTTTAAAGGCGAAGTGTTTCCCATGTATAACAATCTTTGATATATGCGCTTACTTTGGCTATAATGAAGGAAGAGAATGATCAAAAGCCGTTTTTCACGGCTTTTTATATTGTTCTTCTCTAGCAGCACTTCCCTACAGGAGGACGAATAAATGAATGTAATTAAAATTTCGCCGCGTGGCTATTGCTATGGCGTTGTAGATGCAATGGTCATTGCTAAAAATGCCGCACTTGATAAAAACTTGCCACGCCCAATTTATATATTAGGTATGATTGTGCACAACAAACATGTCACAGATGCCTTCGAAGAAGATGGAATTTACACACTGGACGGACCAAACCGTCTAGATATTTTAAAACAGGTTGAAAGTGGCACAGTGATTTTCACCGCTCACGGCGTATCTCCTGAAGTCCGTCAAATTGCAGAAGAAAAAGGCCTTGTCGCCATTGATGCGACGTGTCCAGATGTCACGAAAACACATGAACTCATTTCAGAAAAAACAGCTGATGGATATGACATTATTTATATCGGGAAAAAGGGGCACCCTGAGCCAGAAGGAGCCGTCGGTGTTGCACCTGACAAAGTGCACCTTGTTGAAACAGAAGCTGATATTAAAGCGCTCGATTTAACGTCAGATAAACTGCTCATCACCAATCAGACAACAATGTCTCAGTGGGATGTTCATGATCTGATGGAGCTCATTAAAGAAAAATATCCTCACGTCGAGTACCATCAAGAAATCTGCCTTGCGACACAGGTACGTCAGGAAGCTGTGTCACAGCAAGCAGGCCAAGCCGATCTGACCATTGTGGTCGGCGATCCAAAAAGCAATAACTCAAATCGTCTGGCGCAAGTGTCAATGGAGATTGCAGGAACGCAGGCTTACCGAATTGGTGATCTCAGTGAGCTAAAGCTTGAATGGCTCCAAGGGGTTAAAACAGTTGCCGTTACTGCAGGTGCTTCCACACCAACACCTATTACAAAAGAAGTCATTCGTTTCTTAGAAAACTACGAACCTGATGATGAATCAACATGGAAAATTGAACGGACGGTTCCTCTTTCTAAGATATTACCTCGCGTGAAAACAAAGAAATAAAAAAACGTCAGAGCTGCTATGCTCTGACGTTTTTGTTTACACAAATTGAAACGGGTTTGTGTTTGATTCTGATACAAAGAATTGCACATCATATTTTTTATCTGTACATAGCGATTCTAGCTTTGTCTTTACGCCCTCTTTCATGATCTTTTCTGCGTAATGACCTGGGTCCACTACATTCAGTCCGAGCATCATGGCATCGTGAGCGACATGGAAATAAAGGTCGCCAGTCACGTACACATCTGCACCCATTCTTTTCGCTTGATGGATATATTTATTTCCGTCTCCTCCAAGCACAGCTACTTTTTTCACGATCGCTTCCTGATCTCCTACAAAACGCGCTCCATTCACATCTAACTTCGTTTTCACAAATTGAGTGAAGTCTTTAAGTGTCATAGGTTCTTTTAATTCACCAATACGACCAAGGCCTTTTTGAATAGGAGGAAGATCTGTCGTGTGTACACTGTAAGCCACTTCTTCATAAGGGTGTGCTTTGATCATTTCACGAATCACTTGTTTTTCAATACTTGCTGGGAAAATGGTTTCAATTCGTACTTCTTTCACAAATTCCAATTTACCCGTCTCACCAATAAATGGCACAGCTTCTTCTGATGGCAAAAAACTGCCTGTCCCTTCATTTGAAAAAGCGCAATGACTGTAGTTGCCAATATGGCCAGCTCCCGCATTTCCTAAAGCCGTCCTGATGGCCTCTTCAAATTCCACTGGGACATACAAGGCTAGCTGCTTAATTGGATCTTCATATGTTGGAACTAGCACTTTTGTTTCCCCGAGCTCTAAAGCCTCTGCAAGCAAGTCATTGACTCCCCCATCAGCCACATCCAGGTTTGTATGTGCTACATACACCGCAATATCATGTTTGATGCATTTCTCAATGATCCGTCCTGCCGGCTGATCTGTCGCCACATGTTTTAATGGACGGAAAATTGGCGGATGGTGGGCAATAATGAGATCCACCTTCCGCTCAATTGCCTCATCTACCACATTTTCTAATACATCTAAGGTGATCATGACATTGGTCACTTTTTTATTCAGCGTTCCAATCTGGAGCCCGATTTTATCACCTTCCACCGCATATGCCTTTGGTGAAAATTGCTCAAATAATTGGATGATTTCATGCCCGTTCACTGTTTTAGCCAACAGTCAAAACCTCCTTTAGCATTTTTATTTTCGCATTCAGCTCTTTGAGACGTTCTTTGTTCTCTTCCGTCGGCGCTGCTTTTTGAATCTGGCCTTCTATATGCTCCATGTGCTGTAGCTCATTCATCCATTTGCGCCGGAAGACATCATTATGTTCTTTGGCAAGAAACGGACCAACGAGCATGCCTGTTTCAATCGACATGCCTTCATAAGCTTTATCTTTGTCGCCAGTTTCGGCAATGATGATTTCGTATATCTTGCCATCCTCTTCTAAAATCACTTCATCCATCAGTTCATACCCCTCTTGATAGAGCCATAAACGAATATGGTGAGCATGAATATTAGGCTGAAGAATAAGCCGCTCCTGCCCTGTGAGCTTGTGTTTACCTTCATTTAGAATGCTTGCAATGAGTGCTCCGCCCATTCCTGCAATCGTGACAGCATTCACCTCGCCTTTTTCAATCACTTCAAGGCCATTTCCTTTTCTGACTGAAATCTGCTCATCTAATTCAAGCCTATGTACTTGCTGCTTCGCAGATTGAAGCGGTCCATCAGTAATTTCACCAGCAATGGCTTTCAATGCTTTATGATGTAATATCGCATAACATGGCAAATAGGCATGATCTGAGCCAATATCAGCAAAGACCGCCTCTTTTGGTAAAAAGTCTGCGACTCTTTTTAATCGTTTTGACAAATTCATTTCATTCATCCATATCACTACTTTTCTTTAATGTTCATACTTGTCTATCTTATATAAATTATGGACTTTTTAAAAGTCGTTTTCAAATGAAAAAAGCTCTTCTGATGAAAAAGAGCTTTTTGCGCTTTATTATTTAATTTTGGATACCCATTCTGACATTTCATCGAGCTTTTCATTCGGAATTAGCCCGCCCGGCATCCCATTTCCGCCTTCTTGAATTTTCTTCTTGATGTCTGCTACTTCAAGCTTGTCGCCAACACCTTTTAATGCAGGACCAGCGCCACCTTCGTAGTTTTCCCCATGACAGCTAATACAGTTCTGCTTATACAATTCTTCCGGCGTTGCATTTGCGGTCTCTTCTTGCTTTTGCTCTTTGCCCCCAGAGGCAATTTTGTCTTCATCTTTCAGCCCCTTCATTGATAAGAAAAAAGTGAGTCCAATACCTAAAATGGCAATCAATAAGAATGGTATAAGTGGATTCCGTTTCATTTCTTTCATCCTCCCCTTTGTGAAAAACCCCTTTGAGACTATGCAAACAATTCTAATTCTACTTTAATTTTACAAAAAGTAAACGAATTATGATACAAAACTTTGGTCAAGTTCACAGATTAGACAAAAATGATTCAAAATGAGAAAAGAAGCCTTCAGCACATTTAGATGTATTTTTTATACATCTTTTCTCTAAGAACGTTGCAAATTCATTTGTTATTCAGTAAAATATAATCAGATCAAAAAAGCGTTTTCATTTTGATGAAGAAAGAACGGATCTCTCTCAAGATCCGTCCGGTTTCTATTCTAAGAAGTCTTTTAATCGTTTACTTCTGCTTGGGTGTCTTAATTTACGAAGAGCTTTCGCTTCAATTTGGCGAATACGCTCTCTTGTTACGCCAAACACCTTTCCTACCTCTTCTAATGTGCGTGTTCTTCCGTCATCTAGTCCGAAACGCAGTCTCAGCACATTTTCTTCACGGTCCGTTAGCGTATCTAATACATCTTCAAGCTGCTCTTTTAAGAGCTCATAGGCAGCATGGTCTGATGGAGAAGTCGCCTCTTGGTCTTCGATAAAATCACCAAGATGCGAGTCATCTTCCTCACCAATAGGTGTTTCTAAAGATACTGGCTCTTGCGCAATTTTAAGAATTTCTCTTACTTTCTCTGGTGTTAAATCCATGTCTTCCGCAATTTCTTCTGGCGTTGGTTCTCTACCTAGATCTTGTAGAAGCTGTCTTTGAACACGGATTAATTTATTAATGGTTTCCACCATATGAACCGGGATCCGGATTGTTCTCGCCTGATCGGCAATCGCACGTGTGATCGCCTGTCTAATCCACCAAGTCGCATATGTTGAGAATTTGTATCCTTTGCGGTAATCAAACTTCTCAACCGCCTTCATGAGCCCCATGTTTCCTTCTTGAATCAAGTCAAGGAACAGCATACCACGACCAACATAACGTTTCGCAATGCTGACAACGAGACGAAGGTTCGCTTCCGCTAATCTTCTTTTTGATTCCTCATCGCCTTCTTCAATCTTTTGAGCATACGTAATCTCTTCTTTCGCAGATAGCAAATTGACGCGCCCGATCTCTTTTAAGTACATACGAACAGGATCATTAATTTTGACACCTGGTGGTACGCTTAAATCATTCAGGTCAAATTCCTCTTCTGCCTTAGCCAGCTGCTGAACATTTGGGTCTTCAGTCTCTTCGTTTTCACTGATGAGTTCTACACCCTGTTCGCCTAAGTATTCATAGTATTCATCCATCTGGTCTGATTCAATTTCAAAGCTAGACATACGCTCTGCAATTTCTTCGTATGTTAAAACGCCCCGTTTTTTACCCGTTTCAGTGAGCTTATCTCTCACCTGTTCAAAGGTTAATTCAGTTTCAGTTTCGTGGGCTTGTTTATCAGCCATTATGGATCCCTCCTTCCAAAGCTTGCAACGAATTCTAAAGTAACTTGCGATTTGCTTCTGCTCTGCCTTTCTCTCTCTATCAAACAGAATGAGCAAATAGGAATAAAATAAATAATGATGAAGGCAAGATGCTTGCGGTCTTATGCTCCTCCCATTAAAGGATTCATTGCCAGCCGTAAGTCTTGTCATAAATAGTAGACGTATTACTTCAGCGAACGGTTCAACTGAATAATTTCTTTTGCAAGTGTTGCCGCTTTGAAGAAATCTTTTTGCCTCTCCGCCTCTGCACGTTCTAGTTCTTTTTCCTTTATCATTGACAAATTCCGATGATTCAACACTTTTTTTACATAATCACTTAATTCAGCTTCACTTAGTTCGTCTCCAACTTGAATCATGAATATATCCGTCAGGAGCTGATTGATCACATCATCTTCTATACGGTTCATCAGATGCTGCGGGGTCGGCTCCTTGCCTTCTTCATACAATGCATAAATGTATGTTGCCAGCGCTCTGTGCGAATCTATATTAAATTCAAACCCTATCCTATCAAGCACTTTTCGGATCACGTCATCATTTTTCAACATATGTGCAAGGAGCATTCGCTCTGCGTTTTCATATGCCGGCCTTAGACGTTTTCGTCTTACCTGTGTTGACAGATGTGCACGCCGCTTTTCAAGCCCATTTTCTTCTTGCGAGCTCTTGGCCTCTTGTCGCTGCTGCTTTTCAAAAAGCTCCAATTGCTCCTTTAATGAGTCAAGTGAAATGGAGAACTCCCCGGCCAGCTGCTTCATGTAAATCTCTTGTTCCAAGGAACCGTTTAATCGGCTGATTTCTCGGAGAACCTGCTTCATGTAAGTCAGGCGGTCTCCTTCGTCAGACAAATTCTTTCCTCTTCGGAAAAAATTCATCTTAAATGTCATTAATGTCACACTTGCATCTATGATGTCATTCCTAAATTTCTCGCCGCCATATTTACGAATGTAATCATCTGGATCAAGTCCATCTGGTATCATGGCAACGCGAACTTTACATCCTCTTTTTCCAAGCAAATCTGATGCTTTCATGGTCGCTTCATACCCAGCCGTGTCAGAGTCATAACATAAAATGATCTCTTCTACGTTCCGCCTAAGAAGCTTTACGTGCTCTTCTGTTAAAGACGTACCCATTGTTGCAACACTTTCGCCAACACCACTTGTGACAGCCGAGATGACGTCAGCAAATCCTTCGAAAAGGACTGCACGTTCGCGTTTTCTAATATGCATACGCGCGTCATGAAAGTGATAAAGCAGCTTACTTTTATGAAAAAGTGGCGTTTCAGGACTATTCATATACTTTGGCTGCTGATCACCAAGTGATCTTCCAGAAAAAGCGACGACCGTCCCGTGATGATCATGAATTGGAAACATGACACGATCTCTAAAGCGGTCAAAAAAACCTGTGCCGTTTTCTCGTTGAATCAAAAGACCAGCCTTCTCCATCATCGCAGGATCAAACCCTCGTTTTTCTAAAAACTTGGTCACGAAATCCCACGAGTCGAGAGCATATCCGATCTCAAACTTGGCAATTGTTTCATCCGTAAAGCCCCTGGACCTTAAATAATCGAGTGCGTTTTGACCTTCCTTTGTATTTACCAGCAAATGGTGGTAAAATTTCTTAAGAAGCTCATGCGCCTCAATCATTTTATGATCTGCTGTATCCTCTTGCTGTGAGGAACTGATCTGCGCATTCGCTACATGATCCGGCAAATCAATATGGTACTTATCAGCAACATGTGAAACGGCTTCAATAAATGAGTAGCCTTCCATTTGTCTGAGGAACGAAAATACATTGCCTCCTGCACCACAGCCAAAACAATGGAAGATTTGCTTATCTGCTGAAACAGAGAATGAAGGAGTATTTTCACCATGGAATGGACAAAGACCGAAGTAATTCCGACCTTGTTTTCTAAGCTGTACGTATTCTCCAATCACTTCGACAATGTCTGCGTTTTTTTGGATTTGCTCCAAAAGTTCATCTGGTATACGTTTGCTCATCCTAATAACACTCCGTCGTACATTATTCGCCTTTTAATTCAAAAATCCTTCATGATTCGACAGGATTTTTTGTAGTTGGGCAATAAATCGCTTTTTATCCTCTTCTAAAAGCTTTTTGGGACCTTTTCCGTATACACCTTTTCTTCGCTGTTTACTGGAAACATGCCTGCGTTCCAAATCAAAATCAATTGTTTCGTTTGTGTACATTCGTCCTCTTTCAGACAGAACAATGACTTGTCTTGGAAGCAGTAAGGAGGCCAGACCAATATCCTGGGTGACAACAATATCGTGCTTGACAGCTAAGTTCGCAATGACTAAATCTGCTGCTTCCTTATGTGTATCAACAAACCGCCAATCTTCAAGTGGTGATCGTTTGGTTTGAAAATGCTCATATGAAGCAATGAAAGTCACAGGTACTTGAAATTGAGATGCGACAGAAAGGATTTCGTCTTTTACAGGACAAGCATCTGCATCGACATAAATCGTCCTTTCTTTTTTACGTTCATTCAGGTGACTAATTCTCCATCCCTCCACCTTATTCCTGCTTTAGAGAAGCAAAAAGACCATACTTTTCCCCCATAAAGCAATCAACAGTAAAACTCATTTTGTCGAAAAGTTATGTTCAGAATCACTTGACTTCTGCCAATATTAGTTTATTCGTTCTTGACTTAACTTAAACCTAAAATCAATCATTTTATCACAATTTTTTATTATAATACAAATGCAGCAAATATGCTATTGTTTTTGTTTACCCGTTTCCCACCATAGGAAAAACCCAGGAGGAGCATCCTGAGTTTATTCGGAACCTCTTTTGGTCAGCATTTGATGAATGACATTTGCTGTCTCCTCAACTGCTTTATTCGATACATCAACAACTTGACAGTTAATGCGGTCAACCACTTTTTCAAAATATTCTAGTTCCTCTTTAATCCGCTCGATATTCGCATAAATGGCACGGTCATTTAAACCGAGTGATTTTAAACGTTCTTTACGGATATGATTTAGTTTGTCTGGACTAATTTTCAGGCCGATGCATTTTTTTGGATCAACTGAGAATAACTCCTCTGGCGGATCAACTTCAGGAACAATCGGAACGTTTGCTACCTTCAAGCGTTTATGTGCTAAGTATTGAGAAAGTGGTGTCTTAGACGTACGCGATACACCAATCAGCACAATATCAGCCTTTAGAATACCTCTTGGGTCCCGGCCATCATCATATTTCACAGCGAACTCAATGGCTTCTACCTTTTTAAAATAGTCCTCATCTAATTGACGTACACGACCTGGCTCATGTTTCGCTTCATTTCCATATGCCGTCTCCATTTTATCAATAAGTGGACCGATAATGTCATAGTACACGACGCCATTCGCTTCTGCTTCTTCTATTAAGAATTGGCGCATTTCTGGCACAACAAGAGTAAAGCAAACGATCCCATTATCTGCTTTCGCCAATGAAATCACTTCTTTAATCGTACCGACATCCTCTACATATGGGATTCTTCTAATATTTGAATGGTCGGATGAGCCGCCATCAAATTGGCTAAGTGCCGCTTTGACCACGAGCTCTGCCGTTTCTCCTACTGAATCTGATACAACAAAAATTACGCGATTACTCATAACATCCCCTCGCAGTCTTCTGTAATTAGATAATTTCGTTCTCTGATAAGCTAACAAGTATTTTCGTCATGTTTGTTTTCGTAATTCTGCCGACCACTTCAAAGCCTTTATCCGTATCTTTTATAACAGGAAGTGCATCTATTTGCTTTTCAATCAAGTGCTTGGCCACATCCATAATAAAATCTTCTTTGCGGCAAACGGTAATGTTCGGCATTCTTGTCATAATAATATGGACAGGTATAGATGGAAGCTCTTGTTTCCCAATACTTGCTCGAAGGAGGTCTTTTCTTGATAACACGCCTGTTAAAATAGAGTGATCGTCCACAACGAATAATGTGCCCACATCCTCTAAAAACATCGTACAAATCGCATCATAAACCGAAACATTCTCGTGTATCACGACCGGAATGGACTGAAAATCTTTCACTTGAAGTTTTTTCAGCTTATCTGCCAGAAGCTGCGTGCCTGTTTTGCCTGTAAAAAAGTAGCCGACCCTTGGTCTTGCTTCTAAAAAGCCAGACATCGTTAAAATGGCTAAATCCGGTCTGAGGGTAGCCCTTGTTAAGTTCAGCCGATCGGCGATATGCTCTCCAGTGATCGGACCATTCTCTTTGACAATCTGTAAAATCTGCTCTTGCCGTTTATTTAACTCGATTGTACTCACCACCTTTAAATAGAGAGAGCGAATCCTTACTTTATGTATATCAATTTCATAACTCATCATATTATAGCGCATCTTTGTCCGAATGAAACAAAAATCCACTCAAAAACCGTGAATTAAATGAGTAAAAAACGATTGCCCTTCGAAAAAGGCAACCGTTCTTAGGTATTTATTTTACAATTAAATTGTTCATATTCGCAAATGATTGAATGACTTTTGCAAGTTTGACCATTTGTGCCAAACGATTTTGTTTCAGTTTTTCATCATCGGCATGAACCATTGTATGGTCGAAATAATGAACAATTGGTGCCTTTAACGTATCTAACGCTTCAAGTGCTGAATGGTACTGTCCACTTGCCATATGCTCGTTGACGGCTTTTTCCGCTTGCTGATACGCTTCAAATAGCTTTTGTTCGTGTTCATTTTCAAACAGTTCAGGCTGAATCTGTGCGTCTTCCCCTTTTTTACTGATTGAAATGACGCGGCCTAGTGCCTCAGCCGTTTCTTTGAAACTCTCCTGTTTCACGCTCTCTTCAAGAACAGCTGCTTTTTTCACAACCGCATATGGTTCAATATTTTCAACATCAAGGACTGCTTCCACCACGTCATGACGGATATGTTCTGCTTGGAGAACATATTTCAAACGGTGTGTTAAAAATTCAATGAGAGCAGCTTCATGTTTAGTCTCTACTTGAGCTAGTGCTAAAAGCTCTTTAAATGAAAGATTCCATTGGCGGTCGAGCAGGATTTGAACGATACCGCTCGCTTGTCTTCTTAATCCATAAGGATCTTGAGAGCCCGTTGGAATGACATCAATTGAGAAGAATGAACAAATAGAATCTAATTTATCCGCCACTGCAACAATCGCCCCAATAAGTGTTGACGGCGCATCGTCACCAGCAAAACGCGGCATATAGTGCTCGTTGATACTTTTTGCCACTTCTTCATGCTCGCCAAGTGCTCTAGCATATTTTTCACCCATGATTCCTTGCAGTTCTGGGAATTCATAGACCATCTGAGTCACAAGGTCAAATTTAGAAATACTGGCTGCTCTTGCAGCGCGTTTAGACGTTTCTTCATCTGCACCCACATGACTAGCAAGGCGAACGGCAATGTCTGTTACTCTTTTCAGCTTGTCGCCAATCGTGCCAAGTTTCTCATGGAATACGACTTTATCAAGCTTTTGAATGTTGTCTTCAATGACGAGTTTTTCGTCTTCTTTATAGAAAAATGCCGCATCTGATAAACGTGCACGAAGGACCTTTTCGTTCCCTCTTGCCACATTTTCAAGTGCCTCACTGTTTCCATTTCTGACCGTAATAAAGTGCGGCAGTAATTCCCCTTGTTCATTTTTCACAGGGAAATAACGCTGATGCTCTTTCATTGTCGTAACAAGCACTTCTTCCGGTAGCGCAAGAAATTCTTCTTCAAAAGAACCAAATAGAACGGTTGGATATTCAACGAGATCGTTCACTTCTTCTAGAAGCTCAGGATCAACTGGAATGACCCAGCCTTTTTCGGAAGAAAGGGCATGTAATTGCTCAGTAATTAATTGTTTTCTTTTATCTGAATCTACAATGACAAATTGATCTCTTAATGTTTGCTCATAAGAAGCTGGTGTGTCAATGCTGGCTGTCGTCCCTAGGAAACGATGTCCTCTAGTCTCCCGTCCGCTTTTCACTCCTGCAATTTCGACAGGAATGATCTCTTGACCAAATAAACAAACAATCCATTTAATTGGACGGATATAGCGTAAATCTTCGCTTCCCCATCTCATGTTCTTTGGAAAACTCAATGAAGCTGCAATGTCCCCCAATGCTGGAAGAAGGTCTTTGACTTGCTTACCTTCTTGAAACTTTTGGACATGGACATAATCCACACCTTTGATGTCTTTGAAATACAGATCATCAGTTGAAGCGCCTTGTCCGCGGGCAAAACCTTCGGCAGCTTTTGTCCAATTGCCTTCAGCATCTTGAGCAATCTTTTTAGCCGGTCCTTTTGCTTCTTCTTTGATGTCCTCTTGTTTTTCTGCAACACCTTTGACGAGTACAGCTAGACGTCTTGGTGAATTAAATAAAGCAACGTCTTCGAATGAAATATTTTGCGCTACGAACCAAGCTTTTACTTTGTCACCTAGTTGCTTTGTGCTTTCTGGCATGAAACGAGCCGGCATCTCTTCTAAGCCGATTTCAAGTAATACATCTTGTTTATTCATGAGAAGCCGCCTCCTCTTTTAGCATAGGGAATCCTAGTTTTTCTCGTTCTTCGTAATATGTTTTGGCTACTTTTCTCGCTAACTGACGTACTCTTCCGATATAACCTGTTCGCTCAGTCACAGAAATCGCGCCTTTGGCATCAAGCAGGTTAAAGGTGTGAGAACATTTGAGTACATAATCATATGCCGGGTGAACAAGCCCTTTGTCCATTTGACTATGTGCTTCTTTTTCATACGTTGTAAATAAATCGAACAGCATATCCGTATTAGATGTTTCAAACGTATACACAGTATGCTCGTATTCAGCCATTAAGAATAAATCTCTTACAGTAAAGCCATCTGTCCATTCAAGGTCAAACACATTTTCTTTGTCCTGAATGTACGAAGCAAGACGCTCAATTCCGTATGTGATTTCAACAGAAACTGGCTTACATTCTAAACCGCCGACTTGCTGGAAATACGTAAATTGCGTAATTTCCATTCCATCTAGCCAAACTTCCCAACCAAGTCCTGCGCAGCCAAGAGATGGGTTTTCCCAGTTGTCTTCAACAAAACGAATATCATGTTTCAGCGGGTCAATTCCAAGCGCCTTCAATGATTCTAGATACAGTTCTTGAATATTGTCAGGTGATGGCTTAATGATCACTTGAAATTGATGATGTTGATACAATCTGTTTGGGTTTTCTCCATATCTGCCGTCAGCCGGACGTCTTGAAGGTTCTACATAGGCTACCTTCCATGGCTCTGGCCCAATGCTTCTGAGGAACGTGTATGGACTCATCGTTCCAGCACCTTTTTCTGTGTCATATGCCTGCATTAATACGCAGCCTTCATTTGACCAATGCTTTTGCAGTGTCAAAATCATGTCTTGAATATTCAATGATCGCACCTCCATCTTTTTTACACCATCCGCTATGTATGGCGGTGGGGCCTAGAACCTTTTTGCAAAACACAAAAACTCCCGTCTCTATGCTCACAAGGTTCCTTGCAAACATAGGGACGAGAGTTTTTCCCGCGGTTCCACCCTATTTGCTGGTGTCGTAGCACCCAGCCGCTTTGTTTTACGTTGCTCAAGAATGCCTTTCGTTACGTGTCCATCCTTAGCTCACACCGCCCTAAGGTCGCTTTTATGGCTGATACGTAAGTACTTCTTTCTGTCAATGCAACATATTTGATCTTAGATGATCTTACAAAAAGTCACGAGAGATGTCAACTTTTGTTTTCACCATCCATTAGCTTTTTCATGGATTCCATTTGATTCATGAATTTTTTTGATTTTAAATAAAGACCTGAATACTCTTCATAATAATGATCGAGCACTTGACGAATTTCTTGTTTCGTTTGTGGTTTCACGTCAACCTGACCAAGCCTTGATAAATCAAAATAATGAAACAAACGGAGCAGTCTTGCTGCTGCTGGGGATAAGGGCAGTTTATATGGATCTTTAGAAAAGCATTGCTTACAGATGAATCCGTTATCTCTAATTGAGAAATGGAACTGCCCTTCTTTTTGACCGCAGTGTACACATTGGTCCAGTTCAGGCTTCAACCCCATCACTGACAGCATTTTAACCTCTACGATAAATAAAATAATATCAGCATCTGTGCCTTCATTGAGATGGCGTAAAGATTGAAGAAGAAGTTCAAACAAGTAAGGGTTTGGTTTCTTTTCTTCTGTTCCTTTATCAAGTAATTCTGTCATATATGCGGCATATGCGGTCAGAAATAAATCTTCCCGAATGGTCCGCATGCTTTCCATCATTTCACCTTGCTGGAGCGTTCCAAGTCCTGTTGATGATTGGATCAGGAAGGTTCCGTATAAAAACGGCTGGCTTATGGCTGACAGGCGGCTGTTCGATTTCTTAGCGCCTCTTGCCATCACACCAATTTTCCCATGTTCTCTAGTGAGCAGCGTGACAATTTTGTTTGTTTCGCCATAATCTGTTGTTCTAAGGACGATTCCTTCACTTTTAATGAGCATTTGTCTACACTCCGAGCATTGGAGGGGGTCAAGAATTATAAGATTGGAAAATCAAGTCGTGCTATTTCTTCTTCAAGTACATCGGGTCTTTCCAGGTTCTCCTTTTCTAACTCTTTGAAAAGCAGATACGTGTCAACGCTTCCTGTTTGTGAAAATACGTTCCATGTAAAATTCAACATAAAAACCCCACCTTTCTTTATTAGAAGCAGCAACGCTACATCCAACATATTAATTTTATCTTGACCAGGCTACCTCCATTTCATGATAAACAATTTTTACTAATCGAACCGCACCATTGTCAGATCTACTAACAACTGTATCGGTTTTTAATATTCGTCTTCTCTAAATCCGAAATCACGAAGATGTGTGGATTTATTACGCCAGTCCTTCTGCACTTTTACCCAAAGCTCTAAATACACCTTTGAGCCTAAAAGTGCTTCAATGTCTCTGCGCGCTTTTTGTCCCACTTCTTTTAATAAGCTGCCGCGCTTACCAATCACAATCCCTTTTTGTGAATCACGTTCTACGACGATGGTCGCTGCAACATGAATCTTGCCGTTTTCATCTGGCTTGATCGATTCAATTGCAACCGCAATACTGTGAGGGATCTCTTCTCTCGTTAAATGCAGCACTTTTTCACGAATTAATTCAGAAATAATAAATCGCTCTGGGTGATCTGTTACTTGATCTGCCGGATAAAATTGAGGGCCTTCTGGAAGATAACCTTCAATTTGCTGAAGAAGCGTATCAATGTTGTTGCCTTCAAGTGCTGAAATTGGCACAATTTCCTTAAATGGGTAACGTGTACGGTATTCATCAATTAAAAGGAACAGTTCATCCGGATGAATTTGGTCAATTTTATTGACGACAAGGAACACCGGTGTCGATGTTTGCTTTAGTCGTTCAATGATGAATTCATCACCTTTTCCATAGCCTTCCTGTGCGTTGATCATAAACAAGATCAGGTCGACTTCCTTGAGTGTATTTTGAGCCACCCTCATCATAAAATCGCCAAGTTTGTGCTTCGGTTTATGAATTCCTGGTGTATCGATAAAAATCGTTTGTGACGTGTTCGTTGTCAGAACACCTTGCACTTTGTTTCGAGTCGTTTGGGGCTTATCACTCATAATCGCAATCTTTTGTCCAATTACACGATTAAGAAAGGTCGATTTCCCTACATTTGGTCTTCCAATAATTGATACAAATCCTGATTTGAAGCTTTCGTTAGTCATTTAAATCCTCCGGTGAAAATGCGCCTGGCAATAGTTCGTTTACTGTCGTTTCGTATATATGACCTTTTAAGTTCGTTAGAATCACTGGCATATCAGGTGCACATAGCTCTGAAATGACCTGTCTGCATGCGCCGCATGGTGAAACAGGTCGATCTGTATCAGCCACTACTGCAAGCATTTGAAAAGATGTGATGCCCTCTGAGTACGCTTTAAAAAGTGCTGTTCTTTCCGCACAATTACACATACCATATGCTGCATTTTCAATATTGCAGCCGCCATACACTTTTCCGTCATGCGATAATAATGCTGCACCGACTTTGAATTTAGAATAGGGTACATATGCAAAATCTCTTGCTTTGACTGCTTCTGAAATCAACTCTTGTTTGTTCATTCTAGTTCCCACTTTCAGAAGAAATGGTACCACTGTCACATTTATATTTTACATAATTCACGTGACATTTTCACGCCCATTTCTAAAAATGTTAATAAATAGTAATATTGTTCTATTGCATGATCTTCGGTAAGAAGATGATCAACCCAATCATAACCGAAATGGCGGCGTAAACGCAAACAGCGCCTGCTGCGGCGTCCTTCGCTCTCTCAGCAAGAGGATGCTTCTCTTCTGTGAAAAGATCTACTGTATGTTCAATCGCTGTATTCACAAGTTCTAACGCAAACATCCCGCCGCATAAAAGCAGAATGATCATCCATTCAACCGGATGAATGTGAAACCAAAAGCCGCAAATCACCACGATGATGGCTGCGACTGTGTGAAACCGAAAATTCCGTTCATTCAAGAAAGTTCGCCATATTCCTCTAAATGCATAATAAAAACTCCGAAAAAAACGGACAAGCGGCGTTCGCTTCTTACGATGATCTCGAAAGGCCATAATCATCCAAGATTTTTGTCTGTTTGGCGAACATTTCTTTTTCATCTTCTTCTGTCATATGATCATAGCCAAGCAAATGAAGAAAACCATGAATCGTTAAAAATCCTAGCTCTCTCATGAAGGAATGTCCATATTCCTCTGCTTGCTCTTTCGTACGATCAACACTAATGATAATGTCACCAAGTACAGGCGGAATGTCATCAGCTCCAATGATTTCAATTTCCCCTTCGCCTTCTTCCTCAAGGGCAAATGAAATTACATCTGTTGGTGCATCTTTTCCTCGGTATTCTTTATTAATTTGATGAATTTCTTCATTTGAAACGATCGATACTGATACTTCCGCTTGATCTTTTACCTCAAGGGCATCCGCAGCAAATTGAAGAAGCTTTTCCACTTCTTCAAGCTGCTCTTTCGATACTTGTCCTGTTTCATCTATTAAATCGATTAACAATGTCATTTACTTCACCTTCTGCTTCGGGGCATCTGGATATTCAATCCGAGAATGGAAAATCCCCTTTAATGTTGTACAAATTGTTTGGCTAATAATATTTAATTCTTTAAATGTCAGATCACATTCACTAAATTGCCCATCCTGCATCTTATCTGAAATAATGCCTTTGACCAGCTTTTCAATCCGCTCAGGGTTTGGATTATGCATCGAACGAACCGCCGCTTCCACGCTGTCAGCCACAGAAATAATGGCCGCTTCTTTCGATTGCGGTTTTGGACCAGGATAACGAAATTCTTCTTCTGTCACCTGATCATCCCGTTCTTTTGCCTTATAGTAAAAGAACTTCAGCAGGGACTTTCCGTGATGCTGTTCTGCAATGTCCACAAGTTCCTCTGGAAACTTCTTTTCTCTCAGCATTTCAGCACCATCTGTCGTATGGGCAATAATAATATTCTTGCTCAGCTGAGGAGAAAGCTTGTCGTGCGGATTATCAATGTTCATTTGGTTTTCAATAAAGTATTGGGGTCTTTTCGTTTTTCCAATGTCATGATAATAAGCCCCAACCCTTGCTAACAATCCATTTGCACCGACTGCTTCACATGCAGCATCCGCTAAATTCGCCACCATGACACTATGATGATATGTACCTGGCGTCTCTGTTAAGATCTTTTTCAGCAGCGGATGATTCGGGTTTGATAATTCAATAAGCTTCATGGTCGAAAGTATGCCAAACATGCTCTCAAAGACTGGCATTAACCCGATAACCAAAATAGCCGATGCAAACCCTGACACAATCGCCATGATGAGGTTTACACCTATTTCAAGCCCTGATGGAGAAGAATTTTGAATCAGCATAATGGACAGCACAACAAGTACATTCACCAAAGCTACCCAAAGCCCCGCCTGCAAAATTTTTGATCTCGCATTATGTTTTCTCAAAAATAAAATCCCCGCCATCCCGCTTATTAAATAATAAGCACAGATGACATAGTTAAAGACGCCTGTTACTCCTTGATTAAACATCATACTGCCGCAAAGGGCAAATACAAGGCCGGAGAAGATCGCCAGCCGCTCATTGATCAGCAGCTTAATCAGCATCGTGCCAAGTGCCACAGGCACGACGTAGCCGATGGTTGTATATTTGGTTTCCTGGAAGAGACTGAATACTTCCATGATGATTAAAATAATGGTGAAAATAAGCGAGTACAGCAGTAACGATTTATTCTTATGGACGAGCGACTTTTTCCTCGATTCCAGTGAGTGGACAATCGCCGCTAAGAAGAGACCAATTAAGATGATAAGACCGCTTACAGGCTTAAACAAATTGGAGCTGTTTAAAAGGCCGGTCAGTTCTAATTTGCGATACACTTCGCGGTCAATGAGCTCTCCTTCTTCCACTAAAATTTGCCCTTGCTTAATTTGAACCGGCTGGATATTATCAGCTGCTTCTTGTCTTTTCTTCTCTGTTGCGACCGGGTCAAATACATAGTTTGGAATAATCGCAAATTCACCAATTTCTTTCGCTGCATTTAAATATTTTGACGGAATCGAATTGTTTTCAAGCTCTGCTTTCACTTGTTTCTTTTCATCTTGCAGCTTAGAAGCTGTGATTTCTTTACCCATGAGCGAATTGACCACTGTGATGATGGAGTCCTTTGTAAAAGAAAGGTTTTCGTCGCTTGCTTGGAGCAGTGCTTTAATCGATTGATCCGAAACAGCTTCCTGCATATCCGTCGTGAGTTTCTCTTTTACATGCTTCACCATCTCTTGATCTGTTGGCGGGTTCTCTTTGTCATCAGCTGCTGCTTTCTTCTCTTCTTTAATGGCTTCAAAGAGGGATGAAATGAGGTCAACACGATTATCAGAATACGCTTTTTTGAGTGTATATTGGTCTTCCACTTGATCCGTTGCTTCTTGTTTCTTTTCTTCTGTTGCTTCTTGGTCATCAACGGTAGACGGAGAATAGATGGTCTGTTCGCTCACTGAAAACAAATCTAGGTCGAGCGATTCAGGCTTTACATGGAAGAAGAGCACCACAAACATGATGGCCGCTAAACCAGCGTATAGCAGTACGTTTAAATAGCGTGAGCGCTCCATTTTCTGAGGTTCTTTTTTAGACAGCAGCCTTTTGCGCTTACTGCCTTTCTGATTCTTTCTCAAGGAAAGTACCTCCTTTTTTACTTTAAACCACGATCGAAACAAAATGACCCGATTAAGGCGATCGGGTCACTCAGTTCATTTTTGCTTTTCGTATGCTCCAATGATCTTCGCCACAAGCGGGTGTCTGACCACATCTGTCTGATCTAATTCAATGAATGAGATACCCTTGATCTCAGCAAGCATGTCCTTTGCAGCTGCAAGGCCTGACTGCATACCTTTAGGCAAATCAATTTGTGTAATATCTCCTGTAATGACCATTTTAGAACCAAAGCCTAGTCTCGTCAAAAACATTTTCATTTGAGCTGGCGTTGTATTCTGCGCTTCATCTAAAATCACAAATGCATCATCAAGCGTCCGCCCTCTCATATAGGCAAGAGGGGCAATTTCAATCACTCCGCGCTCAATTAAACGTTCCGTATGATCACTACCAAGCACATCGTGCAGAGCATCATATAGCGGTCTTAAATAAGGATCGACTTTTTCTTTTAAATCTCCTGGCAAAAAGCCAAGACTTTCTCCTGCTTCAACAGCTGGCCTTGTCAGGATAATCCGTTTGACATGTCCATTTTTCAGGGCATGTACGGCGTTGACCACTGCTAAATACGTTTTACCTGTACCAGCAGGTCCAATCCCAAAGACCAGATCATCTTTTTTCATTGCCGCAGCATATTCACGCTGGCCGATCGTTTTGACTCTGATCGACTTGCCTTTGGCATTTTTCGTAATTTCATCTTCATACATATTTTCAAAATAATTGAGCTTGTCTTTTTGCGCCATTTTAATGGCATAGACGACATCCCGCTCAGAAATCTCAATTCCTTTACGGATGAGATGTAAGAGAGATGTAATCAAACGGCTCACAGTATCTCTTGATGCTTCCTGACCAGAAACATACACTTTCTCTCCACGTGTGATAATGGAGACATTCAGCTCGTTTTCCATCAGTTTCAGATAAGCATCTTGATTGCCAAATAAAGCAATGGCTTCATTTGGGCTATCCAATTTTTGTTGAATCTCAAGTAAATGTTCTGTCATTCTCTAGTCTCCCTGAACAATAGGTGTTGGTTGAACAATATCTTCTATTACTTGGTAAAGGATGATTAACTTAACTTTACCATTCCCTGTTGTCTCGTGCAAAACTTTTTCACTTTTCACCTCACCTGTTTGACCTAGCTTTTCTTCTAATTCTTTTTTACCCATTTTAATCCCTGCTTGAACCGCTTCTTTATTTGTGTATTCTCGATTTATTTTTTCACTTTCTCGTGTGATTTCCTTTTCATAGGAGAACGGCAATTGCATATTCAAAAAATGAAGCGGGTGAACTTCTGTTTCTGTTTTCGGCTGCTGAAAATCATCTTTTTTAAAGGAAAATCCCCAAAATGGGATGGAGCCTCCAAATAAGGAGAGCTTGTGCTTTGTCTTCATTTTACCCGTAAAGACATCAAAAGATGTTCGGAGAGGGACAGAAACTTCAGATCGGTACCATGTTTCACCATAGATTTTCGCTTTGGCTCCGACCGTTTTTTTCTGATCTTCACTCCCGATTAAACCTGAGACGAGCATCTGCCCTTTTTTCACATGCTCATCGACCTGGGCAAGCGGTTCCCCCTTTTCTACATACATTCTCGTGATGACCGCCTTTTTCTTGGCAACGATGTGCTGAGGACTTGTATATTTCTCCTTTTCAGGTTCATTTTTTTCGACCACTTTCATTTGAAACGTCGTTCCGTTCAGTTCAACTCCGACCCATGTAATGCTCTGAATATTGGTCGTCAATGACTTTTGTATTTTTTCAGGTGTCCCCATGAGAAACTGAAAACGCCCTTTTTGTACCCCTATTTCGTCCAGATGCTTTCTCATTTGGTGTTCTGTTTCTGGATTCGCACCTTTAATCTCAATTTTCCACACCATATTTGAAAGAGCCAATATCGTCACTAGGAAAAAAGCCATCCCGAGGGTGAATCCAATATTTCTTCTCGACCATAGAAGAAGAAACGGGAACCCTTTCTTTTGATGAAATGAACATTTCACCTCATGATGTCTGCGCACTTTTCTAAAGGCATGTACATCTGAGAGGCGAATAAATAAGCGCACGCTGTCTTGACGGCGGCTCACTTGAAAAATTGTGATCCCCTGTCTCGTGCACTCATTGATTAGCCGCTCAATACCGCTTCCTCTTATCTCCACTTCCACTCTGCCAATAAAATAGGCAAACCATTTGTTCTTCACGTTTCTCCCCTCCGTCAGTTAAGAATCAATATAACGGACCTCATCGATTTTCCCCTCTAATAAGATCTCTTCTGGCAAAATCGTTTTAATCACAAAGTCTTTTCCTGAAATAATGCACTGTCCTTGCTTGAGCATCAGCCTTACCTCTTGATCACTGAAAAGTAAAAGCCCTTTATGGTTCTCTATGTAAATATGGAGTCTGCCAACCATCGTAATACGGGGAAGATCCATCATCACGTCCGGAGGGATTTCAAGTGTTCTTGTCAGCCATGCTTTAAGTTGATTTTTTCTTTTTCCCATTCAATAAGAACCCCTTCCCACCTCATGTGTATGAGATCAAACTGAAAGATGGTGAGACTGATGAGAAAGCCTCTATATCATCCTATTCCTCAGCGGTTCATATCATGCTAATGAATCCCGTAAAACAGCCGTTTCATCATTTTGACTAAGAAAAATCTCCATTACACAACAAAAAAGCCCCCTTAAGGATGAGGGGGCTTACTTCTTTATCTTTTATATGGTCGTTTCATCGTTCGATGCGGCTTTTTCGCACGAGGCTCTCCAAATACTTCACCAAGGATCATCCCTTGAACGACCGTATCTTGGTTGAGTTTCTCAATCATTTTCGGCTTCATTCCAACAGATGCTGCCTTTGGCCTTGTAAGTTCTCTTTCAAGCGATTGAAACTCTTTATTCAGCTCGCTTTTTCTTTCTTCCATTTCGGCAAGTGTAGCTGTATAACGATCCTGTAAGGACTGTGAACCTTGTTTCTTCATCCCGCCATGATCATGTACATCGCCAAAATCGTCGAGCTGGTCCGTCACGACTGGATCTGGACTTGTTTGTTTTGTTTGCTTTTGCGGCACTGGTTTACGTTGAGGAGCCGGTTTGTTTTGCTGGTTCTTTTGTTCGTTCTCCTCTTGTTTGCCGATTTTCCCAAAGACCGCAGAGATAATACCGATGATAATCGCTATTAGTAACGGATTTTCAAATAGAATGTCCAATGGGCTCCCTCCTTAAAGCGTGAGAGGATGCTTATTTGTTTTCATTATCAGATGGACCTTTTGTCATTTTGCCAAATGAATCTCTCATATCCGTATCAGCATCGATATTCTTAATGTTCATGTAGTCCATAACTCCAATATTACCTTCACGTAGTGCTTCGGCCATTGCAAGTGGTACTTCAGCCTCTGCTTCTACTACTTTCGCGCGCATTTCTTCAACTCTCGCACGCATTTCTTGTTCTTGTGCAACAGCCATCGCGCGGCGTTCTTCTGCTTTCGCCTGTGCAATGTTTTTGTCAGCTTCTGCTTGGTCTGTCTGCAGGATCGCCCCGATATTCTTACCGATATCAACATCTGCGATATCAATCGAGAGAATTTCAAATGCTGTACCTGAATCTAATCCTTTACCAAGAACCGTTTGAGAAATCATATCAGGATTTTCAAGAACCTTTTTATGATTATCTGATGAACCGATTGTCGAAACAATCCCTTCACCTACACGAGCAATGATCGTTTCTTCCCCTGCACCACCGACAAGTCTGTCAATGTTTGCACGAACTGTAATACGTGCTTTTGCTTTTACTTCAATCCCGTCCATCGCAACACCTGAGATAAATGGTGTTTCAATGACTTTAGGGTTTACACTCATTTGGACAGCTTCAAGTACGTCACGGCCTGCTAGGTCGATTGCCGCACAGCGAGCAAAGTTCAATTCGATATTCGCACGCTGAGCTGCGATCAGTGCGTTGACAACGCGGTCTACGTTACCACCTGCAAGATAGTGGCTTTCTAATTGGTTAATCGTCGCATCAAGACCTGCTTTATGCGCTTTGATGAGCGGGTTGACCACTCGGTTTGGAATCACTCGGCGAAGTCTCATTCCTACAAGTGTAAAAATGCTCACTCTTACGCCAGCCGCTAAGGCAGAAATCCACAGCATCACCGGTACAAAGGTGAAGAAGATCGATAGAACGATCAAACCTGCTGCGATAATCACAAATAATAGTAAAGTAGATGGATCCATTTTATTCCTCCTATAAAATCAGTATATCTATACTTTCCTCACGACAATGCGTGAGCCTTCCGCTTTCACAATTTTTACTTGTTCATCCTTATCGATAAAAGCACCTTCTGACACAACATCAATGCGCTCGTCTCCGAATACAATCGTACCAGATGGACGAAGTGCTGTTGCTGTCACTGCGATTTGTCCTACAAGATCATCTCTTGTTTCATTTGAGACATAACCACTTTCTTTATTGGTTGAATCGGTTAAAATGAACTTTTTAAAAAATTTCATACGTTTCCCCAACACCTTTGTCAATAAAATAACTGCTATGATTGAAACAGCAGTGGCAATCAAGATGGAAATCGCCATTTCTGTAAAGCTTCCAGCTGCTAAAAATAAGCTGACAACGACACAGATTAGTCCAATGACACCCACGATTCCCCCTGGCAAAAATAATTCCAGAATGATCAACACAATCCCTGCCAAAAACAGGAACAATGTCTCATATCCTGCAAAACCTGCCACGAGATGACCATAAAAGAATAGAAGAAGCGCTGTGACTCCCATGGTGCCTGGGACCCCAAAGCCGGGAGAATATAATTCAACAATTAACCCTAAGCTCGCGATGGATAAAAGGATAGGAATGACGATCGGATGCGTGAGAAAACGCGCAACCTTTTCAGCAAAGCTCACTTCATCGTATTGAACAGAAGCATCTGCTAAGTTCAACTTCTGAAGCAAGTCATCCATATTTTTCGCTTCTCCTTCTGCATAACCGAACTGAAGTGCCCGATCTGTGTTAAAGGTCAGCAATTCTCCTTTTGGTGCACCAGCTTCTTTTGCGTCTATATCTACATCTGCCATCGCAAGAGCATATTTTGGATCACGCCCCTGCTTTTCAGCAGCGTCACTCATTTCAGCAAGCCATAGAGATTCAGATTTTTGATCGGCAGCGTTGCCTTCACCATCAATAATCGCAGCAGCCCCCATCTTTCCGTTTGGGGTCATATAAATTTGATCGGCATTTAAGGCAATGAATGCCCCGGCTGAAAGCGCTCTATGATTCACAAACGCTGTCACTGGGATATCGGATGCACGAATGGTATCGGCTATTTCAAGCGCCGCATCGACTGCACCACCTGGTGTATTGATGTCGAGAATGATGTGCTTCGCCCGTTCCGACTTTGCCTGCTCAAATGATCGTTCAATGAATTTAGAAAGTCCTTTTTCTACTGTATCTTCAATTGGGATAACATGAACTTTCTGATCTGCTGATTTCGCGGTCAATTGAACCCCTAATAACAAGCATATTATAAAACAACTGAAGAGAGCAATAGAAATTTTCATTTTTTTCATCTATTTGGTGATCCCCCCTCTCTTTCTTTCATTTTACCGTTCCTTTACATACGTTACAAATGTATCATAGGTTTCATTTTTATATGACAGGTTTATGGAGGCATAAAAAAAGTACCCTTCTAACATGAGAAGGATACTTTTTTATTGAGACAGTTGCTCGCTGACAAGTCTGTTAATCACAGCACCATCAGCTTTACCTTTTACTTTTGGCATAATAGCGCTCATCACTTTACCCATATCAGCTTTCGATGAAGCACCGGTTTCGGCGATTGTTTCTTTCACAACCGCCTGCAGTTCTTCTTCAGAAAGCTGTTCAGGTAAATAAACGTCTAAAATGTCAATCTCTTTTTGAACTTTATCTACTAAATCTAAGCGATTAGCTTTCGAAAATTCATGGAGGGAGTCTTTACGTTGCTTAATCTCGCGGGAAAGGACGGTTAGTTCCTCATCTCCGGTCAAACTGTCTTTCTTAAGCTTTATTGCTTCATTTTGCAGTGAAGCCTTTACCATACGAATGACAAGAAGCTTGTCTTTCTCTCGGTTTTTCATAAAAAGCTTCATATCAGAATTTAATTGCTCAAGAAGACTCATAAAATCCACCCTCTTTAGAATTTACGTTTTCTAGCAGCTTCAGACTTTTTCTTACGCTTTACGCTAGGCTTTTCATAAAATTCACGCTTTCTTGCTTCTTGCAATGTTCCAGTTTTGGATACACTGCGTTTAAAGCGACGAAGAGCATCTTCAAGCGATTCGTTTTTTCTAACGACCGTTTTTGACATTCTCTTTCCCTCCCTCCGAATACACCAATCGACTGCATTAAAAAAAGATATACATGCAAAACATGTACCTAGACATTATAATATAAGCCTAGGTTGAGGTCAACTAAGTGATTTGGAAATATATTTTCGTCATGAGCAGGTAGACAAGTCCATATATTCATTGGTAAGAGGAGGACTTTTCTATGATGGCGATCATTTATTTTTGTGCACTTATTTTCATTTTTTTATGGGCAATGGGTTTGCTTAGGAAAGGATTAATGACGCTCACGTCGTCTCGTATTGAGAAATCTCTTCTTCTCTTTACAGATCATCCAGTCAAAGCATTCTTGGTCAGTATTGTGTTTACAGGGGTTCTTCAAAGCAGTTCGGCGTTTATGGTCATCGTTATCGGCTTTGTGAGTACAGGCATTCTCACGTTTAAAAAATCCATACCCATGATTCTTGGAACGAATATCGGCTCAACATTTACGACAGAATTTATTGCCATTAAGATGGACGTGTTTATGTGGGTTCTGATTGCAGCCGGTCTTTTATGTATCATTTTGGGCAGGAAGTCTTTTCGATATGCAGGAAAAAGTTTATTTGGGCTTGGCATGATCTTTTTTTGCATTCAAGGTTTTTCAAAAATTGCAGGGATGATGACCAGTCAGCCAGAGACGCTGCGTTTCCTTGAAATGATGCAGCATTCCGATTGGACAGCTCTTCTCTCTGGTACAGTTCTCACCGCGATTGTTCATTCAAGCTCTGTATGTATCGGTATTTTGATGGGATTTATGAATGAAGGGACTGTCGCTCTAAAAGAAGGCATCAGCTTTGTTTTAGGATCCAATATCGGAACATGTATTACTGCCGTGATGGCTGCTATCTCTGGCGGTTATGCAGCCCGTCAAACCGCGTATGCACACGTCGTGTTTAATGTTCTAGGTGTTCTTTTATGTCTTCCTTTTCTCACCTTTATCACAGAGTTTGTTGCGCTTTTAGCAAGCTCTCCTGCCCAGCAGATTGCGCACTTTAGTCTGCTGTTTAATGTTGCAAGTTCTCTCCTCTTTTTCCCGTTCATCCGCCCTTTTCACGCCTTGATTTTGTTCCTTCTTCCGAATCGGTCAACATAAAAGAAACCGGCTTGCCTAATGGCTGCCGGTTTTTCATTCATTATGAGGTCATTCTCACTTGATCCGTCTGCACGTCATCACTTATACGGACGAATTGTCCTTCGTTATAAGGATAACCTGCTTTCGTAATCTTCACTTTCACCAAACGGCCGATCATGTCTTCTGTTCCTTCAAATACGACCTTCATGTAGTTATCAGTATATCCTACATAAAGATTGTGCGTTCCGTCTTGTTCTTTGAAGGATTCTTCTGGAATAATCTCTAAGACGTCGCCTTCATATGCCGATGCATATTCTTTCGCAAGCTGATCAGAAAGAGCGATTAGACGGTGAACGCGTTCGTTTTTCACATTCTCATCTACTTGATCTTCCATCCTTGCAGCAGGCGTACCTGTCCGTTTGCTGTAAGGGAACACATGGAGCTCAGAGAATTGATGGTCTTTGACAAAATTGTATGTTTCCATAAATTCTTCTTCTGTTTCTCCTGGGAATCCAACGATCACATCTGAAGTGACAGCAAGACCTGGCAATGCTTTTTTGAGCTTCGTTAAACGCTCTGCAAAGAATTCCATTGTGTATTTACGGCGCATTCTTTTCAGTACAGTATTAGAGCCAGATTGAAGCGGAATGTGCAAGTGTCTCACAATTTTATCTGACTGATCGAGCACTTCAATCACTTCGTCTGTAATTTGACTTGCTTCAATGGATGAAATGCGGATTCGTTTTAATCCCGCCACACGTTCATCTAATTCTTTCAGAAGCTTAGCAAAGTTATAATCCTTTAAATCTTCACCATATCCACCTGTATGAATACCTGTTAATACAATTTCTTTGTAGCCAGCATCGACAAGCTGCTGCGCTTGATTGATGACTTCTTCTGGATCGCGAGAACGCAGTAATCCGCGAGCCCAAGGGATAATGCAGAATGTACAGAAATTGTTACAGCCTTCTTGGATTTTTAACGAAGCACGTGTTCTGTCAGTAAACGCAGGAACATCTAGTTCTTCAAAGACCCGTGCTTTCATGATATTGCCAACTCCATTGATCGGCTGTCTTTCTCTTCTGTATTCTTCAATATAACCAAGCAGTTTATGTCTGTCTTGTGTGCCAACCACAATATCAACGCCAGGAATCGCCATGATTTCTGCCGGAGACGTTTGTGCGTAACAGCCTGTTACACAAATGACACCATCCGGATTATGACGAATGGCTCTTCTAATGACTTGGCGGCTTTTTTTATCGCCTGTATTGGTGACGGTACATGTATTAATGACATATACGTCTGCTTTTGATTCATAATCTTTTCTTTCATAGCCAGCTTCTTTAAACAGTTGCCAGATGGCTTCTGTTTCGTAGTGATTGACCTTACAGCCAAGTGTATGGAACGCTACTGTTCCCATCATGATTCACCTCTTAATAACTCTGTTTGATAAGATATAGCAGAAAGCGCGTAAAGAGGAGCTGTTTCTGTTCTTAAAATGCGTGGTCCAAGCCCGCAAATGACTCCACCATGCGCTTCAAGTTCTTCAATCTCCTTTTCTGCTAAACCGCCTTCTGGACCAAAAACCACTAATAAGGTTTGTCCGCCCTTCATCTGTTGGAGCACCGTTTGAAACCGGCTTTGCTCGCCTTCTTTCGATGATTCTTCGTATGCAACGACACATTTATCGAATTCACCGGCCAGTTGAATCAGCTCTTTAAATGTTGATACTGGATGAACGCGCGGAATGATATTCCGGTAAGACTGCTCGGCAGCTTCTTTCGCAATTTTTTCCCAGCGATCTCGTTTTTTCAATGACTTTTTTTGGTCAAGTTTTGTAATCGAACGAGTCGCTTGAAACGGAATAAAAGCACTTGCGCCAAGCTCGGTGCCTTTTTGGATAATCCATTCAAGCTTATCCCCTTTTGGCAGACCGCTTGCAATCGTCACCTTAATCGGAAGTTCTCGATTCTGATTCGTCCAGCCTTCAAAGTGACAAATCACTTCTTCCTTTGTTATTGTATCAATTTTACTGAGCGCTTCAAAGCCGTCTGTCGTTAAGCAAAGGATGTCTTCTCCTGCTTTCATCCGCATGACGTTTGCAAGGTGATGAACATCTTCACCCTTTATGACGATGTTTCCCTTTTCCGTCACTTCTTCTTTTGTGAGGTCGATAAAATATCGTTGCATACGTGTCCTGACACCTACTCGCTTTATTTTTTCGCTATGATGCTGACCCAATCTTCCATTGACAGCACTTCAACAATCTCAAAACCGGCTTCTTCTAAAGCAGTTTTGACTTGTAATTTCTTTTGTCCGATAATGCCTGATGTAATAAAGTAACCGTCTTTCTTCAATAGATCATACGCTTGATCTGTAAAGCGCATGATGACCTCTGCGAGGATGTTGGCCACAATCACATCGCGTTCACCTGAAATCCCATCAAGTAAATTATTTTGTTTTACCGTTACTTGCTCGCTCACACCATTTAATTCGATGTTCTGCTTTGCACTTTCCACTGCAACGGTGTCGAGATCAAATGCATGAATGTCTTTTGCACCGAGCATTGCAGCAGCAACACTTAAAATGCCAGATCCTGTTCCAACGTCAATCACCGTGTCGTTTTCCTTCACATAGCGCTCAAGCGCCTGAATGCAAAGAACCGTTGTTGGATGTGTACCGGTTCCAAATGCCATTCCAGGGTCCATTTCGATGATCAATTCATCAGAATGAACGGGTGTGTACTCTTCCCATGTTGGGACGATGGTAAATTTCTCAGAGATTTTCACAGGATGATAGTATTTCTTCCATGCAGTCGCCCATTCTTCTTCGTTTACTTCACAAATTGACAGTGTATTTCGTCCAAGGTCAATATCGTATAGAAGAAGATTATTGATGGCTTCTTTGATCTCATCTACCGTTTCCATCAAAAAGCTATTCATCGGAAGGTAGGCTTTGACGATGACCCCTTCCTCAGGATAATCATTCGGATCGAGCTGGTAGATCTCACCGTATACATTTTCACGTTCCTTGACTAAATCAAGCGGGTCCTCAATCACGACACCACTTGCACCTGCTTCATGCAAAATATTGGTGATCGGTTCCACCGCTTCATTTGTTGTATGGACGCTTATTTCTGACCACTTCAATACTACCAACTCCTTATCCGTCTTACTCGCCTTTAAATGCGCGTTTCACCTTATCGAAAAAGCTCATTTCTTGTTCGTCCGGTTTATTTCCGCTCACTTCAGCAAATTTTCTAATGATATCTTTTTGATTTTCAGTTAAATTCGTCGGTGTTACGACGCGTACAACGATATGCTGATCGCCTTGACCATAACCGCGTACATTTTTTACACCTTTTCCTTTGAGTCTAAACTTCGTACCCGTTTGTGTGCCCGCAGGAACTTTTAATTTGACTTTCCCATGTAATGTCGGCACTTCAATTTCATCACCTAGTGCAGCCTGCGCAAAGGTAAGCGGCATTTCGCAGTAGATGTCATCTCCATCTCGTTCGAAGAATTCATGCGCCCTCACATGGAAAACAACAAATAGATCGCCTGGAGGTCCTCCATTTACACCTGGTTCACCTTGACCAGATACTCTAAGCTGCTGACCATCGTCCACACCTGCTGGGATCGTCACATTGATTTTCTTACGCTTACGCACTTTACCAGATCCACCACATGTTGAACACTTATGTTCAATTTGTTTACCAGTTCCGCTACAATAGTTACATACTCTGCGGTTGACTACTTTACCAAATGGCGTGGATTGCTCAACATTTAGTTGACCTGATCCGCCGCAATGTGAGCATGTCTTCGCCTGTGTTCCAGGTTTAGCACCTGATCCATGACACGTTTCACATGATTCCTCGCGGGGAATCTCGATCGTTGCTTCTTTCCCAAATGCCGCTTCTTCAAATGAAAGGGTCATTGTATATTGAAGGTCCGCTCCTTGACGCGGTGCATTTGGATCTCTTCTTCTGGCTCCGCCGCCAAAAATACTAGAGAAGATGTCATCAAAGCCTCCGAAGCCGCCAAAGTCTCCTCCACCGCCAAATCCGCCGCCACCAAATCCTTGGTTTGGATCGGTGTGACCGAACTGGTCATAATGTGAACGTTTTTGATCGTCAGAAAGGGTTTCATAGGCTTCTTTTACTTCTTTGAATTTATCATCTGAGCCAGCTTCTTTATTAATATCAGGGTGATACTTTTTTGAAAGCTTGCGGTATGCCTTTTTGATTTCGTCCTTTGAGGCGCTCTTACTCACGCCAAGCACTTCATAGTAATCACGCTTACTCATCTCTTCACACTCCCGATTTTCTCACATAAATACGATTGTATCATTTTAAATTGATCTTTTTCAATTCCTTTTCATCGTTGAAAAGAAAAAAGTCAAAGCCAAGAGATCCTGACTTTGACTTTCTGACGAGTACGTTTCAGCAGTCTTTTTCAAAAATAAAGGTGATTATTTTTTCTCTTGATCGTCGTTTACTTCTTCGTATTCTGCATCCACTACATTGTCATCTGCTTTTTGAGCACCTTCAGCGCCTTCTTGCTGAGCTTGTGCTTGTTTTGCAGCTTCTTCATAGAGCTTTGTCGTTAATTCTTGAACGATTGTTTGTAGCTCATCTTTTTTCGCTTTGATGTCTTCAAGCTCGCCTTTTTCGATCGCAGCTTTTAGCGCATCTTTTGCATCATTCGCTTTTTTCACTTGCTCTTCATCGATTTTGCCTTCAAGATCTTTTAATGTTTTTTCTGTTGTAAACACTAATTGATCTGCTTCATTGCGCACTTCGATTTCTTCTTTTTTCTTTGCATCTGCTTCAGCATTTTCTTCTGCTTCTTTGACCATTTTTTCGATCTCATCATCAGAAAGACCTGAAGAAGATTTGATTGTGATGTTTTGCTCTTTGCCTGTACCCATATCTTTCGCACGTACGTTGACAATACCGTTTTTATCGATATCAAAAGATACTTCGATTTGTGGTACGCCGCGTGGTGCTGGCGGGATATCAGTCAATTGGAAACGACCTAATGTTTTGTTGTCTGCTGCCATTGGACGCTCACCTTGTAAGACGTGAATGTCTACAGCAGTTTGGTTGTCAGCAGCCGTTGAGAATACTTGAGATTTACTTGTTGGAATGGTTGTATTACGTTCAATCAGCTTTGTGAATACGCCGCCCATTGTTTCAATTCCTAAAGAAAGTGGTGTGACGTCAAGAAGAACAACGTCTTTGACATCTCCTGTGATAACTCCACCTTGAATTGCCGCACCAAGTGCAACCACTTCATCAGGGTTTACGCCTTTATGAGGCTCTTTACCTGTTTCTTTTTTGATTGCTTCTTGTACTGCAGGAATACGAGTTGATCCACCAACAAGGATGACTTTATCAATCTCGCTAGCAGATAGACCAGCATCTTTCAGTGATTGACGTACAGGTGTCATTGTACGCTCTACAAGGTCTGCAGAAAGCTCTTCGAATTTAGCACGCGTTAGCGTTAATTCTAGGTGAAGAGGACCTGCATCTCCAGCTGTGATAAATGGCAGTGAGATTTGTGTAGAAGATACACCAGAAAGATCTTTTTTCGCTTTTTCAGCAGCATCTTTTAAACGCTGAAGCGCCATTTTATCTTTAGAAAGATCAATGCCGTTTTCTTTTTTGAACTCAGCCACTAGATGATCGATGATGACTTGGTCAAAATCGTCTCCACCTAGACGGTTGTCCCCAGCAGTTGAGCGTACTTCAAAGACGCCGTCTCCAAGCTCAAGGACTGATACGTCAAATGTACCGCCACCAAGGTCATATACAAGGATCGTTTGATCTTCATCTGTTTTATCTAAACCATAAGCAAGTGCAGCTGCTGTTGGTTCGTTGATGATACGTTCTACTTCAAGACCAGCAATTTTACCAGCATCTTTTGTTGCTTGGCGCTCTGCATCGTTGAAGTAAGCAGGAACTGTAATAACCGCTTTTGTTACTTCTTCGCCAAGATAAGCTTCAGCGTAAGATTTAAGGTGTTGAAGGATGATTGCAGAGATTTCCTGCGGCGTGTAGTTCTTGCCCTCAACTTCTACTTTATAATCTGTACCCATATGTCTTTTAACAGACATGATAGTGTTTGGGTTTGTAATTGATTGACGTTTTGCTACTTCACCTACTTGGCGCTCTCCATTTTTAAAAGCGACAACAGATGGTGTTGTACGTGCTCCTTCAGCATTTGCAATAACTTTTGGCTCGCCGCCTTCGAGTACTGCAACACATGAGTTTGTTGTTCCTAAGTCAATACCAATGATTTTACTCATATTCGATGACCTCCCATTATGTAGTTATTGATTTACTTTTACCATTGATGGACGAATAACTCGGTCTTTGAGTTTATAGCCCTTTTGCAATTCTTCTACAACGATGTTTGAATCGTAGTTTTCATCTTCAACTTGCATGACGGCTTGATGAAGGTTTGGATCGAACTCTTTGCCGACAGCTTCAATTGGTTCAACGCCTTCATTTTTCAACGCTTCTACCAGCTGGCGGTAAACCATTTGCATACCTTCTAACAAACTTTTCGTCTGCTCATTGTCTGGATCGATTCCAAGCGCTCTTTCAAAGTTGTCGAGAGCTGGGAGAAGGTCGCTGACAACATGTTGAGAACGATATTTTTGCACGGTCTCCACTTCAGTTCGAGCACGGCGTTTATAGTTTTCAAAATCTGCTTGAACACGCAGAATTTTGTTTTCTTTTTCATCTAGAAGCTGCTGCAATTCATCAATCTTCTCTTGGAAGGCAGACTGTTCATCGTGCTTTACTTCCTCAGTTTCTGCTTGAACTGCTTCTTCTTGTGCTTCAACCTCTGCTGCTTGCTCAGGTGTCTGTTTTTCTTCTGACATTGTGTTCACCTCCCTCAAAAGATTCAATTATACGAAGGGGCTGTGCCCCCACCTTTTATCACCCTACTCATCATACAAATTGGAAAGTGCGTTTGACAAGTCTTTTGATACATGATGCAAAAGACTAACGACTCGCCCGTAATCCATACGGGTTGGACCAATGACAGCGATGGAGCCGAGTGATTTTTGATCAATCGCATAAGTTGCTGTGATTAAACTGCAGTTCTCCATTGCTTCCAAATTGTTTTCTGAACCGATTTTAATGGTGATTCCTTGCTGATTTGGATGAAACAGCTGCATGACATCGTTCTTTTGTTCAATCAGCATCATGAGTGAACGAATGCGGTCAATGTCATGAAACTCTGGCTGGTTCAACATATTAATCTTCCCGCCAAAGAAAAGTTTTGATTCATTTTGTGTTGAAGTGAATGTGTTACCAAGTGCATCTAAAATATGATCATAGTCTTTTAAATGCGTGCGAAGGAGCATCACTACTTCTTTATACATCCTGTCCTTCAGCTGATCCATCGGGACTCCGGCTAAGCGGCTGTTTAAAATATTCATCAGCTTCTCAATATCGGAGACATCAAGATGCTCAGAGAAGGTAATGGTTTTGTTTTCAACATGCCCGCTGTCTGTAATCATAATCGCTACTGCTTTATTAGGCTGGACAGGGACAAGCTGAATTTGCTTCAATCGATTTTCACTTAGCTTTGGACCAAGGACAATCGATGTGTAGTTTGTGAGATCTGATAAAATTTCCGCCGATTTTTGAACTGTTTTTTCCAGCTCAAAAATTTTCTCCTGAAATACTGACTGGATGAGCACAAGCTCTTTAGATGACAGTTTTCGCGGAGAGAGCAAATGATCTACATAATAACGATATCCTTTTTCGGAAGGAATTCTTCCTGATGAAGAATGGGTCTTTTCAATAAAACCGAGTTCCTCCAAATCAGCCATTTCGTTTCTAATCGTCGCAGAGCTGAATGTAATGTCTTCTTTTTTGGAAAGAGTCCTTGATCCAACTGGCTGCGCCGAACGAATAAAGTCATTAATAATGACTTGTAGAATCAAAAGCTGACGATTTGTTAACATCATCATCACCCCTGTTAGCACTCTCTTTCAACGAGTGCTAATTGTATAAACAAAATTACCAAACTCAAATTAAAATGTCAATTATAACTCACCGAGAAACGCTTGAAATACTTCATTCCCTAACAATTTTCCTTTTCTTGTTAAACGAATGCCAATCTCATCCTGTTCAATGAGACCTTTTTCTGCTAATTCTTCAAGAACGGCGGGAAAGAGTGCTTCTGGTGATGCTCCAAATTTCGCTTGAAAGTGAGCACTTTTCACGCCTTCAATTTTCCGCAAACCTAAGAACATTTCCTCTTCGATCTGATCTGCTTTTGTCACCTGATGCGTTTCCTTATATGGAAGCCCTGTTTGTTCAATGAGCTCTAAGTAATGCTTCACTGGTCCAGCGTTCACATTGCGGACGCCATCTACATACCCGTGCGCTCCTGCGCCAAAACCAAAGTAATCTTCGTTGCTCCAATAGGTGAGGTTATGCTGGCTTTCAAAACCTGGTTTGGCGTAATTGCTAATCTCATATTGTTTGAGTCCGTGCCGCTCCATTTCATCCATGACGAGCTCATACATTTCAGCCTCACGTTCTTGCGGTGGTAAATGCAGTTTCCCTTTTTGCATCAAATTGTAAAAGACCGTCTTTGGCTCGACAATCAGCGAATAAACCGAATAATGTTCTGCACCTAATGAAAAAGCGGTCTCTAGTGAATGCATGACATGATGCTTCTCTTGATGAGGCAAACCAAACATAAGATCAAGACTAATGTTGTCAAACCCAACTTCTCTTGCTCGCTCGAAAGATGTGAGAACATCTTTCTTTTGATGAACCCGTCCGATTTTTTTGAGCAGGTCATCTTCAAATGTTTGAACACCAAAGCTCAGCCGATTAACGCCTGCTGATTTTAAGACATTCAATTTCTCAAGCGATAGTTCGTCTGGGTTTGCTTCTACTGCAAACTCGATTAAGTTTTTGGTTGGTTTTAATACGCGGTGAATGCTGTCCATAAGCTGATCTAACTGGCTGGTTGTCAGTGATGTCGGGGTTCCTCCGCCAATAAAGATCGTCTTTAGTTCTTGCTCCCCTTTTTGATCGATCGTGTGCTGCATTTCTTTTTCAAGAGCGACTAAGTATTCATCGACCGGCTGGGTTTTAATGAAAAATTTATTAAAATCACAATAGTGACAAATGTGCTCACAAAATGGAATGTGAATGTATGCTGCTTTCATTTGTTGACACCTTCTTTACAGGTAAAGAGCCGCAGTTTATCGCTGCGGCCTCTTCGTTTGTTTTCGACTATAAACGTCAAGGCGAGCATTGTAAAGCAGGTTGCCTTGAGGATGTTATTTTTTCGGTGTGCTGTCGTCCATTTTCAGCACGGCCATAAATGCTTCTTGTGGGACTTCTACAGAACCCACTTGCTTCATGCGCTTTTTCCCTTCTTTTTGCTTCTCAAGAAGCTTTCTTTTCCGGGAAATATCTCCACCATAACACTTCGCTAGTACGTTCTTGCGCATTGCTTTAATGGTAGACCGAGCAACAATTTTTTGACCGATCGCTGCCTGAACTGGTACTTCAAAATGCTGGCGCGGAATCAGTTCTTTCAGCTTTTCTACAATGATCTTTCCGCGTTCATATGCATAATCGCGGTGAACAATAAAGGAAAGTGCATCGATTTTTTCGCCATTAAGCATGATATCCATTTTCACTAGAGTGGATGGGCGATAGCCGATCAGCTCGTAATCAAAGGATGCATACCCTTTTGTATTGGACTTTAATTGATCAAAGAATTCGTATACGATCTCTGCCAGAGGAATTTCGTACACAATGCTCACGCGGTTTGCATCAAGATATTGCATATCAATGAAATTGCCGCGCTTTCCTTGGCAAAGCTCCATCACAGAACCAACATAATCATTTGGCACCATCATTGTTGCCTTCACGTATGGCTCTTCAATTCGCTCAATCTTTTGCGGATCAGGCAAATTGGATGGGTTATCTACAACGATTTTTTCTCCGTCTGTCATATACACATCGTAAATAACACTTGGCGCTGTGGTAATGAGGTCGATTTTAAATTCACGTTCAATCCGTTCTTGGATGATTTCCATATGAAGCATGCCAAGGAAGCCGCAGCGGAAGCCGAAGCCAAGTGCTTGGGATGTCTCTGCCTCATATTGAAGTGAAGAATCATTTAATTCAAGCTTTTCTAACGCTTCACGCAAGTCGTTATATTTCGCTGTGTCAATTGGATAAAGGCCGCAGTACACCATTGGGTTCAGCTTTCTATATCCAGGTAGAGCTTCTTTCGCAGGGTTTACCGCACTTGTGATCGTATCCCCTACACGTGTATCGCCGACATTTTTAATAGCAGCTGTTAAATAACCAACATCTCCAACAGTGAGTTCGTCTGTTGGCATTGCTTTCGGTGTAAATACGCCGACTTCAAGCACTTCAAATTCTTTGCCTGTCGCCATCATCTTAATTTTTTGACCCGGTTTTACGGTTCCTTCAACAATTCGTATGTAAGCAATGACGCCACGATACGCATCGTAGAGAGAATCAAAAATGAGGGCTTGAAGTGGTGCTTCTGGATCTCCAGCTGGTGCCGGCACCTTTTCGACGATTTGTTCTAAAATATCCTCGATCCCGATGCCCGCCTTAGCAGAGGTGAGAACAGCTTCAGATGCATCCAACCCGATGACATCTTCAATTTCTTGTCTTACACGTTCAGGTTCTGCACTCGGCAGATCAATTTTGTTAATGATCGGCAGGATTTCTAAGTTGTTATCAAGAGCTAAATAAACGTTCGCAAGTGTCTGTGCTTCAATGCCTTGTGCTGCATCCACCACAAGAATTGCACCTTCACAGGCAGCTAGGCTTCGAGATACCTCATAGGTGAAGTCGACATGCCCTGGTGTATCAATCAGGTGCATAATATATTCTTCTCCATCCTTCGCCTGATATTTCAGCTGGACAGAGTTTAATTTGATCGTAATGCCGCGTTCACGCTCTAAGTCCATGGAATCAAGTAATTGTTCTTTCATTTCTCGTTGCGTAATCGCCGCTGTTTTTTCCAAAATACGGTCAGCCAATGTGGATTTCCCATGGTCAATATGGGCGATAATGGAGAAATTTCGAATTCTTGATTGCCGTTCTAATCGTTTTTCTTTATCTGTCACAATCTATCACTCCTACTATAAAACGCGGGTTGCGCTAGGTTAGATTATATCAATAGGGCTGTAAAGATTCAATCGAAATCAAGAAAAGCCGCTCATCGGTTAGCGGCTTTTGCGAAAAGGTGTGATATCTTATGAAATAACATCCAACATGATGCTTACAACAGTTTATTTACCATTCACCCAATCATAAAGTGTACGGGCTGCATGCGTCATACCATCTGATAATGCTTTTCCGGCCTTAGAGAAGGCATTAAAGCTCTCCATTTCTTCTAGCTGCTTTTGTTTTTCTGCTAAGTCCTTTTGTGTGACAGCTGTTCCGAGGATAGAAGCTTCTTTTTCTTGATCATCATTCGTTTGCACAGTGAAGGCCCCTTTTAATTGTGGATCATGATACCCTTTCATTTGCAGCATGCCATTATTGGCTTGCTGCATTCCTAAAAAGACACCGAATAGCAATACGAGCGATAAAATAATGGTTTTTCCGATAAATGAGCCCATGTCCTCCACCACCTTAAGACCGTTTTTTCTCATCCTTTGCTTTGCCGTCTACCTTTTCTGCGTCCCAGAAAATTTCACTGAACACATCAGCTGCTGCATTGGATGCGTTTTTCAGTTCTTCCATATTATTATCCACACCGCCAAATTCTAATAGGAGGGCTTTGTCAGATAAATCTTGATTATAGATTCCATTATCACCAATTTCTCCTTTGGCAAACACACCGACACTAAGTCCTTTATATTTTTTCTCCATCAAATGGTGGAACTCTGTCGCCAGCTTTAAGTTTTTCTCATAGCTTTGATTCTTCTTCCCTACAACAAACGCGATTCTCGCATATTTCTTGCCTTTGATTTCTACTGTCGTATCTTTCTTTCTTCTTGAATCCCGGTGAATATCGATTAAGTAATCTAGGTCATCATTTTTAGCGAGAGCTTCTTTTACAACCAATCTGGATTCATTATATGATTGAGGATACTTCAACCCTTTTTTCAGCAGTCTTTTTTCAATTTCTGTTTTATCCACTGTGTTGCCGATTCCTTGCTGATCGAGCGCTTTACCAAACATCTCCCCGACAAGGGTGACGTTCACTTTTGAGTGGCGCGCATTGTTTGGGTTTGTTTCTCCTTTTAAAAATGGTAAATATGATTCCGTATTATGTGTGTGATAAATGTATACAGCTTTTCGTTTTCCTGTCGACTGGTCCGGCTCTTTTGCAGGCGTTTTCGGTTCATCTTCATCAAGCTTGTCCAGCTCAGCTAGATTTGCTTCTTTTTCATCTTTGATGACTTCACTTGGAGGCGGCGATTCCATTGGCATATTCGTATAGTCTGTACCTTCACCTGCTAGGATGATTTTTGTATCAAAGTGTTCAAAGCCTGGCAGCTCTCTTCCTAGAAAACTGCGGGGGTCTTCTAAATTGATACTTGTGGCAAGTTTGAGTGACAGCCCGGAGAAATGAAATCCTTTTTGATCTTCAGGGACTGCTGAGGCAAAATATTGATTTTCCATCCCCATTAGAGTTGCAAAGAATGCCCCTGACAGCTCATCTGCCACACCATATAATGACGCTTGAGGCCTAAGCTCAGGTTTTAAAGACGTCAAAGCCCCTGACATGACAAACACAACCACCAGAGAGACAATAAACAAAAAAATACTCTTCACTACTTTTGTTCCATTAATCGCAACGACCAACTGTCGAGGACGGCGAGGTCTTTTTTTCATGATTTACTCCCTCCAGCACGCTTTCTAGTAATTACACTATGAGCGAGCTAGAGAAAGTAGAACTGATTAATGATTATAGGAACCCATGTTGTCTTGAGAGATTTTTTGATGAAGTGCTGTATTTAACCCATTGGCGAGTACGTTCGCCATGTCATCAATGAATGTATCCACTTCCTTCGGTGTGACCATTAGATTTTGTCCTAGCGGTGCAAGTACCTCATGGATCAACTGTCTTTTTTCTTCTTCAGGAAGCGTTCCGACGATTCCTAAAAAGGATTGACGCGTTTCATCATCTGGCAAATCCTCTTCATTCAGCACTTTTTTCTTCCCAAATGTCAGACCCGCTGGTACTAAAGATCGGGAAGGTCTATCATCTTTCAGTTCTCTACCAAAATGCTTTAACACGTAATCAATCGTGTCACTTGCGATCGTGACTGCATCGACCACTGTCGGTACACCAATGGCAATGACTGGAATCCCCAAAGTCTCTTTGCTTAATTCTTTTCGTTTATTTCCGACACCCGATCCTGGATGTATACCTGTATCAGAAATTTGAATTGTCGTATTCACCCGTTCTACTGCACGTGCAGCCAGTGCATCGATGGCGATCACAAAATCTGGTTTAGATCGTTCAATGACACCTTGTATAATGTCACTTGTTTCTATACCAGTCAGCCCCATGACCCCAGGCGATAATGAAGACACTGGGCGATAGCCTTCCTGCACATTCTCAGGCTGTAATTCAAATAAATGGCGTGTCACCAGCAAATTTTCAACTGTGAGCGGCCCTAAAGCATCCGGCGTGACATTCCAATTTCCGAGTCCTACGACAAGACAGCTCGCATCCGCCTGAATGCCGTGATCTTTTAAAAATTGAGCAAAATGATGGGCAAAAACTTCAACCACTTTTTCTTGCATCTCAGAGTCTTTCTCCCGAATTCCTTGCGCCTCAAGCGTCAAGTATGTCCCTGCCTTTTTTCCGGTCAACTCTTCTCCTTCTGTCGTAATCTCCACAGTGCGGATGCGGATGCCGTGCTCTTCCTTCTCCTTCTCAACAATTCCTTGAATACCGTCCTTTTTGACCACATTCGGATCGTTCTCTTGTTCTAGTATCTCTTTTGTTTCAACGGCCAAATCGGTCCGGATTTGATAAGCGCTTAAATCAAGTTTCTGTTTCTTCATGAAAAGGCTCCTTCCATCAAGTAATTAACAGTAGTCTTTCCATCTCTTTCAAGAAACATTCGAGCGCTTCATCAATGAAAAATACTTTACATTTATATTGCATTCTAAAGGTGTGTTTGATAGAATACAATTTGTTCTATTGTGAAGATTTAACCTTAAGACAATTGTGTTTAGGTTGTATCTTAGGAGGTGAAACACATGCCAAATATTAAATCAGCGATCAAACGTACAAAAACGAATAACGAACGCCGTGCACACAACGCAACAATCAAGTCTGCGATGCGTACTGCGATTAAACAAGTTGAAGTTTCTGTAGCTAACAACGATGCTGAGCAAGCAAAAGCTGCTCTTTCTTCTGCTGCAAAACGCATTGACAAAGCCGTTAAAACTGGTCTTGTACACAAAAACGCAGCTGCGCGTTACAAATCAAGACTTGCGAAACAAGTAAACGGACTTTCTGCATAATGTTTGCAACGCCTCAGTGATGAGGCACCTGTTTAACTGTACGTCCGTCCTGAACGGCTCAGCCATAAGGACAGACTGGCAATTATACATCTAAACAAAAACGACCCTCTTTTGAGAAGGTCGTTTTTTTATGTTCAAGCCCCTAATAACCGAAGCAGGAACAATTCTAATAATAGCTGCTTGTCCTTTTTACCCGTTTTCATTTCATAATCAATCGTGGAGAGCTCTTTGACGATGTACTTTAGCTCTTCTTCTGAAAACAGTCTTGCCTGATCCATCGCGAGTTTGACCCGAAAAGGGTGGACTTTCAGGTTTGACGCAATTTGTTTTTGCCCGTATCCCTGCTGAGCAAAGTACTTTGTCTGCAATATCAACCGAAATTGATTTGAAATGAGTGCCAATATTTTAATGGGTTCCTCATTTTGCTTTAGGAGGTCATAAAACATTTGCATCGCTTCAGACCGGCGCCTGTTCACGATTTGGTTAATCAGTTCGAAAATATTCTGCTCCAAACTTCGTGCAACGAGCTGATTGACATCCGCCGGCTCAATTTCCTCTCGCTGCCCAATATATGTACTTAGCTTTCGAACCTCTTGAAAAAGTGAGGACAGGCTCCCGCCACATAACATGACAAGCTGTTCTGCCGCTTCAGCCGAGATTGTTTTTCCTTCTGTTTTCACCAGCGTGATGGTGAAATCTGTTGTTTCTTTCGGATTTAACTCTTTCGCCTCAACTACAGCCGCTTTCTTTTTTAACAATTTGGTGATTTTCTTACGTTCGTCCAGTTTTTCATATGGGGCCAATAACACGAGAATCGTGTAGGGTGCTGGCTTTTCTAAATAAGCTTCTAACACAGAAAGCTGATGCTCGATCTTTTCTTTTTTCTTTTCTGCAGTGAGGAAATAAGGGTTCTTGATCACAACGAGACGCCGCTCTCCCATAAACGGAAATGTTTCTGCGTCCGTCACAGCCTGCTCAAGCGGCACCTCTTCCATATCGAAGACAGAGTAATTAAAATCCTTTGTTTCTTCGTCGACGACAGCTTGTCTCAATTTTGCAGCTGTCTCTTGAAGTAAATACGTTTCTTTTCCATATAAGCAATAAACGGGGTGAATATCCCCTTTTTTTAAATTGTTCCATACTTCAAAGACCATTCGCTTAAATCCCTCTCTTTCACTTCCTCCTCTATCCTAAAGTGTGTAGAGACATTAGTAAAGAGGAAGCTGAAAGTGCCGCCTCCTCATTTATAGTAAACGTCTCACGTAAGCTCCCGGGTCAGCTTACAGTCAGACGATATTCACAAAATGATCATGAAAATGGAAAACGGTTACTTTACCTTCTAGCAATTCCAAATGAGTTCAAGTATACTAAAAATAGCCAGGAGGGATGAAAATGAATGAATTTGAAAAGAATGTTCAAAGCAAGCGGAATGATGTGACCGACTCAGCTGTTGGTTTTATCGTCACATTCGGATTTTTCGCCTCAATGTTTATTTTGGCAACTGTGATACACCTCGTTGGATCTTAACTACATGAATGCAAGATGACTGCCGTTTTGGCAGTTTTTTTATTGATTTTGTAAGATATCATATGGAGGATGAGCGTAAAATGTTCCATCCTCTTCAAGAAATTCATAGGTCACACTTCCATCGATATCTGTACGATACACCCTTGTTTGATGATCATTTAATTTTTTCAAAACTTCTTGATGAGGATGCTGATACCGATTTCGTTCACCTGCTGAAATCAGTGCATATGACGGATTCAAATGCTGAAGCCATTCTTCACTTGTTGATCCTTTACTCCCGTGATGCCCAACCTTCAAGACATCCGCTCGTAGCTTGGGGTAAGCTTGAATGATGTCTCGTTCCCCTTCTTGTTCAAGCTCCCCAGTCAGCATAAAACGCTTGCCGCCAAGCGTAAAGGTGAGGACCAGTGAATCATTATTTTTACTCGTCACCTGGTCACGTGCTGGATGCAGAACGTCAAATTTTTGTCCTCCAATTCTCAGCTGATCCCCTCTTTCCAACTCATCTACAGGAATCCGTTGATCAGCCGCTTCCTTTAAAAGCTGCGCATCCTCTGGATTTCGAGCAAAGCCTTTTGGGATTGCAAGACGTTTGACTTTATTTCGCTTTATTAACCGCATCGCTTCTCCCATGTGATCTTGATCTGCGTGGGTAAGGATGAGGACATCAAGTTTTGCTATGCCTTTAGAATGCAGAAATGGAATAAGGGTTTGATCCCCAATTGTAGATACTTTACGTCTTTTTTTCCATGGCTCTTCTTCAAAAGAAAGCCTGCCTCCTGTATCAACTAATATATGCCCGGTTCGATAAGGTAGCTGAATAAACAAACTATCCCCTTGTCCTATATCTAACATCGTGACCTCTCCTTTTTGAAGAAAATTCGGCGTGAAATAGTGTACAGCCAGCACACAAACGAGAATCAAAATCGGCACAAGATAAGATTTGATAGAAGTTTTACATTCCATCACAATGAATAGAAAAACAATGGAGGAAACCTCTAGGAGCACATGCCACCATGTCGATTTCATAAAAATGAGAGTAAGACCATCATAAGCAGCCATGTGTGCAGACAATTGATGACTAAACTGGATCACCCAATCAAGCAGCTGAAACAGTGTTTGTCCAAGCGGAAGATAAATGATAGATAAAAGAAAAAAGAATAAGGACAGAGGCAGGACAACCATTGTATAAAAAGGAACAAACATCATATTTAAAGGAACACTCAGCAAGGAAAATTGCTGAAAATAATATAAAAGAACAGGAAGCGAAGCAAGCTGTGCAATCAAGGAAATGAGGAATAACTGCATCACCGAACTTTTTGCTTTTGATAAAATACTAGTGGATAGCAAAATAAATAAGGTCACCACAAATGACAGCTGAAAACCGACATCAAATATATAAAGTGGTTGAATGGCTAATAAAAGCAAGAACGCTGCACTTAACACGACCGCAGAAGGCTGTTTCATTTCTTTTGGCAGGCTTGTGATGACTAAATAAATTCCAGCCATGAGACAGGCTCTTAACACAGACGGTGCAGCACCTGTTAAACAAGCATAAACCGGCAAAAAGGATAATAAAAGAATACGCGCTGTCTCTCTTGTCACGCCAGCGCGGAGTAGACACCAAAATAGACAAGCGAGCAATGTTTGAACATGAAGTCCTGAAATGGCTAATAAGTGAATGATGCCAAGCATTTGATAATCTCTTAATGTATCAGGGTCTATTAAATCACGATCGCCAAAAATAAGTGCCTGCACAATCCCAACAGAATTCTTCGGAACGTGATCTTCTAGAAATTTCAACCCCTTCTGCCTAATAGATGAAAGGTCATGTGAAGGGCTGTCATGTTTCGTGCAGCTTTTCATAGACTGCGTTAAGAAAATAGCATCAATGCCTTTTGTTTTTAGAAATTGATCATATTGAAAGCCATTCGGTATGGTTGCTTGTTTAGGCAACCGCATCTCACCTGTCATATGACAGCTCATACCTGGCCCAACATCTTTTAGCGCTTCTTTTTCACGCTCCGTTTGAATCGTATAAAATGCCGCTAGTCGACGATTCTCTGATGAAACAGTCGCTGAAAAGCGATTGCCATCTATTTTCGGAATCGTTTCAATCACAACCGAATGAGAAAATACTTTTTCTTGCATGGGATGATCCGTTTCAAAAGACTGATGCACCATAAAAATGAGTATATAGATCGTTCCACACAAACTGACCATTAGAAAGAGCTGGGGTGTTTTTTTCAGCAGACTGAAAAGAAGACATACAAGAAGAAAAAGGAGAAAATACAGATGAAGATGATATGCGGCCAGAGCAATTCCAGCAGCTGCTGAAATCGCCCCGAACGGCAAATACTTAAACATAGGAAGTAAATAATTGATTCGCCTTTTCATGCATTTGACGAATTTCTGTTTCGCTACGTCCTGATTCACTTAGTTTACCTATTAAATCCGCAACAAAGGCTAATTTTTCTTGGTTTTTTAAGTCAATAATCATCTCATCTAGTTCGACCTGTTCTGTTTGAACTCCGGCCTGTTCAAATAAATCAACAGCATATGGATGATTTTTATAATCCTTCGCATAATACACTGTTCGAATACCTGCTTGAATAATCGCTTTACAGCACTGCAAGCAAGGAAAATGCGTCACATATATTTCAGCATCAGCCGTTGGTGCACCAAATTTGGCACATTGTAAAATAGCGTTCATCTCTGCATGGATTGTACGAACGCAGTGATGATCTATCACATAGCATCCTACATCTGCACAATGCACGTCACCGGCAATGGATCCATTATATCCACCTGCGATGATGCGCTTGTCTCTTACGATCGTTGCCCCAACAGCTAGCCGCTCACAGGTGCTTCGCAAGGCAAGCAAATGGCTTTGAGCCATAAAATATTGATTCCATGAAATTCTCTCCACGAGCTGATCCCTCCAGAATGATGTATGTTATTAAGTGTACATGCCTTTCTTCTATACCGTCAATTCTACTTGACCGTCAGTTGATTTTTCAGCCGTTCAATGGTCTTCTCTCCAAAACCCGAAATATTCCGCAAATCTTCAATTTGCTGAAATTCTCCATGTTCTTCTCTATACGTAATGATGGCTTCCGCTTTGGATGGGCCTATTCCGTTAATGGTCTGCAATTCCGCTGCATCAGCTTGATTGACATTCACCCCTTGACTCTGTTCATTTCCCGGCGTATCAGCCGCTGCTGTTTGTCCCTGCTTGTCAGCCTCTCCCTTCTTTCGTACATAAATCATCATACTGTCCTCTAATTTTGCTGCTTGATTGATGTCAACTGTATCTGCCTTGCTCGTAAAACCACCTGCTCTTTTAATGGCTTCTTCAACTCTGTCCTCAGCCATAAATACATAAACGCCCGGCTTCCGTACAGCTCCTTTGACCTCTACTACGATGGATGTTGGCTCTTTTTCTGCACTCTCTTGTTTTTCTTCTAATGTCACTTGCGTTTCATGTTGTTCTTTCAATACACCTGGCTCGGTGCTGCCTTTCTCTTTTCCTACTAAAAAGCAGAAACAGATGATGAGGAGAATGATGATTCCCGCTATCAGATAAAGACTGTATTTTTTCAACGAAATGAGCTGCTTCACTTGTTCACGCTTCTTTCAATCATATTTTCACGCTGCTTCACATACTGTTTAGAAGATAACAGATCCTATGCGTCTAAGGAGGGAGAACGTTTGAATATAGGGTTAATCGGTACAGGAAACATGGGTACCATACTTACTGAGGCATTTATTGAATCAAAAGCAGTCAATCCCTCATCCATCACCATTACAAATCGGACCATCGAAAAAGCGTTCAATATAAAAAAGAATCACCCAGAGGTCGAAGTGACGAAACAGCTTTCAGGAGCTGTAACGGATAAAGATTTCATCTTTGTTTGTGTCAAACCACTTGATATTTACCCACTTTTAAAAGAGCTGATCCCACTTTTAACAAAGCAGCAAACCATTGTCATCATTACAAGTCCGGTTCATCCTGAACAGCTTCAGGATATTGTTCCTTGCCAGACAGCCAGACTAATCCCAAGCATCACCAACCGCGCGTTATCAGGCGCATCACTTTTAACATTCGGTTCATCATGCAATGTCACGACAAAAGCAGCACTCAGACAACTCGCTTCCCGCATTTCAACACCAATCGAAATTCATCATTCAATCACACGGGCAGCCTCAGATATTGTCAGCTGCGGTCCTGCCTTTATTAGCTTTCTTGTTCAGAAAATGATTGAAGCCGCTGTTGAAGAAACAGATATTTCAAAAGAAGAAGCCACCACCCTATCAGAAGATATGCTTGTAGGACTTGGCCGTTTGATTGAAAAAAGGGTGTATACCCTGCCTACACTGCAAGAGAAGGTGTGTGTAAAAGGCGGCGTCACCGGCGAGGGCATTAAAGCACTTGAAGCAGGTGTTCAAGATATGTTCCATCAGCTTTTTCAGAACACTCATGACAAGTTCGATGAGGATGTAGAAGCGGTTGCGCATCAATACCCACCGAGTGTGTTTACTGATGATCTCAGAAATTAAACATCTTCGCAACAAGCGAAAAAAGGGTTTTAAAAAACCATCGTTCCATTAAACGATGGTTTTTGGTTTCTTCGCTGAAATAAAATATCTTTCTGCACATTCTTGAGGTGCTTCATTTGTAAAATCAGCGGTCACTTCAATCTGTTCAAAGCCAGCGGACTCAAGGAACGCTGCATATGTCTCAAAAGGAAATGTACGCTGTTCGTGCGTTTCATCATAACGCTCATACACGTCTCCGTCTTTTACAAAAAAGCTTAAATCATGAATGACTGAAAATGGATGATCTCCTTTATCACTCTGCCAAATGTAGCTAATTTCTTCATCTTGATCGGCATAAGTAGAGCCAGGAAATACCTCTTCCATTTTATAAGGGGTATGAACATCAAACAATAAAACCCCACCTGTCTCTAAAAGCTGAAACATGTTTTTAAAGGTTTTTTTGACGTCATTTTCGTTTTTTAGATAATTCAAAGAATCACAGCAAATAACCGCTGCTTGAAAAGTTTGTTCAAACCCCTCAAGCTCTCTCATATCTTGATGTAAAAATTGAATAGACTGCTTATGAGCCTGTGCTTTTTGCTGCGCAAATGCCAGCATCTCTTCACTTAGGTCAATTCCTGTGACCATGTGGCCTTTTGCAGCTAACCGAAGAGAGATCTCTCCAGTTCCACAACCTACATCGATAATCGCACTATTTGGCTTGATATACCGCTGTATCCACTGAACCCATTCATCATAAGGGGCATGTGTCATGAGCTCATCATACACACCTGCAAACCCTTGATAAATCATGAGTTAATGCCAAGCGAAAGCGTTTCTCTCGGCGCATCTCCCCAAAGCTTCTCTAAATTATAGTATCCTCTTTCCTCTTTGTGGAACACATGAGCAATGACATCTCCTAAATCAATCAAGACCCATCTCGCTTCGTCAAAGCCCTCCATCTTTTTAACTTCGATGCCGCCTTCTTCTGCAAGGTGTTTCACTTCTCTTGCAATGGCCTGTACTTGTTTGTCAGAATTCCCGTGACAAATGAGAAAATAATCTGCAACAAGTGAGATCCCTTGCATATTCAGGGCAATAATGTCCTCTGCCCGTTTATCATCGCACGCTCCTGCTGCGATGTTTAAAATTGATGATGCATCCATCAAAATTCCTCCTTAGTTGTTCTTTTGCACAAGTGAGTTATAAGTAGCAAGTGTATCTGGGAAAACTGGCTGATTCTTTTTCATTAAAAAGCTGACGGTGTTTTTTAAAGATTGAATCAAGGCAAGGTCCAAATCCTGCTCTGCTAACTCTCTTACTTCCTCTACACCAGGAAAATGGCGTCCTGGCTCTATATAGTCGGCGACATAAATAACTTTTTCAAGCAATGTCATGTTCGGTCTGCCAGACGTATGGAATTCAATGGCTGTTAAAATATCTTGGTCGTCAATTCCAACTTCTTTTTTGACCAAATAGGCACCAACTGGGGCATGCCAAAGCTCAGGTGAATATTTAAGCAATAGAGGGTTCATCTGTTCTTGCTGGATGATGCCCTTCATTTCTTCTTTCGGTCTAAATTTAGCATAATCGTGGAAAATAGCCGCAACCTCTGCTTTTTTCACATCTGCACCAAAACGTTCAGCTAATGAAATGGCCGTCTCCATGACCCCAATTGTATGTGTATATCTATGCTCTGTTAACTGCTGTTTGACACAGTTTAAAGCTTCTTCACGATTCATATAAATGATGCTCCTTTATATAACACTCAACCGCTTTCGGAATCAAATAATCAACAGGTTTCCCCTGCTTCATTCGCTGCCTAATCAATGTCGATGATACATCAAAAGCCGGAACATCTGCAAACAAAAGAGGATACGCCGTACTTCCTTCATAACCTGGTCTTTTCATCCCAATAAAGGTGATCATCTGAAGCAAATCATCGATTCTATGCCATTTCGGCAAATACTCGACCATGTCCGCTCCAATCATAAAAAAGAACTCATCTTCAGGATGGCGCTTCTTTAACAGCTCAACCGTATCTACTGTATAAGATGGGCCTTCCCGCTCCATTTCAATAAGCTCAACTCGAAAATGAGGATTTGACTGAATCGCTTTTTCCACCATTTTTACACGGTGATGACTCTCTGCTCGTTTTCGACCTGTTTTATGGGGGGGCTTGTGATTTGGGATAAACCAAATTTCATCAAGCCCTACTTGGAAACGCACCTCACTTGCCATCAGCAAATGCCCATTATGCGGGGGATCAAACGTACCGCCGAACAACCCTATTTTTTTCATATCATATCCACCTTTACGGCAGCTTAATTTGTTTATTTTCCTTTGATTCCTTATAAAGGACAATCACATTTCCGATCGTTTGAACGAGTTCAGCTTTTGCACCTTTTACAAGTGCTTTTGCAACCTCTGTTTTGTCCTCGTCGCAGTTTTGCAATACGCTGACTTTCAAAAGTTCTCTTGCTTCAAGCGCCTCGGAAATTTGCTTGACCATATTGTCATTTACCCCGCCTTTTCCAACTTGAAAAATAGGTGATAAATGATGTGCTTGCGCACGTAAAAAACGTTTTTGCTTACCTTTTAACATGGTGTTCCTCCTAATTTCTCTATGACAATTGACTTCATTTTTCGGGCGTCAGGTGTAATGCCCGTCCACAGTTCAAAGGCTCTTACCGCCTGACCAACAAACATGCCGACGCCATCGACTGTTTTCAAACCTAACCCGGCTGCTTCGCTTAGCAGCTTTGTTTCTATTGGATTATACACAATATCACAAACGACCGCTGTTTTTTTTGCGTTCGCTAAAGGAATCGGGGTTTCTTCAACATTCGGATACATACCAATCGAGGTCGTATGGATGATGACATCATATTCCCCAAGCCGCTCTTCTGCTGTATTTAATGCAATGGCACGAGATGTGATTTTCCCATCGGCACTTTCAATTAAAGCCTCAGCTTTTTCAATGGTGCGGTTGGCGATATCAAATTGTTTCGGTGCATACTCAGCAATTGTCGTGTAAATCGCTCTTGCTGCTCCACCAGCACCAAGCAGGAGAAATGACAGCTCTGATAACGGCTGATCCAACGCTTCAAGCAATGAATGAAGAAAGCCTTCTCCATCTGTATTGTACCCAACGAGCTGATCTCCTTCGAGACGCACCGTATTGACGGCACCAAGGCGTTCAGCTGTCACATCAATTTTGTCGAGGTACTTCATGATGTCTACCTTGTGCGGAACAGTGACGTTAATGCCGCTGATTCCTAACGCTTTCATGCCGCTAATCGCATCTTTCAGGTCATCATTTTCTACTTGAAAGCCATGATAATGTCCATCAATTCCAGCATCCTTTAATGCTGCATTATGAATATCCGGAGACATTGAATGGCCAACAGGGTTACCGATTACTCCGTATAAAGGTTTCAAGGTCTCTCCCCCTCTGAACATTTAAATTAACGAACGTCTCATAAACACGTGCACGCCTTTTGGCGCATACACTTTGATTTGTTTCCCAGCATCATTTGCAGTCACCCAGCCTAATCCTGAAAAGACAATGTCCATTTTTGGCTGATCGATGGTGAAAGTGTGCGGAACGAGCGGCGGGAAATCTTCCATTCCCTCTTTTGATGGCGGTGAAAGCAGTTCACCTGCATGCTTTTCATATAAGTCATCTGCATTCTCCATCTTCGTCCTATGAATGTTGAGTTCATTTGGCATATAGCAGACAAAGGATGTTCTGCCGCCTTTTACATAATCAAATCGAGCCAGTCCGCCAAAGTAAAGCGTTTGAGCTTCATTTAACTGGAACGTTCTCGGTTTCAATTCTTTTTTCGGCGTTAAAATCTTTAAGTCATTTTTGCCGACATAGTGCGCCATTTGATGGCGGTTGATGATCCCCGGTGTATCGAATAAAGCAGACCCGTCATCAAGCGGGATTTCAATCGCATCAAGTGTTGTCCCTGGGTATTGGGATGTGGTGATCACATTCTCTTCTCCAGACACCTCTTTGATAATGCGGTTAATAAATGTTGATTTCCCAACATTTGTACAGCCGACAACATAGACATTTCTGCCCTCACGGTAATGATCAATGGCCTCCATGACCTCAGGCACACCTTGTCCTCTGCTCGCACTGATTAAAAACACATCAATCGGATTGAGCCCATTTTCTTTTGCTTCCCGCTTCATCCATTGAACAAGACGGTCTTTTTTCACGGATTTCGGTAAAATATCTACCTTGTTGCCGACAAGTAAAATGGGATTACCACCAACAATACGGCTCAGTCCATTAATCCAGCTTCCGTTAAAATCAAAAATATCAACGACCTTGACGATCAGAGAATCAGTCTCGCCAATGCTGTGTAAAATATTTAAAAAGTCGTCTTCTGTTAAAGATACATCCTGAATTTCATTGTAGTTCTTTAACCTAAAACAGCGCTGACAGATCACATCTTCTTTCAATAGAGATGCTGCCGGCGCATATCCTAATTGATCTTTATCTTCCGTCTGAATGGCTACACCGCAGCCAATACAAACAACCTTTTCCATTATTACTCTTCCTCCCACTGAATGTGGCCCTTACGCTTTAAGGCTCCTAAAATTCTGCGTTCAATCTGCCTGTTAAACTTCGTGAAAAATCCGTCCGATGCCGCAACAGGTACAACCAAAATGGTATGGAAGCCATGCCTGTTTCCGCCAAGCACATCTGTCATAAGCTGATCGCCAATGACAACCACATCTTCTTTCTTCAATTGCATATCAGCGACGGCCTTATTAAAGGCTCTTCCCATCGGTTTTCTCGCTTTATAAATAAACGGGATATGAACCGGCTCAGAAAAAAGCTTGACCCTTTTTTCATTATTGTTCGATACAATCGTCACCTGTATCCCGTGATCTTTCATCTCTTGAAACCATTCAATTAAACGTGGGGTCGCACTTGGACGATCCCATTCTACTAGTGTGTTATCTAAATCCGTAATAATTCCTTTTACATTTCGTTCTTTTAGTTTTTGCGGCGAAATGTGGAAAATACTTTTCACAAATTCATCCGGTAAGAAATACTTCTTTAGCACAATTTGCACCCTTTCTTCCATTGGTTTTTCAGCGATTGTGTCGAATCAAATCACAATTTGTCTGTCTATCGAATACAATGAAAAAGTTTTCGACATATGATGAGGACCTTCAACAGGTGTGGATAATTTTACACACATTATCCACCTATATTTCATCACGCTTTCATTCAATTATAAACACTCTACCCACAAGTTATCCACTTAACCATGTGGATAACAGAACGATTGTTCTTGTTTCCCATTCATGGTAGATTAAAGGTACTTCAAAGACATTCGATCAACCTATGATGATATGTCTTTTCCTCAAGATTTATGCCAACTTTTTCAGGGGAGGTGTTTTTCCCATCATATGGGTTTCTAGTATGAAAAAGCTGTCAGATGATTTACTTATAGAATCGTATTATAAAGCAAATGAAATGAACTTAAATCGCGACTTCATTGAATTAATTGAGACAGAAATGAAAAGACGTTCGCTCGGGCATATGCTCTCTGTTTCCTCTTAATTCCATATATCCAGGAACCATGCCTCCCGAGCACTCTCCTTTTTAAACTCAGGTGACTGATATTATATCACTTGCGCTATAGGCTTACTACTATTTTCCGTAAAAAACACCCCTTCTGATCAAAGAAGAGGTGTCTTATTTGCAAGGCTGTTCATTCCAAAACCATAACCCTCCACCTACGACCAAAATGACGACAAGGAACACAACAAGAAAAGCGTAACCGATTCCTGCTCCTTGAGCTGGATAAGGCGAACACGCAGGGTAAGGATAAGGACATCCCCACATATCAGTTACCTCCTTCTAAGAAGATATACTGTTAGACTATGCTGGATGGATCGTCTTGTTTAGGCAGATGGCCTGCATTTAAAAATGTTTAATGACATCACGCTCTTTGATTTCGTTATAAATGATTCTTGCCCCTTTTGGTGTCATATGATTGCCAGAAGGGTCAATGAGGCCAGACTGAATCAAGGCGTTGTCACTATCTTCACCCGCTTCTCGGATGAACGCTTTCCAATTGTCGACAAGCGGCACCTGCTGTTTTTCAGCTACTTGTCTTGTGATGTCATTGTATGAGTTTTGCCAAGCTCTCGCCCCGCCTCTCTCAGCAAAATAAGATGACTTATATCTAGAATAATAATACAAGCCCTTTTTGCCTCCTTCCACCACAGGCACGCACGTCATGAGGATCGGGGTAATTCCCTCTTTCCTACTTTCAGAAATGAAGTAGGATAAGTTTTCTTTAAATCGTTTTTTGGTCACACGGGGATGTTTCCCGTCTAGAATCGCCGCATCATTTGTACCGAACATGATGAGGACGTAAGTTGGTTTTTGTTTTAAAATATCCTGCTCAAAGCGAAGCTTCGCATCTTCTGTTGTCTGCCCGCCAATCCCGGCATTCTGTACCTTGATTTGGCCGCGCTCGACGTTTTTCATGAGATTCACCCATTTTTCAGATGTGGGATAATCTCGAAAATCCCAGTTCGATCCTCTTGTGTTACTGTCACCAAATGCAATCACGCTTTCCTGCACTGGTTTTGAGCACCCAGCCGCAACACATAACAGGATGAAAAGGAAAACAAATTTCTTCACAACATTCACCTCCAAAAGCCCTCTTCATATAGTAAACGACAAGACTTTTGGTTTCAATGAATGACTGTTTCTTATTGTAATTGAACCGGCAGATAATCTCTGTCATGGTGCAGTAGTTCGCTTACTTTCACAAACTCATAGCCCCTTTTCTTTAGTTCAGGTACGACTTGTTTCAGCGCTTCTACTGTCTGCTTACGATTTCCTCCGCCATCATGTAAAAGGATGATATCACCGCCCTGAATATTCTCAATAATACGGCTGGCAATTTTGTGTGCACCTGGCCTTGACCAGTCCTTCGGATCTTGCGTAAAGGACCACATCACGACATCGTATCCTTGCTTAGAAAGAATGCGGAATGACTTCATCGTCAAGCGCCCGCCCGGAGGACGAAATAATAAGGGTCCGCCAGGCTGGAGAGAAGCGATATGAGCCGCTGATTCTTTTAATTCTCGCTTGATTTCTTTCGATGACAAAAGGTCAAAATACGTATGGTTCATCGTGTGATTGCCAAGCTCATTTCCTTCGCTCACAATCCGCTCTGCGAGGAGGGGATATGCATGAATACGGCTTCCGATGACAAAAAAGCTGGCATTCACTTCATGCTCTCTCAGTACATCTAGTATTTGATTTGTGTATACCGGATGAGGCCCATCGTCAAAGGTTAACGCAATCTTTTTCCGTTCCTCTCTCATGTCCCAAAAGGCTCGTCCCGTTTTTTCTAGGTCGATTCTTTTTAATGTACGCGCCTCTATGTTATCAGGAACAAAAGCGCATAATACCAATATACATAACAAGATATGCAACCCTTTCATCAGACCGCCTCCACAGAACATCATTACACATTAAATTGCCCGCTTTCTGATGAATTCATTCAAGTTTCGTGATCGTCTACGCTTCTTTTTCACATAAAAAAAGCCGGCCCATTAGGCCCGCTTTTTGTCTCACGTTTGGTTTCTCTCTTCAACTGTCGAACGTTGCTTAGAATTCATACAGACACTCTCCTTCTTGGATTTGATTTTGAGCCCATAGCAATTTTTGATAATACTGGTTGGACTTCTGGTATTGTTGAGAGGTTTCTAAGGCTGTCGCAATTTCTAGTGAGATATCCTCTATATAAGAGTATAGGCTAAGTTTTTCCAAATAATCAATGGTTTTTTGCAGTTGTTCTTCATTGATTTCCTGAACATATAAAGCATCCAGATACTCAAACATATGACAGAACAGCTGGTCTTCATGCTTCTTTGCGGCCAATTTCCCATCCTCTAATATACGCCTTGCTTCAGTCTGCTCATTTTGTCTAAAAAGCAGCTTGGCCAGTGTATAAAGTGTATGAGGCAGCGTGGGAAGCAGCTCTTTTTTGGCGAGGTCTGCCGATTCGGTTAAATATCGTTCTGCTTCTTCTCGATAACCTAACTCCCCGTAACATTTCCCTAAATTATAGAGTGCTGAGCTATAAATGCGCGGGTGATCAATTTCGGATGCGAGTTGTTTCGCCTTTTTCAAGTGAGGCAGTGCTCGATCTTTACGTTTTAAATCTTGATAATTTCCCGAGATGACAAAGAGGCACTGAATAATGCGAATGGAATACGCATCATGCTGATCGTATATTTCAAGCGCTTTTAAAATATGGTGCATGGAGACATGCGTTTGTTTCATTATATAGTAGGCTTCTGCTACTTTAAAATGAAACTCGGCCTGCTCAATATCATCAAATACCATAGACAGCTGTTTTTCTGCCATGCGATAATATTTGACGGCCTCCAAATATTCTTTTTGACTAAACTCATGCATGCCACGAAAAAATGCATGGTAATAATGCAGCATATCAGATAACTCATGATTGGAATTTTCGATTTTATCGACAAGGTTAGATACTGAGAAAGGTTGATATTTTGAAGGGTGTATATAGTCGAGCATAATTTGGTGCCGAAAACACATGAGCTGATAATAAATCAGTAAATGCTGGTCCTCTTCCATACGTTCAATTTCCGCTTCTACTTCCGCTTTCAAGATTTCCGCATCTGGAACACTGAACTGCCGTATCATTCGATACCATTCATTAATTTTCATACCGACATGTGAAGAAAGAACCTTCCCCATGTTCCGAAAAAACCCCTTCCTTTTCGGTCTAATATTACATATTTTAGCACGCTTCTAGACCGCCAAGCACCGCAAAGAAACCGCAAACATATGAGAGGTGCAGCAAAAACATACGCACAGAAGCACGTTTCTTTCAAATAAGATGATTTTTTCATCGTACAGACACAGACAATCCTTCCTTCACATACATTTGAGGATATAGGCAGCGGCCTAAACATGGTGGAGGTGAAAATCGTGGCAGGAGTATTTACAGCGATGGGATTGATGGTCAAAGAATTGGTGTTTTTAGTGTCCTATGTCAAAAACAATGCCTTTCCACAACCCCTTTCGGGAGATGATGAGAAAAAATACTTAGCCCTCATGGCAGAGGGCGATGAACACGCAAGAAACATGCTGATTGAACATAACCTTCGGCTCGTCGCCCATATTGTCAAGAAATTTGAAAATACCGGGGAAGACGCTGAAGACCTCATCTCCATCGGGACGATCGGACTCATTAAAGCCATCGAAAGCTATTCCTCTGGAAAAGGAACAAAGCTGGCAACTTATGCGGCGCGGTGTATTGAAAATGAAATTCTCATGCACTTACGCGCACTCAAAAAAACAAAAAAGGACGTCTCTCTGCATGACCCCATCGGTCAAGATAAAGAAGGCAACGAAATTTCATTAATTGACGTCTTAAAATCAGAAAATGAAGACGTGATTGATACCATTCAGCTCAACATGGAGCTTGAAAAAGTAAAAGAATATATCGACATTCTCGACGGCCGGGAAAAAGAAGTCATCGTCGGCCGGTTCGGTTTGGACTTAAAAAAAGAGAAAACGCAGCGGGAAATAGCCAAAGAGCTCGGCATATCAAGGAGTTATGTATCTCGGATAGAGAAACGCGCGCTGATGAAGATGTTTCATGAGTTTTACCGGGCGGAGAAGGAGAAACGGAAGCGGGAGAAGGGGAAGTGAAAATGAACTTCCCCTAACTTCTAACAAAAACAGACCTTATTAGGTCTGTCAGATTGTAGAGAAACTCATGTTTTTCTACAATCTTTTTTATTTTCATCGTAATGATGATGGATGAGATTGAATGAAAAAGACCTCCCACACACCTAGCCTAGCTTTGCTAGGTGTGTGGCAATCT
>NZ_RPSG01000014.1:0-66134 GCF_003946835.1 Bacillus sp. 2B09
AGGTTACCCACGTGTTACTCACCCGTCCGCCGCTAACATCCGGGAGCAAGCTCCCTTCTGTCCGCTCGACTTGCATGTATTAGGCACGCCGCCAGCGTTCGTCCTGAGCCAGGATCAAACTCTCCGAAAAAGTACAAAACCGAAGTTTTGTTTTTCGTCAGCGTTTGACTGACTACCTATGATGTATCATAGGATTTTTTTATAAAAACTCGAATTAACAGGTACGTTTTGTCTTGTTTAGTTTTCAAAGATCATCTTCGCCGTTCTTAGCGGCTTTAATAATATAACATTTCGCTTCATCTTATGTCAACAACTTTTTTCAAGTTTATTTCCCGAAGCGTTTGTGTTTGTCACTGTGTGTCAGCGACGATTAATAATATATCACGAAAACATTCTGTTGGTCAACGCCTTTTCAGAACTTTTTTTAAAATAGTTTTATCGTGCATGTTAAACCCTTGTCCTGCATACAATCAAGTAACAATCTTGGACAAGGCAGGAGTGTTTGAATTGAGTCGATTATATGTGTTGCCTATTAAACGACTGAAGCAAGTAGTCATTATTCTTGTAGCAGCCCTTGCAGCTGCAACCTTTTTTTATGTACAAAAGGCACCGCCGCTGTCGGTATTTAAAACAGAACAAGGACCCCGAGCGATTTATAAAGGAGAGACCTCATCAAAACATGCATCCCTTACGTTTAATATTGGCTGGGGAGACGAGAAGGCTGTTCCTATTTTAAATGTCCTCCGAGAGTACGATATAAAGAACGCCACTTTCTTTCTGTCTGCTTCTTGGGCTGAGCGTCACCCGGATATTGTGAAAAGGATTAAAGAGGATGGCCATCAAATTGGCAGCCTTGGCTATGCATATAAAAATTATAGCCAGCTGGAAGAAAACGAAATTAAGCGAGATCTTGTCCGTGCACAAAATACATTCCAAAAGCTTGGACTGGAAGACATTCAATTATTAAGACCGCCAACTGGGCAATTTAATGAAACGGTATTGAAAATTGCAACAAAGTATGGCTATACCGTTGTACATTACAGCATCAATTCTCAAGATTGGCTGAATCCGGGCGTCGACCAGATTGTTCATAATGTAAATGATCGAATGAAAAGCGGAGACATCATTCTCCTTCACGCCTCAGATTCAGCCACCCAAACCGCTCAAGCCTTACCAGCTATTTTAAAACACTTAAAAAATCAAAATTTAAGAAACGTCACGGTTGGCGAACTTATCTCTAATACAAAAACAAAGTCAACTGAGGTTAAGTAGCTTTTACTTTTGAAAACCGCGGCATAGCTAACAACTGAAACGCATTACAACCTAATAGCGGGAATAGCATTAAATACAGCCAGTCCTCTTCATTGACTCTAAGCGCCGGAAACCATTCTAACGACGTGATGACGACCATGAGAAACATTGCAGAAATAAATGTTTTCTTAGAGGACTGTTGCTGTTTAAAATAAGACACGATCAATGCAAACACACCGATAAAAACAGGCAGCCACAAGTATGGAAGAAATGATTCATTCTCCCCGAAAAACAAAAACCGCAAATAAGCTAAATCAAACAGCACGAAAATCACAAGAAATAACTGAATGGTATTCCATAAAGAATGCGACCTGAAAATCTCCAGCGCAAACCGGTGCACTGTCAAAAAAACAACAAACCCCATCTGACTGATTACACTAAAGATCATCCCCACACCAATAAACCAAAATAACACAGACGCAATCTCTAAAATCTCAAACGATACAAACAGCTTCTGATATTTCCCCCACTCCAGCGCAAAACCTACCACGCTTGTAATGACCGCTCCAACAGCCAGCACAGAGAAGAAAAAACGAACTAAATCCCGACTTTTCATTGAATTGACCCAACCCCTATTTTTGTTATGTATAAATTCACGTGAAACATTCATATTAAAAGTAAGACATGTAACGAAAGGAGCCACAGTATGTCAAAAGGCATCTTGCGTATAATGAGCTGTTTTCTTCTTTTATCTCTAACAGCTTGTGCTCCCAAAACCCAATCCTCATCTAATATGGACTATGACGAAACGAAAAAAATGGTCGTCGATATTTTGAAAACAGATGACGGTAAAAAGGCCATTCAACAGTTATTAAATGACGAGGCAATGAATGAAGCTTTGGTAATGGATGAACAAACTGTGAAAAAAACAATAGAGAAAACACTGACTTCTGATAAAGGCAAAGAGTTCTGGAAGAAGGTCTTTGAGGATTCTAAATTTGCCGAGACTTTCGCAAAATCCATGCAGCAACAGCATGAAAAGATGTTAAAACAATTGATGAAGGACCCTGACTATCAACAAATGATGATGGATATTCTCAAGGATCCTGAAATGGAAAAGAAATACGGTGAACTGGTCAAAAGCAAAGAGTTCAGAAAGCACTTAGAGAAAGTCATCACAGAAACATTGAGCAGCCCTCTCTATAAGAAGAAATTCGAAGATGAGCTAAAAAAAGCAGTCTCTGAAAGCAGCAATGATTCCGGTTCACAAGGAAGCGGCAGTTAAACATCACCCGAGTGGCACAAGGTCCACTCGGGCTTTCATTATGCTTTCACTGCTAATTGTTCAATGACTTTATTGGCAATGTGTTGATACACTTCCCCTGTCGGATGACTCGCATCATAGACAGAAGGTGCAAAATCGTCCTCATTCCAATCAGGCTGTCTTAAAGGGATCTGACCAAGGACTGATACTCGCAGCTCCTCCGCCAGCTTGTCCCCGCCGCCCTTTCCAAAGACATATTCCTTCTCACCTGTTTTTTTGCTTTCATAGTAACTCATATTCTCAACGACCCCTAGCACCTCGTGATCTGTTTGCAGTGCCATTGCGCCTGCTCTAGCAGCAACGAAAGCCGCTGTTGGATGCGGTGTTGTCACAATGATTTCTTTACAGCTCGGAAGCATCGTATGAATATCAAGTGCCACATCACCTGTTCCAGGCGGAAGGTCTAATAGTAAGTAATCTAATTCTCCCCACTCTACTTCGTGGAAGAAGTTATTTAGCATTTTACCAAGCATCGGTCCTCTCCAAATGACCGGTGCGTTTTCTTCAACAAAAAAGCCCATTGAAATCACTTTGACGCCAAAGCGTTCCACAGGAATAATCTTTTCCCCTTTAACTGTCGGTCTGACGGTGATTCCCATCATATCCGGTACGCTAAAGCCGTAAATATCAGCATCGATCAGTCCCACTTTTTTCCCTAGACGAGCCAGTGCCACAGCCAGGTTAACGGAAACAGTTGATTTCCCAACTCCGCCTTTTCCACTCGCAATCGCTAAGAACACAGGCGGATTTTTAGAGTTGAGCAAATTTTCTTCCTCATCCTGTGACGGCATAAATTTTTCAAGCGTTTCTTGAGGCAGTTCTTCAAAACGAAGTCCTACAGTGTTCGCGCCCGCTGCTTTTAAAGCTTGTACGATGTCTTGCTGCAGCTTCATCTGCTCAGCAGTGCCTGTTTTGGCAATCGCCACTTTTAAGCTCACATGCTCTTTTTCAGGCTTTAGGCTGATTTCCTTGATGGCATCCAGCTCACCAAGCGGTATATGAAGGAAAGGTTCGTCCATCTTCCCAACTAGTTTTCTCACATCATCTTGTCCGATCATAGCAGAACCTCACCCTTTATTGAATTCGTTTACAATTCAAGTATATCATACATATCCTTACAATGTCTGTCCTCTTTGCCTGCGATAAACAGGAAAAAGCCCCTTATTCAGGCGGCTCTTTTTGCTCTGTTAAATATCTGAGAATGCCTTTATAAATCGAAGCAGCAATTTGATCCTGATATTTAGGAGTCGCCAGCTGACCAGCCTCTTTTGGATTCGATAAAAATCCGATTTCGACAAGCGCTCCTGGCTTCGTGACATTTTGCATTAAATAAATTCCATTGATTCGCTTCGCCTTGCGATCTGTGTTTTCAAGATTGTTGCGCAATTCATCTTGAATGAACTTCGCTGCTTTTTCATTCTCTTCATACTTTCCGTAAAAGAACGTCTGTGCCCCGCTCCATTTGTTCGATGGGATCGCATTTAAATGAATACTTAAATAGAGATCCGCTTCAGACTCATTGATGACTTTCACACGGTTTCTTAAATCCTCCGCTTTCTTCCGGGCATATCCCTTTGTATTCTTTGATGATAAATCAGAATCATCTTCCCGGGTCATGAGAACAAGCGCTCCCTGCTCCTGCAAATAGTCTCTTATCTTCATGGACACATCCAGTGCAATCTCTTTTTCAAGCAGCTCGCCGCCAACAGCACCGCCATCTGGACCACCATGACCCGGATCTAAATAGATGATCTTGCCGCTCAAAGGCAAGTTCCACGATTTCCACGAATCATCATTTAGAAACTGAAATCTGAATAAGAATAAGAGGACAATAAACCCGATTAAAAACCCTGTCCATTTCAGCTTTCTTTTCATCCCTGTCCCTCCCATACACCATTATTTTATAGATATGGGACAAGGGCTGGAAATATGCTTAGTGCAGTCGAAGCTTATGCCTTTTTTCAGATTCCCGAAAGCCTTCCTGCCACCATATGCTTAAAAATTCCTTCGCAAATGGATACAGACACGACATCTTACGCTCCATTCGGAACATATTCCCCCACGATTGCAAACACCCTGCTAGCTCCTCAACCAGCTCATCTTCTTCATGAACTGACCGTTTTTTTATATCATCGAATGATTCACCATACTTACTCGACTCACCGTATCTCCCACCTGCTAAAAAAGCCTCAATGGCGAAATCAATACAGCCATCACTCATAATCCCAGCTGGATCATCTGCAAATGGGAACAGCTTCTTCGTGAATTTCTTGGAAGCGACCGTCACCTGTTGAAGAGACAATGTACGCAACAGCTTCTTTTCAAGCGTGACATCTCGTTTTGTTTTCAATTGATAAAATGAAAGAACTTCTGCCATGAACTGAACTCCTTTTTTTCTTTGTATTGTTCGTTGGTTTGAACAAAACATGCAGTTCAGTAAATGGAAATCAATGAGCTAACGGATTGGAAAATTGTGATAAAATGAACATATATATAGAAAGAATAGAAAAGGGGCAAAATTCATGAAGAAATGGATGTATATCCTATTGCTACTAACAGTCGTCTTGTCTGGTTGCAACAGTCAAGCAACCGAGCAAAAGAGCGACATAAAAGAAATAGAAGACATATCATTAAAACAGCTTTCCAAACACAAAAATTCTTATATTGGAGACAATGGAGCAGTCGGCGCTATTTTATCAGATCTTCCAGGTAACGTGATTCGCGAGTATGAAATCGTAGATGAAAAAGCGCTAAAAGTGACATACGGCGTGAAAGAAAATACCAATGATACAGAAGAACAATTTGATGCATTTTGGTTTGATAAGAAGGATACCATTGAAAAAAACTACTTATATAATGCATTGGCACTTTTTATTCTTATCGATAACGTGGAGCAAGTGACACTCCAGATGAACGCTAAAGACGAGCCATCCGTCACGTTTAAAAGAAAACAGCTAGAAAAAAAGCTGCCTCACTCTTTTAAAGTGTACAAAGACGATACAGCGCTTTGGCAAAAGGAACTGGTTGATGGAGTTGTGAAGTCAAAAGATAAACGTCTAGATGTATACAATGCGTTTCCCATCAAGAAATAATAAAAACAGAGGGCGTCACCCTCTGTTTTTTGATAATTATGTAGTAAAAGCTTGAATCAATCGTTGTCGAAAGTTTTGATCTGCTACTACGGTAAGTATAAATTCATCGAACACTTCCCCCATCCAGTGAGAATTCTCCGCTTTCAGGTCATTGATGAATAGAGAAATCGATATAGTTGATGTATCCGTTTTTCGATATAAAGCAGCAGTGACAACAAACAACGTCGATCCACCTTTATACCAAATATATTGATCTGTTTCCGTCTTCAATATTTCTCCCAGCACAATTTGGCTAAAAAGACGCTTTTCTTCTGTTGTTAACAGCTCATCCTGTAGACGTTTCATAAAATGTGCATATTGATTCGTTGTAGACTTTGTCATCTTTTGCGTCAGTAAAGATTGAATACGCAAGCTTAACAAGTTCTTTTTCATCAATTTTTCTTCTAACGCCTTTTTATGCTCCGGGTCATTTTTCATGATATGAAAAATCTCAATCATCAGAGATTTGTATTGTTCATCAGTTACATCGCTTATTTGCTTTAATGCATCCTGCTCATGATCAGATACATAGGCTGGCCACAAAACCTTGGGTGTCAGCAGCATGAGTTCATCATGTTCTGTAAGACCTGCTTGTTTCATCTGATTATTGATCTTCTCTAAGCCCAGCAGGTCAATCAAATAATCAGTACAAGCATTCGAACTGAATTGCATCATCCCTTTGGCAACATCTAATAAAGTTGCATGCTCAGAAAAATCGTTGACCTCCAGCCAGTATGTGTGAGCACCGCCATCGGTTCTATCAATATAAAACCGCTCTATATCAGACAATGTCACTTTTTCATCTAGCTTGATGTCATCGCTGGATACAGCTTTAACAAAATGAAACAAAACCATTAATTTCATCGTACTTGCAAGTGGTGTTTTTTGATTACCATTCCATTCTAATACCACATCTTCATTTTCAATAATTGTTACTGATACGTTCTTTTTGTTTTTCCTGACAAATGTCAAAAGATCCTCTTTTGTTTTCTTCAAATGTTTCTCCTTTCCAAACCACTATAGATTCTCGTCTCCAATATAACAAAAATTTGAAACAAAGGCACAAAAAAGCAAAGGGTTGTGAATACCTTTGCTTCTTGGTGTGTTTATTTACGAAGAAGCTGCAGCTTCATCCCATCATGCGTAGCTTCAAATCCCAACTTTTCGTAAAAACGGCGTGCTTCTGGCCTCTGTTTGTCTGTTGTCAGCTGAATCATATGACAACCGCGGTCACTTGCGCGTTGAATAGCCCGTTTGATCAACAATGTGCCAATTCCTCTTCCTCTATGAGTCATGGCTGTACGAACTCCTTCTATTGAAGCTCTCCATCCTCCTTGATACGTTAGAAATGGACTCATTGTTAATTGGAGAACACCGACTACCTCTTCCCGATCACAAGCCACGATTAGTTCAATATTGGGATCCGCTTCGATCGAATGAAAGGCATTGAGGTAGCTTTCTAATAATGGACGAGTGTAACGTTCTCTCTTTTGGCCTAATTTGTCGTCTGAAAGCATCAAAACGATGTTGTCGAGGTCTCCTTGGACGGCTTCTCTAAATGTCAATTGATTCAGATTCAATGAACACACCTCCTATCACGGAATGGAAACCTTTATTCATTTGCCAAAATACCAATTGATAGCGTTCTCATATAAAATTTTATCCACCGCTTCCTCATCAAACATCTGTTGAACCAATTCAACATCACCGGATTCAAATGGACGTTTCGCCCTTGTAGATGGAAGATCTGTACCAAACATCAGTGCATCAGGATTCGTTTGATAAATAGACGTCAATGCCTGTTCGACCTTTAAATCAACACGCCCAAAGCCCGTTGCTTTCACACGAACCCCTTTATCAACCAGCTTGAGCAAATGCGGCAAGCCTTCTTCCGATAAGCCTAAATGATCAATCGAAACGGCCGGCAGCTGTTCAAGCGTAGAGGAGATGTCAGGGAGATGCTTGGCGTCTATGTAGAGCTCACTATGCCAGCCCACCAGCTCATACACCCTTCTCGCAAAATAGTCGAGCTTTGAAATATCCTCCGAACCGCCCCGCTTCACATTAAAACGTAAAGCCTTGACCCCATGTTGATTCAAATGAACAATCTCATCGTCAGTTGCTGTAAAAGGTAATTGTGTCACACCGCAAAAAGCCGGTCCCATTTCATCTAGTGCTTTCAACAAATAGCCTTGATCAAAACCCTGAAATGAGCCTGACACAATCGCTCCACCTACAATCCCTAAATCAGCCGTCTCTCTCCTATAATCATTCACCACATAACTCGGCGGTGTATACCCTTGGTTTTCTTGAATGGGAAAATCAAAATCAATGATATGAAAATGTGCATCAAAGATCCTCATGCCCGCGCCCCTCTTCTGCTTATTTGACCTGATTATATCAATTAAAAAAGCCAGAGAATATTCGTGATGATGAATCACTTCATATTATAAAAACTTATTAATCCTTCTTTACAAACCATTCCTCTTGTAAGATGGCATAATAAAACTCATCCCACCACTCATTTCCTTGTGGTATACATTTTTTAAAATATCCCTCTCTTCTCATCCCCATTTTCTCCATCACTCTCCATGACGGCACATTTTCAGGCTGACAAGTGGCAATGATTCGATGTAAATTCATTGTGTGAAAACCATGATGTAGGACAGCAAATGCAGCTTCTGATGCATAGCCTTTGTTTTGATATGCAGAATTGAAGACCCAGCCAATTTCATATGTGTGCTCACCAAAGTAAGGATGAAACACGATATGCCCGATGCATGTATGATCTTCTTTTAATAGAACAGCAAAATTCTTGGCCGTCTCAAGACGATTATTTTTGACAAAATCCCGCGCCTCTTCTTTAGAAAAAACACCTTCTGGCATATACTTCATCACCACCGGATCAGATGTATATGCATAGACATTCTGCCAATCATCCTCAGTAAATGGTCGAATGAGACATCTTTCTGTTGTTAGATTCATCGGACAACCTCCATAGACTTCGTTTTTTTAACAGAAACCTTGATATGATCATATTAATATTGCTAGACCAACTCACTGAACAATACCACACGCTTCAAACAAAATTGGTCAATATCATTAATTATTCATTATATTCGCGGCTAAAAATAAAAAGATTGTAGAAAAACGTCGGCTTCTCTACAATCTAAAGCTTTTAATCATAATAGAATACAAGCTTTTGTTTTAAGAAATATCTAATTACTGAGTTAACGGCTTAATAATATACTCTTCACCGAGATCAATTATATTTAGATTATAGTTTTCAGTCATTTCTTTTATCTCTTCAGGTTCTAAAGATGTTCCTACGATTGACTGTCCCTTTGTTTGTGATAATACTCTAAAAAGTTCTTTTTGACTCTTCACCGCCATTTGTTGCTGCCCCGGTTCATCGAAAACCATTAATCCTGGATGATTACCAGAGAAATTTTGGCTTGCTTTATAAATGGTAATTACATAAGACCAAATTAGACGAATATTATCGCTTGCTGATGAATCAAATTTAATATCAAACCCACTAACAATAGGAGTGTATTTATCATATGATAAAGTAATTTCATTAGTATTAATGCTGGAGAAGTTAAAATTATCCAATAGGGATAGAAACTCTTTTTCGAAATAGGTTAATTTCTTTTTGTCGAGTTCTGAAAAGTAATCTTTTGGTAAGGCCTCTTGTCTAGTTAAATAATCTTTCCACTCAGATACAATTACTTTAAAACGTGTTTCTATTTTCTCAAAAGTACTACTTGCATCATATAACTTATTTATGAGAATTTTTAGTCGCACTAATTCATCCAATTCCTTTTTGGTAGGTAGTCGAGGATTAGAATTCAATTCAGATTTATACAACCTTAACTCTCTTCTGGCATTATCAAGATGTTCAATAATCACTGCTAAATTTGACTGCTTATTTTGGATAACTGTATGTGATTGTTTTATACCGAATTTCAACGTATTAATTTGCTCTTTTATATACGTTATATTTTCTGACAAGTCTAGTGGCTGTATACTTGTTTCAGCAGGCAACAGTGAGTCTGCAACAGCTTGACTACAAGTAGGACAGATACCTTTCGAAAAGCTTGAATCAATATCTGAACCGAGTTTGTAAAGCTTCTCAGCTTCTTGGTTTCTTTTTAAGTCTAATTCTAATTTTTTTAGATTTTCTCCCATAGAAATTTGGTTATTTCTTTGTAATAGCAGATCCTGTCTAATATAGTTTATTTCATTTTGCAATTGTAGAACTAAAAGTTCTTGCTCTTTTACTTTCTCTTCATATTGTGAAGCTACTTCTGATATTGCTACAACTCCGTAATTTTCTTTTTCTTTTATTGAACCCTCTAATTGAAATATACGATCAAAAATGGATACTAACACTTTATCATCATTATAAACAGTTAGCGATAAATTATCTAAGGTTATAGGGTTAGCAGGTAGATTAGGAATAGCTGCAGAAATAGAAACTGCCAGCTCTTCTACCTCTCGCTTTAAAGCAGACCATTTATTTGAAAGTAAAGCTTTAATAACCTTCAACTCTTCTCGTTCCTTAGCATTCTTGGTGACATCCATATTCAATAAAAATTCAAAAGCGCGTTTAGATAAATCTCTTATCCCAAAACTCCCTGAAATTGGGGAATAAAAACTACTCCACCCCTTAATTTGTTCGATAAAATATAAAGGAGTAATTGTTTGAAGGTATAGAATTCTGTCACCACCCTCAAATGTTGGAACCTCCGGCAATTCCCATTCTAAATAAGATGATAAAAAAGTATGGAAGCCCGCGTTACCTATTGCTGCCCCCTTCATATGGACATAAAAATCCTTAAAACTAAAATTCCCTTCTCTTGATAATTTAGGCCCATAATGTACTCTAATTAATTTCTCATCTTTATTTTGTGACTTTATCCATCTAGTAAGTGTTATAATTTTCCCCCTATGATTGGATATCTCTAGCTGTACTTTCGATCCTATAATTGCAACTTCTCTTCCTTTAAAAGACAATTTATCTTTTAAAACAGGCTTCATCGTTTTCGCATTTCTTCCACCGAGTACCTCTTCTAAACCCAATACGTATAGTATAGAATTTATCGTGGAACTTTTTCCTTTTGTATTTCTTGCTCTTATAATATTAAATCCCTCTTTAAAAGAAATATCGGTGCCAAATAATCCATCTTCCGTATCGATCGTTATTTTTAGGTGATTCAATTTTATTCGATTCATGAGGGATACCTCTCTTTAAATAATTGCAGTATATATTTATCAGATAGACTCTTTTTTATTGTCTTCAAAAAAACTTTTTCTTTTGAAAATACATCACCTTTCAAAATTTTTTGTGCTAAAAGTTCCCCTTTTTCAGTTAAAGAAAATTTACCCGTTTTCACATTAAACGAAAAAACTTGCATTGCCACTCCATAATTTAAAGCTCGATTTAAAAAGGGGTCAAATCTAATAATTGGAAAGTCTTTTGTTTCCTTTAATTTAAATAATCTCTCGTAACGCTCTTCATTTTGCAAACCCCAATTAAACAACTGTAATTTTAATAAAGAAGCTGTCTTCATAGTCGAAGATAACTCCATAACAAGAATTATTTGGGAAATTCTGTATATCGGCCGCAACTCCGGTGATATCGGTATCTTTTTCCTATTAAAGTTAATTTCTTCTATCTCATCTAATGGTAAATCCATCTTCTACCCTCCAAAATCTAATGGGCACTCAATTAGCCAACTTGCTATTGCTTCATGACAGAGATCATTGTAAACTGAATATTCGAAAATATCATGAAAATTTTCTCCCTGCAATGCTTCTTTGTATTTCTCTAGAGTATTATTTAACAATACTTTTGGTGATAAATCTGTTAATAGTACTTCTGCTTCAAGATGAGTTGCAATGGAATTTTTAATCCTCACTTGTTTCTCATATGCTGAACTATAGGTTTGTTGCATATGATTTAATATTTCCTGACCTTTAATATAATTACGAACTTGCAAATCTATATATCTATTTGTTGTTTGCGCTTTAGAGGACTCATCCAAATTTTCACAAATCTTTCCGATTTTTCTATCTAAAATAATGATAGAAGCGGTTTGACACTGCTTCCAGTTAATAATCTCCTGTTGATTAGGAGCTGGTACTTCAATGCTTATCTTTTCTTTTAGAATTTGCCTTGCTTGAAGAATTTCTTTACCGTAGTATTGTTCATCGTGAACAAGAACATCAAATGAATCATCCAATAGGTCCTTCATAGATGAATCATTTCTATATTCAACAGCTTTTTCATGACAATGAGCAATAAGTGCTTTATTTGTTATTGTTGGGGTAAGAAATATCCACCGTTTAATTTTAACTCCTTGGAAAAAATTTAATAGTTGGTTTTTATATTTTTTTAATTTATTCAAGTCTTTAGTAATTTTATCTCTTTGATGACCATATAACTTAGTAGATTCATATTCTCCATCTGGACAGTAACATTGAAAGACATCTCCCTTTCTCGTGAAACCCTCTATTCCTAAATCACCTTGAGTATGTGCTGTCATCTCTTGATAACCATCTGCTTCATATTTTATTTTCAAGAAAGTTTGACAGTGTTCTTCCCAACTGTCCCCATTGTATGTACCATAAGATGTTCTGTACATATTTGCCCTCCGTACCAAAGTAATATTCCTAATACAATATTACACCTTTTTTACAATTTTATCTATAATTATCATAAATGATATTTAAAACAAAAAACCCCTTACTCTTAATGAGCAAGGGGTAGATAAGAATATACAAGCAATTAACGTTTTGAGAACTGAGGTGCGCGACGTGCGCCTTTAAGACCGTATTTCTTACGCTCTTTCATACGAGAGTCACGAGTAAGAAGTCCAGCACGTTTAAGTGGTGTACGGTACTCAGGATCTACTTCTAGAAGAGCACGAGAGATACCGTGACGAATTGCTCCAGCTTGACCAGAGAATCCACCACCGTGAACATTTACAAGAACATCGTAGCTGTTAGCTGTTTCTGTGATGTTCAAAGGCTGTTTCACGTCTTCGATTAAAGCAGCGAATGGAATGTATTCAGTAATTTCACGATTATTAACGACGATACGGCCTTCACCTGGAACTAAGCGAACGCGCGCTACAGAACTTTTACGACGACCTGTACCGTAATATTGAACCTGTGCCAAATTGTTAACCTCCCTTATAATTAACCGCGAAGTTCGTAAACTTCAGGTTGTTGTGCTTGATGTGGATGCTCAGAACCACGGTACACATTTAATTTTTTGAACATTTGACGACCTAGTGGACCCTTTGGAAGCATACCTTTGATAGCAAGCTCCAACATTTTTTCAGGGTAGTTTGTACGCATCTCAAGAGCAGTTCTTTGTTTCAAACCACCTGGGTGCATCGTATGACGGTAGTAAATTTTGTCCGTCAATTTCTTACCTGTTAATTCAATTTTCTCAGCATTGATGATGATCACGTGATCACCTGTGTCAACGTGTGGTGTATAAGTTGGTTTGTGCTTACCGCGCAAAAGTGATGCTACTTCAGTAGAAAGACGACCTAGAGTCTTGCCTGCCGCATCAACCACTAGCCATTTGCGCTCAATTGTGCTTGCGTTCGCCATTGGTGTTGTACGCATGAGTTTCCCTCCTAAATAAATCAATGAATTTTCCTGAATCAAATGCTACGTTCTATTTCAAAACACAGATAAGTCTTCCGGGGCTTATTTGTGGGGTTGAAATACATACCATATGATATCTTATAACTTTCTGCTTCCTGTGTCAAGAACATGTTACACCTGGTTTAGTTGTCATAGAAAACTTCCCATAAATACAGTCCGTGACTGGGCGCAGTCTTGCCTGCCGCTTCGCGATTTCGGGCGGCAAGCATGGCTTTTATCTCCTCAGGGTGAAATTTACCAGAACCAATTTCAAGTAACGTTCCAGCGATAATTCGCACCATGTTGTATAAAAAGCCATTCCCTCTCACACGCATTTCAAGCCCGTCTGAGACGTTTTTCCACTCAAGGGCATAAATCTCCCTCACCTTGTCTTGAACCTCTGTGTTGGCCGCACAAAAGCTTGTGAAATCATGTGTGCCAATGAGGTGCCCAGCAGCTTCTCTCATTTTGTCTGCATCAAGCCGGTAAGGATAATGACAGGCATACTGTCTAGTGAACACATTTTGGTGCGTTTCCGTCGAGACCTTATAACGGTACTCCTTCGAAACGACACTAAAACGTGCATGAAACGATTCATTCACTTTCTCAGCCTTTAGAACCCTGATGTCATCAGGCAGGAGACTATTAAGGGCAAAAGGCCATCTTTCCATCGGGATGGCAAGCGGGGTGTCGAAATGGATGACCTGCCCCTTTGCATGAACACCACTGTCTGTCCGGCCGGAAGCCACAATCGGAATTAGTTCATCTTGTTTATGCATTCTAGCAAGAACAGATTCAATCTCCGTTTGTACAGTTCGCTGTCCTGGTTGCACTTGATACCCTTTAAAATGTGTCCCATCGTATGCTACGGTACATTTTACTTTCATCTAGGCATCACCTAATTTCTAAGCAGCACAAGGAGTGCTGTTAACAGGATGAATAGAAGCAGCGTGAACGTGTCTTTCATTCCCCAGACAAGCTGACGGTATTTCGTGCGCCCTTCTCCCCCGCGGTAGCCTCTCGCTTCCATAGCGGTCGCCAATTCCTCCGCACGCTTAAACGCACTGACGAAAAGTGGGACAAGCAATGGGACAATCGCTTTTAAACGATCTTTCACGGGTCCGCTTGTAAAATCAACACCTCTTGCCATTTGGGCTTTCATGATTTTGTCTGTTTCTTCGAGTAAAGTCGGAATAAATCGAAGAGAGATAGACATCATAAGAGCAAGTTCATGAACAGGTAGCTTGATTTTACGGAAAGGATGCAGCAGCTTCTCCATACCGTCTGTCACTTCAATAGGCGTTGTGGTCAACGTCAGAAGTGTTGTCATCATGATGAGATAGACAAAACGGAGTGAAATGAAAATCCCCTGTTTTAGACCTTCTTCATAAATATTCAGAAAACCAAAGTGAAGGAGCAAAGCGCCATCCTTTGTCATGAAGATATGCAGAATAAAGGTAAACAGAACAATCCAAAGGATGGGTTTCATTCCTTTGAGAATAAAGTATAGCGGCACCTGAGACACCATCACCACAAGGATCGTAAAGACCCCTAAAAGCCCGTAAGTGATGTAGTTATTCGCAAAAAAGACAATAAAGACAAAAAAGAAAATTGATAACAGCTTTGTCCTTGGATCAAGACGATGGACAAAGGATGTACCTGGCACATATTTGCCGATAATCATACTATCCATCATGATGTCGTGTCCTCCTGATATAAAGCTGTTAAGGCTTCTACCATTTCATCCATGGTCAGAAGCGGTCTTGGAAACGTCATCCCCAGCTTTTCTTCGACAGCCTGCTGGAATTTGATCGTTTCCGGGAGGTCCAGTCCGAAAGAAGACATGTCGGTACGATTGGCAAATAGCTCCCTCGGCGTACCTGTCGCCTTTACTGTTCCTTTGTGCATCACAATCATTTGATCCGCATAATGAGCGGCATCTTCCATACTGTGTGTCACAAGGATCGTCGTCAGGTTGGCTTTTTGATGAAGTTCATAGAACATGTCCATGATTTCTTTACGTCCGCGTGGATCTAATCCCGCAGTCGGCTCATCAAGCACAAGGACTTCTGGCTCCATCGCTAGAACACCTGCAATCGCCACACGTCTCATTTGACCACCGCTTAATTCAAAGGGTGATCGAGATAACAAGGATTCAGGAAGGCCTACAAGCTTCAGCATCTCTTTAGCCTTGGCTTCTGCCTTTTCTTTTGGAAGGCCGAAGTTCATCGGACCAAAACAGATATCCTTCAGAATCGTCTCCTCAAAGAGCTGATGTTCAGGAAACTGAAACACGATACCTACCTTTTTGCGAAGAGATTTCAGTTCCTTCTGCTTTTTATTGGCTTGTAAGACCGTATCTCCAAGCGCAATCCTCCCCTTTGTTGGTTTGAGCAGTCCATTTAAATGTTGCAACAATGTCGACTTGCCAGAACCCGTATGACCGATGACAGCAACATAGCTGCCTTCTTTGATGGAAGCATTGACATCATACAAAGCGAGACGCTCAAACGGCGTTTTCATTTGATAACGATGCTCTAATTCTTTGATCGTAATGTCCATAGCTCTTTCACCAATCCTTCTTGTGTCAAATGGGCATTTGCAAGCGGCACACCTTGCTGCTTCAATTGCTTACTCAACCGGTAGGAAAATGGCAGATCAAGTCCAATCTGAACCAGCTGTTCATCTAGTTCAAATACTTCCTCTGGTGTTCCCTCGGCAAATTTCTTCCCACCATTCATCACAATAACGCGGTCTGCCTTCGCAGCCTCGTCTAAATCATGTGTGATGGAAATGACCGTGACCGTTCCTTGTTCCTTCAGCAGTCTGACGGTTTCTAACACTTCTTCACGGCCAATCGGATCAAGCATTGATGTTGCTTCATCCAAGATCATGATGTCAGGGCTTGCGGCAAGTACACCAGCGATCGCTACTCTCTGCTTTTGCCCGCCTGATAGATGGTGCGGCTCTTGATCAAGAAACTCCTGCATATTGACCTGTTTGACAGCCCAATCTACACGCTCTATCATCAATTCCCGCTCAACCCCGTTATTTTCTAAACCAAAAGCCACATCATCACGAACCGTTGAGCCAACGAATTGGTTGTCTGGGTTTTGAAAGACCATGCCGACCTTTTTGCGAATATCCCAAACACTTTCTTCTTTCAGCTCAATCTCACCAACCTTGACCGTTCCTGCATCCGGTAAAATGAGCCCATTCAGTACACGGGCAAGTGTGGATTTACCTGAACCGTTGTGGCCAACAATGGCAAGCCATTCATTTTGATTCACATGCAATGACACTTGGTCTAAAGCGGGCTTGTCCGCATCTTTGTGATAACGAAATACAATGTCTTTTACGTCAATTAATGTCTTCTCCATCTCTACCGGACCTCCTCTCAGCTCAACCTCTACTTTGCCTATTGCTAAAAAGCCGTAGTATCTAAAAAAGGGCATAGATCCAGTTATGAACTGTCCCGCCCTTTCTTAGATACACGATATGTGATTAAACTAATTCAATGACAGCCATTGGTGCGCCATCGCCGCGACGAGGTCCAAGCTTCATGATACGAGTGTATCCACCTTGGCGATCTTCGTAGCGAGTTGCAACGTCAGCGAATAATTTTTGAAGTGCATCTTGGTTTGTTTCAGCGTTAGCTACTTCGTTACGAATGTAAGCTGCAGCTTGACGGCGAGCATGAAGATCTCCGCGTTTGCCAAGAGTGATCATTTTTTCAACTACAGAGCGAAGTTCTTTCGCACGTGTTTCAGTTGTTTCGATGCGTTCGTTGATGATCAAATCAGTCGTTAGGTCACGAAGCATTGCTTTACGTTGTGCACTAGTGCGTCCTAGCTTTCTGTATGCCATGTGATGTCCCCTCCTTAATTAGAGATGCTGTATGAATAAAAAACACACGAAAATCCTAGTTCACAATGAAACTAGTCAATCGTCTTTACGAAGACCCAGTCCAAGTTCTTCTAGTTTCGCTTTCACTTCTTCAAGAGATTTACGTCCAAGGTTACGAACTTTCATCATATCCTCTTCTGTCTTGTTAGCAAGCTCTTGAACAGTGTTAATACCCGCACGCTTCAAACAGTTGTAAGAACGAACAGAAAGATCAAGCTCTTCAATTGTCATTTCAAGCACTTTTTCTTTTTGGTCTTCTTCTTTTTCAACCATGATTTCTGCATGCTGAGCTTCGTCAGTTAACCCAACGAAAATATTTAGGTGTTCAGTTAAAATCTTAGAACCTAGAGCGATCGCTTCTTTCGGTCCTGTGCTTCCATCAGTCCATACATCTAGTGTTAATTTATCATAGTTTGTGATTTGCCCAACACGGGTGTTCTCCACTTGATAAGTTACACGAGATACAGGTGTATAGATTGAGTCGATCGGAATCACGCCGATAGGCTGATCGTCTCTTTTGTTTGCATCAGCAGGATTATACCCGCGACCTCTTTGTGCAGTCAAACGAACACGGAAGCTCGCATTTTTGCCAAGAGTTGCGATGTGAAGATCTGGATTTAAGATTTCAATATCGCTGTCGTGTGTAATATCAGCAGCTGTTACAGTTCCTTCATCTTGTACATCAATTTCAAGCGTCTTCTCTTCTTCAGAGTAGATTTTGAGTGCAAGCTTTTTAATGTTTAAGATAATCGTTGTAACATCTTCAACCACGCCTTCGATCGTTGAGAATTCGTGTAAGACACCATCTATCTGGATCGATGTTACAGCTGCACCAGGAAGTGAGGATAAAAGGATACGACGAAGGGAGTTCCCTAAAGTGGTACCATATCCACGCTCAAGTGGCTCTACGACAAACTTGCCATACTTGGCATCGTCGCTGATTTCAACCGTTTCGATTTTTGGTTTTTCAATTTCGATCATCTAATAAAACCCTCCTTCAAAACGTCGAAACCTCGAATAGAATCATATGAGATTCCATCCGAAATTCCTCATTGTTTAGTCCCGTATGTGCTCAGGCAACGAGTCGTGTATTCGTCTCATAAATAACTGTATCATAACCCATTATTGACAGGGACACAAAATCTATACAAACAAATTACACGCGGCGACGTTTTGGTGGACGGCATCCGTTATGAGGAACTGGAGTTACGTCTCTGATTGCAGTAACTTCAAGACCTGCAGCTTGAAGTGCACGAATTGCAGCTTCACGACCAGAACCAGGACCTTTAACAGTTACTTCAAGTGTTTTAAGACCATGTTCGATAGAACCTTTAGCAGCAGTTTCAGCAGCCATTTGTGCAGCGAAAGGAGTAGATTTACGAGAACCTCTGAATCCTAATGCACCAGCACTTGACCAAGAAATTGCGTTTCCATGAACATCAGTAATCGTTACAATCGTGTTGTTGAAAGTGGAACGGATATGAGCGATTCCAGCTTCAATATTCTTTTTCACGCGACGTTTACGCGTATTTTGTTTACGAGCAGCAGCCATTCTTTAACTACCTCCTTTACTTATTTTTTCTTGTTAGCTACAGTACGACGCGGACCTTTACGAGTGCGCGCGTTGTTTTTTGTGTTTTGTCCACGAACAGGAAGTCCTCTACGATGACGGATTCCGCGGTAGCTTCCGATTTCAATTAGACGCTTAATGTTAAGTGAAACTTCACGACGAAGGTCACCTTCTACTTTAAGTTTGTCAATGATATCACGGATTTTACCTAGTTCGTCTTCAGTTAGATCGCGAACGCGAGTGTCTTCAGAAACACCTGCTTCTTTAAGGACTTGTTGAGCCGTCGTACGACCAATTCCAAAAACATATGTTAAAGAAATGACAACACGCTTATCACGTGGAATATCTACACCAGCAATACGAGCCATGATTTGGGCACCTCCTTGTTATTAGCCTTGTTTTTGTTTATGTTTTGGGTTTTCACAGATCACCATTACTTTTCCTTTTCTGCGAATCACTTTACATTTTTCACAGATAGGTTTAACAGATGGTCTCACTTTCATGTGTTTCCAACCTCCTTCTTCCGGAGTTGCTTTATTTGTAACGGTACGTAATTCTACCACGAGTTAAGTCATATGGAGATAATTCTACCGTAACTTTGTCTCCAGGTAAAATGCGAATGAAGTGCATACGGATTTTTCCTGATACATGAGCCAAAACTGTATGACCATTCTCTAGTTCAACTTTGAACATTGCATTTGGCAAAGTTTCTGCTACAGTACCTTCCACTTCAATTACATCGTCTTTCGCCATTCAAGTGTTCTCCCTTCTTCAAATCAGTAACTTGCTCTCTGATAAATGTCCAAATGAGATGTTCTCAATTGTCCATCTATCACCCGACCTGTTTTGAATATACTGTTCTGAACTTCCGGAGATACGCAATCATAAAAGGTTAAATGATTGATATTTTTTCTTAGGAGAATGAATTTACGCTTTTCTCCGTCTGCGATTAGTACATGGCAGCCATCGAACACGCCGATGACAACTGTATACTGATCTTGTTCTTTCCTTGGACTATACAGACAACCTGCCCGATTTGGGCCTGAAAGGCTTCAGTGAAGACCTAAATCTTAGTCAGTATATCAAAACCTGTATCTGTAATCGCAATCGTATGCTCAAAGTGAGCACACTTTTTCCCATCAACCGTTACAACCGTCCAGTTATCAGCCAATGTTTTCACATATCGGCTGCCTGCGTTCACCATCGGTTCGATGGCCAACACCATTCCAGGTTTGAGCCGTGGGCCTTTGTTCGGCGGACCATAATGAGGAATTTGAGGGTCCTCATGAAGATCCTGTCCGACCCCATGTCCAACATATTCTCTAACAACTGAGAAATTCTCATCTTCAACATACGTTTGTATGGCATGGGAAATGTTTGACAGACGTTCACCTGGCTTTGCTTCCTGTAAGCCCTTATATAGAGATTCCTCTGTGACTTCCAGTAGTTTGCGGTCCTCATCACTGATTACCCCAACTGGATATGTCCAAGCAGAGTCACCATGATAGCCATTTAACTTTGCGCCGATATCGATACTAATGATGTCTCCATCACGTAAAACCCGTTTACCAGGAATACCGTGAACGAGTTCTTCATTCACCGAAACGCAAATGCTCCCGCGAAAACCATTATACCCTTTAAAAGATGGGATTGCACCCTGCTTTGTAATAAAACGTTCGGCAATTTGATCCAATTCTTTTGTCGAAATACCTGGTTTTATGTGTTTCTTCAGCTCTTCATGAGTCAGTGCGACAATGCGTCCAGCTTCTCTCATAATCTCAAGCTCGCGAGGAGTTTTACAGATAATCATTTATTTAATCCCCCAAGCAGGTCCTTGATATCAGCGTAAACATCGTTAATGTGCTTCGCACCATCAATGTTTGCAAGATATCCTTTTTCTGAATAAAAATTCAGTAAAGGTTCAGTCTGCTTTAAGTTCACTTCAAGTCTTGTCGAAACGGTTTCTGCATTATCATCTGCACGTTGATAAAGCTCGCCTCCACACTTGTCACAAACATTTTCTTTCGCAGGTGGATTAAATACTAAATGATATGTTGCTCCGCAATCTTTGCAAATTCTTCGGCCAGTCAGACGCTCCATCAAAGCATCTTTATCGACTTTAATATTAATGACATAATCAATCGTTCTGCCAAGGTCCTTTAGAATGTCTTCTAAAGCTTCAGCCTGAGCGACAGTTCGCGGAAATCCGTCCAGAAGAAAACCTTGTTCACAATCATTCTTGCCAAGTCTTTCTCTAACAATACCGATTGTGACCTCATCAGGAACAAGCTCTCCTTTATCGATAAAGGATTTTGCTTCGAGCCCAAGTTGTGTCTCCTCTTTCATAGCAGCACGGAACATATCTCCTGTTGAGATATGAGGGATCCCATAATCATCAACAATTCGTTCTGCCTGAGTGCCTTTACCAGCACCCGGAAGCCCCATTAAGACTAAGTTCATTTCGGATTTCCCCTTCCTTACTTAGAGAGGTTGGGCAGGAGCCCAGCCCTCTGTTTTATTTCATAAATCCACGGTAGTTTCGTTTCACTAATTGGCTTTCAAGCTGCTTCATTGTTTCAAGTGCAACACCTACAACAATGAGAAGACTTGTGCCGCCAATTTGTGCAGCGGAAGGTAATCCAGCGAATTGAATGAAAAAGATAGGAAGTATTGAAATCACGGCTAAGAAAATGGCGCCCACAAACGTGAGTCGGTACAAAATGCTCGTAATTCTATCTTGAGTCATTTTCCCTGGACGAACTCCCGGGATATAGCCACCCTGCTTTTGCAGATTTTCAGCCATTTGTTCAGGGTTTACTTGGACAAAGGCATAAAAATATGTGAAAGCAACAATCAGTGCTACATAAATCGTCATACCGATTGGCTTAGTATAGTCAAAGTTGTTAGTTATCCAGGTTGTCACATTATTTGTTCCGAAGAACGATGCGATCGTCTGCGGAGTAATAATGAACGAAACGGCAAAGATGACTGGAATCACCCCTGCTGGATTCACTTTCAATGGAAGGTGCGTTGCTTGACTAGCAGACATTTGTGCACGGCCAGTTCCTTTTGAATATTGAATCGCAATCTTTCTCACTGCCATTTGAATGTAAATAACACCGATAACAATGACAAGAATAGCAATCACAATAAGGGCAATTTTCAGGATTTGCATGAACAGCTGTCCATCTCCACCTACAAATTGCTGAGCGTACACTTGCTTTAATGTTTGAGGGATACCTGCGATGATACCGGCAAAGATAATAATCGAAATACCGTTACCAACACCGTGAGCAGTAATCTGCTCTCCCAGCCACATTAAAAATGCTGTTCCCGCAGTGAGTACGACCGCAATTAAGAGATACGTTGAAACACCTGGGTTTTCAATCAGCATGCCTCCTGCCATATTGTTAAATCCATATGACATTCCTAACGCCTGGATAAATCCTAGAACAATTGTAAAATACCTTGTGAATTGTGCTAATTTTCGGCGGCCAACCTCTCCTTGCTTTGACCACTCAGTAAACTTCGGTACAACATCCATCTGCAAGAGCTGGATGATGATCGAAGCAGTGATATACGGCATAATCCCCATTGCAAGAATGGAGAATTGGAAAAGTGCCCCGCCCCCAAACGTGTTGAGGATTCCGAAAACACTCATTTGATCCTGTGCCTGGAGAACTTCGGCGTTCACATTAGGCACAGGGATGAAAGCACCTATACGAAAGACGACTAACATTAAAAGTGTAAATATAATCTTATTCCGTATATCTTTCACACGCATAAAATTGGAGATTGTCTTAAACAAGTTAGATCACCTCGGCTGTACCGCCAGCAGCTTCAATCGCTTCTTTAGCAGAAGCAGAGAATTTATTGGCTTTTACAGTTAATTTTTTTTCTAATTTACCGTTGCCAAGAATTTTTACTCCTGCTTTTAACTTGCTTATTGCACCAGTCTCTAGAAGAAGTTCAGGAGTGACTTCCGTTCCTTCGTCAAAACTGTTTAATCTGTCTAAGTTGATTACCGCGTAATCTTTACGGTTGATGTTTGTAAAACCACGTTTTGGAAGGCGTTGGAATAAAGGCATTTGACCACCTTCGAATCCAGGGCGTACACCGCCGCCAGAACGAGCGTTTTGACCTTTATGACCTTTACCAGAAGTTTTACCGTTACCTGATCCAATACCACGACCAACACGGTTGCGTACTTTACGTGAACCTTCTGAAGGCTTCAATTCATGAAGTTTCATTTGGGCACCTCCTTATCGATTAAAAATGTTTTATTGTTCTTTAACAGAAACTAAATGAGACACCTTGTTAATCATGCCGCGGATCGCTGCATTGTCTTCATGTACGACTGTTTGGTTTGTTTTCTTTAGACCAAGAGTACGAACAGTGACACGCTGATCTTCCGGGCGACCGATTACACTGCGTTTGAGGGTAATTTCTAATTTATTTGCCATTATTGTTCCCTCCTTATCCTAACAGGTCTTCTACAGATTTTCCACGAAGCTTCGCTACATCTTCTGCACGTTTAAGTTCACTTAAACCTTGAAGTGTTGCGCGGATCATGTTGATCGGTGTATTAGAACCTAGAGATTTAGAAAGGATATCAGCTAGACCAGCAAGCTCAAGTACCGCACGCACTGGGCCTCCAGCGATAACTCCTGTACCTTCTGAAGCAGGCTTCAATAGAACGTTTCCTGCACCGAATCGACCGATGATTTCATGTGGAATTGTAGTTCCAACCATTGGTACTTCAATTAAATTCTTTTTCGCGTCTTCAACAGCTTTGCGGATCGCTTCTGGTACTTCTTGTGCTTTACCAGTACCGAATCCTACATGACCGTTTTTGTCACCGACAACAACTAAAGCTGCAAAACGGAAACGACGTCCACCTTTAACAACTTTCGCTACCCGGTTAACCGTAACTAAGCGTTCTTCTAACTCTAATTTGCTTGGGTCAATACGACTCATTCGGATGTGTCCCTCCTTCTTTTATTAAAATTTAAGTCCAGCCTCACGAGCAGCTTCAGCTAGAGCTTTTACACGTCCATGATATAAGTATCCTCCGCGGTCAAATACCACGTTAGAGATGCCTTTTTCAACAGCACGTTTTGCAACAAGTTCGCCAACTTTAGTAGCAGCTGCAGCGTCAGAACTATTCTCGATCTTTAACTCTTTATCAAGAGTAGAAGCACTTACAAGTGTTACACCGTTAACATCATCAATTACTTGAGCGTAGATGTTCTTGTTAGAACGGAAAACGTTAAGGCGAGGTCTTTCAGCAGTACCTGAAAGTTTCGCACGAACACGAGCGTGTCTTTTAAGACGAGTAGCGTTTTTGCTAGTTTTCGTAATCATCCGAGTCACTCCTTTCTTCACATTAAGCGATCTTACTTACCAGTTTTTCCTTCTTTACGGCGAACGAATTCACCTTCGTAACGAATTCCTTTACCTTTGTAAGGCTCTGGAGCACGGACAGCGCGGATGTTAGAAGCTAGAGCTCCTACACGCTCTTTATCGATACCTTTAACGATTACTTTCGTTTGAGATGGAACTTCTACTTCAACTCCAGCCTCAGGAACGATTTCAACTGGGTGAGAGTATCCAACGTTAAGAACAAGTTTGTTTCCAGATTTAGCTGCACGGTAACCGACACCGATTAGTTCTAAACCTCTTTCGAAACCTTTAGATACACCTTCAACCATGTTTGCAATTAAGCTACGTGTTGTACCATGTAATGCACGGTGTTCTTTATTTTCAGACGGACGGCTTACAGTTAAGACGTTGTCCTCAATTTTAATTTCCATATCAGGGTGAAATGCACGAGTTAGTTCACCTTTTGGTCCCTTTACTGTCACTGTGTTATCGTTGTTTGTCACAGTTACTCCTGAAGGGATCTCGATTAGCTTTTTACCTATACGAGACATACCAAGCACCTCCATTCATCTTAAACTTTTTTTACCATACGTAAGCAAGTACTTCTCCACCAGCTTGTTTAGCACGGGCTTCTTTGTCCGATAAAACACCTTGTGATGTAGAAATAATTGCGATTCCAAGTCCGTTAAGTACACGTGGTACTTCATTTGATTTCGCATATACGCGTAAACCAGGTTTACTGATTCTTTTAAGACCAGTGATAACACGTTCGTTGTTTTGGCCGTATTTAAGGAACAAACGGATAATTCCTTGTTTGCTGTCTTCGACGTACTCAACGTCACGGATAAAACCTTCACGCTTTAAGATTTCAGCAATTTCTCTTTTGATTTTTGAAGCCGGTACTTCTAGCTTCTCATGACGTACCATGTTCGCATTGCGAATACGAGTCAGCAAATCTGCAATCGGATCTGTCATAACCATTATTTAATAACCTCCTTCCCATTTATGGGGATTACCAGCTGGCTTTTTTAACGCCAGGAATTTGTCCTTTATATGCAAGTTCGCGGAAACAAATACGGCAAAGTTTAAACTTGCGAATTACTGAATGTGGACGTCCACAACGTTCGCAGCGCGTATACTCTTGAACTTTAAACTTTTGTTTGCGTTGTTGTTTCGCAATCATAGACTTTTTAGCCACGATTTCGCCTCCCTTTCATTGATTATTTCTGGAACGGCATACCTACTTGAGTTAATAACTCACGTGCTTCTTCGTCCGTGTTGGCAGTCGTAACGATAACGATATCCATACCGCGGACTTTTGTTACTTTATCGTAATCAATTTCTGGGAAGATTAACTGTTCTTTAATACCAAGCGTGTAGTTTCCACGACCGTCGAAAGATTTCTTAGAAATCCCGCGGAAGTCACGTACACGTGGTAAAGATACAGAAATAAGTTTATCAAGGAAATCGTACATGCGCTCTCCGCGAAGTGTTACTTTCGCACCGATTGGCATTCCTTCACGTAGACGGAATCCAGCAATAGACTTCTTCGCACGAGTAACGACAGGTTTTTGACCAGCGATAAACGTTAATTCTTCAACAGCAGTATCGATTGCTTTAGCGTTTTGAACGGCGTCACCAACACCCATGTTGATCACGATTTTTTCGATTTTTGGCACTTGCATTACTGATTTGTATTCAAACTTAGAAACTAATGCAGGTGTAATTTCTTTTACATACTTTTCTTTAAGGCGGTTCATGAGAAAGACCTCCCTTCCTTATTTACTATTTATCTAGAACTTGCCCAGATTTTTTCGCTACACGGACTTTCTTTCCGTCCTCAACTTTATATCCAATACGTGTCACTTCACCCGTTTTAGGATCAAGCGGCATTACGTTTGATACGTGGATCGGCGCTTCTTGTTCAGAAATTCCGCCTTGAGGGTTAGCTTGGGTTGGTTTAGAGTGTTTTTTCACAAGGTTAATACCTTCTACTAAAACACGGTCCTTTTTAGGGAAAGCAGCAAGGATGACACCTTGTTTACCTTTATCTTTACCAGAGATAACCACTACTTTATCGCCCTTTTTAACATGCATTTAATCGCACCTCCTTGAGTCGCGGATTGTATTCATTAAAGTACTTCTGGTGCTAAAGAAACAATTTTCATATAGTTATTTTCACGAAGTTCACGTGCTACTGGTCCGAAGATACGAGTTCCACGTGGGCTCTTGTCGTCACGGATGATGACACATGCATTTTCATCAAAACTGATGTAAGATCCATCGTTTCTGCGAGCTCCGCTCTTAGTACGAACGATAACTGCTTTCACAACTTCACCTTTTTTGACAACGCCTCCTGGTGTTGCTTGTTTAACCGTACAAACAATGACATCACCGATGTTAGCCGTTTTACGTCCAGAGCCACCAAGAACTTTAATCGTTAGTACTTCGCGTGCGCCAGAGTTGTCAGCTACTTTTAAACGAGTCTCCTGTTGAATCATTAATGTTACCTCCCTTCGGAAAAAGAAATCCGAACTTTATTAGATAATAACAGCTTCTTCGACAACTTCAACTAGACGAAAGCGTTTAGTCGCAGATAATGGACGAGTTTCCATGACCTTTACGATGTCTCCGATTTTTGCTTGGTTGTTTTCATCATGTGCTTTGAACTTTTTAGAGTATCTTACACGTTTGCCATAAAGTGAATGCTTTTTGTATGTTTCAACTACAACAGTGATGGTTTTATCCATTTTGTCAGAAACAACACGACCTTGATACACTTTACGTTGGTTACGTTCGCTCATGTTTGCGGGGCCTCCCCTCTAATTATTATTTATTAGCAGCGATTTCTCTTTGACGAATCACAGTTTTCATGCGTGCGATTGATTTACGCACTTCACGAATGCGAGCAGTGTTTTCAAGCTGCCCAGTCGCTAATTGGAAACGAAGATTGAAAAGTTCTTCTTTAAGAGACTTTACTTTTTGTTCAATTTCAGCAGTGGTAAGGTCACGAATTTCATTAGCTTTCATTTGATTCACCACCAATTTCTTCACGTTTTACGAACTTCGTTTTAATTGGCAATTTGTGAGATGCAAGACGAAGAGCTTCACGAGCAACTTCTTCAGACACACCAGAAATTTCAAATAAAACTTTGCCCGGTTTTACTACAGCTACCCAGCCTTCTGGAGCACCTTTACCGGAACCCATGCGGACCTCTAGAGGTTTAGCTGTGTATGGCTTAGAAGGGAAAATTTTGATCCAAACTTTACCGCCACGTTTCATGTAACGAGTCATAGCAATACGAGCAGCTTCGATTTGACGGTTAGTGATCCAAGAAGCTTCAAGAGCTTGGATACCGAACTCACCGAAATGTACTTCAGTGCCGCCTTTTGCACGACCACGCATTTTTCCACGATGTTCTCTGCGATACTTCACGCGTTTTGGCAATAACATATTATTTTCCTCCTTCCGCAGTATTCTTCTTAGTTGGAAGGACTTCTCCACGATAGATCCATACTTTTACGCCAAGCTTACCATAAGTAGTATCAGCTTCAGCAGTAGCATAGTCGATGTCAGCACGAAGTGTGTGCAATGGAACAGTACCTTCACTGTAATATTCAGAACGAGCAATATCTGCACCGCCAAGACGACCAGAAACCATTGTTTTGATTCCTTGTGCTCCAGCACGCATTGTGCGTTGGATTGTTTGTTTTTGTGCACGACGGAATGAAATACGATTTTCAAGTTGACGAGCGATGTTTTCAGCAACTAGCTGAGCATCAAGATCTGCTCTCTTGATTTCAAGAATGTTGATGTGTACACGTTTGCCAGTTAGGCTGTTAAGAGCTTTACGAAGTGCTTCAACTTCAGATCCGCCTTTACCAATTACCATACCTGGTTTAGCCGTGTGGATTGTGATATTTACGCGGTTTGCAGCACGTTCGATTTCTACTTTAGAAACAGACGCGTCAGACAAACGCTTACTGATGAATTCACGGATTTTCAAGTCTTCATGTAAGAAGTCAGCGTAATCTTTTCCTGCGAACCATTTAGATTCCCAATCACGAATGACGCCAATACGAAGACCTACTGGATTTACCTTTTGACCCACGGATTATCCCTCCTTCTTTTCTGATACAACGATTGTAATGTGACTAGTACGTTTGTTAATTGCGCTCGCACGACCCATAGCACGTGGACGGAATCTCTTAAGTGTTGGACCTTCGTCAACGAATGCTTGAGTAATCACTAGGCTGTTAGCGTCCAACTCGTAGTTGTGCTCAGCATTTGCGATAGCAGATTTTAATACTTTTTCAATAATTGGTGAAGCAGCCTTAGGTGTAAGGTTTAAGATAGAAACTGCTTCTCCTACTTGCTTACCTCGGATCAGGTCCATTACTAGACGTGCTTTACGAGGAGCAATACGGACTGTTCTTGCGACAGCTTTAGCTTGCATTTAAAAGCCTCCTCTCATTAGCGTCTTGTTTTTTTATCGTCACTAGCATGACCTTTGTAAGTACGGCTTGGTGCGAATTCGCCCAATTTGTGACCTACCATATCTTCAGAAATGAAAACAGGTACATGTTTGCGTCCGTCATAGACAGCGATTGTGTGACCGATGAATTGTGGGAAAATTGTAGAACGACGAGACCAAGTTTTTACGACTTGCTTTTTGTCAGTTTCATTCAATTTCTCGACTTTAGCCATCAAATGATCATCAACAAATGGTCCTTTTTTTAAGCTGCGAGCCATTGTGGAACCTCCCTTCGTGATTGAACTACGGTCCTAAATGAACCGTAGACAACCCCGTTACTTGTTTTTACGACGACGTACAATGAATTTATCAGACTTGTTGGTTTTCTTACGAGTCTTGAATCCAAGAGTCGGTTTACCCCATGGAGACATTGGTGATTTACGTCCGATTGGAGCGCGTCCTTCACCACCGCCGTGTGGGTGATCGTTAGGGTTCATTACAGAACCACGAACTGTTGGGCGTACGCCTTTCCAGCGAGAACGTCCAGCTTTACCGATGTTGATTAGTTCGTGTTGTTCGTTTCCAACTTGACCGATAGTCGCACGGCAAGCAGAAAGGATCATGCGTACTTCACCAGAGTTCAAACGTACAAGAACGTATTTACCTTCTTTACCTAGAACTTGAGCAGAAGTACCAGCAGAACGAACTAATTGTCCACCTTTACCTGGTTTTAATTCAATGTTATGCACAACTGTACCAACTGGGATGTTGATAAGTGGAAGAGCATTACCTGGTTTGATGTCAGCTTCTGGTCCAGAAGTAACTTCAGTACCAACTTGGATTCCTTTCGGAGCAAGAATGTAACGTTTCTCACCATCTGCATAGTTTACAAGAGCGATGTTCGCTGAACGGTTTGGATCATACTCGATTGTAGCAACGCGTCCAGGTATACCGTCTTTATCACGCTTAAAGTCGATGATACGGTATTGACGTTTGTGACCGCCACCTTGATGACGAACAGTCAATCTACCTTGGTTGTTACGTCCGCCTTTTCTGTGAAGCGGTGCAAGCAACGATTTTTCTGGTTTGTCAGTCGTGATTTCAGCAAAATCTGAAGTAGTCATGCCACGACGACCATTACTGGTTGGTTTATACTTTTTAATCGCCATTTTGAATTTCCCTCCTTCTTTTTAAGATTTACGCTTCAAAAATTTCGATTTCTTTGCTGTCAGCAGTTAATTTCACGATCGCTTTTCTGCGACGGCTAGTCATACCAGTGTAGCGTCCAACGCGTTTTGATTTACCTTTGTAGTTTTGAACGTTGACTTTCTCAACTTTCACTCCAAAGATTTCTTCAACAGCGTCTTTCACTTCTGTCTTGTTAGCTCTGACATCAACTTCGAACGTATACTTCTTCTCTGTCATTAGATCAGCAGAACGTTCAGTAATGATAGGGCGCTTTAGAACATCACGAGGATCTTTCATTATGCAAGTCCCTCCTCTACTTTTTCAACCGCTGCTTTAGTGATCAGAAGTTTGTCGTGGTTGACAACGTCAAGAACGTTGATACCGTTAGCTTCAACAACTGTTACTCCAGGGATGTTACGAGCAGATAAAGCAACTGTTTCGTTTGCATCCGCAGTGACGATCAACGCTTTCTTCTCAACAGATAACCCTTTAAGGATGCCTGCGAATTCTTTCGTTTTCACTGCATCAAGAGTAAGATCTTCAAGAACGATGATGTTGTTGTCGATTACTTTAGAAGACAATACTGACTTGATAGCCAAGCGGCGAACTTTTTTAGGTAATTTATAAGAATAGCTGCGTGGTGTTGGACCGAATACGATACCGCCTCCGCGCCATTGTGGTGAACGGATAGAACCTTGACGAGCACGACCTGTACCCTTCTGTCTCCAAGGTTTACGACCTCCGCCACGTACTTCAGAACGAGTTTTTACTTTGTGAGTTCCTTGACGTAAGGAAGCTCTTTGCATAAGAATAGCATCGAATACTACGCTTTCGTTTGGCTCAATTCCAAACACAGAAGCGTTTAATTCGATTTCACCGTTAGTAGAACCGTTTTGGTTAAATAATGCTACTTTTGGCATGACTTGTTTCCTCCTTTCCTAAGAGAGTTATTTAGTTTTAACTGCACTCTTTACAGTTACTAGAGATTTTTTAGCTCCTGGTACGTTACCTTTGATCAAAAGAAGATTGCGTTCTGCATCAACTTTAACGATCTCAAGATTTTGGACAGTGATTTGCTCTCCGCCCATACGTCCTGGAAGAAGTTTACCTTTGAATACTCGGTTTGGATCAACAGGTCCCATTGAACCAGGACGACGGTGGTAACGTGAACCGTGAGTCATTGGTCCGCGTGATTGTCCGTGGCGTTTGATAGCCCCTTGGAATCCTTTACCTTTTGATGTTCCTGTTACATCTACGATATCTCCATTTGCGAAAATATCAACTTTGACTTCCTGACCAACTTCATACGCATCTAACTCCACACCGCGTAATTCTTTTACGAAGCGCTTAGGAGCAGTTTCCGCTTTAGCAACGTGGCCTTTCTCTGGTTTGTTAGAAAGCTTCTCACGTTTGTCGTCAAAACCGATTTGGATTGCCTCATAGCCATCCGTGTCAGTAGTCTTCTTCTGAAGAACAACGTTAGCAGCAGCCTCAACAACAGTTACAGGGATAAGATCACCGTTTTCTGCGAATACTTGCGTCATACCAATTTTTCTACCTAAGATTCCTTTGGTCATTCGTCACACCTCCTATAATATGTGTTTTCTATTTGAATTAAAGTTTGATTTCGATATCTACACCGGATGGTAAATCTAAACGCATAAGTGCATCAACTGTTTGCGGAGTTGGATTCACGATGTCGATTAGACGTTTGTGAGTACGCATCTCGAATTGCTCACGAGAATCTTTGTACTTATGCACCGCACGAAGGATTGTGTAAACTGATTTTTCAGTTGGAAGCGGGATTGGACCAGATACACTAGCACCAGAACGCTTAGCCGTTTCAACAATCTTCTCAGCAGATTGATCAAGAATTCTATGATCATATGCTTTTAAACGAATACGAATTTTTTGTTTTGCCATTATTTTCCCTCCTTTTCGCCTACTTACGTTAGACAGTTCTCCGTGAGAAAAACCTGATCACCTTGCCATGGCAAAGCGGCCGGGTGTGTCAGCAACCTCTCACTTCATCGCAGTCAAAGACCAACATGCACTATTGTACCAAATTGGCCTGCGTGTTGCAATAATAAATCGGATAAATTTATGATTTGCACACTTTTCATATTATACAGGGGTTCAGCCTATAAATCAAGCTTTCCCTGAAGATGATGTGTAGCTGTCTTCCTGACGATACGAATAAATTCTTCTGGCTCTTCAATATGCGGAGAATGCGCAGATTCTTTAAAAGTAAACCACTCTTTTATTGGTGCTGTAAGTTGATCAACATATGGTTTTGATACAGCAGCTGGTGTAATCATGTCATGTTCCCCGATGATAAAGTAGCAGGGTATTAATATAGAAGAAACTCGGTATTGAATGCTTTCGTTCATCAGCTCATCCCACAGCATATCCTGGCTATACTTCTGTCCCATAAGGAATTTCCACTTATCTTTTAGCTGATAATGCTTACTAACAAGAAATGCATACAGCATTTGAAAAAGTGGCTTCCACCTATGCGTGAGCCCTACTTTTGCGAACTCTTTGTATAGAGAGAACAAAGCATGAGCAGAGGTGCGTTTCCAAGGGGGTGGTGTCAGCAATCTTAGACATCTACTGAAGAAATGCTTGCCTTGATATTTTTTTAGAAGAAGTTCGTACGATACAATATCCTCTTTTAATACATCAACCACCTGACTAATTCCATAATAGGCATGATACAAATCTGGTCGTTTATGTACAGCTTGTATCGCAATTAATGATCCCCATGAATAACCCGCAATGTATATTTTCGTTTGATCATTATAAGAAAGCAGTTTTTCTGTCAGCTCAATCGTATCCTCTATGAATTGCCCAATGGTCATAGAAGACTCAGGAATGTTTTTTTGATAAGACAGTCCTGCACCGCGCTGGTCCCAATGAACAACAGTGAAGTCTTGATTAAGTTCCTTATGAAAGGAATCGATATAACTCATTTGAGCTGAGCCTGGGCCACCGTGTAAAAATAATAAAACAGGTTTTGTTTTTTCTGCTTGATCTTCTTTTATCATAAGCCATTGATCAAGCCCGCCAATCAGCCACTTTTTCAATATTGTCTTCGCCATTCCAGTGATCCTCTCGGTTCCATTTAGATTCTATAGCTTATAGTAGCCGTTATGCACTGGAAAAGCAAAAAAAGAGACCCTTTTGCAAGGAGTCTCTTTTAACTGTTATTACTTAATGATAGTAGAAACGACGCCAGAACCTACAGTACGTCCACCCTCACGGATAGAGAAACGAGTTCCTTCTTCGATAGCGATAGTAGAGATAAGTTCAACTTCCATCTCAGTGTTATCGCCAGGCATTACCATTTCAGTACCTTCTGGAAGATGTACGATACCAGTTACGTCAGTTGTACGGAAGTAGAACTGCGGACGGTAGTTAGTGAAGAATGGAGTATGACGTCCACCCTCATCTTTAGAAAGTACATAAACTTCAGCTTTGAAACGGCTATGTGGAGTGATTGTACCTGGTTTAGCAAGTACTTGACCACGTTGGATATCTTCACGAGATACACCACGAAGTAGTGCACCGATGTTGTCACCAGCTTCAGCATAGTCAAGAAGTTTACGGAACATTTCAACACCTGTAACAGTTGTTTTACCGTTTTCTTCTTGAAGACCGATGATTTCAACTTCGTCACCGACTTTAACTTGTCCACGCTCAACACGACCAGTAGCAACTGTTCCACGACCAGTGATTGAGAATACGTCCTCAACTGGCATCATGAATGGCTTCTCAGTGTCACGCTCTGGAGTTGGGATGTACTCATCAACCGCATCCATAAGTTCGAAGATTTTTGCTTCGTAATCAGCATCACCTTCAAGAGCTTTAAGAGCAGAACCTTTGATAACTGGTACATCGTCACCAGGGAAGTCATAGTCAGAAAGAAGGTCACGAACTTCCATTTCAACAAGTTCAAGTAACTCTTCATCGTCAACCATGTCACATTTGTTAAGGAATACTACGATGTAAGGAACACCTACGTTACGAGAAAGTAGGATGTGCTCACGTGTTTGTGGCATTGGACCATCAGCAGCAGATACTACTAAGATCGCGCCGTCCATTTGAGCAGCACCAGTGATCATGTTTTTAACATAGTCAGCGTGTCCTGGGCAGTCTACGTGTGCATAGTGACGAGTTTCAGTTTCATACTCAACGTGTGCAGTTGAGATTGTGATTCCACGCTCGCGCTCTTCTGGAGCACCATCGATTTGGTCATAAGCCATAGCTGTACCTTTACCAGATTTCTTATGAAGAACTGTTGAGATAGCAGCAGTTAGAGTTGTTTTACCATGGTCAACGTGTCCAATTGTACCAATGTTAGCATGCGATTTGGAACGGTCGAATTTTTCTTTAGCCATTCTAAAAATCCTCCTTAAAGGTTCATTGTATTTGGTATGAGTGATAGAAAGTGAAGAGTTACCTCTCACTTTCTGATCTTCAATAGTAGTTATACTTTAGTTTAAAGGCAAAATCAATTATTCACCTTTATTTTTTTTGATGATTTCTTCACTGATGCTCTTAGGCACTTCTTCGTAGTGATCCATGTGCATAGTGAATGTACCGCGTCCTTGTGTGTTAGAACGGAGTGCAGTTGCATATCCGAACATTTCAGAAAGTGGAACCATAGCGCGAACAACTTGAGCGTTACCGCGAGCTTCCATACCTTCTACACGTCCACGACGAGATGTGATATCACCCATGATGTCTCCCATGTATTCTTCTGGGATAACGACTTCTACTTTCATCATTGGCTCAAGTAGAACTGGGTTACATTTGCTGACAGCATTTTTCAATGCCATAGATGCAGCAATTTTAAACGCCATTTCGTTAGAGTCAACATCGTGGTAAGATCCATCGAATAATTTTGCTTTGATGTCGATTAATGGGAATCCAGCCAATACACCATTTTCTAGTGAATCTTCAAGACCTGCTTGAATTGCTGGAATGTATTCACGTGGAACAACCCCACCGACGATTGCATTTGTGAATTCGAAGCCTGCGCCTTCTTCGTTTGGTTCGAATTCGATCCAAACGTGTCCGAACTGACCGCGTCCACCAGACTGACGTACGAATTTACCTTCAACTTTTGCACTAGAACGGAATGTTTCACGGTACGCAACTTGAGGAGCTCCTACGTTAGCTTCAACCTTGAACTCACGCTTCATACGGTCAACAATGATATCAAGGTGAAGCTCACCCATACCAGAGATAATCGTTTGACCAGTTTCAGTGTTTGTTTGTGTACGGAATGTTGGATCCTCTTCAGCTAGTTTAGCTAAAGCGATACCCATTTTATCTTGGTCAGCCTTAGATTTAGGCTCGATTGCTACATCGATAACTGGCTCTGGGAATTCCATAGACTCAAGGATAACAAGATTTTTCTCGTCACAAAGAGTATCACCAGTAGATGTATCTTTAAGACCAACAGCTGCTGCGATATCCCCTGCATATACAGTAGAGATTTCTTCACGGCTGTTTGCGTGCATTTGAAGGATACGTCCAACACGCTCACGCTTGTTCTTAGAAGAGTTCTTCACGTAAGAACCAGAATCAAGTGTTCCAGAGTATACGCGGAAGAAAGTTAGTTTCCCAACATAAGGGTCAGTCATAACTTTAAATGCAAGAGCTGCGAATGGTGCGTCATCAGTAGACTCACGTACAACCTCTTCATTTGTATCTGGCAATGTACCTTTAATTGCAGCAACATCAGTTGGTGCAGGAAGGTAGTCAAGCACAGCGTCAAGTACAAGCTGAACACCTTTGTTTTTGAAAGCAGATCCAACAAGAACTGGGTAGAATTCAACATTCAAAGTTCCTTTACGGATTGCAGCTTTCAATTCAGGAATTGTGATTTCTTCACCCTCAAGGTATTTTTCCATAAGCTCTTCATCAAGCTCAGCGACAGCTTCAATCAAGCTGCTGCGAAGCTCTTCAGCTTTGTCTTTATACTCAGCAGGGATTTCTTGTGCATCAGAGCGAGTTCCAAGGTCATCTTCGTAGAAGTATGCTACGTTTTCTACAAGGTCGATGATTCCTTCGAATTGATCTTCAGCGCCGATCGGCAATTGAATTGCATGAGCGTTCGCTTGAAGACGATCTCTTAATGTGCTTACAGAGTAAAGGAAGTCCGCACCGGTTTTATCCATTTTGTTAACGAATACGATACGAGGTACTCCGTAAGTTGTTGCTTGGCGCCAAACTGTTTCAGTTTGAGGCTCTACACCTGATTGTGCATCAAGAACAGCAACCGCACCATCAAGTACACGCAAAGAACGTTCAACTTCAACAGTGAAGTCTACGTGTCCTGGTGTATCAATGATGTTTACACGGTAACCTTTCCATTGTGCTGTAGTAGCAGCAGAAGTGATTGTAATACCACGTTCTTGCTCCTGCTCCATCCAGTCCATTTGTGAAGCTCCTTCGTGAGTTTCACCAATTTTATGGATACGACCAGTGTAGTACAAGATACGCTCAGTCGTTGTCGTTTTACCGGCATCGATGTGAGCCATGATACCAATATTACGAGTTTTGTCTAAGGAGAACTCTCTTGCCATTGGGTAATTTCTCCTTCCTTATTAGGGAATAGTTTTTTTAGTTTGGTATAAATCCTACCAGCGGTAGTGAGCGAATGCTTTGTTCGCTTCTGCCATTTTGTGTGTATCTTCACGTTTCTTAACAGCAGCACCAGTGTTGTTAGCTGCGTCAAGGATTTCGTTAGCAAGACGCTCTTCCATCGTTTTTTCTCCACGAAGACGAGCGTAGTTTACTAACCAGCGAAGACCTAAAGTCGTACGACGATCTGGGCGAACTTCTACAGGAACTTGGTAGTTAGCTCCACCTACACGACGTGCTTTAACTTCAAGAACTGGCATGATGTTTTTCAAGGCTTGTTCGAAAACCTCCATCGCTTCATTACCAGTACGTTCTTTGATGATATCAAATGACTTGTAGAGAATAGTTTGTGACTTTCCTCTTTTACCGTCGATCATCATTTTGTTGATCAAACGAGATACAAGTTTAGAATTGTAAATTGGATCTGGCAAAACGTCTCTTTTTGCTACAGGACCTTTACGTGGCATCTGAATAGCCTCCCTTCTCTTTTAAAAGGATTTCTATCTGTCTTTCATCTCAATTTCATTGTCAGCTGCCTGACTCCACTGATCTGAACTCAACTTCTAAAAACCCTTATGTTTGTTTATATTATTTGCTTTGTTTAGGGCGTTTTGTTCCGTATTTAGAACGTCCTTGCATACGACCGTCAACTCCGGCAGTATCAAGCGCACCACGAACGATGTGGTAACGTACACCCGGTAAGTCTTTTACACGTCCGCCACGGATAAGTACTACACTGTGCTCTTGTAGGTTATGTCCGATACCAGGAATGTAAGCTGTTACCTCAATCAGGTTAGACAAACGTACACGAGCATATTTACGTAGTGCTGAGTTTGGTTTTTTCGGTGTCATTGTACCGACACGAGTACAAACCCCGCGCTTCTGTGGAGATGTTACGTTAGTGTGCTCTTTTTTGAAACTGTTGTATCCTTTGTTAAGTGCAGGAGACTTTGAGTTTTCAACTTTACTCACGCGTCCTTTGCGTATTAGCTGATTAATTGTAGGCATGTTGTTATTCCTCCCTTCATTACTTTTTTTATAACCCACATACCCAGGTGGTTCATCAAAAGGCAAAAAACAATGTTTTTGCATTTTAAGCATGCAAAAACAAAACAAGTACGCTATAACATAATGGCAACAGCTGCTGCCCCAACTTCAATTCCGCAGGCCTTGCCGAGCTTTTTCATGGAATCTACCACTAAAATGTCTACACCCTTCTCTTGCGCTAGTTTCATTACACTAGCGGTTAAAGCAGGATCAGCATCTTTCGCTACGACGATTTCCTTCACTGAATCTCGTTTCAGAGCTTTTACTGTTTGCTTCGTACCAATAATAATGGATTGAGCCTGTGATACTTTATCATAAGACATCGAATATCCTCCAAAGTAACAGGTTTTATTTTGAGCACCTTGGTTATATTATCATCATGGCAGAAGGATGTCAATATCGTTTGACAGATTATCTTGACATCCTTCACCATTTTCTGATGATTTTTATAGAAATCTTAAGAGAAAGATTACTCTACAGGAACCATATCGTCAGACGGCTGCACTTGTGAAACCGGCTTAACTTTACGGTAGTTTGGCATTCCAGTTCCAGCAGGAACAAGTTTACCGATGATGACATTCTCTTTCAAGCCAAGCAATTCATCACGTTTTCCTTTGATCGCCGCATCTGTTAGGACACGAGTCGTTTCTTGGAAGGATGCTGCAGACAAGAACGAGTCTGTTTCAAGCGATGCTTTTGTAATACCAAGAAGAACTGGACGGCCTGTTGCAGGACGTTTGCCTTCGAATAGTACTTTTTTGTTCGCTTCTGTGAATTGGTGTACATCAAGAAGTGTGCCTGGTAATACATCTGTATCCCCTGCATCAGCGACACGCACTTTACGAAGCATTTGGCGAACCATTACTTCTACGTGCTTATCTCCGATTTCTACCCCTTGCATACGGTATACTTTTTGTACTTCATGAAGCAGATATTCTTGAACAGCTGTCATATCAGTCACTTTAAGAAGTTCTTTCGGATCGATTGAACCTTCTGTCAGTACTTGACCACGAGTGACTTTGTCACCTTCAACAACTTTCAGACGTGCATTGTAAGGAGCTGTGTAAGAGCGAGTTTCAACTTCGCCTTGAACCACAATTTCCTGTTGCTTGTCACGAACATCGTTAATTTCAGCAACGACACCATCAATTTCAGAAATGGTTGCCTGCCCTTTCGGATTACGCGCTTCAAATAACTCTTGGATACGAGGTAAACCTTGAGTGATATCGTCTCCTGCTACCCCACCGGTGTGGAACGTACGCATTGTAAGCTGTGTTCCTGGCTCACCGATCGATTGTGCAGCGATGATTCCAACTGCTTCACCGACTTCAACGTCAGTACCAGTTGCAAGGTTACGGCCGTAGCATCGTTTACATACACCATGAGGCGTGTTACATGTAAATGCAGAACGGATCCATACTTCCTCGATTCCTGCTTCAACTACTTCAAGTGCTTTATCTTCATCAATTAGTTCGTTTTCGCCAACAATGACTTCGCCCGTTTCAGGATGAACAATTGGTTTTCTTGCAAAACGTCCAATTAGACGTTCTTCAAGTTTCTCAATAATTTCATTTCCTTCTTTAATGGACTTCGCCAAGATTCCACGGTCTGTACCGCAATCTGTTTCGCGGATGATAACATCCTGTGCAACGTCAACGAGACGACGCGTGAGGTAACCTGAGTCAGCTGTTTTAAGAGCTGTATCGGCAAGACCTTTACGCGCTCCGTGAGTGGAAATAAAGTATTCCAATACGGTTAAACCTTCACGGAAACTAGATTTAATCGGAAGTTCAATGATACGTCCAGCCGGGTTGGCCATCAGACCACGCATACCAGCCAGCTGAGTGAAGTTAGATGCGTTACCACGCGCTCCAGAGTCACTCATCATGTAGATAGGGTTGACTTCATCAAGAGACTTCATCAGTTTACCTTGGATGACATCTTTAGAAGAACTCCAGATCGAAATGACTCTCTCGTAACGCTCTTCTTCAGTAATCAAACCACGTCTGAATTGCTTCATGACGTTATCTACTTTTGCTTGTGCTTCTTCAAGGATTTTTTGTTTATCGTCTAGTACGACGATATCAGACACACCAACCGTAATACCGGCTTTAGTAGAGTATCTGAAACCAAGATTTTTCATGCGGTCAAGCATTTTAGATGTCTCAGTGATGTGGAATCTCTTAAAGATTTCCGCAATGATTTTACCTAAAATACCTTTTTTGAACGGCGCATTGATTTCTTGTTTCTCGATCGCAGCTTTGACATCTTCACCTTTTTCAAGGAAGAAGCGGTCAGGCGTTTTTTCTTCAATATTGCTCTTTGTCGGCTCATTCATGTAAGGGAATGATTCCGGTAAGATTTCGTTAAAGATTAGTTTTCCAACTGTTGTAATCAACAATTTAGAACGCTGTTCATCAGTGAATGTCACATTCTTCAACGAGTTAGCTGCAACAGCTACACGTGTATGAAGATGCACATACCCATTTTGATAAGCTAGAAGGGCTTCGTTCGTATCTTTGAAGACCATACCTTCTCCGATAGCACCTTTACGCTCAAGTGTAAGGTAGTAGTTACCTAGCACCATATCCTGAGATGGCGTAACAACAGGTTTTCCATCTTTCGGGTTCAAAATGTTTTGAGCAGCAAGCATTAAGATACGAGCTTCAGCTTGAGCTTCAGCAGATAATGGTACGTGAACCGCCATTTGGTCACCATCAAAGTCAGCGTTGTAGGCAGTACATACAAGTGGATGCAGACGAATTGCGCGTCCTTCCACAAGTGTAGGTTCAAACGCTTGAATACCAAGTCTGTGAAGAGTTGGTGCACGGTTTAGTAAGACTGGATGCTCACGAATCACTGATTCTAAAACATCCCAAACTTCCGGTTGCACGCGCTCAATCTTACGTTTCGCGCTCTTAATGTTGTGAGCTAATCCTTTTTCAACAAGCTCCTTCATCACGAATGGTTTGAATAGTTCAAGAGCCATTTCTTTCGGAAGTCCACACTGATACATTTTCAAATGTGGTCCAACGACGATAACGGAACGTCCAGAATAGTCAACACGTTTACCAAGCAAGTTTTGACGGAAACGCCCTTGTTTCCCTTTCAGCATGTGAGAAAGAGATTTCAATGGTCTATTTCCTGGTCCTGTTACTGGTCGGCCTCTACGTCCATTATCAATCAAGGCATCGACAGCTTCTTGAAGCATACGCTTCTCGTTCTGAACGATGATGCTTGGCGCGCCAAGATCTAATAAACGTTTCAGACGATTGTTACGGTTGATGACACGACGATAAAGGTCGTTCAAGTCAGAAGTAGCAAAACGTCCGCCATCAAGCTGAACCATCGGACGTAATTCTGGTGGAATAACCGGAAGTACATCAAGGATCATCCAAGACGGTTTGTTTCCTGAGTTACGGAAAGCTTCCAACACTTCAAGGCGTTTGATCGCACGTGTACGACGCTGTCCTTGAGCTGTTTTTAGCTCTTCTTTGAGTGTATCTACTTCTTTCACAAGATCGATATCTTGAAGAAGTTTGTTAATTGCTTCTGCACCCATAGCTGCTTGGAAGGTGTTACCGTATTTATCTAAATAAGCACGGAATTCTTTCTCAGAAAGAAGTTGTTTCTTCTCAAGCGGTGTGTTGCCCGGATCAGTCACGACGTAAGAAGCGAAGTAAATCACTTCTTCTAACGCACGTGGTGACATATCTAGAACAAGACCCATACGGCTTGGGATACCTTTGAAATACCAAATGTGGGAAACTGGGGCAGCCAGTTCGATATGCCCCATTCTCTCACGACGGACTTTTGCCCGTGTTACTTCTACACCACAACGGTCACATACAACACCCTTATAACGAACGCGTTTATACTTTCCACAATGACATTCCCAGTCTTTTTGCGGTCCGAAGATACGTTCACAAAAGAGACCATCTTTTTCCGGTTTCAGTGTACGATAGTTAATCGTTTCAGGCTTTTTCACTTCACCAAAAGACCAAGAACGGATTTTATCAGGTGATGCGAGACCGATGTTCATATACTCAAAATTGTTCACATCTAGCAAGGGGCCTACCTCCCTTTTAATCTTCGGGTTATACCCTAGTCACTTGCTCTAATCGTTTCTGCTATTCTTTTGTGACTGCGTCACGTTCAAGATCGACAGGTGCGAGGTCTGCAGCATCTTCGTCATTAGATAACGCTAATCCGTCTGCTTTCTTCGTTTCCTCATCGTCTTCTAAATCTCTCATTTCTATCTCTTCTTCATCGCCAGATAGGATTTTCACATCCATACCTAAACTTTGAAGTTCTTTAATTAATACTTTGAATGATTCAGGGACACCTGGTTCAGGTACGTTATCCCCTTTGACGATCGCTTCGTATGTTTTCACACGACCCACAACGTCATCCGATTTTACAGTTAAGATTTCTTGAAGTGTATATGCTGCACCGTAAGCTTCAAGTGCCCATACTTCCATCTCTCCGAAACGCTGTCCACCAAACTGTGCTTTACCGCCCAGTGGCTGCTGCGTAACAAGTGAGTATGGTCCAGTTGAACGAGCGTGAAGTTTATCGTCAACCATGTGAGCCAGTTTGATCATGTACATGATTCCGACTGATACACGGTTGTCGAATGGTTCACCAGTTCGACCGTCATAAAGGACTGTTTTCGCATCACGGGACATACCTGCTTCTTCAAGCGTTTCCCAAACATCTTCCTCACGCGCACCATCAAATACTGGTGACGCAATGTGGATGCCTAGGTAACGTGCAGCCATACCCATATGAAGCTCAAGTACCTGACCGATATTCATACGAGATGGTACCCCTAGAGGGTTTAACATGATATCAATCGGTGTTCCATCTGGAAGATACGGCATATCTTCTTCTGGAAGGATTTTGGAGATAACCCCTTTGTTACCATGTCGTCCGGCCATTTTGTCACCTTCAGAAATTTTACGCTTCTGAACGATGTATACACGGACTAACTGGTTAACACCTGGTGGTAATTCATCTCCATCTTCACGGTTAAAGACTTTGACATCGTGGATGATTCCGCCGCCGCCGTGTGGTACACGTAGAGACGTATCACGTACTTCACGAGCCTTTTCACCAAAGATTGCATGTAATAGACGTTCTTCAGCTGTTAGTTCTGTTACACCTTTAGGCGTTACTTTCCCGACAAGAAGGTCTCCGTCTTTTACTTCTGCACCAATACGGATAATTCCACGCTCGTCAAGGTTGCGTAAAGCATCCTCTCCAACGTTTGGAATATCACGCGTAATTTCTTCTGGTCCAAGCTTTGTATCACGAGCTTCTGATTCATATTCTTCAATATGAATAGAAGTGTAGACGTCATCTTTTACAAGGCGCTCACTCATAATGATCGCATCCTCATAGTTGTAACCGTCCCAAGTCATGAAGCCGACCATGACGTTACGTCCTAGAGCCAATTCACCTTTTTCCATAGAAGGACCGTCTGCAAGGATTTCTCCTTTGACGACTTCATCTCCAACACTTACAATTGGGCGCTGGTTGTAGCAAGTCCCTTGGTTAGAGCGGACAAATTTCAGCAAGCTGTATTTGTCTAGGTTTCCTTTGACTTGTTGTCCGTCAACGTCTTCATAACGGCGAACCCAAATATTCTTCGCTTCAACACGTTCTACAACACCTGGGTAACGGCAGATCACAGCAGCACCAGAGTCTTTACCTGATACATACTCCATACCTGTACCAACAATCGGTGATTCCGGCTGCATCAAAGGCACAGCCTGACGTTGCATGTTCGCTCCCATTAGAGCACGGTTAGAGTCATCGTTTTCTAAGAATGGGATACATGCTGTCGCTGCAGAAACAACCTGCTTCGGCGAAACGTCCATGTAGTCAACGCGGTTTCGAGGAACAACGGTGTTTTCCCCTCTAAAACGAGCAATGATATTATCATCGATAAACGAACCATCTTCACCTAATATAGCGTTCGCTTGTGCTACAACGTAGTTATCCTCTTCATCAGCCGTTAAGTAATCGATTCTCGGTGTCACTTTACCTGTTTCAGGGTCAACCCGGCGGTAAGGTGTTTCAATAAAGCCGAAGCGATTCACTTTTGCAAATGAAGATAGAGAGTTAATCAAACCAATGTTTGGACCCTCTGGTGTTTCAATCGGACACATACGACCATAGTGAGAATAGTGAACGTCACGAACTTCCATTCCTGCACGCTCACGTGTCAAACCACCCGGTCCAAGCGCTGACAGACGACGTTTGTGCGTCAATTCAGCAAGCGGGTTTGTTTGATCCATGAACTGAGAAAGCTGAGAGCTACCAAAGAACTCTTTGATAGAAGCGATCACAGGACGGATGTTGATCAGCTGCTGAGGTGTGATCGTGTTCGTGTCTTGAATCGACATTCTTTCACGAACAACACGCTCCATTCTGCTTAAACCAATACGGAATTGGTTTTGCAGAAGTTCACCTACAGAACGCAGACGACGGTTACCAAGGTGATCGATATCATCTGTGTCACCTACTCCATGAAGCAGGTTAAAGAAGTAACTGATTGAAGCAATGATGTCAGAAGGCGTGATGTTCTTCACAGCTTCCTCTACATATGCATTACCAATCACGTTGATCACTTGCTCGCCTTCTTGATCAGTTGGTGCATAAATCTTGATAGATTGAAGTTCTACTTCATCCTCTACTACGCCACCGTTTGGATAAAGCTTTCTAAATCCGATGCCGTTTTCTAAGTATGGAAGAACTTTATCAAGCACTCTTCTATCTAAAATTTGACCTTTTTCTGCTAGGATTTCACCTGTTTCAGGATCAACTAGCGTTTCAGCCAATTTTTGATTGAATAGTCTATTTTTAATATGAAGCTTCTTATTAATCTTGTAGCGTCCAACATTTGCTAAGTCATATCTCTTCGGATCAAAGAAGCGAGAGTCTAGCAAGCTTTTCGCATTTTCAACAGTTGGTGGCTCTCCGGGACGAAGACGCTCGTAGATTTCGAGAAGTGCTTTATCAGCATTCTCTGTATTGTCTTTTTCCAACGTGTTGCGTAAGTATTCATTCTCGCCAATGAGGTCAAGAATCTCTTGATCAGAGCTGAAGCCGAGAGCACGCAAAAGAACCGTAACCGGCAACTTACGTGTGCGATCGATGCGTACATAGACTACATCCTTCGCATCAGTTTCGTATTCTAACCATGCGCCACGGTTTGGAATGACAGTCGCAGTAAAACCTTTTTTACCGTTTTTGTCTACTTTACCACTGAAATATACACTTGGAGAACGTACTAACTGAGAAACGATTACACGTTCCGCACCATTAATGATAAAAGTACCTGTGTCTGTCATGATTGGGAAATCACCCATAAACACATCTTGGTCTTTTACTTCTCCAGTTTCTTTGTTAATTAAACGAACTTTTACTCTTAGTGGAGCAGAGTAAGTTACATCACGTTCTTTTGATTCTGCTACAGGATACTTAGGATCCCCTAGGCTGTAATCAATGAATTCAAGAGAAAGGTTACCAGTAAAATCCTCAATTGGGGATATATCTTGAAACATCTCTCTAAGACCCTCATCAAGAAACCACTGATAAGAAGAGGTTTGAATTTCAATGAGATTTGGTAATTCTAACACTTCGCTTATGCGTGCGTAGCTTCTGCGCTGGCGGTGTCGTCCATACTGAACTAGTTGACCTGTCAACTGATTCACCCCTCAAATCATGCGTATTATATGTGTAAAAAGTATTTCTGTCTTTCAAATGTCAGTAAAGAAATACTTTTACAAGACAAAAGAAAAAAGGGTTTCTAAAATAAGAAAACCACATCCAAAAACAAATACCGATTTTATTAGTTTTCCCAAGTATGCATAATTTATACAAAATAGTTGTTTTTTAAGCCTATCAAGCAAAATATACACATTGGCATTTTATAATGTTAACACAGCTAGGAAACTGCGTCAAACTTTTTTAGCTTTGATAATATAGTAGCCCTTTTTTTTCATAACGACCGTCACTTCTCCAAAAAGTTGCTCTAATTTCTCAATCGCAGATGGTCCACCTTGTTTTTTCTGAATGACCACCCACAACTCACCTTCCGGCAATAAATGATCAGCACTTTTTTCAAAGATCGCATGTACTACTTTCTTCCCTGCCCGTATTGGGGGATTGGTCAGTATAGAGGCAAAAGCAGCTGATGAATGAACATTCGAGAACAAATCACTTTGATAGATGCGGACATTATCAATGCGATTATGCTTAGCGTTTTCCTTTGAAAGTTCGACTGCTCTTTCGTTCACATCAATCATATGAATGGTGCGGCCTGTCATTTCGTTTGCTAACGATAAGCCGATCGGTCCATAACCGCAACCGACATCTAAGACGTCGCCATCCAAGTCAGGTTCTTCAAAAGCTTCAATTAAAAGCCTCGAACCATAGTCGACTTCTTTCTTAGAAAACACTCCACTGTCACTTGTAAAAGTAAAGCTACGGTTTCTCAAGGTGAAGTCCCATGTCTGTTTATTGCTTTTCACTGATGGCTTTTCCGTATAATAGTGGTCACTCATGGTGAATGGACCTCCTCTGGATTCAATCGTTTCAGGAGATAAGAAAAGAAAAAGCCCGCCAGTAAAAGCGAGCTTTCCCAAAAGATTAGGCGAAGATTACTTAACTTCTACAGAAGCGCCAACTTCTTCAAGCTTAGCTTTAAGTTCTTCAGCTTCTTCTTTAGCAATACCTTCTTTAAGTGGTTTTGGAGTGTTGTCAACAAGTTCTTTAGCTTCTTTCAAGCCAAGACCAGTGATTTCACGAACCACTTTGATAACTTTGATTTTTTGGTCTCCAGCACCAGCAAGTACTAGATCAAAATCAGTTTTTTCTTCAGCAGCAGCACCGCCACCAGCAGCTACAGCTACAGGAGCAGCAGCAGTTACGCCAAATTCTTCTTCGATTGCTTTTACTAAGTCGTTTAACTCAAGTACAGTTGCTTCTTTAACTGAAGCAATGATTTCTTCGATATTTAAAGCCATTTGTAATTCCTCCATTTTAAGTTTTTTTACGTCAAGTACGCATTAAGCGCCTTGTTCTTCTTTTTGATCTGCAACTGCTTTAGTAGCAAGAGCAAGGTTACGAACTGGAGCTTGAAGAACGCTAAGCAACATAGAAAGTAAGCCTTCGCGAGACGGAAGTTCCGCAAGAGCCTTCACTTCTTCTACAGTCGCTACGTTTCCTTCGATAACACCAGCTTTGATTTCTAAAGCTTCGTGGCTTTTCGCAAATTCGTTGATGATTTTCGCAGGTGCGATAACATCTTCGTTACTGAATGCGATAGCGTTTGGACCTGTTAAGAAATCGTTTAAACCCGTTAGTTCAACTTGTTCAACTGCACGGCGAGTCAAAGTATTTTTGTAAACTTTGAATTCTACACCAGCATCACGAAGCTGTTTACGAAGTTCAGTCACTTCAGAAACTGAAAGACCGCGGTAATCTACGATTACAGTAGACATACTGTCTTTAAATTTAGAAGTAATTTCATCAACGACAACTTTTTTAGTATCGATTGCATTGCTCATGGTTACACCTCCTGTACATTCTTTGTGTAACACTTATACCGATCAGGCCATCACGTTCCTAACGAACGGTTCTCCATATAAAAAGCCTCCATTAAGACATGGAGGCTGTATATACAAGCATACGTTAACGTAAGACTGTGACATATACACCTCGGCGGGTTAATTAAGCCATAAGGCCCCTGCTGTCTACGGTATAAATGATTATTCTATTTTACAACATTTTGATATTATCAAAACGGTTGTGATAAGTCAAGAATTATTTTGCAGAGAAAGAAGATGGATCCACTTTCACGCCAGGGCCCATAGTAGATGTAACAGAAACGTTTTTCACGTATACACCTTTAGCCGCTGCAGGTTTCGCTTTAAGGATTGTGTCATAGATTGTTGCAAAGTTCTCAACAAGCTTTTCGTCCTCGAAAGAAACCTTTCCGATTGGCGCGTGGATGTTACCAGCTTTATCAACGCGGTATTCTACTTTACCAGCTTTGATTTCATTGATTGCTTTTTCTACTTCGAAAGTTACAGTTCCTGTTTTAGGGTTTGGCATAAGACCTTTTGGTCCAAGTACACGACCGATCTTACCAACTTCACCCATCATGTCAGGTGTCGCAACGATTACATCGAATTCGAACCAGCCTTGTTGGATTTTAGTGATGTAATCAGAATCTCCAACGTAGTCTGCTCCAGCAGCTTCTGCTTCTTTTGCTTTTTCGCCTTTAGCGAACACAAGAACGCGTTGAGTTTTACCAGTTCCGTTAGGAAGTACAACTGCACCGCGGATTTGTTGATCGTTTTTACGAGGGTCTACGCCCAAACGAAAAGCAACTTCTACAGTCGCATCAAATTTCGCTGTATTTGCTTTTTTTGTAAGAGAAACAGCTTCAGCAACATCATACGCTTTTGTACGATCGATCAGCTTAGCAGCTTCTACATACTTTTTACCTTTTTTAGCCATTATAAAAATCCTCCTTATGTGGTTTTAGCGGAATAACCTCCCACGAATAAGGGTTGCGAACTTGTCAAAACCAAACTCGCAACCCAACAAGACAAAAAATTAATCTTCGATGACAATACCCATACTGCGTGCAGTACCTTCAACCATGCGCATAGCTGATTCAACGCTAGCAGCGTTTAAGTCAGGCATTTTTGTTTCCGCGATTTCGCGTACTTTATCACGCTTAACAGTTGCCACTTTATTACGGTTAGGTTCACCAGAACCAGACTCAATACCAGCTGCTTTTTTAAGTAATACTGCAGCAGGTGGAGTTTTAGTAATAAATGTAAATGAACGGTCTTCAAAAACCGAAATTTCAACAGGAATGATAAGACCAGCTTGGTCAGCTGTACGAGCGTTAAACTCCTTACAGAATCCCATGATATTAACACCGGCTTGACCTAGTGCAGGTCCAACTGGTGGAGCTGGGTTAGCTTTTCCAGCAGGAATTTGCAATTTAACAACTTTTACTACTTTTTTAGCCACGAGACACACCTCCTTAAAGTCCGTGATGTGGTAATAGGGGAATCCCCCTCCCACTCAACAACTTCATTCTTTATATGAATGACGAAATAACTAGCTAGCGATCTTGAGCGAACTCAAGACGTACCTTTGCTATATTACCACTTCTATACACTCATTTCAAGCTCTTTTAAATTACAATTTATCGATCTGTGTGAACTCAAGTTCCACAGGAGTTTCTCTACCAAACATATTAACGAATACTTTGACTTTGCTTTTATCATAATCAATCTCTTCGATAGAGCCTGTGAAGTTAGCAAATGGTCCATCGATGACCTTGACTGTTTCTTTTAGTTCAAAGTCGATTTCTGTCTTGCGCTCTTCAAGTCCCATTCTCTTCAGAATGGTTTCCGCTTCGCCAGGTAATAACGCTGTCGGCTTAGAGCCTGATCCAGCTGATCCAACGAATCCTGTCACACCTGGTGTATTACGAACGACATACCAAGAATCGTCAGTCATGACGATTTCTACTAGCACATATCCAGGGAATACTTTCTTTTTCACTACTTTTTTCTTACCGTTTTTAATGTCCGTTTCTTCTTCTTCTGGTACAACAACGCGGAAAATTTTATCCTGCATGCCCATTGATTCAACACGCTTTTCCAAGTTCGCTTTCACTTTGTTCTCATAGCCAGAGTACGTATGCACAACATACCAATTCTTTTCCATTTTCGTTCAGGACTATTTAGTCCTTCCCTCCCCACATTTCGTAATGTCTATTTGACGAATCTCGAGTACCGGTAAATATTTTCAAGCAATTGAAAAAACCCGTAAAACGGGTTTTTTGGCAAGTCATATTATGATCTATTATAGCACGTTCAGCAGACCATTATTCAAGTATTAATGAATTAATTCGATTAATTGTGAGATTCCTATATCAAGAAAAGAGAAAAAGATGGCAAAAAATACGACTGTTAAAATAACAGTGATCGTGTAGCGGACCATTTCGTTTTTCTTTGGCCAGCTGACCTTTTTCATTTCTTTCCCGACACTTTTTAAGAAACTGATAATACGCATGTAAAAGACCTCCACAGATTAAAGAACGCAAATCCTACTTCGTTTCTAAATGTGTTTTATGTGAATTACAAGTCTTGCAATATTTCTTAACTTCTAATCTTTCAGCTGCTGAAGCAACACTTTTCATTGTCGTATAATTGCGGCTTCCGCAGTCTTTACAGGCTAGAGTAATCTTTTTCCTCATATTTACACCTATTTTCTCGACATCATTTCCTTAGTACCTTATCACAGTGTCGAAAAAGCTGTCAATATAGGTTTGATTAGAGACTGATCTCGCGCAGCTCTAAATATTTCTCTAATTTTCTCTTTACTCTTTGGAGTGCGTTATCAATTGATTTCACATGACGGTTTAAATCTTCAGAAATCTCCTGATAGGACCTGCCATCAAGATAAAGCACAAGTACCTTTCTTTCCAGCTCGCTTAGTAATTCACCCATTTTCATTTCAATATCATCAAATTCTTCTTTGCTAATGATTAAATCTTCTGGGTTAAGCGCTTTAGCACCGGAAATGACGTCCAATAATGTTCTGTCCGATTCTTCATCGTATATCGGCTTGTCTAATGATACATAGGAATTTAACGGGATATGTTTTTGGCGAGTAGCTGTTTTAATTGCGGTGATAATTTGGCGGGTAATACATAATTCTGCAAAAGCCTTAAATGAAGTTAGCTTGTCCTCTCTGAAATCGCGGATAGACTTATAAAGTCCGATCATCCCCTCTTGGACAATGTCCTCTCGATCCGCTCCAATCAAGAAATAAGATCTTGCTTTCGCACGTACAAAATTGCGGTATTTCGTTATTAAATAATCTAGCGCATCACTATCTCCGACATGAACCCTTTCAATGACTTGTTCATCTTCCAACTGGCAAAATTGCTCTCTGATGGACTTACCCTTGCTGTTGTTTAGATTCACTTCGATCCCCCCGACCGCACCTAGATAGAAATATTATACAATAATGGTTGAAATATCGTCAAGCTATTCCAAGTTTCCCCGCCGCCATTTTTCAAACGTTTTCAATACATCTTCTGACAATTCAATTTTGGATGCTGGTTTATCAGAAGTAATCTTTTTGACACGTGTTTCAATCTTTCGTTCAATCACTTCTATCTCTCTTAAAAGCTCTCGTGCTGACTTACGAAGTGCACCCTGTCCAAAAATCGCCCATTGTTCTGTATAATCAGAGGTCGCCACATGAATTTGCGTCCGAATGTTATTTAAGTCTTGTGCCAGTTTTTCAATCCGCTCATCAGCCGTTTCATTTTCTCTTGTAAAGATGACCTCTACTCGGTGGTTTGTCCGCTTCTTTTCGATTCCTTTGACCATATGGGCATCGAATACGACAATGACTCGATACCCTGTATATGCTTGATATTCTGCTAAATGTTGAATCAGCACGTCTCTGGCTTCTTCAAAGCTGTTTTCTTTTAAGTGCTGCAAACGAGGCCATGCACCTATCATGTTGTATCCATCGACTAAGAGGATGTCCATCTCTATTCTCCTAACGGATAACGTTTTCGATACACTTCATACATCAATAGACTAGCGGCAACTGATGCATTTAATGAAGTGACCTTCCCGGCCATTGGCAATTTAATCAAGAAATCACATTTTTCCTTAATCAATCGGCCAATTCCTTTTCCTTCACTGCCAATGACAAGAGCGAGAGGCATCGTGCCATCAAATTGTCTGTAGTCCTGCTTCGCAGATGCATCTGTTCCTGCGACCCAGATTCCTCTTTCTTTCATTTCATCAAGAGCTCTGGAAAGATTGGTTACTTTTGCGACCGGGATATGTTCAATGGCTCCAGTAGATGCTTTCGCAACAGTTGTCGTCAAGCCTACCGCTCGTCGTTTTGGAATGACGATTCCATGTGCACCAACAGCATCGGCCGTACGCATGATCGACCCTAAATTGTGCGGATCTTCAATTTCATCTAAGATGATGAAAAATGGTTGTTCATTCCGCTTTTCAGCAATTTGATACAGATCCTCCAATTCTGCATATTCATATGCTGCTACTTGTGCAACGATTCCCTGGTGCTGACCTGTTACCATCTGATCAAGCTTTTTCCTCGGAACATACTGAATGGTGATATTTTGCTTTTTCGCGAGTTCAATGACCTGCTGGGCTTGTCCTTTTACAGTGTTTTCTGCCATCCAGAGCTTGTATAACTCCCGATCTGACTTCAGTGTTTCAATCACTGCATTTTTCCCAATCACATAATCATGTTGCTGACTCATTTGTCTTCCTCCCTGACGTTCCGATTTCAATCGCCTGACTAATCAACTCTTCTAAGCGTTCGTCCTGCTTCTCAATAAATAAATAACCCATGAGCGCTTCAAACGCTGTACTATAACGATACGTTTGAACGTCTGTGTTTTTAGGCACTGTGCCTGATTTTGCATTTCTTCCTCTTTTCAGCACCGCTTCTTCTGCTTCAGTGAAAAAGCCTTGCTGATGAAGTGTAAATAAAATAACTGCCTGAGATTTAGCTGAAACAATTTTGCTTGCTCGTTTGTGCAGCTCATTTGGTTTTGTCGCCCCCGTTTGGAGGAGGTGATGCCTCACGTAGACTTCAAAAATGGCATCACCCATATAAGCAAGTGCAAGTCCGTTCAACTGTTTTCCGTCTTTCAGCTTTTCAAAATTCAACATGACCTATTCTCCTCTTTTCCAGCGAGTACCTTGAGGAGTGTCCTCCAATACAATATTCATGCTCTTTAACTGGTCACGAATTTGATCAGATAGCGCAAAATCACGATTTCTTCTAGCCTCATTGCGTTTTTCAATTAACGCTTCTACTTCTTCGTCAAGCGTATGCTTTTCTTCTAATGAGAAGCCAAGGACAGAGGTGATTTCTTGGAACAAGCCAATAAATGCCTTGATCACTTCCTCGGAAGTATGATCATTTTCCATATAGTAATTCGCTTGTTTCGCTAGTTCAAATAAAACAGAGATGGCATTTGCCGTATTGAAGTCATCATTCATTTCAGAAATAAATGTCGCACGCTGCTCTTCAATCTTTGTCAACCATTCAGCATTATCTTCTGTGATATTCGTGCTGCTTTCAAGGCGATGATGTAAATTAGCATACGACGTTTTGAGTCGGTTAAACGCACTCTTTGTACTCTCTAGTAAGTCCATTGAGTAGTTAATTGGATGACGGTAGTGAACCGACAACATAAAGAATCGAAGTACGTCAGGATCTTGTTCTTTCACAATGTCATGCACGAGCACAAAGTTGCCTAGTGATTTTGACATTTTTTCATTCTCAATATTAATATATCCGTTATGCATCCAATACTTTGCAAAAGGTTTGCCTGTCAAAGCCTCAGATTGAGCGATTTCATTTTCATGATGAGGGAAGGTTAAATCCTGTCCGCCTGCATGAATATCGATCGTATCACCTAAATATTTTTTAACCATGGCTGAGCATTCGATATGCCAGCCTGGGCGTCCTTCGCCCCACGGGCTATCCCATGAGATTTCTTGGTCCTTTGCAGCCTTCCATAAAGCAAAGTCCAGCGCATCTCGTTTCTTCTCACCTACACGAATACGGGCACCTGTCTTTAGTTCATCAATCGATTGGTGAGACAGTTTTCCGTAGCCTTCAAATGAGCGTGTGCTGTAATACACGTCACCATCTGCTTCATAGGCGTAGCCTTTTTCAATCAATGTGGCGATAAACGCAATGATATCATCCATATTTTCTGTCACTCGCGGGTGAAGGTCTGCTTTTTTGCAGCCTAATGCACTGACGTCCTCAAAGTATGCTTGGATAAATCGATCAGCAATCGTTGGGACATCCTCGCCTAATTCATTTGCTGCTTTGATGAGTTTATCATCCACATCAGTAAAGTTGGATACGAAATTCACATCATAGCCGCTATATTCTAAATACTTACGTACCGTATCATATACAATGGCCGGTCTTGCATTCCCGATATGAATGTAGTTATACACGGTTGGTCCGCATACATACATTTTGACCTTTCCTGGTTCAAGCGGGACAAACTCTTCCTTCTTACGTGTCAATGTATTATAAATATTGATTGTCATGATTGTTCTTCCTTTCTGCTCAATGAAGCCAGCTCACGTTTTAGCTTTTCCATTTCTCGCTCCAATTCTTTGAAACGATCAGAAACTGGATCTGGCAAATCTTGATGATTGAGATCACGATTGATTTTCTTTCCATTTTGAACGACCACTCGCCCAGGTATACCTACAACAGTAGAATGGTCTGGTACGTCTTTTAACACAACAGACCCCGCACCAATCTTGGACCCTTTTCCTACGGTAATAGAACCGAGCACCTTAGCACCAGTCGCAATCAGCGCATCGTCCAAAATAGTTGGATGCCGCTTTCCCTTTTCTTTCCCTGTTCCCCCTAATGTCACGCCTTGGAAAACAGTGACGTTATCGCCAATTTCACATGTTTCCCCAATCACGACGCCCATGCCGTGATCAATAAAGAACCGCCGGCCGATGGTTGCTGCTGGGTGAATCTCAACCCCTGTGAAAAACCGGCTGACCTGAGAAATGATCCGCGCAAGAAAATACAGCTTACGCTTGTAAAATGCATGCGCAACACGATGAGCCCAAATCGCATGAAGCCCTGAATAGGTTAGCACTACTTCAAGATAGCTTCTAGCAGCAGGATCTTGATCAAACACAGTATCAATATCTTCTTTCAGCATTTTGAAAAACACATGCTCCCCCCGTTCTTCCCCATCAATCTCTCTTAGGACTTACTCTCTTTTTTGGACAAATAAAAAACGCCTCTGCCATATGACAGAGACGTTTTGAAAACGCGGTTCCACTCTGTTTAGAAAGCCTCTTATTGCAAACTTTCTCAACTTCATCCCATAACGGAGGGTACCGCCCTTGCATACTAACATACGTGTTCCTCAAGGGTCTTGAGGGTGCATTTCCAACGTCTGCCCATAAGTCTCTTTCAGCCGGTGAAGACTCTTTCTGTGATAGGCGAAAACATTGTACTTCTCCCTCGCAACGATTTTCCTTATATTTGTTTAATGCGGTTTAATACCGTCTCTTTACCTAGTAGTTCAATACTTTGCGGAAGCTCTGGGCCATGCGTTTGTCCAGTGACAGCCACACGAATTGGCATGAATAGTTTCTTACCTTTATGCCCTGTTTCTTTTTGTACCGCTTTAATGGCAGCTTTGATTTCATCAGGTGTGAAAGACTCAAGACGTTCAAGCTGACCTGCAAACGAAGCCATCACTTCTGGTACTTGCTCTTCTGCAAGAACTTCCTTTGCCTCTTGATTATACTCAATTTGTTCCTTAAAGAACAACTCTGTTAACTCAACAATTTCTGCTCCGTAGCTCAATTGCTCGTGGTATAGAGAAATGAGTTTGCGCACCCACGTGTTTTCTTCTTCTGTCAGCTGCTCGCTTACCTTGCCTGCCTTTTGAAGATGTGGAAGTGTAAGTGCCACAACTTGATCAAGATCAAGTGCTTTTACGTATTGGTTATTCACCCATTTTAGTTTATGCATATCGAAGAGAGCTGGTGACTTAGAAAGTCGATTGACATCGAAAATATCGATGAACTGCTCTTTTGTAAATAGTTCCTCTTCGCCAACTGGAGACCACCCAAGTAGTGCAATGAAGTTAAACAAAGCTTCTGGTAAATAGCCCAAGTTCTTATACTGTTCGATGAACTGGATAATTGATTCATCACGTTTGCTTAATTTCTTGCGGTTCTCGTTTACAATCAGCGTCATATGTCCGAACAGCGGAACATCCCAGCCAAATGCATTGAAGACCATAATTTGTTTAGGTGTATTCGAGATGTGATCCTCACCACGAAGAATGTGAGTCATTTTCATCAAATGATCATCCACCGCTACAGCGAAGTTATACGTTGGTGTACCATCTTTCTTCACAATAACAAAGTCACCGATGCCGTCTGTTTCAAATGAAATCTCGCCTTTGACCATATCGTCAAATTTGATGATTTCTCCTTTAGGCACTCGGAAGCGGATGCTTGGCTCTCTTCCTTCAGCAATCAGCTTGTCCTCTTCTTCTTTTGATAAATGACTGCATTTACCAGAGTATCGAGGCATTTCACTGCGGGCAATTTGTGCTTCACGCTCTTCTTCTAGTTCTTCAGCCGTACAATAGCACTTATACGCCAAATCTTTCTCTAGCAGCTCGTCATAATATTTTTTGTAAATATCATTACGCTCTGATTGTCTGTAAGGACCGTAGCCCCCATCTTTATCAATGCTCTCGTCCCAATCAATCCCGAGCCATTGCAGGTGGCGAAGCTGGCTTTCTTCTCCGCCTTCTACATTACGCTTTTGATCCGTATCCTCGATCCGAATAATAAATTTGCCGCCTTGGCTGCGTGCGAACAAATAGTTGAAAAGAGCCGTTCTAGCATTCCCAATATGTAAATGACCAGTTGGACTCGGTGCATAACGAACACGCACTTCATTTCCCATGAGTTTAACTTCCTTTCATCTGCATCATGTTGTCTGACACCAATTTTTTATAAACGTATTTTATCATCAAAACCCATTCTCATCAAAACGGATTTTACTTTTTCTGAAGAAGTACGGTTGCTTGAGAGGCAATTCCTTCGCCTCTTCCTGTAAATCCAAGTTTCTCTGTCGTTGTTGCTTTGACATTCACCTGTGTGACATCTGCCTCAAGAGCTTCTGCGATTTTCTCACACATTGGCTGAATGTATGGTGCCATCTTTGGTTTTTGCGCCATGATCGTGCAATCGATATTCACCAGTGTATAGCCTTTTTCTTTTACAAGTGCCCACACGTGCTGAAGTAATTTAAAAGAGTCTGCATCTTTAAACTCAGGATCCGTGTCTGGGAAATGTCTGCCGATATCTCCTTCTGCAATCGCACCTAGGCAGGCATCCGCCACAGTATGAAGCAGTACATCCGCATCTGAATGCCCAAGTAGACCCTTTTCATAAGGGATCGTCACACCGCCAATAATAAGAGGTCTTCCCTCTGTTAATTGATGTACATCAAAACCTTGTCCTATTCTAAACATGTTCTAGTACCCTCTTTCCGCATCCATAATTGCCTTGGCAACCAATAAATCATCCGGTGTTGTCAGTTTAATATTGGTATAGTCTCCTTGGACAATATACACACTCTCACCGTGTAATTGTTCCACAAGACTGGCGTCATCTGTTCCAAGAAAGCCTGTCCGCTCCGCATGTTCATGCGCTTCTTTTAAAATAGAATGACGAAAAGCTTGTGGGGTCTGGACTGCCCACAAGCTCTGACGTTCAATGGTTTGTTCCACTTTGCCTTCTTGAACGCGTTTGATTGTGTCTTTCACTGGTACCGCTACGACTGCGGAGCCTTTTTCAATCGCTGCTTTAACGAGCAAGTCAATCTGTGTATGCTTAATAAAAGGCCTTGCGCCATCATGAACAAGCACGATGTCCGCATCTTGCACAGCCTTCAATCCTTCGTATACACTTTGCTGCCGTTCTTCACCGCCAGTGACAAGTGAAACAGGCGTTTGAAAAGCGTGTACCTTCAGTAGCCTTTCAAAGTCACGACGCTCTTCTTCATTGATCGCTAAGATCATGCGTCTGCATTGTGAATGAGCGTCAAACACCTTCAGTGTGTGGATGATGACCGGCATTCTTTTCAATTCAATAAAAAGTTTATTGCGGCCGGCCTTCATTCGCTTCCCCTGCCCCGCAGCCGGAATAACTACTTCATAATACATGTTCGTTCTCCCTTTAGAGCGCCTTCTCCAGAAGTTTTGGCTTCGCAAAAATCATTCTTCCAGCAGCAGTTTGCAGCACACTCGTGACGAGCACATCAATGTCTTTTCCAATATAATTGCGTCCTTCTTCGACCACAATCATCGTACCGTCATCTAAGTAAGCAACACCTTGGTTATGCTCTTTCCCGTCTTTGATGACCTGTACCTTCATTTCTTCCCCAGGCAGTACAACCGGTTTGACTGCATTGGCTAGATCATTGATGTTTAACACTGCTACTTTTTGAAGTTCGCATACTTTATTTAAATTAAAATCATTTGTCACAACAACACCTGAAGTTAACTTAGCGAGTTTCACAAGCTTGCTGTCAACCTCTTGAATATCTTCAAAGTCACCTTCGTAAATTTCAACTTTAATATCCAGTTCTTTTTGGATACGATTTAAAATATCAAGACCTCTTCGGCCTCTATTTCTCTTTAATACATCAGAAGAGTCTGCAATATGCTGTAATTCCTCGAGTACAAATTGAGGAATGACCATCACACCTTCTAGGAATCCAGTTTGACAAATATCTGCGATTCTTCCATCAATGATAACACTTGTGTCTAAAATTTTCAGCTTTTTATCTTCTATTTCAGGTTCATCATCAGCTGCTCCTTTTTTCTTTGTGACCTTTGCAGATCGAGAGAACAGCCCCATCATTTCATCCTTCTTCTTAAACCCTACCTGAAATCCAAGGTATCCTAAAAAGAAAGCCAGGAAAATCGGAATAATGGTACCAAATATATGATATGGGATATTGTTTAGCGGGATCACGTTTACAATAAGATATGCTAGAATAAGTCCAAATACTAAACCGAAACTTCCAGATATAAGATCAGGAAGAGGCGCCTTCAATAGAGAATCCTCGATCCATTTCACCCAATTAACCACATAGCCTGTGCACCATTTACCAATGATAAAGAACACAGCGGCTCCTATTAGTGCTGAAGAGTAAGCATTTGTTATGAAAGGTATGTCCTTCACATTTAACAGCAGAAATAACTCTGGAATGATAAAAATCCCTACAACTGCACCGAAAATGATAAAAAACGCCTGAACGATTCTTTTTAACATACCTTCACCTCCTTTATTTTTCATCTGTCAATCCACCTTCATCTGACATTGATATATGCTTAAGTTTCCTATCATCATGAACAGAAAACAAAACCATCATTAATATACCCATATTCATCCATTTTTAACCGTATTTAAGAAAAATTTCTCTTTTTATAGCTGACGGTCGATATAATGTTTTTCTTGCAGTCTTTTTAATCCTTTTTTTATCTTTTTCGCTCTTACTTCTCCAATTCCTTCTACTTCATCCAAATCTTGTACATCTGCTTCCATAATTCGATCTAGCACACCAAATGCTTCGACCACGTTTTCAACGATCGGCATAGGCAATCTAGGGATTTTATGAAGTAATCTGTATCCTCTTGTGTACACATATTCGTCAATATTTGTAGATGCTGGATAGCCGAGTAACTTGTACAAAATAGAGTCATCTAAAAGTTCAAAGCTCGACATATCTTGGAGCTGTTTCAGCAGCACATATGGATCTTTGATCTTTTCTTTCACGTAATCTTTAATAAATAAAGCCGCTTCCTGCTCCATATCTGTAATCAGCTCATTGACTTGCAGACGGATCAAGTGTCCTTCTGTCCCAAGCTCTTTGATATACATATTGATTTCATTTTTGATTCTAAGTACCATTTCATAACGATGCAGCACGGATAATACATCACCAAAGGTCACAAGCTCTTCAAATTCTAAGGCGCTTAACGCAGAAATGGCATGATCTAAAATGGTTTTATATTTCTCAAGTGTTTGTATCGCTTGGTTGGCCTTCGTCAAAATAAAACCAATATCTTTCAGCGTATATCGTCGATTCCCTTGGTATAAGGTAATGACGTTCCGACGTTCAGAAATGGCAATGATTAAGCAGCCTGTCTGCTTTGCTACACGTTCAGCCGTTCGGTGTCTCATGCCTGTTTCTGATGAATGAATGGTTGCATCCGGCATGAGCTGTGTATTCGCATACAAGATTTTTTGACCAGAGTCACTTAAAATAATCGCCCCATCCATCTTCGCCAATTCATATAAATGTGCTGGGGAGAATGCAGAATTAATATGAAATCCTCCATCTACCACACTTTTCACTTTATCGTTATAACCAACAACAATGAGCCCTCCAGTATTGGCTCTTAGGACGTTTTCAATCCCTGCCCGCAGGGGTGTCCCCGGTGCCACAAACTGGACAATATCTAAGAGATCGACTTCTCTCGCTCCTTTTTTCTCTTTTTCCATTTCTATGATCCCCCTAGTGAAATACGAAGTGCCTCTGCTACATTTTCTACACCGACTAACTCAATCCCTCTCGGTTTTTTCCATCCATCTATATTCGCCTGAGGAATAAACATTCGCTTAAATCCTAGTTTAGCAGCTTCCTGCACACGCTGTTCAATTCTTGATACTCTTCTGACTTCTCCCGTCAGACCCACTTCTCCTATAAAGCAATCTGCTTGATGCGGCGCTGCATCTTTAAAGCTTGATGCAATACTAACGGCAATAGCCAAGTCAATCGCTGGTTCATCAAGTTTCACACCACCTGCGACCTTTAAATAGGCATCTTGGTTTTGCAGCAGCAGCCCTACCCGTTTTTCTAAAACGGCCATAAGCAATGACACTCGGTTATGATCAAGGCCAGTAGCCATTCTCCGTGGATTCCCAAAGCTCGTCGGTGAAATAAGTGCTTGTATCTCCACTAGAACAGGTCTTGTTCCTTCCATTGAGGCAACAACACACGATCCAGATACACCTGCTGACCGCTCTTCTAAGAAGATTTCTGATGGGTTTAATACCTCTGTGAGCCCTTCCTCTCTCATTTCAAAAATTCCTAATTCATTCGTTGAACCAAAACGGTTTTTCACTGCCCGTAAAATACGAAACGTATGATGGCGCTCCCCTTCAAAATAAAGAACTGTATCTACCATATGCTCTAAAAGGCGCGGCCCAGCAATCGAGCCTTCCTTCGTCACGTGACCAACGATAAAAATAGGAATACCATTCGTCTTGGCAATTTTCATCAGCTGAGCAGTACATTCCCTCACCTGAGAAACAGATCCAGGAGCTGACGTGATATCGCTTTGATAAACGGTTTGAATTGAATCGACCACAACAAAAGCGGGTTTCATCTCTTGTATAGCAGACGTTATATACTCCATATCGGTTTCAGCCAAAACATGTAAAGAGGCACTTTCAATACCGAGACGGTCCGCCCTAAGCTTCGTTTGTTTGATTGATTCCTCACCAGATATGTATAACACATTCTGATTCTGATCTGATAGCTGTGCTGAAACTTGTAATAATAGTGTGGACTTCCCAATCCCAGGATCACCGCCAATAAGAACGAGTGAACCTTTGACAATTCCACTTCCTAATACTCGGTTAAATTCTTCTAAATTCGTTTTAATTCGGGGTTCTTCGGATGTTTCAATTGCAGATATAGGTGAAGGTTTTTGAATGGTTTGAACAGAATGATTAAACGCACTTCGACGATTTGCCGGCTCTTTACGAACGACCTCTTCTGTCATACTGTTCCAAGTGCCGCAGCCGGGACATTTCCCCATCCATTTGGCTGACTCATAACCGCACGATTGGCATATAAATTTTGATTTTGACTTAGCCATAGATTGAAGAATACAACTCCTTATACTGGTCAGAAAATAAGTAAAGGGAGGCATCCAACTTACTGGTATGCCTCACACTTTTTTCTTACTATATTAGTTCGTAGCAGCCGTTGCTTTTACGACAATTTCTCCATCTTCTACATCTAATACGATATGTTGGCCCTTTTCAATATTGCCTTTCAGCAATTCCTCAGAAAGTCGATCCTCGACGTGCTTTTGAATCGCTCTTCTTAACGGACGAGCACCATACTCAAGATCTACACCTTCGTCGGCAATCTTGGCTTTTGCTGCTTCCGTCAATTCAATTGAAAGGTCCTGCTCTTTTAGTCGTTTTGTCAATTGATCAGACATGAGAGACACAATCTCTTTTAGATGTTTCTTTTCGAGTGAGTGGAAGACAATGATTTCATCAATACGGTTGATGAACTCCGGTCTAAACGCACGTTTCAGCTCACCCATTACTTTGCCTTTCATATCTTTGTAATTTTGACTTTCATCCTGCACGTTAAAGCCAACATATTTATTGCGCTTCAGCTCACTAGCTCCAACGTTTGAAGTCATAATCAAAATCGTATTTCTAAAGTCAACAGTACGACCTTTAGAATCAGTGAGACGACCATCTTCTAATACTTGAAGTAAGATGTTAAACACATCAGGGTGCGCCTTTTCAATCTCATCTAGAAGCACGACAGAATACGGCTTTCTTCTCACCTTTTCAGTCAGCTGACCGCCCTCATCATAGCCCACATAGCCTGGAGGTGATCCAACAAGTCTTGAAGTCGAGTGTTTTTCCATGTACTCAGACATATCAATACGAATCATCGCTTCTTCATCACCGAAGATAGACTCGGCAAGTGCTCTTGCAAGCTCAGTCTTACCAACACCTGTTGGCCCTAAGAAAATAAAGGAGCCAATCGGACGTTTCGGATCTTTTAGTCCAGCACGGGCACGTCTTACAGCTTTTGCAACAGCAACAACTGCTTCATCCTGTCCAATGACGCGAGAGTGGAGCAATTGTTCCATGTTCAGGAGCTTATCTGTTTCTGTTTGAGCAATTTTTGAAACAGGTACTCCCGTCCAGCTAGAAACAACCATTGCGATATCATCAACAGAAACCTCTGAATTCTCTTGTCCCTGCTTTTCTTTCCAAGATTTCTTCGTCACTTCTACCTTTTCACGCAAACGTTGCTCCGTATCACGAAGAGAAGCGGCTTTTTCAAATTCTTGACTTTGAACAGCTGCATCCTTTTCCTTGCGTACTTCATCCAACTTTTGCTCAAGTTCCTTTAGATTAGGCGGTGTTGTGAAAGAACGTAAGCGAACTTTTGAACCCGCCTCATCAATTAAGTCGATCGCCTTATCTGGAAGGAAACGATCGGAGATATAACGATCAGAAAGCTTTACCGCCGCCTCAATGGCTTCATCTGTAATAGACACACGGTGATGTGCTTCATAACGGTCTCTAAGCCCTCTTAAAATTTGAATACTTTCATCAACAGATGGCTGGTCCACTTGAATTGGCTGGAATCGACGTTCAAGTGCAGCATCTTTTTCAATATATTTACGGTACTCATCTAACGTTGTTGCCCCGATACATTGAAGCTCACCACGTGCTAAAGATGGTTTTAGAATATTAGAGGCATCAATCGCACCCTCTGCTCCTCCTGCACCAATCAGTGTATGAAGCTCATCAATGAAGAGAATGATATTTCCAGCCTGACGGATTTCGTCCATGACTTTTTTCAAACGATCCTCGAATTCACCACGATATTTCGTTCCCGCTACAACGGTTCCCATATCAAGTGTCATGACTCGTTTATCACGCAGAATTTCAGGCACTTCGTTGTGAATAATTTGCTGTGCGAGGCCTTCTGCGATCGCTGTTTTACCAACACCAGGCTCTCCAATCAGCACAGGGTTATTCTTTGTTCTTCTACTTAATACCTCAATGACACGCTGGATTTCTTTGCTACGGCCAATCACAGGGTCCAAGCTGTCCTCTTTCGCAATAGCCGTTAAGTCTCTTGCCAGGCTATCTAAAGTTGGTGTATTGGCATTGCTATTAGATCCTGCCGCAGATGCACCCGTTTCATTGCTGCCTAGAAGCTGCAAAACTTGCTGGCGTGCTTTATTTAAGCTCACTCCGAGGTTATTTAAAACACGGGCAGCTACACCCTCTCCCTCACGAATAAGACCTAAAAGAATATGTTCTGTTCCTACATAGGAATGACCCAGCTTTCTCGCTTCATCCATAGAAAGCTCCGTAACCTTCTTCGCTCTAGGTGTGTAATGAGGAATAGCTTGAGACACCTCTTGCCCTCTTCCAATCAAGCTCTCGACTTCTTTTTGGATTTTATCTGAAACAAGGCCCAGTGCTTCTAATGCTTTTGCGGCGATGCCCTCACCTTCACGTACAAGACCAAGTAAAATATGCTCTGTTCCGATGTTCTTATGGCCTAGGCGAATGGCTTCTTCTTGTGCAAGTGCTAATACCTTTTGAGCTCTTTCAGTGAATCTTCCAAACATCATATCGTTTCATCCTCCTGTCCATTCCTATGCATTTCTAAGCGCAGCCTTTCTCTGATAATTGCTGCTCGTTTTATATCTCTTTCATTTGGTTCCAAGGCTCCTCCTGAATATTGCTGAAGGAAGCCAGGCTGTGTCAAAATCATGAGTTCATTCAGTATATTACTTGAAAGCCCCTTAATGATACCTAAATCAATTCCAAGTCGCACATCTGACAAACACTTAGCCGTTTCCTTAGATTCAATCATGCGGCAATTAGCCAAAATCCCCAAGGAACGGTACACTCTGTCTTCAAGTTCAATTTTAGACGTCTGATATAATGCCTTACGTGCAGATCGCTCTTGTTCAATGAGCTGTGCCGTCACACTATTCAAATCATCTACAATATCTTCTTCTGATTGACCCAGTGTCATTTGATTTGAAATTTGAAAGATGTTCCCTATTGCTTCGCTACCCTCACCATAAATTCCTCTGACCACAAGACCTAATTGATTAATTGCAGGAATAATGCGATTCATTTGTCTTGTTAGGGCTAATGCTGGTAAGTGCATCATGACTGAAGCCCTAATACCTGTACCTACATTGGTCGGACAGCTCGTTAAGTATCCTCGCTTTTCAGAAAACGCATAATCCACTTGCTCTTCAATCCAGTCATCTATTTGGTTAGCTGCTTTTAGTGCATTGGCCAGCTGAAATCCTGGGAACAAGCATTGAATACGAATATGGTCTTCCTCATTCAGCATGACACTGATTTCTTCATTTTCTGAAAGCAAACAGCCTCCAAATCTTGATTCTGCTAAATTGGGGCTAATCAAATGCTTTTCAACAAGTACCCTTTTAGCCAAAGACTGCGTTTCATTCATTCGAATCAGAACAAAGTTTCCAATGTCCTTCAATTCCTGGCTCGCAAACTTTTGCTCGAATTGCTGAAGAACAGCTTCAGCCTCCTCTTGAGAAAACTGAGTTGGGAAACGAACATGCTCTAGATTGCGTGCCAGCCGAATACGACTGCTTAGAACAATGTCACTTTCTGGTCCTTTCTGTTTCATCCATTGACTTAATGCGTCTTGAATAAAATGCTGGAGCGACATGTCGTTAATCTCCCTCCCTCTGCTGAGATTGCTCATGCTCTAATGCACGAATTTGATCTCGAACTTCCGCTGCTTTTTCAAACTCTTCCTGTTCAATCAGCTGCTTCAGTTCTTGCTGCATTAACTCAAGTTTCCGGCGAACATGCAGACTGCCGGCAATCCGTTTAGGGACTTTTCCATTATGGACTGTATTTCCACTATGGACTTTCCTTAAAACAGGATTTAAATACTGATCAAAGGTTCGATAACATTCTGCACAGCCAAAACGGCCTGTTTTCCTGAATTGCTGAAAAGTTAAGCCACACTTAGGACATTGATCCACTTCTCTTGCCTCTTGAAAAATAGATGATCCTTTATTCGCACTTGTGGTAAAGCTAGGATCAATATTCAATAAGCCTGATAATAAGTTGTGAATCGAGAAACCTTGGTTTCCACTCATAGCATATGAATCACTGTTTTCTTTTGCACATTGTTCACATATGTGCATTTCTTGTTTTTCTCCATTTATTACTTTCGTAAAGTGAAAAGTGGCTGGTCTCTCATTGCATTCTTGACAAATCAATCTTTTCACCCGCTTTACTTTAATTTCAAAGCATTTAACATCGCTTTCATCATCCGAGCCCGCAGTTCATCTCGTTCAGGTAAATCAATGTGTAAAACAGAACGGTCCATGACACTAATCATCATCTTTGCTTCTCTTTCAGATAAAATGTTGTTCTCAACAAGGCGCATGATGATATGATCAGATGCAGCCTGTGATAAACGATGATATATTTGGGAAATAATGTTGTTCAATAAATCGACTTCATCATTCATTTTGACTTTAATGATACGGATATAGCCACCGCCGCCACGCTTACTTTCGACGATATAACCTCTTTCGCTCGTAAAGCGTGTATTGATAACATAGTTAATTTGTGAAGGTACGCATTGAAACTTATCTGCAATTTCATTGCGTTTAATTTCTAATATTTCTCGACCATTCTGATCCAAGACTTCCTTCAAATACTGCTCGATGATATCAGAAATATTTTGTGCCACTCCGCCTCCTCCTCCATTGACTTTGACTATATTTGACTTTAATCTTACTATAAATTTTTTCGATCGATTTTTCAAGATAATCGCTCAACTAACAATATTATTTCCACATTTATCTGGTGCCAAACGTCCCAAAAACACAAAAAAGACCAGTTCCGACTGGAACTGATCCTTTGAAAAGCTTGGCGGCGTCCTACTCTCACAGGGGGAAACCCCCAACTACCATCGGCGCTGAAGAGCTTAACTTCCGTGTTCGGTATGGGAACGGGTGTGACCTCTTCGCTATCGCCACCAAACCTGATGGA
>NZ_RPSG01000015.1:0-55626 GCF_003946835.1 Bacillus sp. 2B09
AGGTTACCCACGTGTTACTCACCCGTCCGCCGCTAACATCCGGGAGCAAGCTCCCTTCTGTCCGCTCGACTTGCATGTATTAGGCACGCCGCCAGCGTTCGTCCTGAGCCAGGATCAAACTCTCCGAAAAAGTACAAAACCGAAGTTTTGTTTTTCGCCAGTTTGACTGACTACCTATGAAGTATCATAGGATTTTTTTATAAAAACTCGAATTAACAGGTACGTTTTGTCTTGTTTAGTTTTCAAAGATCATCTTCGTTATCGCTCGTAAGCGACTTTAATATCTTAACATTTTTCTTCGGTTGAAGTCAAGAACTTTTTTCATTTTCTTTTTTCAACCTCGTTGCTGTTTTGCGGCAACGAATAATAATATACCATCTGGATTCTTTTCTTGCAATAGTTTTTTTAAAAAAAGTTTCATTTTATGAAAAATAAAAAGCGCCACAGATCAAATGGCGCTTTTGTTGATGTATTAACGGTTTCTCATTTGCGGGAAAAGCAGTACATCTCTGATTGATGGAGAATTTGTTAGTAGCATGATTAATCGGTCGATACCGATTCCTAGTCCGCCTGTTGGCGGCATGCCATATTCTAATGCTTCAACAAAATCGTCATCCATGAGATGCGCTTCGTCATTTCCTTCTTCACGTTCTTTTAATTGAGCTTCAAAACGTTCTCTTTGGTCGATTGGATCATTCAGCTCGGTGAATGCATTTGCATGCTCGCGACGCACGATGAATAGCTCAAAGCGGTCCGTGAAGCGCGGGTCTTCAGGATTTTTCTTAGCTAATGGAGAAATCTCGACTGGGTGCCCGTAAATAAAAGTAGGCTGAACCAGTGTTTCTTCTACTTTTTGCTCGAAGAACTCATTGATAATATGACCTACTGTCATGTTTTTTGTGATTTCAACACCGTGATCAGCAGCATGCTGTTTTGCTTCTTCTACAGACATCTCTTGCCAGAAGTCTACACCTGTCGCTTCTTTGACTGCTTCAACCATATGGAGTCTCTTCCATTCAGGTTTTAGATCAATTTCATCTTCTCCATATTGAATCGTTGTTGTTCCTAGTACCTCTTGAGCAATATGAGCAATCAAGTTTTCCGTTAGGTTCATGATATCTTTATAGTCTGCATATGCTTCATACAGCTCAATCATAGTAAATTCCGGGTTATGACGAGTTGAGACTCCTTCATTACGGAATACGCGGCCAATCTCGTATACTTTCTCTAGACCACCGACAATTAGGCGTTTTAAGTGCAGCTCGATCGCAATACGCATATAAAGCGGCATATCAAGTGCATTGTGATGAGTAATGAAAGGACGAGCTGATGCACCACCAGGGATGCTATGCATTGTTGGTGTTTCAACTTCTAGGTATCCTTTTGAATCTAAGTATCTTCTCATTGATTGAATGATTTTGCTTCGCATGATGAACGTCTGCTTACTTTCTGGATTGACAATCAAGTCAAGGTAACGCTGACGATAGCGTTGTTCTACATCTTTTAGTCCGTGATATTTATCAGGGAGCGGGCGAAGTGCTTTTGTCAGAACCTCAAAGCTAGTCGCTTTAATTGAAAGTTCTCCTACATTCGTTTTAAATACGGTTCCCGTCACACCGATAATATCGCCTAGGTCCGAGCTTTTGAATAATTCGTAAGCTTCTTCTCCTACACTATCTTTACGCACATAGATTTGAATTTGTCCTTCTAAGTCTTGAATGTGTGCAAAGCCAGCTTTCCCTTTTCCGCGTTTTGTCATCATACGGCCAGCAATTGTTACTTGAGCTGCTTTTTCTTCTAAGTCTTCTTTTGAAAACTCGTCATATTCAGCAATAATTTGTGCAGATTGATGAGAACGGTCATATCGTTCACCGAATGGATCGATACCCTCTTCTCTCATTTTATTCATTTTGTCACGTCTTACTTGGAATTGATCATTTAATTCTTCGTTATTAAGCCCTTCATTACTCATTTATATCACTCCAATAATGTATTTTGCAGAGAAAAGCAGAAAAACTGCCAGTACGTGCACTAGCAGTGAGCTACAAAAAGAAAGATAGTCTTATCCTACTTTTATTCTTTGAAGCTCTTTTGCCTCGGCTTCGATCGTAAAGTCATCTAGAACTTTTACAAGCTCCGCTCTCGTTTCACTTTGATTGATTTGGTTTCTTACATCTGCATTGCCTCGGACACCTTTTAAGTACCATGCTGCATGTTTTCTCATTTCTCTGACAGCCACATGCTCGCCTTTCAGGTCTATGAGTCTGTCTAAGTGAAGTTTGCACACAGACATTTTCTCACGCACATTAGGCTCTTCTTTTAGTTCACCCGTTTCTAAATAATGAACCGTCCGGTAAATCATCCACGGGTTTCCTAGTGCGGCTCTTCCGATCATGACAGCATCTGCACCCGTTTCATCAAGCATACGTTTTGCATCCTGAGGGGTTTTGACATCTCCATTGCCGATGACTGGAATGGAAACAGATTGTTTGACCTCTTTTATAATATCCCAATTCGCTGTTCCTTCGTACATCTGTACACGTGTCCGTCCGTGAAGCGCAACCGCTTGTCCACCTGCTCGTTCAACAGCACGGGCATTTTCGATAGCGAAGATATGGTCTTCGTCCCAGCCCATTCTCATTTTCACCGTAACAGGTTTATCTACAGCATCTACAACAGCAGAGACCATTTCATAAATCTTGTTTGGATCAAGTAGCCATTTCGCTCCTGCATCACATTTCGTAATCTTCGGCACAGGACATCCCATATTAATATCAATAATGTCCGCCGTTGTATTCTGGTCTACAAACTTGGCCGCTTCTACGAGCGTGTCCTTTTCTCCCCCAAATATCTGAAGGCTCAACGGTTTTTCACGTTCATCAATGTACAGCATGCCCATCGTTCTGGCATTATTAATCAAGATCGCTTTGTCACTGACCATTTCAGCGCAGACTAAGCCCGCTCCAAACTCTTTCACCGTGAGTCTGAAAGCAGAGTTACACACACCAGCCATTGGTGCGAGCACTACTTTGTTTTTAATTTCGATATCTCCGATTTTAAACATCATGTCCCCTCCTTTCTTCTTCAAGAATTGGTGAAAGTTCTTCCACCGTTATATTTAAAGCATCTGCTATTTGACCAACCATTTGGTTTGTTGGTAATCGATTGCCTCGCTCAATTTCCCCTAAGACAGAGACAGAGATGCCCAGTCTTTTGGCGAACCCTTCCTGAGTATACCCTTTTAGCTTTCGGTATGCACGAATTCTTCTACCCCACATGTCTTTTTCCATATGCTTACACCTTCTTGGTCTGTTACGGCGTTTATCTGGGCTTCGCCGATTTCTGGGCAAATCTCACTCATCGGAACAAGAACGAATAAACGTTCGTACATTCTAGGATGCGGCACTACAAGTTGTTCTGTTTCAATATTTTCACGATTATAAAGTAAAATGTCAAGGTCAGCTGTCCGAGGACCCCACCTCACTTCTCTTGTTCTGCCTAACTCCTTCTCAATGTTCTGAGTCAGTGATAGAAGTTCTTCAGGACGAAGCGAGGTGGAAATCTTCACAGCCATGTTCAAGAAGTCATCCTGATTCTCGTAGCCTACAGGTGTTGTCTCATATATAGATGAAATGGATTCAACTTGAACACCTGGATATTCGTGAAGTTTTTTGACAGCTTCTTTTAAGTAGGTTTCCTTTTTTCCTATGTTTGAGCCTAAAGCGATATAAGCTGTATTGTTCATGCGCGTGATCTCGTCATTTCAATGGCAACGGACTGATAGTGTCCTGGAATTGGCGGATCTGGTTTGATTACTTTTACTGTACATTCTTGAACTGTCGGAAAGTCCTTTAACACTTGATTTGCAATTCTTTCTGTCAGCGTTTCAACGAGGTTCACTGGGGCCCCTTCTACAATATTTTTGCAGATGTTGTAGAGCTCAGCATAGTTGATGGTCTCATTTAGGTCATCCGTTTGTCCTGCCTTACTTAAATCCAGTGAAGCTGTTAGGTCCACACGAAAGCGCTGGCCTAGTTTATTCTCTTCTGCAAATACACCGTGATAGCCGTAAAATTCCATTCCGTTTACATATACTTTATCGATGATAAGCGCCTCCTTTATTCAGCATGGCATCCATCATTTTTGCCATTCTTGCGATTTCTTTTACATCGTGCACTCGGACCATCGCGCTGCCCTTTTGAATCCCAAGACAGACCGTCGCACCCGTTCCTTCAGTACGTTCTTCAGGCGGCAGGTCTAAAACTGCACCGATGAATCGTTTGCGGGATGTTGCTAGAAGCAGCGGATACCCTAGGTGGCAAAAATGTTCAAGTTCATTCATGACCATGAGGTTGTCAGTTTTATTTTTCGCAAATCCTACACCAGGATCTAATATGATCATGTCATCACGGACACCCGCTTGTTTCACAATGTGAACACTTTCTTTCAGATCTGCAATCATATCTGAAATCAGATGGGTGTAATTCCGCTCTGGTCGATTGTGCATTAAGATGATTGGCACGTTGTGCTTCGCTGCCACATGCGCCATTTGAGGATCAGCTTTCGCCCCCCATACATCATTAATGATTGAGGCTCCCGCTTTCACTGCCTCATCTGCGACATGGGCTTTATACGTATCAATAGAAATAGGTATGTCCAATTCTTTTGTGATCTTCTCAATGACAGGAATGACCCTTGAAAGCTCCTCTTGCTCTGAGACAAGTGCCGCTCCCGGCCGAGTCGATTCACCGCCAATATCAATAATATGCGCCCCATCTTCTATGAGCTGCGTTGCATGAGCTAGCGCTTTATCAATTTGATTGAATTTTCCTCCATCTGAAAAAGAGTCCGGTGTGACATTTAAAATGCCCATGACCAATGTCTTTTCTTCATAACTAAGGGTATGGTGCTTGGCTTGTATGATTTTAGGCTGCTTTATCAATTGTTGTGTCATTGTGTCCACCTACTCTTTATGTTCTAGACGTTCTTTTGTATATTCTGTTCTCAGCTTGGTCGAAATCGTTCGGTTGTGGTTTTGCAGGACGGTGTCTCCGATATTTTTAAAAGGCACAATTCCCTGAACCGAATTGGTCATCCACGCCTCATCAGCTGAGAGCAAGTGTGAGAGTGGATATCTTCCTTCTATTAGTGGAATCCCCGAAGCTTGCAGCGTTTCGATACAATATCGACGGGTAACCCCGTTTAAAATGCCGGTATCAAGTGAAGGTGTATAGATCACATCTTTTTTTCGCCAAAATAGATTTGACGTAATTCCTTCTGCCACATCGTCTTCTTTTGTTAAAAAGATCCCTTCTACAGACGGATCGTTCCCTACTTCTCTTTTCGCCAGCAGGTTGTTCATGTAATGATGCGACTTGAGCCGTCTTGGACCTTCCGGTGTGTTTCTTCTTGTATCAAGAATGATTCCCTGTTTTTCATCTACTATTGATTCTGGCCGGAATGGGGAGATCATCACAAAAACAACAGGCTCCTCATAAGGGTCTGCAGAAAATCCATTGCCTCTGCCCGCAGAAACATTGAAGCGGATCCTCGCATGACCGTCCGTTATTTGGTTTTGATTGAATAATGTTTGAATGATGTCGAGTACAAATGGTTTCTCTATTGTGGATTCGATGCAAAGGTCACGCAATGATTGATTGAGCCTTTCAAGATGCCAGTCTAACAAGAAGACTTGTCCTGCTAGAGAGGTAAATGTTTCGAATACACCGATGCCATATAGAAAACCATGATCAAAAGGAGAAAGAGTCGCGTCTTTCTCCTCTATATACTGACCGTTCAGGTAAATGATCATGCGTTTACTTCATTCCCCTTTTTACGATAGGTTTCAATGAAATTTCTGAGCATTTCTTTACCGAAGGACGTCATAATCGATTCTGGATGGAATTGAACACTTTCAATCGGAAGTTCTTTATGGCGAATGGCCATGAGTTCGCCTTCCTTTGTGCTCGCTGTTCTGACAAAGCACTCCGGTAGCGTCTCGTCTTTAACAATTAATGAATGATATCTCGTTGCGACGAGCGGATTTTGGAGTCCCGTGAAGACACCTTTGCCGTCATGTTCAATCTCTGATGTTTTCCCATGCATTAACCGCTCCGCACGAATGACATCTCCACCAAATACTTGTGCAATGGATTGATGACCTAGACAGACACCGAAGATCGGAATCTTCCCAGCAAAATGTTTGATCGCTTCCATACTAATTCCTGCTTCATCCGGACTGCAAGGTCCTGGAGAAATCATCAGAAAGTCTGGCTTGAGCTCTTCGATTTCTTGAATAGTGACTTGATCGTTTCGTTTTACAATCAGTTCTTCCCCAAGCTCACCTAAATACTGAACCAGGTTGTACGTAAATGAATCGTAATTATCAATCATTAATATCATACTCTGCTCACCTCTAACTCAAAATAGTCTCTTCTTTGCTCAACTGTAATGCTTTTTTCACTGCATAGGCTTTTTTAATCGATTCTTTGTATTCGTGCTTTGGTACAGAATCGATGACAATGCCTGCACCTGACTGCATGAAGGCTCTGCCCCCTGTACAATAAGCCGTGCGAATGACGATATTAAAATGCATATCTTGATTGAATCCAAACCAGCCTATAGATCCAGTATAAAGCCCACGCCTTGTCGGCTCAAGCTCTTCTATGATTTCCATTGTTCTCACTTTTGGCGCACCTGTAATTGTGCCGCCTGGGAATACAGCTCTCATGACATCTACTGCATCACAATCATCACGCAGCTCCCCTTGGACATTTGATACAATGTGCATCACGTGTGAATATTTCTCAATGGCCATAAACTCGTTCACCTTGACTGAGCCATAAGTAGACACTCGTCCAAGATCATTCCGCTCAAGATCAACGAGCATCACATGTTCTGCGCGTTCTTTTTCATCTTCAATGAGTTCTTTTGCCAGCGCTTGATCTTCCGCATCATCCTTGCCTCTTGATCTTGTGCCAGCGATCGGTCTTGTTTCGAGCTGAATGCCTTTTTTCTTAATAAGCAGTTCTGGAGATCCACAGACAATTTGGAAATCTGGCGTGTGCAGATATGACATATATGGAGATGGATTCACGTGACGTAATGTTTTGTATAAATGATATGGGTGGGTATGAAGCTGTTCATCTTGTCTAATCGATAGGTTCACTTGGAACACGTCACCGCTGGCGATATATTGTTTAATCGTTTCTACAGCTTCCCCGAAAGCTTCTTCAGTAAAAGGTGCAGCAGGTACACATTCCGAAGAAGACACATTGACAGGTGAATGTGCTGATTCTTCTGATGTGCTTGTCCAGCTTTGCTTTAATTTTTCGAGTCTTTGATGAACTTCACTGACAGGTTCGTCTCCTTCTGTATGAGTCATCAGCCAGAGGACGTCTTTATTATGATCAAAGACAGCGACATCATTGAATACGAGGAAATACAAATCAGGCGTCTTCAAATCATCGATGGACAGCATTTTAAAATGCTCGATATATCTTGCGTAATCATAGCTTAAAAATCCAATCGCTCCACCTTGGAAGTCAGGATATTCATCGTTCGTTTCGGTTTGTAGGGTTTGAAACCAATCAGCAAATGCCCTAAAAGGATCTCCCTCTTTGAACAACACCTCATTCTGATAATGGATGGTGGTCATCCCGTCCTTCCCTTTCGCTTTAGCGATCGGATGAATGCCGGCAATACTGTATTCTCCGCCACGTGCACTTTCAAGAAGGACGTGATGTGATTCATGAGCCGTTAATTGTTCGTATCGTTTCAAGAATGCATCTTTCGTAAAAGGAATTTTGATGCCCATCGGCCTACGTTGTGTCATGTTATCATCCTTTTTCATTTTCATTAATCTTATTGTAATGCAATCCAATTTATTTAGAAAATAGTATTTGCTTTCCATCTTCAGAATTCATAAAAAAACCCCAGCAAATGCTGGGGTGTATTGTTTAATCAAATTGATAAAGCGGCGTACTAAGGTAACGTTCACCGTTACTTGGAATAATCGCTAGAACTTTTTTCCCTTTACCAAGCTTCTTCGCTGTTTGAAGCGCTGCATAAATGGCTGCTCCTGAAGATATACCACCAAGGATTCCTTCTTCTTTCGCTGCCTTTCTTGCAAGTTCAAATGCATCTTCGTTTTTCACTTGGATAATGCCGTCATATACTTCTGTGTTCAAGATAGATGGAACAAAGCCTGCTCCGATGCCTTGAATTTTATGCGGACCTGGTTTCCCGCCTGATAGTACAGGAGAATCTGTTGGTTCTACCGCATAAAGCTGAATAGATGGAATGGCTTCTTTCAGGACTTCACCAGCACCTGTAATCGTACCACCCGTACCAACTCCTGCAATAAATGCATCAAGTTCGCCGTCAAACTGTTCAAGAATCTCTTTCCCTGTTGTGCGGCGGTGAATCTCAGCGTTGGCTTCATTGCTGAACTGCTGAGGCATGAAGTATCCGTGCTCTTCCGCTAATTCTTCTGCTTTTTTGATGGCACCTTTCATTCCTTCTGCACCCGGTGTTAAGACAAGCTCTGCACCGTAAGCGCGTAAAAGGTTGCGGCGCTCCTGACTCATTGTATCCGGCATAACTAAAATCGCATTGATTCCTTTTGCAGCCGCGACCATCGCAAGACCGATTCCTGTGTTTCCGCTTGTTGGCTCAATGAGTGTGTCACCAGCTTTTAATGTACCTTTTGCTTCAGCATCTTCGATCATCGCTAACGCAATACGATCTTTTACACTGCTGCCTGGGTTCATATATTCAAGTTTCAAGTAGACATCCGCACTGTCTTCATCTACTAAACGGTTTAATTTAACGACTGGTGTATTTCCTATTAGTTCAAAAACTGAATTTGCAATACGAGCCATCACTAACACCTCTATCTCCGAGTAATTTTATTGTATTAATATTAAATTATCAATTTCGAAAAATTTTGTCAATGCTTTTAGTCCTGCTCTCCATCGTAAAACCATGTGACTTTTGCTTCTTTCCACAGGGTTTTGACATTCGCCTTTTCACCCAGATCTTCCATGGCGATCTGCCTTTTGATCTGATCTTTGACTTCTTCATAAGAGAAGGAGCGGCCATTTAATTTTTCTTTTAATTGTATGATGGCATAACCATTTTTAATCTCGATCGGCTCTTTCGTCCATTCATCTGGCTTAAGCTTTTGGGCTTCTTGTATGTATAGGGCTGGAATGCTTTCTTGCTCTTCTGTGACAAATCCAAGATCTCCGCCGTAAGGAGAGGTATATCGATCGGTGGATCGTTCAGCTGCTACAGCTTCGAAACTAGATCCGCCCTTTAAATCTTTTAATACACTTTGTGCCTCGTCTTTTGTTTTCACAACAATGTGGCGAATTCGGTATGAGTCATCATATTGATACAAGTCTTTGTTTTTTTCATAAAAGGATTTGGCTTCTTTTTCAGAAACGACCGCATCTCTCGTTAGAAGCTGTTCTAATAAAATTTGATAACGAATCTGCTCTTTCCATTCCTTTTCGCTTGTATGACCGTCTTCGTAGAAATTATTAGATACCGCTTTCAGCATCAGCAGCTCACGATTGATCTCTTTTGAAGATACCTCCAGTTTGTTTTCTTTCGCAAGCTGATTGACTACCTTCTGATTGATCATTTGTTCAAGTGTTGCCTTTCCGTAGCGGTCTTCCATTTTCTTTAACCATTCTTGACGTGTGACTTTCTCTTTCCCAATAGAAGCAATTTCTTCACCGCTCTTCCCATTTGAAGAAGCCTGCGACATTTGTGATTTTGTTAATACATATGCAATGACAACGGCATTAATCATGAGCAGAACGAGGATAAATGTCCATACCACTCTTGCTTTCAGTCTCATCTTTCGTCTCCTTTCCATTCTAAAAAGAAAACCCGCTGCTTAGAGCTTAGCGGGTTATTTCTTCACGTAGCTCTTCTAGCTCTTCTTTTGTAAATACATACGTTTCGTTACAAAAATGGCATTGAGCTTCTGCTTGTCCGTCTTGTTCAATCATATCCTCAATTTCGGCTTTCCCTAGGCTGATAATACCGTTGGCAAACCGTTCTTTTGAGCAGTTACAAGAAAATTCGACAGGTACAGTTTCTAAAATTTGAGGTTTTTCACCGAGCACTTCTTCTAAAATTTCTTCAGGAGTCATCCCTTTTTCAATCAGTTTAGAGATTGGTTCAATGGTTGATAATCTCTTTTCGAGTCTTTCGATGACTGCATCTTCTGTTCCAGGCAGCAATTGAATGATGAAACCGCCTGCTGCAAGGATCGAGTTATCTGGATTGACAAGAACACCCACACCTACAGAGGATGGCACTTGTTCAGAGGAGACGAGGTAATAAGTAAAGTCATCTCCAATTTCACCTGAGACAATTTCTGTTTGCCCTGTAAAGTGGTCTTTCAGTCCGATATCTTTGACAACACTTAACGTTCCAGATGTTCCAACAGCACGTCTAACGTCCAGCTTCCCATGTTCATTTAAATCAAAGTGAACTTGTGGGTTTGAGACATATCCGCGCACCTGACCTTTTGCGTTTCCATCCGCAATGATGGCTCCGATCGGCCCACCGCCTTCAATTTTGACAGTTAATTTATTCTCGCCTTTCAGCATGGCTCCCATCATGACAGTCGCTGTCATGGTTCTGCCGATTGCAGCTGAAGCAGTTGGCCACGTATGGTGTCTTCTCTGCGCTTCGTTGATTGTATCTGTTGTGTTCGCAGCATACGCACGGACTTTCCCGTCATATGCTAACGCTTTAACTAAATAATCCATTTTGATTAAACCCTCCTATAATACACCGACACGATTGCGTTCATAAATTAATTGAAGTCCTTTTAATGTGAGGAACGGATCGACAATATCAATACAGTCTGATTCATTTCCAATCAATGTAGACAAACCGCCTGTTGCAATGACTTTCGGTGTTTGTTTGGCTTGCTGCTTCATCCGTTTCACTATGCCCTCGACTTGACCAACATATCCATAAAGGATGCCGGATTGCATCGCACTGATGGTATTTTTTCCAACAATGTGATCTGGACGGACAATTTCAATTCTCGGCAGTTTTGCCGCTCTTGTATATAAAGCCTCTGTTGAGATGGTAATACCAGGTGCAATCGCCCCACCCATGTATTGTTTCTGTTCATTGATATAGCAGTAGGTTGTGGCCGTTCCAAAGTCTACCACAATGAGAGGCGCCCCATACAGGTGAATGGCCGCCACTGCGTTCACAATTCGATCAGCGCCGACTTCCTTTGGATTATCACACATAATGTTTAATCCAGTCTTCATGCCAGGCCCAACGATTTGAGGAGTAATGTGAAAATACTTTTCGCACATTCTTTCCAGAGCAAACATCATTGGCGGGACAACAGAAGAAATGATAATCCCTTCTATCTGGTCAAACATCAGCCCTACATAGTCAAATAAGGATCGGATTGCCATACCAAATTCATCTTCTGTTTTATGACGGCTTGTTTCAATCCGCCAATGGTAGTTCAAATCGCCATTATGATAAACACCTAAAACGGTATTTGTGTTTCCTACATCTATCACGAGTAACAACTTCATCACCACTTTGAATAGTGTCTCAAAAAGAGCATTTTTCGACTTTCTATCATACCATACACGAATTGAGTTCCATTTGTAAACAATTCGAAACCGATCCATTCATGAATCGAAATAAAAAAAGCTGCCGGTGAGCCCGACAGCTTTTTATAGAAGGAGATTAAATCTCCTCGTCTTCTTCTTTTTTCTTGATGTTCACTTTCACATCATCGTTTTTCTCTTCGTCATCTGCGTATACACGCTCTGGAAGCTTTCCAGTATCGTAAAGAGATTTAATTTGTTCAGCATCTAATGTTTCCACTTCTAGAAGAGCTTGTGCGATGATTTCTAGCTTATCTTTATTCTCAGTGAGAATTTGTTTTGCACGTTCGTAGCTTTCTTTGATGAAGCGCTGAACTTCTTGGTCAATTTCATAAGCGATCGCTTCACTATAATTCGGCTCGTTGTTGAAATCACGGCCAAGGAATACTTGACCTCCTTGTGCTTGACCGAATTGTAGAGGACCAAGTTTATCAGACATACCGAACTCTGTGACCATTCTTCTTGCAATGCCTGTTGCACGCTGGAAGTCGTTGTGAGCGCCTGTACTTACTTCACCAAACGTAATTTCCTCTGCAACACGACCGCCGAGCAAGCCGACGATTTTATCAAGAAGCTCTGGCTTCGTTTGGAAATAACGGTCTTCTCTTGGAAGCATGACCGCATATCCGCCTGCCTGACCACGAGGAACGATCGTTACTTTATGCACCATGTCAGCTTCGTCAAGGACAAGTCCAATGACGGTATGACCTGCTTCGTGGTACGCCACGATATTGCGTTCTTTCTTCGAAATGACACGGCTTTTCTTAGCCGGTCCAGCAATGACACGGTCAGTTGCTTCGTCGATATCACGCATATCAATTTTCTTTTTGTTTTGACGGGCAGCAACAAGTGCTGCTTCGTTTAGTAAGTTCTCAAGATCTGCCCCAGAGAACCCTGGTGTTCTGCTTGCAATGGCTTTCAAGTTGACTGTATCATCAAGCGGTTTGTTTTTCGCATGAACCTTCAGTACTTCTTCACGGCCAATGACATCTGGGCGGTCAACCGTAATTTGACGGTCAAAACGTCCCGGACGTAGCAATGCAGGATCTAGGATATCTGCACGGTTCGTTGCAGCAATGATAATAATCCCTTCGTTGGCACTAAAACCATCCATTTCAACAAGAAGCTGGTTAAGCGTTTGTTCACGCTCATCATGACCACCACCAAGACCTGCTCCACGCTGACGACCCACTGCATCAATCTCATCAATAAAGATTAAGCAAGGTGCATTCTTTTTCGCATTTTCAAACAAATCACGTACACGTGATGCACCGACACCGACGAACATCTCGACGAAGTCAGAACCACTGATGCTGAAGAAAGGAACGCCTGCTTCTCCTGCAGATGCTCTCGCAAGCAATGTTTTACCTGTACCTGGAGGTCCTACTAGTAAAACCCCTTTAGGGATTCTTGCGCCAAGCTCCGCAAATTTACGTGGATCTTTTAAGAATTCAACCACTTCTACGAGCTCTTGTTTTTCTTCATCCGCACCGGCAACATCTTTAAATTTCACACGTTTCTTCTCTTCTGTGTAAAGCTTCGCCTTACTCTTACCAAAGTTCATGACACGGCTTCCACCGCCTTGAGCTTGGTTCAATAAGAAGAAGAACAGGATAAAGATGATGATGAATGGAATGATGGTTGTCAGAACTTGCAGCCATCCATTTGTTTCAGGTGCTGGTTCTACTTTTACATCTGTATTCTTCAGTGCACTGTAAATCTGGTCAACACCTTGACCATCTGGAACATGGGTAATGAAGTATTCATCTTTCTTCGCGCCATCTAATTGACCACGAATTTCATAAACCCCTCTTACAGGCTGGATGGAGATACTCTCCACTTTTCCCGCACTTAAATTTTGCGAAAATTTGCTGTAAGACATGTTCTCAGGCTTTTGATTAGGGGATCCTAACCAACTGACAACCCCTATCACAAGTAATAAAATAAGTATATAAAAAATCGTATTACGAAAAACCCGATTCATTCCTTACCTCCTCCCACAGTAAGCACAACTATGTTCAATAGTATCATAGAAAATCATTCCAACACAACCAATAACCTCATGTAAACGTGTGCTCATTAGCCTTCGTAAACAGATGGTTTTAACACTCCAATATACGGGAGGTTTCGGTAACGTTCGGCAAAATCCAATCCATAGCCAACAACAAATGCATCTGGTACTTCAAACCCAACATAATCTGCTTTGATGTCTGCTTTGCGGCCGCTTGGTTTATCAAGCAATGTCACAATTTTAATGGAGTTTGCTTTACGGTATCGGAAAAGCTCTACCAGATAACTCAAAGTTAACCCACTGTCGATGATATCTTCCATAATTAGAATATCTCTTCCTTCAACAGAAGTATCTAGATCTTTGATGATCTTCACTTCTCCAGAAGATACGGTAGACTTTCCGTAGCTAGATACATCCATAAAATCAAGCTCTAAATATGTATCAATGTGTTTGATCAGGTCTGCCATGAATGGAAGAGCCCCTTTCAAAACACCAATAGCCAGGGGAAATTTACCATCATAATCGCTGGTTAATGTTGCACCCAGTTCTTTCACTTTTAGCTGGATCTCTTCTTCTGAGATCAAAATCTTTTCAATATCTTGTTTCATGCTTTTGCTTGCCCCCTACAAATTTTCGTGCTGTCTATATTGTAATACAATGAGATCGCTGTTTGTCATATCAATTTCTTCAAAAACGGATTTTTTCAGACCTGGGATCCAGATGATTTGATGATCCGAGTCAGTGACGATCGGCCAGCTGTCTCTTTCTGCAAGAGGCACTTTTTTATCAATAAATATATCTTTCACCTTTTTTGATCCATTCATCCCTTTAAGTTTGATTCGATCACCGTTTTTTCGTGAGCGAATGATCAAAGGAAGACGAACATGATCTTTTTGAAGCAAGAAAAAATGGTTTCCGTTCCGTGCATCCTTCGGAACATGATTTGATACCAAGATAGACTGTCCATTCGGGAGAAAAAGTTCCTCGCCTAGCTCACCTTTTAAATGATGAGTATATGACTGATCTATGACAAGCGATCGTTCAAAGGTAAACATACAGTGATCATAAGATTTGACAGCTTGTAAACCTTTTGGCAAATCTAATGATCCAGACGGTTGATCAGTATGAGATAACCAGTCCAAAGTCCCTAGAATATGCTGGTTTGAAAACGCTGATTGAGTGTTTTCATAAAGATAGTTTAATATTAGTTGAATGCCTCTTCTTTGTAAAGGCAAAGGCAGGTCAAGCAAAGGCTTCGTTTTGATCTCAATTTGCTTAGGCGTTTGATTCGTAATGACTTGATGCATTTGATCCTTTGTTAATGCCTGCAAGTACTGCTCATCCTCAGTCAGCATGTCACTTACAAACTGAAAGCTTTCATGCACATGAGGTGCCTCTTCTTTTAACACGGGAAGAACGTGTCTTCTGATCCGGTTTCTCAAGTAGTCATCGGTGTGATTGCTTTGATCAATGACATAAGGAACTTGTTCTTTTTCGCAAGCAGTGAGTACATCATCCTTAGAATATCCAATCAGCGGACGAATCAGCCACCCTTCTTGAAAAGGGCGCTTTGCTTGCATACCTGCGAGTCCTATTCCAACAGTACCCCTTGTCAGCCTCATCACCATTGTTTCTACTTGATCGTCTCCATGATGTGCAAGCGCTATAAATTGAGCGTTGTACTGTTCCATCAATTGACGAAAGAAAGCATATCTGCACTCTCTTGCAGCTGCCTGTTTGTTTAAGCGGTTTTCTTTTGCATATTGGGTGACCTGTATACGAGCCGATTCAAAAAGGATCTCATGCTCTTTACAGTACGCTTCAACAAATGCCAAATCAGCAAAGGATTCTTCTCCTCTGAACATGTGATCTACATGGGCTGCAATCAGCTGAAAGGAACCTTTTCGACGTTTGTTTAGTTCATGCAGCAAGAGCATAGAATCTGGTCCGCCAGAAACCCCGACAATGACTGTCGTATTTTCAAGGAAAACATCATGTTTTTTCAAAAAAGATTCAATTCTATTCACAACTTCCTCCTCACAAAGAGCAGGTAATTTAAAGATATACATATCCTATCACTTTCATTAGCTCCAAGCAAAGAAGAAGCCTGCTTTTTTACAGCTCTATAATAGGAATAAAACCACATAGGCACAGTAAAGAGCGAGCACACTGCATAAGATGAAAATGGTTTCAAAAAGCCCGCCTGATTTTTTGCGTACTGATGTTCTTTTCGCAGCAGCAACTCTTGATCGTGAAGGTGCGACCTGTTGATGTTGGGGAACAGCTGGCTTTTGCCTATTTTGCTGTGATGGCTTCTTTTGTCGTGATTTTCTTGAAGCAAGTAATTGTCCTTCTTTCAGCATCGCCCTTTTCATGTCTGCGGCTGATTGATATTTGCCTTGGAGAGCCGCTTTCAACACCCTCTCATATCGCTTTAATAAAGGATGTCCTTCAATCGCTCGATAAAGCTGCTTTTCTGGTTCTGCCCCTTTTTTAAATTCTTTTTTATAGGCACAGTTCACCATGACCATACTTAAAGCAAATAAATCATAAGAAGGTTCTGCTTTTCTTGTACCGAAGCCCCAGTAGCCGCGGTCAAAAAACTCGGTGTATTCCTTAATCGCCCTTCCTGCCTTCGTTGTTCCTCCAACATCAATACATCGAATCGTAGCTGGGGGGCCTGAAACGATGAGATTATCAGGCTTCAAGTCACCGAAGATCCAGCCTTCCTTATGTAAGTGAGCAAGGTTAGACAACAGTTGAATCATGAGAACGACGATCCATTCATCGCCTTTTTGTTTCACAAATTCAAGCAGCAATGGCCCTCTGACATACTCCATGACATAAAACGACCGTTTCTCTGACATTCCAGGATAAAGAGCATCATCCATATCATAAAAAGAAGGCCCCATGGTTTTCACAGGAGCCTTTGAAAAGGATTTTAATACATTGACTTCAGATGCAATGAGCATACTGTCATCACTCACTTTAAGGGCCACTTGCCCCTTTGACGATTCGGCCAGATAAACCACACCGTTCGCCCCTTTTCCCAGCTCTTTTACAATGCGGTAATGTTGGTGATGCCACTTTCCTTTTATCATTGTACCTAATGGGATGTTAGAAGCCGAATTCATCATGTTCTTCCTTCGCTTCAAGCAGCCCTTTTCGTGAACGAACTGATTTGAAATGCTGGAGTGCTTCTCGAATTGCTGGTCCTGTCGGTGTAATTCCTCCTGTTGTCAGCTTCGGGAAAATCGATGATAACGAATCGAACCGAGGCGTCCAGTTCAACACAATTTCTGCATCTGAGTTTTTCCCGGGAAATACACACATCCCAAACTTATTTTCACCAATTCTCGAATTTAGACTAATAGAGAGATCGATGAGTGCTTCTTTGACCGTTGGCAACTTCGGTTTCATACTTGCACTCGTATCCACAAGCACAAGCACTTGAAGATGAACCGTCTCACCGAGCTCGTCCACAACCTCCATCACTTCTCCACGCTTATCTGGGGGAAGTTCTTCAATTTCAGTATCTTTGCCAAGAATTTGCTGCAATTCTTTATTCACAACACCTTGTAACGTTTGCGTCATCGCCTTTTTTGTCACCATTTGTACGGTTTGAGACAATTGCTGAACGTAGACAACCTGATGAATGCCTCCGCCTGCTAGAGCAATCCCCTCTACTTCTTTCATCGCTTCATGATCGTGTCTGTTCTCTTCCATAATGCCAATGACATTGACTGTGATCCCTTGCTCCTTTGCCAATGCGGCAATCGCAAGTGGGTCTTCCCCATGATTTGAGCAGCCATCTGTAATCAGTAAGATTTGGTTTACGTGACCTTTTCGCATCTTCATTCCTCCTGGGATTGTAACTGAATGCTTATAACCCCATCATCGCCAGAAGAAATTCATATTATACGATATTTCAAGAAATCTCTTGTTTCTGAAGATAGAATGTACCTGTCGGAATGGATGCCCATTTTGGTGTATTGTGGTCGATCCTAATGACGACAACCGTCATATCGTCATCAATTTGACCTGCTCTTGTGCGAATGACCTCCTCCATTAATAAATCAGCAATCTCTTGCGGATCTTCTGTTTTAAAGCTCTTCATTTTTCGTTTGACCCACAAATCATGATTTTCGATATGCTTTGGTCCTTCAAAGATACCGTCGCTCATCATGATAAGGAGATCTCCTGCCTTCATCTGTTCACTCACCACTTCTACTTCAAATTCATCAATAATGCCAATAGGCAAGTTGCTGGCCTGTACCTTCATCACTTGATCACCACGTTTAATAAAACTTGGAGTGGAGCCAATCTTGAGGAACTTACAGCTCGCATCCTGTAAATCAATGATGGATAAGTCTAATGTGGAATAGATTTCATCTGTTGTCCGTAAAGATAAAATGCTATTAATTGTTTTAATCGCTACTTTTTCATCAATACCAGACGCCAAAATTTTTTCTAACAGCTTGATCGTTTCATTGCTTTCAAAATGGGCTCTTGCTCCATTTCCCATCCCATCACTAATAGCTGCGGCATATTTACCTGCACCCAGCTCCATCATGCTGTAGCTGTCTCCAGATACTAATCCTCCGCCTTTCGCTGCATGTGCTACACCTGTAGACACTCGATACGATTTTGCAGAACCGAATACAACATGACAATAACCTGTTGGATGCTCCGCACACTGCTCTGCTTTGACTAAAACTTGTTCTTCTAAAATATCCGAGAGCATTGGAGCGATGATTTTTTCGCATTCCCCATGACCTTGGCAATAGGGAATTCTCATCTCTATATCAACATTTCCCTGTTCTAAGCTATAAATTTCAACTTGCTGAATTTCAATTCCAAAGTTCTGAAGTGCTTCTATCATCTGCTCTTCCTGAATAAAATGCTGCTCTCTTTCTCGTTTTATTTCCCGGGAAAAATCCTCCATGACTTGTGAGACACCCATAAGTTGTTCGGCCACAAGGCGCCTGCTGTCTTGGACCTTTTTCTTTAAGGTCTGATTTGCTTTATAGTAAGCTATCTCCTCTTCAATCAATTCTTCTACATGCTTTGATTTTGAGCAGTGCTGACTGAATTTCTTTTTCAACTTCCGGTTATGCTCGTACGTTTTTTCATCAGATTCATGCATAACTTGTTTCATGAGTTCATAGGTTGTATCAAAGTTCTGCACCCAGCATTTATTTTTCTTATAGCACGTTTGACAGGAACGTTCTGTGATCGTACTTAAAAAAAGATCTACATCCTCTTCCTGCTTCTTTTCCTCAGGAATGGATTCGTAAAATGTCGCAAAACTCTCAGACAGCGCATGAAATACATTAGAGAATTGATCTACCTTTTTTGCTGTCACGTCTCGTACTTTTCTGGCATATTGCTGCTGTTCCTGTACATGCTCTACCGTACCAGGAATATATTTTGCCACCTTGGACGTTACTGACTGTGGCGTGAGCAAAAACAGTGCAACTGCGATGAGTGATTCATATAGCGTGGTCATTAGCCCTGCTGACCCTTCACCGTAGAGGGAGATTAGTAAAGAACCCACAATCAAGCCGATGGCGGCTCCTGCTTTTTTCCCCTCTTTTAGTAATCCGCCTAATAAGCCTGAAAAGGCAAGCAGACTCATCTGATAAAGGTTGCCGATGTTGGCGAGACCAAGAATTAATCCAGTTACAACACCCACTGTACAACCAATACTCGCTCCTCCAATAAAGGCAAAGCTCAGCACTACATATCGTGACAAAATATGCTCTGCCTGCATTCCTTGAAATGTGATCCCAGCCAGACCTGTTAAAACTGAAGCGATTAATATCATAAAGCAAATAATTTCTTCAACCTTTAAAGAGTGTTTGATTTTCCTGACTGTAAAAATCGGCAAACTTTGAAGAAATATCAGTGTCAGAATGAAGGCAAGTCCAGCTTCAACCCCTGCCATCACATAGTCATAGCTTTGAACCGCACCCTGCTCGAGGTATACAAAAGCTCCCCTGGTTATCAGCATTGAGAGCACAATTACAACCGGTAATGTTTTCACCGGGTCTTTGATGATGAATGAAACGACCTTTGACATGAGAAGGAACACGATCAATGACGCAAACACGAATAATGCATTTTGAGGTGATATCGTCATCGCCCCAGCGAGTAAAGCAAGACAAGCAAGCATCGCTTTATCCCTTTTAATGAGCAGCATGGACCCAAAGAAAGGCAATGCAAACGGCATAATTTCAGATAAGATAAAGGCTCGTCCCAATAAAAAGCCCAGAACAACATAAATAAACCCTTTATAGAAAAAAAGAGAATGCGTATGATGAAGAAACAGGTTTTTCATCTTTTTTAACCCTGCACTGATTCTTTCAAACCCGGCTCCCGTTAAATCAGTTCTTCTTTCTAGTTTTTCCATCTTTTCATCCCCCACCTGATATTCGTTGCTTGTCATTATAGCGAAGGTGAAAAAGAAATTTTGTCAAAAGAAGTTGTCGTTTCCATAAAACGTTCGACGCTTTATTTGCCAAAAAGGCATACTTTCTTGAAAGTCGATGTCTTTCATCAGAATTTTACGAAAGCACAAAAAAACAGCTTTCCTATAGAAAGCTGTTTTGAAGATGACCCGTACGGGATTCGAACCCGTGTTACCGCCGTGAAAGGGCGGTGTCTTAACCGCTTGACCAACGGGCCTTGCTTATTGTTCTTTTTAAAAGGATAGCGGCGGAGGGGATCGAACCCCCGACCTCACGGGTATGAACCGTACGCTCTAGCCAGCTGAGCTACACCGCCATAATGTAAAATGCGCTAAGAAGCACAAGAACTATAATACAAAGGATTCGCTTGTCCGTCAATAGAAAGTTTTAAATTAAATGGCAAATGCACAAAAAACGTTGAATTTGTATTAAAAAAAGCACCCGCTAAACAGCAGATGCTTTGTTGTGAAAAATATATAGAAAGCAGCAACAAGTTAACCTCTTCTTGCTCCGCGCCCCCCACGTTTTGATTCCGTGTTACGTTTTAAAGATGTTAAGCGATCTTCGCTATCTTTTAAGAATTTGTTCATTTTTTGCTCAAACGATTCCTTCGGACGGAAATCATTTCTGCTCGGTCTTGATTGTTGTTGTTGAGGACGATCTTTTGCTTTTTTAATGGACAAGCCGATTTTACCGTCTTTTTCAACGTTAATCACTTTCACTTCAACTTGTTCACCGACTTTTAAATGCTCATTAATATCTTTTACATAGTTATCGGCTACCTCACTGATATGAACGAGACCAGTTGAACCGCCTGGCAACTCCACAAAAGCTCCAAAATTTGTAATGCCCGTAACTTTCCCTTGTAACTTGCTGCCAACTTCAATCGACATAAAAAAAGTGCTCCTCCTTAGACTTATAAAAAAATCTCATTTGTTCAATTATACATAAACTGAATTTTAAGTGTCAACAAGGCTAATCGCTCTTATTGCCCACATCAAAGATTTTTTCGCCTTTTTTAGACATATAATAGTCCCGTCGTGCCAGTTCGAGTACGTATTCTTTGCTTTTCAGCTTTTTGATTTCATCAGAAATATCTTCCTGCTTTGTTTGTAATTGCTTCAATTCTTTTTCAAGCGCAACCTTCTTCTCTTCTTTTTCTTTCAATGCAGACGATTGCGACCAGAGGGCACTTGTTACCAAAACAGCAAACATGAGCACAATGACTCCAAACACGGTAAGCCTTCTAAGGAGTCCCCGGCGTTTGCGTTTTAGGCGCTGCGCTTGCTGTTCCATTTGTTTTTGATAATCATTTTGAATTTGTGCGATATTTCTTTTTCTCTCGTTCAAGGATGAAGGCCTCCTCTCTTACTTTGTCCAGAATTGTTTCCATTTCGTTTTCATGGTACGAGATAATTTCTTGATCCCTTGTAAAATTCCTGCTCCTTTTGAGAAAAACAACCTCATTGATGTTCGCCATTTTTCGGGAATTCGATGAATAATGGTTACATTGAGTAACCAAATAAGCGGATAACAAACAATATACAGCACCTTCCACACGAGTCGAAACGCAAAACGAACAAGGCGTAAGAGCGAGTGGAACAAGAACAGAAGAGCACTTATGATCAAACCGACGATCCAGCGAATGGGCTGGAAAACCATCGACATGATCAGCCTTTTCAGGAAGAGAACAGTCTGATAAATACACCTCATCACAAACTTGAGGATGTTCATATACAGCTGTTTCATCAATGCCTGGTACATCGAGAAACCTAAAGCAACAGCTAGAAAAATATAAAGTCTGAATTCTCCCTCATTGGTTAGCAGCAGGACATAAAAGAATAACAGACCCTGCACCACCCAAAAAAGGAGGTCGTGAATGACCAGCAGCCATTTTGCTGTTTTTTCCCGGTTCACAAACAGCTTGTACGTATCCAGCGATGCGCCCAGCCAGATGCCCATCGCCGCCATCGAAAGCATCGTATAAAACTGGACCGTCAGTGTCATTTAAACAGCTTGCTAAAAAATCCTTTAGCTTTCTCCCCGTGCTGCTCATCTACATAGATTAAGTCAAAGACACGCCCTTTAATGGACACAACGCCCTTTTCTACATCTAAGTTTTTCATTTGCAGATTTTCTCCGCGAATGGCAAGGACTCCCATGACAGTCTCAAGCAGAAATTCTTCATTATCAAAGCTCTCGACTTGTTTGACCCCGGTAATATCTAAATGCTTTCTGTTGCGCATTGTGACATGATGCTCGGCTTCTGATGACAACTTCGTGCCTTGAGGTTGATTATAATATTGATTCATTTATACATCCCCCATATCTCATACTTGCATTGTTACTGCATTGTATGTGACAGGCGGGACATTTAGAACAAGCCCTATTCTGCTGTTTTCTCTTCTTTTAGCACAGTATACATGCCAGCAGCTTCTTCTTTTTTCGTTGTGTCTTTTAACTCGTTGACTTGAACAGTCACAAGCTTTTGGCCAAAGCGAATTTGAAGCTCGTCCCCTTCTTTCACGTCAGAGCTGGCTTTCGCCTGCGTGCCATTAATGGAAATTCTCCCTTGATCGGCTACTTCTTTTGCCAATGTTCTTCTTTTGATTAAACGAGACACTTTTAAGAATTTATCTAGTCTCATGTATGTTCACCTCTTTCTATGCGTTTAGCATCGTTCCACAGATCGTCCATTTCTTCTAGGGTCAAGTCCTCTAGTGAACGCCCTATGTCCTTTGCTTTTTGTTCAATATGCTGAAAGCGCCGCATGAATTTTGTGTTTGCGGAAGAGAGGGCGGTTTCAGGCTCTAGGTGATAAAATCTGCCGATGTTGACGAGAACAAATAAAAGATCCCCAAATTCATCCTTCATCTGCTTTGTTGCACCTTCATCCGTCTTATCTGCCACTTCCACAAGGAATTCCTGCTTTTCTTCTTCATATTTGTTCCAAATATCTTCTACTTCTGTCCAGTCGAAGCCCACTTTCGCTGCTTTCTTTTGGAGCTTATAAGCTTTTGTTAAAGCTGGAAGAGTCGTTGGAATGGATTGCAAAATAGAAGCTGCACGCTCCGGTTTTTCCTGCTGCTTGATTTTTTCCCAGTTGGCGACGACATCTGATGCTTCAGACACATCCGTATCACCAAACACATGCGGATGTCGTCGAATCATTTTTTCTGTGACATGCTGGATGACGTCATCCATTGAGAAGTAACCATCATCTTCACCAATTTGGGCATGGAGTAAAACTTGCAGCAGTACATCTCCGAGTTCTTCAACCATATGATCTGGATCGTCTTCATCTATGGCTTCCAGCAGCTCATAACATTCTTCAATTAAATATGGTTTGAGCGACTCATTCGTTTGTTTTTGATCCCAAGGACAGCCGCCAGGACCTCTTAATGTACGAATGACTTCACGGAAAGTGTCAAATTGTTGATAGAGTAGCTTTTCATCTTGGATTGGAGGCACATAAACACTCGTTAAGTTATTTATCGACACATCTCGATCAAGTTCAAATAAAGGAACACCTGTAATCTGTTCCTGACTGCTTCCAGCTGCCGTTACGATAAAGACTTCATAATCGTCAGGTAGCTTTTCCATGAGGGTCAGCTTCACATTCGAGGCTGTCATCTGATCATATACCTGACAGATCAGCACATGCTGGGTCAACTTCAGATCATCCGCTCTCATATCCCCTGCGTCAACGAATTGCAGCCCTTCAATTGGGTCAATCTGTAAGGAATTAAACGTCGCATCCAAAAAGCTTTGTCCACCAGCGACGTACACCTCAACCCCGCGCTCCTTCTGTTGTGAAACAAGAAGCTGCACTGTCTTTTCCGCTACAAACGGGTGACCTGGTACTGCATACACAATATCTTTCCCCTCAGCCTCTTGGAAGAGAATGTCTGTGATTTCCTCATACACTGCATCAAACTGATCATGCTTTTCATATATCTCATCAAAAAAGGTCAGAGACGGGACCTCCTGCATCAATTCTGCGGTGAGTGGATGATCCTGCGTTCTCATGTATACTTCTTTCGCCTGCTTCAGCTGCTTATATACACCGAGCGTTAGCTGATCCATGTCGCCTGCCCCAAGACCAACGACTGTAATCTTACCTACCATTTCGATTCCCTCTCATCTGTTTAAAATATAAAATCTTTTCTCCTAATGGAATGAGTCTCCATTCCTCTTCCGTAAATACGTCTAGCTTAAGAATACTATATAAAAAGGCGAAACCACCAATAAAAACTGAAGTCAGGCTCTCTAAAACAGAAAACGGTCGTTTCTCAAAGGGAATGATCCAAGAAAACAATGCCTGATATCCAATTAAAACGACAGCCATGAATGCTGCTGATAAAAGAATTTTCACTGGGAATAGCTCTCTTATTGAAATCCACCCTTTATGCTTCAAATACACCGCATTGAGCGCAGCGGCGGCGAGAAACCCACAAACAGTCGACCATGCGGCTCCATAAATGCCGAATAACGGGACAAGAGCCAGCGTCAGACCCCATTTCACCAGTACACTGATCAGGACCACAACAGCCGGGTACACGGTATGTCCCAGACCCTGAAGTAAAGCGGTTTGCGTAATCGCCATTGATGTGAAGGCAATGGATATGCAAAATATTTGCAGCGCATCTGTCCCTAAGTCATTACGAAAAAGCATAATGTTCACAGACGATAAAATACATATAAGACCGACAGCTGAACCAATCCCCAGCACCGATGTTGCCTTAAACGATGTACGTACTTTTTCACGAATTGCTTCATGCTGCCCTTTTCTTAAGGCCGACGACAAAAACGGAACAAGAGACGTCCCAATACTAATTGCAAACACCGTCCCGAGCTGCAGGAACGGCTGACCTCGGTCATATACGCCTTTTGCCGCCTTTGCAGCTGCTTCACTCAGTCCCTCACTGCGCAGTAGCGCATACAAGTGAAAAGCATCGATCATTTGCATCCATAGGATCAGCAATCCACTCACACAAATCGTCAATGTATAAAGCACCAAACTCTTCAGCACATCTTTTTTCCGCAGTGTAGCCTGTTTTAATGTCTTGCTCGCTGACGACCGCTTCCGATAGGTCAGCCAAAGGAAAAGAAGCAAAATGAGTGAAGCCGCACTTCCAGCTATAGAAGAGAACACCGCACCCGCTCCTGTTTCATAAAGCGAATAGCCATGTCTCACAAAATAGAAAGATAAAACAAGCAGGACGCCTACTCTGATGAGCTGCTCAGCCAATTGAGAGACCGCAGTGGGGAGCATCAGCCCATCACTCTGAAAAACACCCCTCAGAATCACGGTAAGCGGCAGAAACAAAAACACAAACGAACTCATCTGGATGAGCAACATTAATTGACTGTCCGCCATGAGATTCGCAATTGTGCCTGCTCCTATGTATAAACAAAGAAATAAGACCGAGCTCAGCAAAGTGATATACACCAAGGATACCTTTGTAATGATTCGGCGATTCTCCTCACCATGCTCGCTCAGGAGCTTGGACACCATCACAGGAAAACCAGTGGTGCCGAGCATGATCGCAATGCCAAGAAAGGGATAGACCTGCTGATAAATATAAAAACCTGTGTCTCCTACGATATTTTGAAAAGGGACACGATATACGGCACTCAGTACCTTTGATAACAAGCCTGCGATGGTTAAAATCACCGCACCTTGGAAAAGCCAATGCGGCTGATTTACAGCATTTTTCATGGATGACTCCTTTATGTTCAATCAAAAAATATACCTGCATTTAAACGCACTCATTATATCATACGTGACTGGCAAGCCGTTTCTTTCTAAGGAGTAGACGATACATTCATTGTTTTGTTTCATCCCATATAAAAAACGCCGACAAAATCAGATGATTTCATCGGCATTCTTTCGTTTTATCAAAATGATATAGATTTATTAGACCTAATGTTCCATTTGACGGGCTAAGAAGCCAGCTGCCGTTTCTGCCGCTTTATGCTCCACTTCTCCCATTGAACGCTCTTTAGAAAATAAGACGACGGCGCCAATTGGATCTCCGTTTGCAACAATAGGTGCAATGGTATAAGCTGATACATCATCATCAATACCATCCACAAGCTGAATTTCTTTCTTGCTGTCCTCTAATACAGAATTACGCTGATCCATTGTTCGTTCAAGTAAATCACTAATGGATTTGTTTAAATACTCTTTTTTTGAACTACCGGATACAGCAATATACGTATCACGATCACAGATGAGGATAGAATGACCCAAACTGTCGAATAATGCATCAGCATATTCCTTCGCAAAGTCTCCTAGCTCACTAATCGGTGAATACTTCTTCAAAATGACTTCTCCATCGCGGTCGACAAAAATCTCAAGTGGATCTCCTTCCCGGATGCGCAATGTTCTGCGAATCTCCTTCGGTATAACCACTCTACCTAGATCATCGATGCGGCGTACAATTCCAGTTGCTTTCATTCACTGCTGCCTCTCTTTCGTTTGATGATGTGTTGGGTGAATGGAACAAAAGCGTCCACTTTATGCAACATTCACCACTTGACCCTGAGATTAGTATCCGTCACATCAAACGTAATATACACGAGAGACCAACAAAATTTTATGAAGATGGAATGGTTTCTTTTTTCACATCTTGAAGACCTCGAAGCATACGAAGAATGACTTCAAGCCACTCCTCCGTTTTCTTGCCTTTTGTTTGGACAGAAATAATCAGCTTGCTGCCTTCCATGCCAAGACCGATATCACGTCCATATTGACTGCCAAGCTCAAATAATTTTTGACCATCGATGTCGCTGCTTGCTTTTTCATCGAGAGTGAGTCTAACAATGCCTTTCTCCATCTTGATCAACTCGACACGTTCCTGCACAGCGTACACCTTCATCGTCGCAATCGTGAACAAATCAGCCACTTCTTGCGGATATTCTCCGAATCGGTCAATCATTTCATCTTGAAGCTCTTTCCGCTCTTCTATTGATCCAATCGCTCTAAACTGTTTATACATCTCGATCTTTTGTTTGCCATCAGAAATATAGCTATCTGGAATGTAGGCATCAATTTGGAGATCAATTTCCGGCTCAAATTTTTCTTGAGCAGTCGTATCGCCTCTTCTTTCTTCAATGGCTTCTTTCAGCATTTGAGAGTAAAGGTCGAATCCAACAGAATCAATAAATCCATGCTGCTGTGCACCAAGTAAGTTCCCTGCTCCTCGAATTGTTAAATCACGCATCGCAATTTTAAAGCCTGATCCAAGCTCAGTGAATTCTTTAATGGCTTGAAGTCTTTTCTCAGCTACTTCAGAAAGCACTTTATCTTTTCGATAAGTGAAATAAGCATAGGCCACACGATTCGAGCGCCCAACTCGTCCTCTTAACTGGTACAGCTGCGAAAGCCCCATTTTATCAGCATCATGAACAATGAGCGTGTTCACATTTGGTATGTCTACGCCCGTTTCGATAATGGTTGTACTAACGAGTACATCCGATTCACCTTCTAGGAAATTAATCATCACGGATTCCAGCTCGTTCTCACTCATTTTCCCGTGTGCGTAGCTTACTTTTGCGTCTGGAACAAGCATCGAGATTTCATCTGCTTTTCGTTCAATATCCTCCACTCGGTTATAAAGGAAGTACACTTGACCGCCTCTTGCCAATTCTCGCTCAATAGCTTCTCTAACTAACGCACCATTGTACTCGACAACATAGGTTTGAACTGGGAAACGGTTCTCAGGTGGCGTTTCAATAACAGATAAGTCACGTACGCCAAGCATCGACATATGAAGCGTACGAGGAATTGGCGTTGCCGTTAACGTCAGCACATCAATATTGGCTTTCATTTGCTTAATTTTCTCTTTATGCGTCACACCAAAGCGCTGCTCTTCATCGATAATTAACAGTCCTAAATCCTTGTACACAATGTCTTTTGAAAGAAGACGATGCGTCCCAATGACCATATCAATGGTTCCGTTTTTCAGCCCTTTTAAGGTTTCTGTTGTTTCTTTTCGTGTACGGAAGCGGCTAAGCTGAGCGATTTTAACAGGATAGTCTTGGAATCTGTCCATAATCGTGTCAAAATGCTGCTGCGCTAAGATCGTTGTTGGTACAAGCAGTGCCACCTGCTTCCCGTCAGCAATAGCTTTGAAGGCCGCTCGAATCGCCACCTCTGTTTTTCCATAGCCCACATCTCCACAAAGCAGACGATCCATCGGGCGCTCCCGCTCCATGTCTTGCTTGATTTCATGAATCGAGCGAATTTGATCATCTGTTTCTTGGTAAGGGAATGCAGATTCAAACTGGCGCTGCATCTCATGGTCAGGCGAGAAGGCATACCCTTTGCTTGCTTCACGTTCTGCGTACAGCTTAATCAGATCATCTGCAATGTCCTGCACAGATGATTCTACTTTTTTCTTCACGCGTTTCCAGTCGCTGCCGCCTAATTTGTATAGCTTTGGTTCTTTTCCTTCTGACCCTACATACTTCTGCACCTGATCAATTTGTTCAACAGGGACATAAAGCTTGTCGCTTCCTTGATAATGAATATTTAAATAATCTTTATGAATGCCGCCAATTTCAAGCGTTTCAATTCCTAAATACTTACCGATCCCGTGGTTAATGTGCACCACATAATCGCCCACTTGCAGCTCTGAATAGCTTTTGATTCGCTCTGCGTTTGTCAGCTTTTGCTTACGTGCCTGCTTCTTCACACGTTTCTTGAAAAGTTCACCCTCTGTAATGACAGCAATTTTGGATAAAGGTAGTTCAAAACCGGTTTGAAGCTCACCTTGTAAAATATATACTTGCCCGCTGACAAGCTCAGCATCAGGTTTAGCAAGAGCTGCTTCAATGTCATAATCATGCAAGACAGATGACAACTTCTCTGTCCGCTCTTCATCCGCACCTAAAAAGACAACCGTATAATTCTGCTTTTTGTAGCGTTCAATTTCACTTGCAAGCACATTCATCTGGCCGTGGAAATTCTGCATTTGCTTACTAGATACATTGACGATATTTTGCGGATTGGTCTGCTGAACATGTCTCAAAAATAAGGAATAGTACAGAATCGATCTCGATTGCTGATTGAACAGCTCTTGAAATGGGAAGGAAAGGGCTAGATCATGCAGAATATTCCCTTCTTCCAGCAGACTAATTGTCCAATCTGCTTCTTCCTGTTCAAGCTGTTCTTCCATCTCCTGAATTCTGCTGATTTCATCTAGAATGATAATCGTATCCTGCGATGTATAATCTAGCAAACTAGCAGGCTTTTCATAGAAATAGGACAGATACTTCGTCATTTCTTGTGTCACAATACCTTCTAGCAGCTTCTCACGATCAGCAGAAATATTCTGATGGAGCAGTTCTTTTTGTTTATCCGAGTTGAATTTCTTTAAGCTACTGGCAAGACCTTCGTCAAGCTGTTCAATCGCTCTCACTCGTTCAGGCCCTCTTACAATCAGCTCTTTCGCCGGGCCAATCTTGATTTCTTGAAGTGTTTCCAATGAACGCTGCGTGTCAGAGTGGAAGGACCGAATAGAATCCACTTCTGTATCAAACAGCTCTATACGGATCGGGTGGTCTTCCGTTAACGCATAAATGTCAATGATTCCTCCGCGCACACTAAAGTCTCCGGGCGCAGCGACCATGGACGTCCGGTCATAACCGATTTGCACGAGTTGTTTTGAAAACGCCTCCAAATCAATTTCTTCACCAACCTTTAAATGGATCTGACTCTCCTTCCAGAGCTCAACAGGAGGAAGCATTCTACGCACTGCAGCTGCTGGGGTCACGACAATCGGATTTTCTCCATTCGCGAGACGATTCAATACATCAAGACGCTGCGCTCTAAGCTCAGGGCTTGCCACAGCAATTTCAGATGCAATGAGTTCATTGACAGGATAAAGAAGGACCGAACGATCTGGCATCACACTTGCTAGATCATCTGTGACCTTCTGCGCTTGATATAAGTTATGTGTCACAATAAACATCGGCCGCTTTAATTCGTCTGATATGGCGGCTGTAAATAAAGATCTGACGGAGCCTGATAGTCCGGCGAGCAGCTGTTCTTTTAACCCTTCTTTTAGTCCGTTAAAAATGGACTGAAAATCATCACTTTGTTTGATAAATGATTGTATATTTTTCATTTGGCTCCTCCTCCCTGCTTGTTTAAAACAGAAAAACGCTTTGGTCTATTATCTACACCAAAGCTTTTTATTGAATAAAGGTATGATACTGATGGTAATCAGGATTTCTTTCGAGCGCCTCTTGGCAATCCTCACAAATGGTTTGTACATGTAAATCACCATTTTCCCTATAAGAAATCATATCGTTTCTTTCCTCATTTGTTAAGTGATGAAATCCAAGTGCTTCACTTTGGACAGCGGATTCATCTAGACTGCCAACCTTTACACCACAGTGCCGGCAGTAATAGTGCAAAGCCATACGTGATCCTCCCATGCTGAGATTTTATGATCAGTATGTGCTTTGCTTATCATTCTTATACCTTCTTGTTAAAATCATTCATCACTTCTAAAAATGGCTTTGTTAAAGCCGCTTCACAAGCTTCAACAGATGCTTGAATAGCAGATGAGATATCAGGCTGTTCTTCCTCTGAGAAGCGTCCTAGTACGTAATCGACGACCTTCATGCCGTTTTGTGGACGGCCGATGCCGATACGGAATCGGTCAAACTCAGGTGAACCTAAATGCTGAATCAACGATTTGATTCCGTTATGTCCGCCTGCACTTCCTTTAGTACGCAAACGAATCCGGCCCGTTGGCAAATCAAGATCATCATAAATGACCTTCAAATGTTCAAGGGGAATATCATAGTAATCCATCAGCGGACGCACACATTCCCCTGATAAGTTCATATATGTAAGAGGCTTCACAAGTAGAACCTTTTGCCCCGAAACAAACCCAGTTCCATATTGTCCATGGAATTTTGATTGATTTAATGGGATGTCCCATTTTTTTGATAGTTCATCTATTGTCATAAACCCGACGTTATGTCTTGTTTTTTCATATTCTTTTCCTGGATTACCCAATCCAACGAACGCAATCATGAAACCAATAACCTCCTTTGTCGCACATGCACACGCCTAAAAAATGAGCCAATGTGATTGCCTCATGCAAAACGTATGAATTCTTTTCATTCTAGCACAAAAGACGTAACCGCGGGAGGGTTACGTCTCTAATTGACCAGTTATTCTTCGCTGTCATCTTTTTCTTTAATGGCCTCAGGCTCTTGCGTTTCCTCTTCACTATCTGGCTCTGGAACCTCTGATTGCTGAGGCGGTAAGATCGAAGCAACAACTTCTTCTGGATCATTATTAATTTGATACGTAGACTGAACAGACAGATCACCAACTGTTAGTACGTCATTTACTTCTAAGTTTGTAATATCAGCTTCAATATTTTGCGGGATATCCTTTGGTTTCGCTGTAATGGATAGCTCAAATAGTGGCTGCTGAAGCACACCGCCATCCTTTACACCTTTGGATTCGCCAATGAGTTGTACAGGTACATCTGCGTCAATTTCTCGCTGTAAGTCGACCACTTGGAAATCAGCGTGGACTAGCTCATTTTTCAACGGATCTGTTTGCAGTTCTGTTACCATCACAGATTTTGTTTCACCGCCAACGTCTAATGTGATGATTGTGTTTTTTCCTTCATCACGTAATGTCTTTAATAAATCAATACTGTCTAATGAAACAGCAAGGTTGTCTGTATTTTTTCCGTATATGACACCAGGAACGTGTCCTGAATGACGGATTTTTTGCAGTGTGGAACGTTTGAAATCAGTTCTTTTATTTGCTTTTAAAGTTGCCATATTCAGCACCATCCTATTTCTTTTTTGTCACTACTTTCATAAATACCCATAACTGAATCATTTTAAACATGTTTGCCTTTCATTTATCACAGCAAAAAGACCCCAAGCTGATGCCTAGGGCCTTTTCCAATTAGCTGAAAAGGTAGCTCACAGATTCTTCTTCATGTACACGGATGATGGCTTCTGCAAGCAAAGGCCCAACTGAAAGCGGAATGAATTTTCCAACTTTCTTGTCATCTGTTAAGTGAATACTGTTTGTCACAACTAATTCTTTAATTTTAGAGTTTGTAATACGTTCTACTGCTGGTCCAGACAATACTGGGTGAGTACAACAAGCATAGACTTCAGCCGCCCCATTTTCCACAAGTGCATTTGCAGCAAGTGTAATCGTACCAGCTGTATCAATGATATCATCGATGAGAATCGCCGTTTTGCCTTCAATGTTCCCAATGATGTTCATCACTTCAGCCACGTTCGGCTTCGGACGACGTTTGTCGATAATTGCGATTGGTGCTTTCAGGCGGTCCGCCATTTTGCGCGCACGCGTAACACCACCGTGGTCAGGAGACACAACAACGATATCATTCAAGTTTTTCTGTTCGAAATAGTTTGTTAAGATTGGCACAGCCATTAAGTTATCGATTGGAATATCAAAGAAACCTTGGATTTGCGGCGCATGAAGATCAAGTGCAATGACACGTGTAGCACCTGCTGTTTCAAGTAAGTTCGCAAACAGCTTCGCTGTGATTGGCTCACGAGGTTTCGCCTTACGATCTTGACGTGCATATCCGTAATAAGGGATGACAATATTGACCGTTTTCGCAGAAGCGCGTTTTAGTGCATCTACCATAATGAGTAGCTCCATAATGTGCTCATTGACTGGCGCACTAGTAGATTGAATGACATAACAATCACAGCCGCGGATACTTTCTTCAATATTGATTTGGACTTCACCGTCACTAAAACGTTTAACAGAGCTCTTTCCTACATCAACTCCGATACGATCGGCAATTTCTTTGGCAAGTTCAGGGTTTGAATTCAAAGAGAATATCTTTAAATTCGCATCAGCATAACGATTAGACATGGTAAACCTCCGGGTATTTGGATTATTTTTTATGAATATTTTTCACATAATCTTCTTTATTGACTTGTCTTGCTCTAGCAATAGACAATGCATCCTGCGGTACATCTTCTGTAACCGTTGAACCGGCTGCAACATATGCCCCTTTTCCGACAGTGACTGGTGCAACGAGATTTGAATTACAGCCAATAAATGCGCCATCTTCAATCTTCGTTAAGAATTTGTTCTTCCCATCATAATTAACTGTAATAGATCCACAACCAAGGTTTACATCCGCTCCGACCTCTGCATCTCCAATATAGCTGAGATGAGACGCTTTGCTTCGGTCACCGAAAACTGTTTTCTTGATTTCGACAAAATTCCCGATCTTCACTTCATCGCCAATTTTCGACAATGGGCGAATATGAGCAAACGGTCCAATTGTCACATCTACCCCAACTTCACTATCGCAGACAACAGACTGCTTAATGACTGTCCGATCTCCAATTACGCTATCAACAATTTCAGTGTTCGGACCGATTGTGGCATCTGCACCAATCTTTACATTCCCTTTGATGACCGTCCCAGGATAAATCATTGTATCTTCACCGATGACTGCATCGGGCGAGATATACGTGTTCTCAGGATCAATCAAGGTTACACCATTCTTCATATGCTGATGATTAATACGTCGCTTCATGAATTGCTCTGCTTGTGATAGAGCGATACGATCATTGACTCCAAGTGTTTCTTCAAAATGTGGTGTTTGATACGCTGCAACCGTCTGTCCTTCATTCTTTAGAATTTCAATGACATCCGGCAAATAGTATTCACCTTGTGCATTTTCATTTGACACTTGCTCAATCACACGGAAGAGATCTTCATTTGAAAAGCAATAGGTTCCAGTATTAATTTCATTCACTTGACGTTCAGCATCATTTGCATCTTTATGCTCGACGATTTTTACTACAGCACCTGTTTCATCACGAAGAATACGTCCATAACCTGTTGGATCATCCGCATGTGCTGTCAAAATCGTCACTTTCGCTTGTTGTTTTTGATGCTCGCTTAACATGGCTTCCATTGTTTCCGCTGTCAATAATGGTGTATCTCCACAAATGACAATGGTTGTTCCCTTTTCCTGCGCGAGGAACGATTTAGCTTGTTTGACGGCATGTGCTGTTCCCAGCTGTTCTTCTTGAAGTGCATATTCACTTCTGTCCCCAAGCTGCTCCTTGACGTCCTCAGCTCCATGACCGACAATCGTCACAAGCTTGGCTAAAGATAGCTTTAACGCTTGATCTGCCACATGCTCGACCATTGGCTTTCCGCAAACTGGATGAAGTACTTTGTATAACTTTGACTTCATTCTTGTTCCTTTTCCCGCTGCTAAAATCACTGCGAACCGCTTATCCATTGATTGGCCTCCAATATCCCTATTATCCATAGAAAAATATATCCTAAATAAGGACTGATTTCAAGGATACAAGAGGAAGTACATTAATTTTCTAATGGTTGAAACTTAAAAGAATCATGAGGAAAAACGCAAAAAAGACAGCATTTAAAAGAAAACATTCATTTTCTCTTAAAGCTGTCTTTTTAGGTTCACATATCTTTAAGAAGCTCCAGCTTCTTCATATTCAATTGTCTCTTCCTCTTCGCCTAAGCGATGATACTCATTTAAAACAGCATCTTGGATTTTACCCCGAGTGCTTGAATTAATTGGATGTGCAATGTCGCGAAACTCTCCATCAGGCGTACGTTTGCTAGGCATTGCAACAAACAAGCCATTGTTTCCATCAATCACACGAATATCATGAACAACAAATTCGTGGTCCAGCGTGATGGATGCAATCGCCCTCATGCGACCATCGGTATTCACGCGGCGTAATCTTACGTCAGTAACTTCCACAGTAGTTCACCACCTTTTCCCAATATAAAAGCATTAATTAGGTATTCAACGATTGTGGTGATTCTCCTGCTCTTTTTTTAAACTTTTTTTGAAATATCGGGATATTTATACATTTTTTGTCATTTTAATGACGGCGCTTACATCGGTTGCGTGAAAAAAGACATCATGACGATGCCTTTTCATACATATAATGAAACCAAACGGCCTCCAAAGAGATGGTCTGTTTATTTCACTAATGCCACAACTTCAATTTCTACAAGTGCATCTTTTGGAAGTCTGGCTACTTCTACACATGAACGAGCTGGCTTATGTGTATGGAAGTATTCACCGTACACTTCATTCACTTCAGCGAATTGTTCCATATCTTTAATGAAAACCGTTGCTTTCACGACTGTTTCAAAGGAAGCACCCGCTGCTTCAAGGACGGCTTTAAGATTATGAAACACTTGATGTGTTTGTTCTTTAATATCTCCATTCACAAAATCTCCAGCTGGCGTTAATGGAATCTGCCCTGAGCTGTAAAACATGTTATTGACGATAATCCCTTGAGAGTAAGGTCCAATGGCTGCTGGCGCGTTTTTGGTTTGAACAACTTTTGTCATATCAATCTCTCCCATTCAAATACATGTTTGATCAAAGCTTAAGCTTTCGAATGAAAAAATTCGTGGAAATTGCCTTCATTGATCTCAATGATTTTCTGTTTCATATCAATGGTTGAAAGCTTTAAAAGCGATACATATTCATCGACAAGGCGTTCATCTACGCCTTCATCTTCTAATAAAACACCGATCCCTGCAACATTTGCATTAAATTCCTCTAGAAGATTCATCATGCCATTAATGGTTCCGCCTGCTTTCATAAAGTCATCAATAATCAACACATTGGATCCTTTATCTAAGCTCCGCTTTGCAAGTGACATGGTTTGAATTCGGTTAGAAGAACCTGATGCATAATTAATACTCACAGTTGATCCTTCTGTTACCTTATTATCTTTTCTAACGATTACAACAGGCACATTTAAATATCCTGCAACAGAATAGGCAATCGGAATACCTTTCGTCGCAACAGTCATGACAACATCAATCGGTCGATCCGCAAAAATGGTCGCAAAAAGCTTACCGATTTTCGCAAGAATCGATGGATTGCCTAAAACATCAGTTAAATATAAATAGCCGCCAGGAAGCACACGTTCAGGAGTTGATAATGCCTCTCCGATATCGTTTACGACTTCGTCTGCTTCTTTTAGATGAATCTTTGGAATATATTTCACTCCGCCAGCAGCGCCAGGTACAGTAAGTAAAGTCCCTATTCCCTGCTGTTCGAAGGTCTGTTTGATAATCGTTAAGTCTTCACTAATAGAGGACTTCGCAGATTGATATCGCTCTGCAAAAAAAGTTAAAGGTACTAGTACGTGCGGGTGGGTTAACAAATAATTTGTTAAGTCCACCAATCTGCCGCTTCGACGAAACTTCATGAACTTACCCCCAGAACCCGAATAATTTATGAATAATATAACTTAATATACGGATTTAATCAAGGGCATTTTGTTCGCCGATCATGCGGACAGCGTAAACCTGATCACAAAATCCTCTCAGTCCGTTATATATTCTTTGTACCTTCGATTCATATTGAATCAAGCCAAATACAGTTGGCCCGCTGCCGCTCATTAATACAGCATCTGCTCCGAAACGCTTCATCTGTCTCTTAATCATATCGACTTCTGGATACATCTTTAATGTCACAGATTCCAACACGTTACCGAGTGAGCCGCACATCTCTTTATAATCTTTCGCTTCAATTGCTTCAATCATACGCTGTACATTTGGGTGTTCTACTTTGCTTGCGTCATATTGTCTGTAGACCTCAGCTGTAGATACCCCAATCACCGGCTTCGCTAAAATCACCCAGCAATGCGGCGGTGTCGCAATGTGCTTTAGTTTCTCTCCACGTCCTGTCGCTAGCGCTGTCCCTCCGTGTACACAAAAAGAGACATCTGAGCCGATCTCCGCTCCAAGCTCAGCTAGTTCATCTAACGTGAGATTTAACTTCCACAAACGGTTTAAGCCGCGAAGCGCTGCTGCGGCATCACTGCTGCCTCCAGCTAAACCTGCTGCGACGGGAATTGCTTTTGTGATGACAATCGATACGCCTTTTTGAATACCGAATCTTGTTTTTAATAATTTAGCTGCCTGATAAGCCAAATTCCGTTGATCATCTGGCACAAAACGATTATGAGATGATACACGGATTTCGTCTTTGTCCAGCTCCGTCAGCTCTAGTCGATCTGCAAGATCTATTGTTGTCATCACCATCTCCACTTCGTGATATCCATCCGGTCTTTTTCCATGAACATCAAGTGAGAGATTAATTTTTGCCGGTGCTTTTTCTAAAATACGCAAACATTTCACCTACTTCTCCATCTAAACATAAGTATCAATATTGTATCACATTTGATGGATCTGATGAATATTGGCTTTTGCCCCCAGCACACTCACTTTTTCAAGCAAAAAAGACCAGAGACACGCGAGGTATCCCTGATCATTTCTTTATCGTTGATTCTCTTCTTGAGCCATGTGCTGTTGAGCTAATTCAATGGCACGCTTGACCATATTTCCTGCGTCACGCGCACGAATCTCTCCCCAGCCTCCATTTTTGACGGTATCATAAAATCCAAGATCCTTCGCCAGCTCGTATTTGAACTCATCTGACATAATGCCTCGGCGTCTACCCAAACGAAACAGCCCCTTTGGTCGAGAATTCGAATCATCGCCACTCATTTGTGGCTTTCTTATTTTGCATCGATTCCCGCCTTTTACCCCTTTCAAATAATGGACAGCCTCCCATACAGAAAAAAAGGCAAAACAAAAAGCAGTAAACAAAAAGTTCACTGCCCATTAATAGGCGACTGAGCTAGCGGTATCATCGAACGTTAATTCGACCGTCTCAGTCAGTATATCTGCATAACTGTAAGAAACTCTTTCAAACGAATTCTCATCTTGATCTAATTGAATCACAAAAACAGAAGGGTACGTTTCAGCTAAAATGCCCGAACGCTCAATTGTTTTTCGGCGGCCTCCGTTAGCCTTTAACGTCAAACGTTTACCTAAGTTACCATCAAGCGATCTTTTGATGTCGGACAAAGTCTTCGCCATTGCATCCACCTCACTGAGATAATTATACAACAACGGCCCATTTTTGTCAAATAAAAATTAAATTATATCAACCAACACGAGCCATTGTCAACAAAATAATTTTGACAAACTTCTACCTTTTCCCCTCCCTATTTTTCTCAAATTCCGGTGAATTATGTATTCATATGAAATTTCTTTTTGAGCATAAAAAAAACCAGACTGAAATCAGTCGGGTTATGTCGATTCATGGTCTCTTTTATATGGCATACCTACCCTTAAAACACCCCTTGTTTCAATTCCTCCGAGACCTTTTTCTCTCGTCAGCGTATTTCGGAGCACATCCCACACGTTGATTCGATCTACAAATGGAGTGAAACTAATTTTGGCAACAATATAGACGGGGTCAAGTGCATGAATGTTGACACGTGAGGGTGAGCTTGCAAAATTAGCACCTGCTTGAATTAATGATTCAAAATGAGATTGGCAGGCACCTGCAAAGATCACGAGCTGATCTAAATGCGGAACCTTCCTTCTTGCCTTTTGAACCGTTTCAACGAAATGACGAGAATGACGATATGCACCGATATCGTGTACACCGCCCTTTTGTTTAGAATACGCATCATGTCCTGTGATGACCAAAATATCAGGCCGATATTGATCAATTAATGAATCAATCATGCTTGGCATTTTCTTCTCGTGGCAATGCACACCATACACAGGTACACCGATTCTTTCATATACATCTAAGCATTTCTTTAAGTATGAAGCATCTCCATCTAAATGCAGAACCTTTCCGGGCATATGAAAATACTGCTCCTGATGCTGATATTGTCCAGACGTATAATACTCTTGTTTTTCACGAAGCAGCTGATAATCTTGCCTGAGTAAGTCGAGCGATTCGTTAATTTTCCGTTCATCGTCCTTCTCTCTTGTCAGCTGCTCCTCTTTTTGAATCAAGACCAAATCTGACATCTTCGCATCGGCAATCAGCCTCACTTCATTCCCATGCAAAATGGCGGTGGCTTCGTGCTGGTCTGTCTCATCAATTCGAATGATACGAAACATAATATCCATCTGATAGGATGCCCTCGTCACCATATCTCCTATTTGAAATTGCATGCTTTTCACTCCACAATCAGGCTCTTATCCTGTTGGTATCGTCTTACGCTACACTTGTTCTTCTTTCAGGTGTGTTGTTCTTTCTAGCCTATGCCTGAACAGGTGAAGTGGTGAAAACCAAAAGAAAAAAGCCCTTATGAGAGGGCTTTGCAGTCTAGGAAGAACGAGCACTGGCACGGAGTGAATTTGACATTCGTGAGCACCGGAGCGCAGGACTGACACCGAATGCGAGGGTTTGTCTACACGCTGAAAAGCCCTTATGAAAGGGCTTTGTGTAAGACATTGGACAAACGGGCAAATTCATCGATTGACAATGATTCACCACGGCGTTTCCCATCAATCTCAGCTGTTACAAGGGCTTCTTCAATGATGGCTTTATGTTTCTTGCCATCTGGCAGATTGTTCATCAAATTATTCATCAATGTCTTCCGGCGCTGGCCAAAACTCGCACGAATCAGTTGAAAGAAAAACGTATCATTGTCTACTGAGACCGCAGGCGTTTCACGAACAGTTAGTTTGATTACCGCTGAATCCACATTTGGTTGTGGGACGAAAACCGTTTTCGGCACAACCATGACCGTCTTCGCTTCTGTATAAAATTGCACTGCAATCGACAAAGAGTTGTATTCTTTTGATGAAGGAACAGCAGCCATGCGATCTGCTACTTCTTTTTGCAGCATGACAACGATTCCTTTCAATGGAAGGTTTTCTTCAAGCAATTTCATAATAATTGGTGTCGTCACATAATAAGGAAGGTTTGCTACGACCATTACTTCTTTACAGTCAGCAAACTGTTCTTCAATCACCTTTCTTACATCTGCCTTCAATACGTCTTGATGAATAATGGTGACATTATCATATGGAGAAAGCGTATCGTTTAAAATCGGCAATAGGCGCTGGTCGATTTCAAAAGCCGTGACTTTCTTTGCCCGTTTAGCGAGCTGTTCAGTCAACGCACCGATACCAGGGCCAATTTCAATCACACCGGTCTCATCCGTAATCTCTGCATGATCGACAATGCGATCTAAAATATTCGTATCAATTAAAAAGTTTTGCCCTAAGCTCTTTTTAAAAGAGAAACCGTACTTCTTCAGTATTTCCTTCGTTCTGATGGGCGTCGCAATATCTTTATTCATCGGCTTCCTCCTGCATAACGGTCTTTAAGGCCGCAATAAAATCCTCTTTCGTTATTTGGAACATGTGAAGACGCTTTTGCAGCTGCTTCGCATTTGTATATCCTATATTTAAAAGCACACCTAATCGTTCGCGGCGGCGTTTTGAAGCTTCGCCTCCGATAAGGCCTGCGTCAAATAAATCGTCTAACGTAATCTCGCTTTCTGATTCTTCCATTTCCTCATGGACATGTGCAAGGCATTCTCGAATACTATCCAAGGAAGCATGCTCGACACCAATTCCTTTGTCCCGCTTCGCTTTCGCAAGGTGTTTTGGTAAAAAGGCGTGCTTACAGCCAGGGACAGCCTCTGCGATGGTTTTACGGATCTTTTCCCCAGGGAAATCAGGATCAGTTAAAATGATAACCCCCCTCGTCTCCTGAGCAAGACGCACTTGTTGAATGACTGTATCGCCAATGGCAGATCCATTCGTTTCAATCGTATCTGCATCAACTGCCATCTTTACTCTAGCAGTGTCGTCACGACCCTCCACCACAATGATTTCTTTTATTTTCATGTATTCCTCCGCTTGCAAAAACAATCTACATTTTTTTGTCAAAAAATGAAACCTTCCATGCTGTTTTTGCGTCTAATTAATTAGAAAACAGTGCTTCTATTATAACCAAAAAAACAGAGGGTGCGCAAAGCCCTCTGTTCATATAAATGATTTGATGTGTTTATTTGAGCACTCTAATTTTCACTCGTTTATTTCCCCATTGATAAGCTGCCGACTTACTTGGGACGAACACATCAATTTTATTCCCTTTTATAGCAGATCCAGTGTCTGATGCAACGGCATACCCATAGCCTTCCACATACACTTTAGAGCCCAGCGGAATGACACTCGGGTCAACTGCTATGACCTTCGCACCTGGATTTGCTTTTAAATTAAAGCCTGTAGACGTTCTGCCCGTACATCCAGCACAGCTCGCTGTATAGGCTGTAGACGTCACATAGAACTCTTTTCCTGAAGATTCATTACTTCTTGAAACCGCAGGTGACGCTTTAGGTTCCTTCTTGGACACTTGTGTACCAACGGCCACTAAACGATCCTTACTGTCTTTTGCAGTAACCTCTTTAATTAATTCTTTAGACACCACTTTGCCGTTTTCTTTCACAATGGCATAGTGCTTCTTTAATTTACCTTCTTCACCTTTTTCAAGCACCTTCTCTTTTCCTTTTTCAAGAGATCGATCCTTTTTATGTTTGGTATCAAAAGCAATTTTCTCTTCCACTACATCGGTGACTTTTTCCACCCGAGTGATCTTCACATCTGCGCTTTTTTTAGAAAGGTGACTATGTAACGCAGGTTTGATCTTATCGTGCTTCTTGAGCTTCAGCTCTTGTTGCTTTAAAAAGTCAGCGACCGTAGTCGAAGTGGTCCACACTTTCTTATCCTTTCCTCCATCGTTTAAGCTGACCTGGAAGGCCTGCTGAACCACAAGATCCATATTCTTTTTAATCTTGTCATTCTTTCCTGGAGTGACTTGGTCGTGCTTCCCAATATCTATCTTCTCATTCTTCAATAATGCTCCAACCGTCTGATCTGTTGTCCATATCGTTTTCTCTTTCCCATCTAGGGTGAGATGAACCGGTATAGCCGCATCATACACAATGTTCATGTTGTCTTGAATCTTTGTATTTAGACTTGGAGAGATATGATCCTCCGCCTTGGTCCTTATTCCAAGGTCTGAAAGCAGCTGTGCTACTGTCTCTTCATGTGTACGAATTGTCTTCTCTTTGCCATTGATTGAAATGGTAATAGACTGCTTAGTGAGCTCATGCGCACCGTAAGCCGTCCCAGTTCCAGCTAAAAGCAAGCAAGCGACTAGAAATAAAACCTTGCCTTTTCCTAGCTTGACAGAAAACAGATTTTTCATTTTTTGTACGATGAAAAACGCCTCCTTCTCCTCGGAGAGATTATATAGAGTATCTCAAAACCTGTCAACCCTTCCACCCACTGTACAAAAATGCTCGATTGTAAACCTATTATGGGAGATTTTTGGAAGGAAGGGAAGAAAGACTTATCGACAACTTATCCTATGAGGAGGCGCAAACGTGTAGAACTTTTTCGTTATGTTTCACAATTGGACAAGCTTAAACAAGGATTGACATCATATACTGTCAGTTTATACGGAAAACTTTTTTCGCATTTTCTGTTGTCAATGCAGCAAGCTCTTCAAAGCTTATTTCTCGCAATTCAGCAATTTGTTCTGCGATATATTTCACATAGCTCGGCTCATTTCGTTTCCCTCTAAATGGCGCTGGAGTTAAATACGGGCAGTCTGTCTCAATCAGAAGACGATCACTTGGAATATCCTTTACAACTTCTTTCGGTTTTTTCGCATTTTTAAATGTCACAGGTCCACCGAATGAGATATAAAAGTTCATTTCCATACACGCTTTTGCAATTTCGAGGCTGCCAGTAAAGCAGTGCATAATTCCTCCGACTTCTGCCGCTCCTTCTTCTTTTAAGATCGTCACTACATCTTCCGTAGCGTCACGGTTATGAATGATAATTGGCAGATTCACTTCTTTTGCAAGAGCAATTTGACGTCTAAAGACTTCTTTTTGCACATCTTTTGGCGACTTGTCCCAATAGTAATCTAGACCCATTTCTCCAATGGCAACAACCTTTTCATGCTGAGATAATTCTTTGATCCAAGCCAAATCTTCATCTGTCATATCAATGGCATCAACAGGATGCCAGCCGATGGCTGCATACATAAAATCATATGCTTCAATTAGCTCCATCGCTCTCGTAATGGTTGGACGATCAAACCCGACCACTACAATCTTCTCTACCTTTTCACTTTTGGCTCTTTCAATCACCTGCTCTAAGTCTTCATTATATTGTTCAGCATTTAAGTGGGCATGTGTATCAAATAACATGGTTGATTGCTCCTTTCGACAATTCTTCTGAAAAACAAAAGGTGTTCGACGAAATGTTACACGTGGAACACCTTTGTTAAATTATAAAATTTTCGTTCCATTTGCTAGAGATTGATCTACTTCAAGAACCTGCAATTTACCACCAGTTTCTCCAGTTAAAATCATTCCCTGGGAAATTTCCCCTCTTAGTTTAACTGGTGTGAGATTCGCTACGCAGACGAGCTTCTTCCCTACCAATTCTTCTGGTTGATAATGCTTGGCAATCCCTGAGACAATTTGTCTCTTTTCAAATCCAAAATCAAGCTGAAGCTTTAACAGACGGTCAGCTTTTTTCACTGGTGCTGCTTCCAATACTTGTGCTACACGAAGGTCAACTTTCGAAAAATCATCGAAGGCAATTTCGGCACCCAGCTCAGGTAATTCAGTTTCTTCTATTTCAACTGTCTCTTCTTCTACCTTAGGCGCACTTCCCTGCATCTTCTCTTTAATGTATGCCACTTCTTCTTCAACCTCTAAACGAGGGAACAATGGCTCACCTTTTTGTACCGTCGCTTTTTGGATCGCACCGAAAGAAAGAATGCTTTCCCAACTTTTGAGTTTCTCTTCTTCAATTCCAAGCTGGAAGAAGATTTTCTCAGGTGTTTTTGTTAAGAATGGTGTTAACAATACAGCTGTGATTCGAAGTGATTCTGCTAAATGGTACATCACAGAATGCAGTTCTTTTCGTTTTGTTTCATCCTTCGCTAATACCCAAGGAGCTGTTTGATCAATATATTTATTCGTTCTGCTGATTAATGTCCAAACATTTGAAAGAGCCACCGAGAATTCGAGGTTTTCCATCGCTTCTTCATAGGCTTTCACCGTTTGTTCAGCTACAGCTTTTAGTTCCTCATCAAACTCATTGACTGGTCCCTTATAGCTGCTTAATGTACCGTCGAAGTATTTTTGCACCATCGCCACTGTACGATTAAGCAAGTTTCCTAAATCATTGGCAAGGTCATAGTTTACACGTTCCACGAATCCTTCTGGTGTAAACACACCGTCTGCACCAAATGGTACTTCGCGTAGCAGATAATAACGAAGAGCATCAAGACCATAGCGATCAATTAACGTAACAGGATCTACTACGTTCCCTTTTGATTTAGACATTTTGCCATCTTTCATGAGCAGCCAGCCATGTGCAAAAATTTGTTTTGGCAACGGCAGATCAAGTGCCATCAGCATAATTGGCCAGTAAATTGTATGGAATCGTACAATTTCTTTCCCGACTAGGTGTACGTTGGCAGGCCAATATTTTTTATATTTTTCATCTTGATCGGTTCCGTAGCCAATCGCTGTTAAGTAGTTGAATAACGCATCAATCCATACATAGATGACGTGCTTCGGATTATTAGGTACTTTAATGCCCCAATCAAAGGTTGTTCTTGATACAGCTAAATCCTCTAACCCCGGTTTAATGAAGTTATTAATCATTTCATTCTTTCTTGATTCAGGCTGAATGAACGACGGGTTCTTTTCGTAATAGTCTAGTAAGCGATCTGCATACTTACTCATACGGAAGAAATATGATTCCTCTTTAATCAATTCAACAGGGTGTCCACTGTCTGGGCTTTTCCCTCCAATGACTTCCCCTTTCTCATTTCGCTCAACATCAACAAGCTGTGTTTCCGTATAGAATGTTTCATCAGGAATACTGTACCAGCCCTCATATTGATCTAAATAAATATCTCCTTGATCAAGCAGCTTTTGAAAGACTTGCTCAATGATTTTCGTATGTCTTTTTTCCGTTGTACGAATGAAATCATCGTTTGAAATGTCGAGTTTCTTCCATAATGATTTAATGTCAGCAACGACCGGATCTAAATACTCAATCGGTGTAATATTTTGTTCTTCAGCTTTTTGCTGAATTTTTTGTCCGTGCTCATCAGTACCCGTTAAATACATCACATCATAGCCTTGCAGACGTTTATAACGAGCCATGGCATCCCCTGCCACTGTCGTATAAGCATGTCCAATATGTAATTTTCCGCTCGGATAGTAAATTGGTGTAGTCAGATAAAACGTTTTTTTCTTTTCCGGCATGTCGGAACCTCCTGCTTGTGTGTAAATGTCAAAAACTCCCGCCCAATGGACGAGAGCGGTCATCATACTTCATTAAAATGTGTCAGATCATTTCATTATGTTTTGCACTTGTGCTTTCTCTATGATACCATCTTAGCCTTTAAGATCAAGCATATATACATAGAACAGATTGAAATGAACGAAAAAGATGAGTTTTTCGAAAAAAACGACAAACCCGTCGACATTTTGTCGAATATTGTCGTATGAAATCTATTTCCAGATTTACAATTGGCTAAATTAGGGCAAAAGTCTTGTTAATCTGTTATCGTCATTTTTCATATTTTTATAGATAAATTCTGAAAAATCCTTATACACCGGTAGTTTCAAGGTCCTTTGACTTTAAGAGTCATATTTTACAAACAATAGTAAACAAAATGATTGACGATTTATGGAAACCTTGTTATGCTAGGAATGTAAGGAATTTGTCGAATAATGACGAAGATAATATTATATTAAGAATAAGAACTTTTTGGGAGGAGAATGAAGATGAAATCTACAGGTATTGTACGTAAAGTTGACGAATTAGGACGCGTGGTGATTCCAATCGAGCTTCGCCGTACGTTAGGAATCGCAGAAAAAGACGCTTTGGAAATTTATGTTGATGATGAAAAAATTATCCTAAAAAAATATAAACCAAACATGACTTGCCAAGTAACAGGTGAAGTATCAGACGATAACCTTAAACTTGCTAATGGTAAATTAGTTCTTAGCCGTGAAGGTGCAGAGCAAATCATTAACGAAATCCAAAACCAACTTCAATCACAAAAATAAGTTTTATATAAAAAGGTTCTTGCACCGTTTGCAAGAACCTTTCTTTATTGTTCAATATGATACGCATCATAGATCGTCCGCTTTGGCACACCACGTTCGACCGCAGTACGTTTAATGGCCTCTTTTGACGTTAACCCTTCCTCTATGTAATGGATCACGTGCTCTTTTTCAGATAAAGAATTCCACCAAGCTTCTTCATTCAGTTCTTCTTCATCCTGATCATTTCCTTGTACGACGAGACAGAACTCACCACGGATTTGTTGTTCTGTCACCCAAGTCAGCGCGTATTCTAAATCTCCACGAATAAACTCTTCAAATTTCTTTGTCAGTTCTCTCGTAATGGCAATATTCCGGTTCCCCCACACTTCTTTCATCACAGTCAGCGTTTCTTTTAACCGATGGGGCGCTTCATAGAAAATAATTGTTTCTTGGCGTTTCTTCAATGCTTCCAGCTGTTTTTTCTTTTCCTTTTTTTGACGATCAAGAAAACCGTAAAAGAAAAATGGCTGTGGTGCGATTCCTGACGCAATGAGCGCCGTAAGTGCTGCGTTTGCACCAGGTAACGGAATGACATAGCCTCCGATGTTCGTAAAGTCTCGAACCACTTCGGCTCCTGGATCAGAGATCGTCGGTAAACCGGCATCGCTCACGAGTGCAATGTTCTTTCCTTCTTTTAACCATTCGATTAACTTGTGCCCACTGCTATCTTTGTTATGTTCATGATAACTCGTTAATGGGGTATCAATTTCATAGACATGACAAAGCTTTTTCGTTTGTCTCGTATCTTCTGCGGCAATATAGTCTACATCTTTTAACGTTTGTATCGCTCGAAATGTCATATCTTCTAAGTTTCCAATCGGGGTTGGTACGAGATAAAGAATACCCATTTCTGATTGACCATCAAAGCTTTTCTGTGTCTTTTTCATGTGCCGCCTCCTTTTTGATTCGCTTTTCTTCTATATACATGTCCTTTTTTCGACGTGTCCACGTTTTGAAACGATATTCTTGTTGCATGGCTTCTCTTTTGGTTAAAAAGCATTCGTGGTAATAGAGTTCCACTGGCCGTCTAGCTCTCGTATACTTTGCACCCTTCCCACTATTATGGGCAGTCACCCTTTTTTGTAAGTCATTTGTATACCCAGCGTACAAACTGCCATCTGCACATTTCAATACATAGAAATAATGACTATGCTTCTCCATACAGTATCGTCCTGATTTCTTTTGTATACTCTTGGTCTTCTCCATAAACAAAAAGCGGCGGGAGGATTTTCAAATCCGGCTTTCCATCTTTCATCCCTTCCACTAAAATGGTATTCGCTTCTTTTCCCTGTTTGGGATATACAAATTGAATTCGTTTTGGCTCAATTCGGTATTTCTTCATCATTTCAACAATCTCAAGCAGCCGTCCAGGGCGGTGAACCATTGCCAGTTTGCCTCCTTGCTTTAACAAAGTGGAAGAAACACGAATGACATCTTCTAATGTACAATGAATCTCATGACGTGCAATCGCCAAATACTCATTTTCATTGATTTCATCCTTAGAAGGAGTCTTAAAATATGGCGGATTACAAGTAATCACGTCTACTTTGTGGTTTCCGTACCGTTTAGGCATATCATTTAAATCACCATGGATCAACTCAATCTGCTGCTCCAGTTGATTATGCGCCACACTTCTCTTTGCCATATCAAACAGACGTTCTTGAATTTCAACCCCTGTAATAGAGGCTTTAGATCTCGTCGAAAGCAGCAATGGAACGATGCCATTTCCCGTACAAAGATCAATAATCTCCCCTTTTTGAATCGGCACATACGCAAATTTTGCTAATAACACTGCATCCAATGAAAAGGCGAACACCGTTTTACTTTGAATAATTTTCATATCTTCTGCAAGCAAGTAGTCTAAACGTTCATCTTCTCTTAACGAAACCATGATGTATCCTTTCTTTTCCTGTGAAAAAGGCTCCCGATTCAGCGGAAGCCTTTTCTCATTTTTTATTTAAAAATGACAGACAGAACAAACAGTCTCCCTCTTTCCGAATGCTCCCATAATGTACATTACAAATATGGAAGCCCTCCTGATATAAACGAGCTAGGTTATCATGACCTTCTCCTATATCAGAATGACTTGGCTTCTGGGCAGAATCATGCTCTGCCTCAGACGATTTATCTCGATCGGATTGATCCAGACGTTCACGCAAGTGCTGATTCTCCATCTGCAGCTGATGATTTTCTTCAATCACTTCACCGATATGATTTTTCAAATCACCTAGCTGGCGATAAAGAGAACCGATTTGTTCTTCTAAATTAATCACCGTATCAAATAGTTCCTTTTTATCCAAGGTGGCACACCTCGTTACTCAGTTGTTTGTGCAGATACAACGCCTTCTTGTATTAATTCTTCCCAAGTATATTCTATCACTTTTTCTTGCCCGGTTAATTCAACTTGCAAAATTCGTTCTAAAATATTAAGCCCTACTACCTTTGCAGAGCCATTAGACGTCTGAATCGTTTCACCGATGTCCGGTAATTGTTCTTTTGCTGTTTCGTACTCATCATTCTCATATTTCAAGCAGCACATTAAACGGCCGCAAAGCCCTGAAATTTTGGTAGGGTTTAACGAGAGGTTTTGATCTTTTGCCATTTTAATGGACACAGGTTCAAAATCTCCTAAGAAAGTTGAACAGCAAAGCATACGTCCACACGGACCAATGCCGCCTAGCATTTTCGCCTCGTCTCTTACACCGATTTGACGAAGTTCAATTCTCGTCTTGAAGATAGATGCAAGATCCTTGACCAGCTCACGGAAATCTACTCTGCCATCCGCTGTAAAATAGAAGATGACCTTGTTGCGGTCGAATGTAAATTCGACATCGACCAGTTTCATTTCCAGGCCGTGTTCACTTACTTTCTGAAGACATGTGTCAAAGGCTGCCATCGCTGCTTCTTTGTTCTCCTCAACGATGAGCCGGTCACGTTCATCTGCGACGCGAATCACCTTACGTAAAGGGAGAACCACATCGTGTTCATCTACTTTTTTATTGGCGATGACCACTTGCCCGTACTCAACACCTCTAACCGTTTCTACAATGACACAACTATCATTTTCTATATGAAATCCATTAGGATCGAAATAATAGATTTTGCCCGCTTTTTTAAAGCGAACACCAATTACGTTGTACAAGCTTATCCCTCCTGCAACATCAACACCAATTGCTCCATTAGCCCTTGGGCATTCACGTTGGATTGAAGTCTCTTTTTCGCTTCTAATACAGCAAGGATCTGATTCGTCACCATTTGCTGTGTGGAATGCAGCGCGTGCTGCTTCATTGTCTGGAATAAGTCTTGATAAATGACTTTATCTTCATTTCCTATTTGAATCGACAATACATCACGATATATAAATAAAAGCATATCAAGACCAGTTTCTTGAAGGTCTTTCTCTTTGAAAAAAGGCATCCATTGATCTTGTATATAAAAAAATGCATGTTCTTTTCGCTGGTGTAAGACTTCATACAATTTTATCACTTTCGCTCTAGACTCTGCAAACTGATCATTTCGACTTAATTCGAGTGCTTCTGCTAAATTATTGGTTAAATTCGACAAAAGCCTTGCGAGATCCTGAGACACGCCTTCTTGTAAAAGCTGCTGCTCCAAAGATTGCGGCTGCAGCGGCTGAAAGCTAAGCATCTGACATCTTGAAATAATCGTATCCAGCATTTTATGCGATTGTTCAGTGATTAAAACTGCCATCGTTTCCCGGTTGGGCTCCTCTAGGAACTTTAATAAACTGTTCGCAGCATTGACCGTCATTTTGTCCGCATGGAGAATGATATACATTTTCCGATGCGATTCTACGCCTGCTTTTGTAAATTCCTCCTGCAAAGCCTGCACTTGCGCCTTCTTAATTGATTGACCGTCAGGTTGCACTAGATGTAAATCTGGATGGTTGCCAGACTGAATTCTTTTGCAGTTTTGACAGGACTCGCATGGTTTCACTCCTGCTTCCAAACAAAAAAAGCTCTTCGCTAAAAGCATCGCAGCATCTAGCTTTCCTGTCCCTTTTTTTCCTTCAAATAAGTAAGCATGAGCCAGTCGGTCTTTATCAATACTATTAAAAATCAGCCGCATGACGCGCGGCTGTAGATCATTCATGTCATCCCAGCTAATTGCCATGTTATCACTCTCTATGTGTAAAGGTTAATCAATAAACCTTTTATTTCTCCAATACGTTCAAGCAAATCAATCGAGGGTTTCTCTTGATTCATCATATCCTCTGTTAACTCAATCAGTTTTTCATCTAATGCTTTGACTAAAGCGAGTGTTCGCGTGTTGCCATAAATGTCAAAGCTCCTTGATGTCTCTATATTTAATCCATTATCGACTGTTTCTTTTACAAAGCGTTTCACAAGTCCTTTAAACCTAGCCAAATCTTTAAGGTTTCGTGACTTTGTCAGTTTCTTGCCGAAGACTTCGATATCGCTCAGCATGACTGTCAGCTGCTCTAAACGCATTTTACCGCTTTGTGTCTCCATCGATGATTTAAACGATGCTGAAGTTTGGCTTCCTTTCATCGCTTGAAGTTCACGCTTTTCTAAAAGCAGCCGCATATCTTGATTAATTTTCACAGCAACCCATCCTTAAAATTGATGAAATTGTTCAACTGGCAGAATAAAGACGGTAGCTCCACCAACTTCAACCTCAACAGGGTATGGTACATATGAATCTGCATTTCCACCCATTGGTGATACAGGCGCGATCATTTGATCACGTTTACGGCAATTTTCCTTGATTAGCTGTAACGCTTTATCCACTCGGACATCATCGCAACCAATGATAAAAGTCGTATTCCCAGACTTTAGAAATCCACCAGTCGAAGCTAATTTTGTCACGCCGAATTGATGTTCGGTCAATATTTTCAATAACTTGCTGCTATCTTGATCCTGTACAACGGCAACAATTAATTTCATTTGATTGGCCTCCTTCATTTTAGGCACAGGTGACATGCCGATGTCTTCCTCTATATTATAACAACGATTGGGAATGAGGTCATATTTGATTTTTCTTTAATGTGTCCTGAATCAGCTGAAACACTTCATTAAAGACATCCTGAACAGGCTGAGACGCATCTACTACACGGAATCGTTCTGGTGATTGCGCAATCAGCAGCTCATATCCTTCTCTGACCATTTGATGAAAATTCAGTGTTTCCATGTCTAATCGATTTTTTTCTCTTCCTTGATTGGCATCAATTCGCTTTAGACCTTCCTCTGGTGTAATGGAAAAGTAAATGGTCATTTGCGGCATCGTGCCATCAATGGCAAAATCATTAATGGATTTGACTTCTTCAATCCCAAGCCCTCTCGCATAGCCCTGATAAGCAAGGGAGCTGTCGACAAAACGATCACATAAAACAGTTTCCCCCCGCTTCAATGCCGGTTCTACTTTTTCAGCCAAATGCTGCCTTCTAGCTGCTGCATAAAGCAATGCCTCTGTTTTTGCGTCCATTTTTGTATTTTTTTCATTTAAAATGACTTCACGAATTTGCTCTGCAATGTCGATGCCTCCAGGCTCACGTGTCGCCATCACTGCATATCCTTGACGTTCCATTTCTTCGTACACTTTTCGAATCACTGTCGTTTTTCCAGCACCCTCAGGCCCTTCAAACGTAATAAACATACCGCTCATAGTGTCTCCTCTTCTATATAAACATATAATTTTCTCTGGTGAATCACCTGACTTGCTTGCACATGAACTTGATGCCCAAGCAAACGGCTTAACGTCGCAATTTGATCTGATTCAATCGGTTCTCCTTTAATCATCAAAGGAATGCCAGGCGGATAGGGAATGACCGATTCTGCACTAATCCGGCCAACTGCTTTTTCGAATGGAACAGCTTCTACATCTCGCTTTTGCTGATCGTCCTCTAAGAAGAGCGATCCCGTTTGAGGCTCTTTTTTTACAAGCAATGAATCACTTTGCTGAAGAGCCTGCTCTATAGCTGTAAAAGGAATGTCCTTTGTCTGCCTTAGACCAAAAACGAGTAAGACTTGATGTTCATCCGCAAGTTCTGGGTGAACCTCCACCGACTCAAGCACCTTTTTGAGTTCATAGCCTGTCAGCCCTTTTGTTGAACGAATGACACATTTTAATGGATCCATAGGTAAAGAGTTAGACTCAACCACTTCGAGATTGGAGATCATATTGAACTGTGCTTTCAGCTTTGCCAAGTCTCTCATGATTTCGTCCATTAACCCTTTTCCCTTCAACTCCTCCACATAAGCTCTCGCCACATCTAACGAAGCCATAATTGGATAGGAAGGTGAACTGCTTTGAAGCATCGTTAATAACGTCTTTATCCGCTTCACATCAATTCGGTCTCCTTGAAGATGGAGATAAGACCCCATCGTCATTGCCGGAAGGGTTTTATGTGCTGATTGTACCACCACGTCTGCTCCATAGGAAAGGGCAGATGGAGGAAAGGCACCGCCTAATACAAAATGAGCACCATGTGCCTCATCAACTAATACAATGATGCCAGCTTCATGACACATTTGAATGAGCCCTGATAAATCAGCTGCATGTCCGTAGTAGTTCGGATATGTCAAAACGATTGCCCGGCAGTTAGGATGTGTCGCCATAGCTTGTTTGACTGTTTCCTCCGTCACATGAGTTGGGACGTGCAAGTGCGGATCACTCTCAGTTTCTAACATAATAGGCGTCGCACCCGCAAGCTCAATCGCATGGAACACAGACTTATGACAATTTCGCTGAACGAAAATGCCCTCCCCAGCCTGACACGCAGACATCACCATCGCCAAATTGCCAACGGTTGTGCCATTCACAAGGAAAAAACTTTGTTTAGCTCCATATAGCTTTGCCAATAAATCCTCTGCCTCTTGAATCACCCCAGTCGGATGGTGAAGATCATCTAGACCTTCAAGTTCTGTCACATCCAGCTGAAGAATGGATGCATAATAGGACCGTGCCTCATCAAAAAAGACATCTCCATTGTGATGTCCCGGAACGTGAAAAGAATAGGGCTTCTTTTCCGCATGTTGTGATAATGCTGTATATAAAGGTGTTTTCAAACAAATCGACCCTTTTCACTTAAACGATATCTTATATCTATTATAACGTTCAAACAAGTGAACTGAAAGATGGATTCTCATTCCTTTATTGGTTTATGATTCACCAGCTTCTGCTCTGCCTCATGCATGCTACTTTTTAATTGAGCTCGTTCTTGGCTCCCATGTTCTTTTACCTGCAACGTTTCCTGCAATGTTTCGGCCAATTGACGCTGAACCTTTTTCAACGTATCTATAGGCGTTAAGGATGCATCTTCAAGCAGCTGTCCTTGCTGCTTCGATACCTGTTCATATGTTTGCTGGATACGCTGCTCAAGCGCTGAATTGGCTCGCTGCTGAATATGATTGAACGCAATCGACATTTGGTTGATCCATAAAGGAATTGATGCGGAAACAGTTGATTGAATATGATTGGCTAATGTATGGTTTGTATGCTGAATCATTCGAATTTGGGCATTACATTGCAGTGCGATTTGACGGCTCAACAACAAATCATACTTCCGTTCTTTTAATCTCTCCATATATTCTTCTTCATCGACTTCCCGACTCATCAATTGTTCCTCTAATGTCCGATCATGTGACTGTGATTCTGTTAGGGCATGTTGCTCTAACAGCGACAATTTTGCTTCAACTGCTGCAACCTGTAACGTCATCTCTTGAAAGTATGATTGATTTTCTTCAAATAAACGCTCCAATAACTTATGGTCCGAAATTAACACGCCTCTTGCGTAACGAAGCCTTGCTGACAATCTCTCTATCTGTGCTTCTGCTTGTTTAAAACGAGATATGATCTCCTGAGTAGAACGCTTTCCTCGCTGAAATAACCTTAAAAAAAAGCCTCGCTTCTTTGGCAATAAATCCCCTGGCTCCACTAAATGCAGTTGCTGTAAAAAAGCTTCTAGAACGTCTCCGATTTGGTCAATATCTTTTTTCTCCACATATTGCATCATTTGTTTTGATTGTTCTAACAATCGTTCCTGCACACGTGTGCCATAGAAAAGCAGTTTTTGTGGATGGTCAGGGATCTTCTCAGCTCGCTGTAGCGCCTCCTGCTTTTCCTCATCAGATAAGGTATCAAACACCCGAAACGGAAGATCTGTAGTAGATGGGGCTGGTGGTATGACTGGATCTTCTGGTTTCATCGAGTTTGACTCCTTTCGTGTCTATTTTTTAATCATTTTATCGGCCACTTCAAGTTCAATATGAAGTGCTTCTATATCTCTTCCTAAAACTTGCTGTAAATCATTCGTTAATTGCTTTTGCAGTTCAGTCAGCGTGACTCGAGTTTGGCTTAATGTCATTTCAAGCTCATGGCTACGATTCGGCTGATTATACAGCAGTGCATATTTCTCAGTTAATTCAACAACAGAATCCAAACTCTCAAAATAAAACCGCTGTGCATCATAAAACCGGTTCGGTTCCTTTTTTGTTATCGTATAGATGCGTCGTGCAAGCCGAAGAATTTCATAATTATGCTTGATCGTCTGTACGTTCTTCACAGCAAATAAAGCTTTCTTCAAACGAACCAGCTTTTGCCCAGCTTCTTTTAAGTGCTGTTTAATATATACATAATCACTGCGAGACAGTCCGTGTTTCTTCAAAAACAACTGGAAGGCAGCCCATCGGCTTCCTGCAAACATCACACCCCACCCAATCATCGCATACAGTATCGACAATCCAACATGATGATGGAAAACACCAATACTGACAGTTAAAATCACCAGCGAAAAAAGAGTAGAGAGAACGGCCCATACAAATGTGTAAAAAATTGATTTCATGTTCATCGACTCCTATGAATAATCAGGCTCTCTGTTTATCTTATTATTTATTACGGTTGATGTCCAAACTAAGTTCCAAAAAACAGGCCCAATCCCCGATTGCCCATAAAAAAAGACCATCTAATGGTCTATGAATACAAAGGCGGCGTATGAAGATTTTTAAGCTTTCTTACATAATCAGCATAACTAGGATCCGAGGTTGATGTAGAAATTAACTTCCGTTCACAATCTCGGCATAAAAACTGATGATATAAATAAATTCCCTTTGTTTTTTTCTCTTCACAAATCAAACAAATTGCTTCTCGCTCTTTTTTGCTCATTGTGACACCTCCACTTATAGCTTCAGTATGCCCTAGTGCTTTCAATTGTATACAAAATTAAGAATGTTTTAGATGATAGTTTAGTATATGTATCCATGCCAGATCGAGTGTTTGTTCCTTTTTTAAAATACAAAAAAGACCAGTTCCGATTGGAACTGGTCCTTTGAAAAGCTTGGCGGCGTCCTACTCTCACAGGGGGAAACCCCCAACTACCATCGGCGCTGAAGAGCTTAACTTCCGTGTTCGGTATGGGAACGGGTGTGACCTCTTCGCTATCGCCACCAAACCTAATGGA
>NZ_RPSG01000016.1:0-18410 GCF_003946835.1 Bacillus sp. 2B09
AGGTTACCCACGTGTTACTCACCCGTCCGCCGCTAACATCCGGGAGCAAGCTCCCTTCTGTCCGCTCGACTTGCATGTATTAGGCACGCCGCCAGCGTTCGTCCTGAGCCAGGATCAAACTCTCCGAAAAAGTACAAAACCGAAGTTTTGCTTTTCGCCAGTTTGACTGACTACCTATGATGTATCATAGGATTTTTTATAAAAACTCGAATTAACAGGTACGTTTTGTCTTGTTTAGTTTTCAAAGAACTTGTTTACCGCTTCAGAAGCGACTAGAACATCTTATCACGTCCAAGTTGTTAGTGTCAACAACTTTTTTGTTATTATGTTTTTTCGTTTCTTCGTCATCAGCGACGTATATTAATTTACCACCATATATAATCAAAGTCAACAATATTTTGCATTAAATAATAAACTTTTCAATTACGACTAAAGCTGCTACACCTGGAATGCCCAACAAACCACTAATTCCGCTCGTTACAGGGTTAATGGAAACATGAAGCCCTAAACTCTCGCCGAATAAATTGAGACAAAATAAAAAAAGAGCGCCTGCGACAAATTTTATTCCGATAAGCCCTAACCATTTGAATGGATTCGCTTGAACACCCGACATAAACAACAATAAAACAGCTAACAAAATTGAACCAATCACAATAACAGGTTCCATAATCCTCTCATCTCCTCTTCATATGAATAGTACAAGCATATGAGAGGATTATGGGAAATAGACCTGCTATCTCCAGTTGTTTAAACGTAAATCTCTCTTTTTCGCTTCTCTCAGATAGAAAAAGTACTTCGCTTGAGCAAGCTTTAATTCGAATAGAATGTCCGGTGAAGGCTCAACGCTATTTGCGACAAGCTTTTCTTGTCTGTTCCATTCTTCCTTTTGCTTAAAAAGCTGTTGAATTAATATCTCATCGAATTCTTTTCGAATTGATTTTCTGCGAAGAAAACCCATGTACCGTACTTCTCCTTCCTACATCTCACGTCTGCCTTCTAGAGCCTTAGAAAGTGTGACTTCATCCGCATACTCTAAATCTCCACCTACTGGGAGTCCGTGAGCAATGCGAGAGAGTTTAATTCCTGATGGTTTCAACAATCTAGAGATATACATGGCTGTCGCTTCTCCCTCAATGTTTGGGTTGGTTGCAAGAATGACCTCTGTGACTTGATCATCTTGCAATCTTTTTAATAGGTCAGGAATTTTAATATCCTCTGGTCCAATTCCGTCCATTGGTGAAATAGCACCATGAAGCACATGATATAAGCCGTTGTATTCTTTCATTTTTTCCATTGCGATCACATCTTTTGGATCCTGCACCACACAGATCACAGATTGATCTCTTCTTGTATCTTCACAAATATAACAAGGATCCTGATCGGTGATATGTCCGCAAACAGAACAATAAGTTAAATTACGCTTTGCATTAACAAGTGCCTTCGCAAAATCCAGCACGACATCTTCTTGCATACTAAGAACAAAAAAAGCCAGACGGACCGCAGTTTTAGGTCCGATTCCTGGCAATTTCATAAAGCTATCAATCAGCTTTGATATTGGTTCAGGATATTGCATCTTCAGTTATTCCTCCTAGAATAAACCTGGCATGTTCATTCCTTTTGTGAATTGACCCATTGTTTCATTTGTTAGTTCATCAACTTTTTTCAATGCATCATTTGTTGCTGCAAGTACAAGGTCTTGAAGCATATCGATGTCTTCAGGATCAACAACTTCTTCATTAATCGCCACATCAACGACTTCTTTTTGTCCATTTACTTTTACAGTGACCATGCCGCCACCTGCCGTACCTTCAAGGACTTTTTCTGCAAGCTCTTCTTGAGCCTTAGCCATATCCTTCTGCATTTTTTGCATTTGTTTCATCATTTTTTGCATATTTCCCATTCCACCGCGCATATGAACACCACTCTCTTTCAAATTGTTAATCTTTAATTTCAATTAAATCGGTTCCTACTAACTTCTTTGCTTCTGCAATTAATGGATCTTCTTCAGCAGAAGCTGCCTGACCATCTGCTTGTTCTTCAGGCTGATGATCTCTTAAAAATTCTTCTCTTATTTTACCCCATTGAGCGTCAGGAACGCCAACTAATTCCACTCTTTTTCCTAGCATAGATTCTAGCAGTTGCTCAAGATTGGTTCGAACACCACTTTTATCTTCGGCCACCATCTTACAATGTATTTCAAATTTGAATTTCAAAACAAAGGCATGAGTTGCCGCCGCAACTGGTTCACTATCTGTTAATAGCGCAGCGTGAGAAACCTTATTTTGCTGTTTTAATTGGGCAAGAAGCTCTCCCCATTTGCCTTTTATTTTTTCTAGTTCCGGTCGCTTCGCTTCTTTTAAAATCTCATGAATTCGACCGACAGGTGCACGATAGCCATTTTTATTACTCGTTTGAGGTCGAGGTGCTTCCGTTTTTGCTTGAGGACTCTGAGACTGAGTCATTGGAACACCCTCAGCTTTTAGCCTAGATAGCTCTTGTTCCAGCCTGTCTATTTTATTCGTTAACGCTGTTAGGTCGGAATCAGCCGGAGATGATACAGCACCAGCCGTTGACTGACAGAGCTTAACCACAGCTACTTCAAAGAAAATTCTAGGATGATTTGTCCATTTCATTTCCTGATGGCTTTTATTCAGCACTTCAATCGTTTCATAAAGAAACTGAGGTGCCACACGTTCTGAAAGAGCCACAAACTTATCGTCGACTTTGACTTTTTCAAGGACACCTTCAAGATCCGGTGCTGTTTTGTATAGAAGCATATCTCTAAAGTAGAAGATCATATCCTCTATTAATTTAGCGGCATCTTTCCCCTGTTGAAGCAATTCATTTAACGTATCCAGCGCTATCGCAATATTTTGCTCAAAAATGGCTTCAGCAAGCTGACTAATGAAATGCTGAGATACAGCACCTGTAATGAGCAGTGCATCATCAATTGTGAGCTGTTCACCACTAAATGAGATTGCTTGGTCAAGGAGACTAAGTGCGTCACGCATGCCTCCATCTGCCGCACTAGCAATAATCTCGAGTGAACCCTCTTGTATATTTAGGCTTTCTGCATCTACAATTTTCTCCATTCGTCCAACAATATCTTTTGTCGTGATCCGTTTAAAATCAAATCTCTGACATCTTGATATGATGGTAAGAGGAATCTTATGAGGCTCTGTGGTAGCCAAAATAAAGATACAATGAGCAGGTGGTTCCTCTAGCGTTTTAAGAAGTGCATTAAATGCCCCGATAGAGAGCATATGTACCTCATCTATAATATAAACCTTATATGTAACCGCTGAAGGAGCAAATTTCACTTTATCACGTATATCCCGAATTTCATCTACCCCGTTATTTGAGGCAGCATCTATTTCAATCACGTCTGAAATCGAACCGGTCGTAATCCCTCTACAGGCATCACACTCATTACACGGTTCACTAACAGGTGATTTTTCACAGTTCACTGCTTTCGCAAAAATCTTGGCAGCACTTGTTTTACCTGTTCCTCTAGGACCTGAAAATAAGTAAGCATGAGAAAACTTTTTCTGCAAAAGGGCATTTTGCAACGTTTTTGTGATGTGTTCTTGTCCAACAACATCCTCAAAAACTTGAGGTCTGAACACTCGGTATAAAGCTTGATAACTCACAAATACGCCCTCCTCCATTTATCATCATGTTCATTATACATGATGCAACGATCAATTCAAAAGTACACCTTTATTTTCTAATAAACGAAAAAGAGCATTTCCTTTAAAGACTTTTTACTTTTCTTGATTAAAAAACGTGTTTTCCTGCTTTCTGAAAATGCCTGCCAGATAAACAAGAACATTCGTTCCCTTTGTGAATTGCTTCAAAAATACCTCACCCGAAAATGGCTTTTTTGCTATTTGTATAAATAAAGCAACCGATATATTCTTTCAATAGCAACAAAAAACTCACCTAGATAAACTAGATGAGTTACATTTAATATTGATTTACCGTGCACCTTCTGTCGATTCGCTACCCCAAGCGTTACTTAAACAGTTAGCTCGGCCCAGGCAACCCTGCGGCACATGAGAGGTTTCACTTAATGCTGCTTCCTTCCGGACCTGACATGGTTCATGAATTCCCATTGCGCAGGACCCAGACGTCAACACCACTTATTTAAGGCAGACCTTGAAGTAAACGAACCTTGAGAAGGGATTCGGCCTCGCTAGAGCGGATTGCGAGTACAGGGCACCGCTACCTCCCCGCTTAGCACGGCAAAATGAATATTAAATTGTTGGTGACGCAGACATAAGTATACCTTCTAAGTGATAAAATTGCAAACGACATCCATTCATTTACTTTTCGCTTGCTTCTTCTGCTGACGGAGGTCTCGAAAGAACTGACTTAACAGCTCACCACACTCATTTTCAAGCACACCGCCAATGACTTCAGACTGATGATTGAACCGCTCATCGTCCAATAAATTCATTAAAGTACCAGCACATCCACCTTTAGGATCATAGGCACCAAAAACGACCTTTTTCACTCTTGAAAGTACAATAGCGCCTGCACACATTGGGCACGGTTCGAGTGTAACATAAAGTACAGCATCTTCTAAACGCCAGCTACCAGTCATTTTACACGCTTCATCAATAGCAAGTAATTCCGCATGAGCAATTGATCGCTGTTCACTTTCCCTTAAATTGTGAGCACGGCTTACAATTTGATCATCAAAAACGATGACGGCACCGATTGGAACTTCTCCTATTTGTTTTGCTTTCAAAGCTTCAGAAATAGCTTCTTGCATAAACTGTTCATCTTTCGTCATAGCACGGCTCTCTTTTCATGTTTTTTTAAAGGATATTGAGGTTAACATATTATCACAATCTTTTAAAGGGGGTCTTGATTTGCCAAAACAACAAAAGGCACTACTTATTATTGACATGATCAATAATTTTGATTTCGAAATGGGGCATGTGCTCGCTGAAAAAACAGAGCAAATGACCAATAAAATTTTAGCCCTTAAACAACACGCTTTCAAGAAAAATTGGCCAATTATCTATATCAACGACCACTATGGACTCTGGAAGGCTGATATCAAAGCTGTTATGGAAACATGCAAAAACGAAAGAAGTGCCCCTATTTTAGAACAAATGGCACCATCTAAAGATGATTACTTCTTAATTAAACCTAAGCACTCTGCCTTTTACGGAACAGCACTAGAGACACTCCTAAATGAATTAGGTGTGCAAGATCTTATTTTAACTGGAATTGCCGGAAACATCTGTGTCCTGTTCACTGCAAATGACGCTTACATGCGAGAGTACAACCTCACTGTACCTAAAGATTGTATTGCTTCAAATGATGATAGAGACAACGAGTACGCTTTAACGATGATGGAGAACGTTCTTCTTGCCAAAATCACAACAACTAAAGAGATCACGGATGAAAATCAAACATGATTTATCCATCACCCTCATAAATTGTTAGCAATAACAAAGGGGGCGTTGACCATTCAAATTTATGTTGTCAAAAGAGGAGATACGTTAAATGAGATTGCCATGCGTTTTAAAACAACGGTAAATGAAATCATTCGGACCAACGACATCGAAACGCCAAATCAACTAGTCGTTGGACAAACAATTGTCATCCCTATTAGAGGTCAATTTTATGAGGTCAAACAAAATGATACACTTTATCAAATTGGAAGAAGATTTCAAATTTCGGTAGAAGAATTGGCACGTGTGAATCGGATTCGGCCTGAAGCCATATTGCCTATTCGTTTTTTGCTTTATATTCCACAAAGACGGAAAAGAAATATTAATTCTAACGCTTATATAGAACCTCGCGGAAACCAAGTCAGCGAAAATTTAAAGCAAGCAGCCAGAGAGGCATCTCCATACTTAACACATCTCGGCGCTTTTAGTTTTCAAGCGCAAAGAGACGGCACACTTCGCGAGCCACCATTAGATCAATTGCCTCAAATTGCCGCTCAAAGCAGAACGGTTTTATCCATGGTAGTCACAAATCTAGAGAATGATAAATTTAGTGATGAACTCGGGCGAATCCTTTTAACAAATCAATCTGTCAAAACAACATTATTAAATGAAATCGTCCGCGTTGCTCAAAAGTATCAATTAAAAGAAATCCATTTTGACTTTGAATATTTACGCCCTGTTGATAAAGAAGCCTACCTTCAATTTTTAAGAGAAGCAACAACTCGTTTTCATCAACAGGGTTGGACTATTTCTGTGGCACTCGCTCCTAAAACAAGCAGTGAACAGAAAGGAAAATGGTATGAGGCGCATGACTATGAAGCAATTGGAAAGATTGTTGATCATGTTGTGCTAATGACTTATGAGTGGGGCTACAGCGGCGGGCCTGCACAAGCCGTCTCTCCGATCGGCCCTGTCCGCCAAGTCATTGAATATGCACTGACTGTCATACCTGCCAATAAAATTGTGATGGGGCAGAATTTATATGGTTATGATTGGACGCTTCCTTATGTTCAAGGAGGCCCTATCGCCAAAGCCGTCAGCCCTCAACAAGCGATTGCCATTGCTAGAGAGAATAATGTATCTATTTTATATGACGAAACAGCACAAGCACCTTATTTCCGTTATACAGATGCTAACAACAAAGAACACGAGGTTTGGTTTGAAGATGCAAGATCCATTCAAGCCAAATTTAATCTCATTAAAGAGTTAAACCTAAATGGAATTGCTTACTGGAAATTAGGTCTATCCTTCCCACAAAACTGGTTGTTGTTATCAGATCAATTTAATATTGAAAAAAGAACGACATCGTAATTCATACGCTCTATCTCTCAGAAGGGGTATGGTACAATATACATTGGTTTGACAACTTTATAGATAGAGGAGAACGCCTATGTATCCTGCCCCTTTTATTGCAGTGGAAGGCCCAATTGGAGCCGGAAAAACAACCTTGGCTACAATGCTTTCAAAGGAATTTCAATTTCCTTTAGTAAAAGAAATTGTAGAAGAAAATCCATTCTTAGATAAATTTTATGAAGATATGGAACAATGGAGCTTTCAGCTTGAGATGTTCTTTCTATGCAATCGGTTTAAACAGTTAGAATCTATTGAAGAGAATTATGTCAAAAAACAGCAGCCGATTGTCACTGATTATCATGTCTATAAAAATATGATCTTTGCAGAAAGAACCTTATCTAAAAAGCACATGGATAAATACAGAAAGATCTATCACTTGCTGACAGATGATCTTCCTAAACCAAATGCCATGATCTATATAAAAGCCAGCCTTCCCACCTTACTTGATAGAATAAAGATGAGAGGCCGATCTTTTGAAGAAGACATTGATCCAGCTTATTTAAAAACCCTGATTGAAGATTATGAGTTAGCCATCGAGCATTTAAAACAAACTGACCCAGGTCTTCCTATCATTACAATTGAAGGCGATCATACAGACTTCGTTTCCTCACAGCAAGATTACCAGCAAATTGTACAGAACATAAAGGAGCAAGTACTATGAAAAATATTGAAATACCAAAGGATGCTGTCATTACAATTGCAGGGACAGTTGGTGTCGGAAAATCGACCATGACGAAAACAATAGCGGACAAGCTAGGGTTTCAAACTTCTCTCGAAAAAGTAGATGATAATCCATACTTAGAGCCTTTTTATTCAGATTTCCAAAGATGGAGCTTTCATTTACAGGTCTATTTCCTAGCTGAACGTTTTAAGGAGCAGAAACGAATCTTCGAGTCTGGTGGAGGTTATGTACAAGATCGGTCCATTTATGAGGACACTGGTATTTTTGCTAAAATGCACGCAGACAAAGGTACCATGTCAGAGGTAGACTATGAAACGTATACGAGTCTATTTGAGGCGATGGTGATGACACCTTACTTCCCACACCCAGATGTCCTTATTTACTTACATGGGGATTTAGATCATATATTACATCGTATTGAAGAGCGCGGGAGAGAGATGGAAACTCAAACCGATCGAGCATATTGGGAAGAAATGTACACTCGATATACAGAATGGATTGAACAATTTGATCTGTGCCCTGTGATTAAAATTAATATTGAAGATTATGACTTACTTCATGATGAAAGCTCACTTGATCCAATTCTTCATGAAATTGCTTCTGTTATTCAAAAAAATCGCTCTAACACAAAATAAAAAAAACCGCTGCATTTCTTGAATGCAGCGGTTTGACAATTTCCAATTTTTATGCGTTTCAATTCAACTAAGGTAAAATCAATATGGCGGAGGAAGAGGGATTCGAACCCCCGCGGGCTTTGACACCCCTGTCGGTTTTCAAGACCGATCCCTTCAGCCGGACTTGGGTATTCCTCCGTATCGACAAGAATTAATATATCATATCATCTTATTTTAAGTCAACATCTTTTCGAAAAAAAATTCAACATTTGATTTTGGTATGATGTTTAGCCTATAAAAAGCAGCCGATTATCGGCTGCTCTTCATCTATTACGTATCCTGTCTAATTTCTTCTATAAAAAGATTCATCTCTTCTTTAAAATCATTTAATGACTCAATAATCTTTGTAAAGTCCGTCACTTGTTTAGCTTGTTCGTTTGTTGAACTGCTGATTTGTGAGATATTTTCAGATAAAGTGCCAATGCTGTCTTGGATTTCTTTTAAAAATGCATTAATGGTTTCAGCTGCTTCCTTTGATCCATCTGATAACTTTCGTACCTCGTCTGCAACAACAGCAAAGCCTTTTCCATTTTCACCTGCTCTTGCCGCTTCAATTGCAGCATTGAGTCCTAACAGATTTGTTTGTCTCGCAATACCGCCAATGGTTTTGACGACTTCTTCAATGTTTGCGGATTTCTCTTCTGCTCTTCCGGCCTGTTCACTAATTTCTAAGCTTGTCGCAGCCAGTTCTTGAGAATGAGCAGCAATTTGCTCAATTCCACCTTGTAACTCTTTCGCTACTTTATTGATATGTTCCATATAGCCGCTTAATTTCTTCTCACGATGATGTGAAAAAGCCACTAAAAAAGAGCCAATCACTTTTCTATCTTCATCAAAAATCGGATAACCTTTTACAGCAATTTCATAACCATATAAAGACTCTGGCAAATGCCCATCATATTCTTGTCCTCTTAATGTCGTCGCCACGTTTTGGTCCTCTGGGTTTAAAGCGTCCCCTACTTTAATGCCAAAATCTACTGTGGTCGATGGATAATAGCAAAGTACCTTTTCTGTATCAGTGATGCCGAAAAGAACACTTTCATCTAGAACTTTTCTGAGTAATTGAGCCATTTCAACATAATAGTCAAGCCTATTCAAGGTTATTCCTTCTTTCCTAGATGCTTTTAGTTCTTTTATCGGCTTATTTTAGAAAAGCTGTAGAAGTTTAGGTAAAAAGAATAAGATGCCATGACGGCATCTTATTTTATCACTTCTTTATTTCCCATATAAGGACGTAACACCTCAGGAATAATCACTGTTCCATCTTCTTGTTGATAGTTTTCTAAAATAGCTGCAACAGTTCTTCCTACTGCTAAACCAGATCCATTTAATGTGTGGACATGTTCTGGCTTGGCCTTAGGCTCAGGGCGGAAACGAATGTTTGCTCGTCTCGCTTGGAACGCTTCAAAGTTACTGCAAGAAGAAATTTCACGATACGTATTTTGGCTTGGAATCCATACTTCGATATCGTATTTCTTCGCAGCCGTAAAGCCTAAATCTCCTGTACACATGCTCATGACACGGTATGGCAGGTTCAATAATTGAAGAACTTTTTCTGCTTGGTTTGTTAGTTTTTCTAATTCTTCATAAGAATCTTCTGGTCTGACAAATTTCACAAGCTCTACTTTGTTAAATTGGTGCTGACGGATGAGTCCGCGCGTATCTCTGCCAGCAGAACCAGCTTCTGATCTAAAGCAAGCACTAAACGCTGCATAATTGATTGGCAGCTGCTCTCCTTCAAGAATTTCATCACGGTGCATATTCGTAATTGGCACTTCAGCCGTTGGAATGAGGAAATAATCTTCTTCTCGAATTTTAAAAGCATCCTCTTCAAACTTTGGAAGCTGTCCAGTTCCTGTCATGCTTGCTCTGTTGACCATATAAGGTGGTAGTACTTCAGTAAAACCAAATTCATCTACGTGTAAATCCAGCATAAAGTTATAAAGTGCACGCTCTAACCGTGCGCCTAGCCCTTTATAAAAAACGAAACGGCTTCCTGTCACTTTTCCTGCACGTTCAAAATCCAAAATTTTCAGCTCATCCGCTACATCCCAATGCGGCTTTGGTTCAAATGAAAAGGCTGGCTGTTCGCCCCATTTTCTCACTTCAATGTTGTCATCTTCTGTTTCACCGACTGGTACAGAGTCATGAGGGATGTTTGGAATTGAGAATAGGATGGTTTGCAGGCTTTCCTCTACTGTTCTTAATTCATCATCTAACTTCTTAATCTCATCGCCTACCTCACGCATTTCTTGAATAATATGATCGGCGTCTTTCTTTTCTCTTTTTAGAACAGCCACTTGCTGTGATACTTCATTTCTTCGGCTCTTTAATACTTCTGTTTTGCCGATTAATTCTCTTCTTTTTTGATCCAGCTCACCAAACTTATCAAAATCCGCTAAATCTTCGCCTCGATGGGCTAATTTTTCTTTGATTTGATCAAAATCCGTGCGCAGTTGTTTAATATCCAGCATGTGTAACACTCCTTTTTTATCGAAAAATAAAAAGAGCCCTCATCCCATGAAAGGGACGAGAGCTCTCGCGTTGCCACCCTGATTGAAAACACGCCAAAAGCATGCTTTCCTCTTTCCTCTGTAACGGCATCACCGTAAATGCTTACTTCGTGTTTCAGCATTTCGCTCAAGGATGGATTCAGAATGCATCTTTCACCGATTCTCACCAACCATCGGCTCTCTGAGAAAGAGGGGCTTCTTACTATTTCCCGTCAACGCTTTTTCGATCTTTGATTGTGATTTTAATGTACTATAAGTTTTATCTCTTTTCAACCGTTTTATACAGCAAGCTTCGTTTTATAGGACTCCACCATCTCAACAAACAGCTGTGTTAACCGATGGTCGTCTGTCAGCTCTGGATGAAAAGAACAACCTAAGATATTGTTTTCTTTCGCCATCACAATCCTGCCGTCATACTCAGCCATGACCTCTACGCTCTCATCTGCGCTGATGATATGAGGCGCACGGATGAACACTCCTGTAAACGGCGCATCCAGTCCTTTCACTTCTACATCTGCTTCAAAGCTGTCTACCTGTCTGCCAAACGAATTACGTGCAACAGATACATTTAACAGTCCAAGATGAGCATCTTCTCGATCTTCTATATGCTTTGCCAGCATAATCAAACCGGCACAAGTCCCAAATATCGGTTTACCTTGAGCAGCGAACGCTTTAATCGGTTCAATGAATTGGTACGTATCCATGAGTCTTCTCATCGTCGTACTTTCACCACCAGGGATAATGAGACCGTCAACAATTTCTAACTCCTCTACCCGCTTGATGATCTTTCCCTCTGCGCCACAAGCTTCAATCGATTGAATATGCTCTCTCACCGCTCCTTGAAGCCCTAGTACACCAATTGTTAGCATGTTCGTTTGCGCTCCCTTAATTACCAGCCACGCTCTTGCATACGCTCTTCTGGCAATAGATTTGAAATTTCAATTCCTTTCATCGCTGTTCCAAGCTCTTTAGAAAGCTCTGCAATTAGACGGTAATCTGTGAAATGAGTCGTTGCTTCTACAATCGCTTTTGCAAACTTAGCTGGATTGTCTGATTTGAAGATACCAGAGCCGACAAATACACCATCTGCTCCAAGCTGCATCATTAATGCTGCATCTGCTGGTGTCGCAACACCTCCAGCAGCAAAGTTTACAACCGGCAATTTGCCGTCTTTTTTAATTTGAACCAATAATTCATAAGGTGCGCCTAGATTCTTGGCTTCTGTCATCAATTCATCTTCGCTCATTGCAACAACTTTACGAATTTGAGCATTGACCTTTCTCATATGACGAACAGCTTCTACAATATTTCCTGTACCAGGCTCACCTTTTGTCCGTAGCATAGAAGCGCCTTCTGCAATACGACGAGTCGCTTCACCTAGATCACGGCAGCCACATACGAAAGGTACTGTGTATTCATTTTTATTTAAATGGAATTCCTCATCTGCGGGCGTCAGCACTTCACTCTCATCAATATAATCAACACCAAGTGCTTCAAGAACACGAGCTTCCACGATGTGGCCGATACGTGCTTTTGCCATGACTGGAATCGTTACTGCATTTTGTACTTCTTCTACGATTCTTGGATCTGCCATACGGGCAACACCGCCTGCTGCACGGATATCAGCTGGTACCCGTTCTAGTGCCATTACTGCCACTGCGCCTGATTCTTCTGCGATTTTTGCCTGCTCAGCATTGACGACATCCATAATGACGCCACCTTTTTGCATTTCTGCCATTCCACGTTTTACTCGTTCAGTTCCCTTATTGCTCACAATTGTTTCCTCCCATTTGTCTATTCGATTGATTCAACACCTTTATCATACAAGCGATAGAGTATAACAATAAAGAGAATAGTATAACAATTCAATCAGCTCATAAAAAAGAAGAAACCCTTATATATCAAGGTTTCATAGTTAAAAAGGCATCATTTCCTCTTTTAAGTGTTATTAACATGTTATAATGCATCTATAACAATTCGAAACCATCTATAACAATTCCACACCCATTGGAGGATTTTCATGCATATTGATATCCATCGACATTCAGATACATCTCTTTCAAATCAGATTTATTTTTCCATCGTTGATCACATTCAATCAGGTCTGCTTCAGCAAGGCGATAAGCTGCCGACTGTACGTGATCTAGCGAAACAGCTAAATGTAAGTCTTGTCACAGCGGCAAAAGCCTATACACGGCTTAAGGACGACGGATTTTTAACGACTGTACAAGGGAAAGGTACGTTTGTGAATGAGCAGCATGAGCAAACTGACATCCCGGTTCAATCATCTACTTCTTTCGATTGGCAGTTATCGATCCCAGATTATTTACCAAGGTCTCAATTCGCTCAGTATCACTATGTCGAAGAAGCCATTAATCTTTCTTCCTCTATGATTGATCCTGGTCTTTTACCTAACCGGTATTTAGAAAAAGAAATGCAGCATGTCCTAGCCCGGCATCCTCAAATCATGTCAAAATACGGTGAAATCCAAGGTGACCTTCAGCTTCGTCAGGTCATTCAATCATTTCTAGAAAAATTAGATGTCCCTTCTACTCCTGAAAATATCCTTGTCACTAGCGGTTCTCAGCAAGGGCTTGATTTAGTGGCACGTACATTTATCGGGCCGGATGATGTAGTTGTCATGGAGGCGCCCACTTATCCAGGCGCAATTGATGTCTTTATGGGGAGAGGGGCACGAATTATTACGGTTCCTGTCGATCATGAAGGAATGAACATGAAACAGCTTCAAAGCATTTGTGATAAATATAAACCAAAGCTCATCTATACCATTCCTACTTTTCACAGTCCTACAGGTGCTAGTATGTCGATGAAACGAAGAAAACAGCTGCTTTTACTGGCACAAAGCATTGATTGTCTCATTGTAGAGGATGATCCTTATCGTGAGCTTTATTTTGAAAAGAAGCCGCCGGCACCCATTAAAAGCCTAGATCACGATGGACACGTCATTTATTTACGAGGATTAAGCAAGACACTGGCTCCAGGATGCAGAATTGGAATTATTACAGCGTCAGGCTCTATATTTAACCGTTTATTAGCTGCAAAAGCCAATAATGATTTAGGTAGCCCGCTTCTCACCCAAAAGGCGATCTTACCGTTTCTCACTTCCAAGAAAATGATCGATCATACGAAAAAATTAAGAACTGCCTTGAAGGTGAGATGCGATTTGATGATGGATGTGTTGACAAAGCATGCGCCAAAGGACGTCACGTGGCAAATCCCACAGGGCGGGCTCAATTTGTGGCTTAGCTTTCCTTCCTGGGTCGATACACGTGCCCTATTACATGAGGCGCGGAAGCAACAAATCACCTTCCTGCCTGGCTCTGTCTGCTATCCTGGGGAGCCGAAGCAGAATTATATACGCCTTAGCTTTTCTTATGTGAATGAAAAGGCACTGACGGAAGGTATGGAAAAGTTATGTGGTATTTTTCAGCAGGCCTTGTCTACACCTCAAAACCACAAACAATCTCTTTTCTTTTAACGATAAAAAAACTGCTCTCACATATAGAGAACAGTTTTTTTATTAGAACCAACCTTTTACTGTGTCGACGATTCCGCCCCAAATGCCAGCGAAGAATCCACCTACACCACGCATTGCAAGGATGAACCAGTTTGCTTTTTCATCACCTGTTTTCGTCACAAGCTCAACACCTGATTGGTCTTTACTCAAATAGCCGTAGTCCTTCTCATCACCAGAATAAGAAGTCGTCAGCATGCCAACCTTCGTTCCTTTTTTAATAGGAGCTTCTAGGTTCTTTTTATCAATATTTACTTTCGCTTTATAGCTCTTCTCGTCACCATTTTTAACCGGTACAGAGAAAGCTTCTTTCGTCACGACGGGTACTTCTTTATCTTTCCCTTTATCGACTTCGATGTTTTCATGTCCCTTGATTTGTTGGCCTTTTTTGTACATTTCTTTCATCGTGAAGTTTTTAAAGGCATAATCGAACAATTTTTTCGCCACATCAAAACGAGCTGTATGAAGATTTCCTTTAGCATTAAGGACAACTGCGATCACACGCATGTCACCACGTTTTGCTGTACCTGTGAAGCTAGAACCAGCTGAATCAGTAGAGCCCGTTTTCAGACCGTCTACGCCTTCATATTCTTTCACAAGTCCTTTAAGCATAAAGTTCCAGTTTGGCATGTCCATTTCGTCATCTGTGCCTTCTCTGAACTTTGTTTTCGCGATGCTTGCTGTTTCAAGAATTTCTGGATGATCTTTGATGAGATGCTGTGCAAGCAAAGCCATATCCTTTGCGGAAACTTCGCTTTCTTCATCAGGTCCCGTACCTTTTGGCTGTTTGCCATGTAAGTCTTTATTTTCTAATCCAGTTGCATTCACGAATTTGTAATTGGTTAAACCAAGTTCTTTTGCTTTTGCATTCATTTTTTCAACAAACTTTGATTCTGATCCAGCGATTACCTCTGCTAGACCAATTGCTGCTGCATTTGCTGAATAAATAGCCGTTGCTTGATAAAGTTCTTTGACAGTATACGAACCATCTTTCCTCAATGGAACATTGGATAAACTGCGGTCCTGAGAAATTTCGTACACGTAATCATCTGGCGTATATGTTTGATCCCATTTCACTTTGCCTTCAGCAATCGCCTCTAGTAATAGATACTCTGTCATCATCTTTGCCATACTTGCAATAGGCAGTCTTTGTTCTGCGTTTTTACTATAAAGAATTTTACCTGTAGAAGCTTCAATAAGGATGGCTGCTTTCGCATTCACATTGAATGGATCTTCAGCCGCTTTTGCTTTGGACATTGGGGTAAATGCAGTAACAATCAATGCCAACGCAAGGATAGAGACCATAAGCTGTTTCAACATCTTGCTGTTCAATCGTCATACCTCCGTATTCATCTTTTTTCGACGTTTTTCATATATATTTAATCCACAAGGGCTTATTTCGACACAACAGTATAAATTTTATCACAATAAAGACAAAAAAAATAGACAGAGTCATAGACCCTGTCAAATGTAATTTGATTGTCACAATTTATCAAGAAATTGTGTAGTTTGGTGATTCTTTTGTAATTTGTACATCATGTGGATGGCTCTCACGAAGACCTGCACCTGTCATGCGAATGAATTGTGCTTCTTCTCTAAGAGTACGTAAGTCCTGTGTTCCACAGTAGCCCATACCAGAGCGAATACCGCCAACAAGTTGGTAAACAGTGTCAACAACTGGTCCTTTATACGGTGTACGTCCTTCGATACCTTCTGGAACGAATTTTTTATTATCTTCTTGGAAGTAACGATCTTTACTTCCTTTTTCCATTGCAGCAACAGAACCCATACCACGATATACTTTGAAACGTCTGCCTTGGAAAATTTCTGTTTCTCCTGGGCTTTCAGATGTACCAGCAAGAAGGCTTCCCAGCATAACAGCATGTCCACCAGAAGCTAATGCTTTCACGATATCACCTGAATATTTAATTCCACCATCTGCAATAATAGATTTACCATGCTTTCTTGCTTCTGTTGCACAGTCATAAATCGCTGTGATTTGTGGTACACCGACCCCTGCAACAACACGTGTTGTACAAATCGATCCTGGTCCAATACCCACTTTTACAATATCTGCTCCAGCTTCAAACAATGCTTTTGTTGCTTCAGCTGTTGCAACGTTACCAGCAATGATGTTAAGAGAAGGATACGTTTCACGGATTTTCGATACAGTGTCTAGAACACCTTGAGAATGACCGTGTGCTGTATCAATGACGATCACATCAACATTGGCTTCTACTAATTTTTTCACACGAGTCATTGTATCGCCAGTGACACCTACAGCGGCACCAACAATTAAACGGCCATGTGCATCTTTAGAGGAGTTAGGGAATTCAATCACTTTTTCAATATCTTTGATGGTGATGAGACCTTTTAATGTTCCTTCGTCATCTAAAAGAGGTAATTTTTCAATTTTATATTGCTGAAGGATTTTTTCAGCTTCTTCTAATGTTGTTCCAACAGAAGCTGTCACAAGTTCCTCTTTTGTCATCACGTCGCTAATCTTCATTGAATAATCCGAAATAAAACGAAGGTCACGGTTCGTAATAATCCCAACAAGCTTTTGATCTTGTTCGTTATTGACAATCGGTACACCAGAAATACGATATTTACCCATTAAATGTTCTGCATCGAATACTTGATGATCAGGTGTTAAGAAAAATGGATTTGTAATAACACCACGTTCTGAACGTTTTACTTTGTCCACTTGTTCAGCTTGTTGCTCAATAGACATGTTCTTATGGATGATTCCAAGACCACCTTGACGTGCCATTGCAATCGCCATTTGTGATTCCGTAACAGTATCCATTCCTGCACTAATAATTGGAATGTTCAACTTTAAAGTGCTTGTTAACTCAACTGATAAATTGACATCACGCGGAAGCACCTCAGACTTTGCTGGAACAAGCAACACGTCGTCAAACGTCAAACCTTCTTTTGAAAATTTACTTTCCCACATTAGTAAATCCCCCTCTTTTCGGCAAAATATTATATGTAGATTATCAACTAGGAAACAGCATGTCAAGGAAGCAACAAACAGTTGCAATTTTTAGAAAATATAAAGAGAGTTGAGGAAGAAGATGAAAAGTTCAGGATGGAAGGATTTAAAACGTTTTTACTCACTTGAAACTTCCCAAAAGTTTCTATTTCAACAGTACGAGAAACGGAACATTCAGGAGGCAAACCAGCAGGCCTATAAAAACTGTGAACGATTTATTTACTTTTTAAAGCACGGTCATACATTCTATGACCAAGCCGCATCAGCTCCACTTGAACTAAAACCGATTTTATTGTTTTATGGAATGGCACAGCTGTTAAAAGCATGTTTGCTGACAGTGGATCCCGACTATCCTTCTCAAACCTCTGTCTTAGCTCATGGCGTCACCTCAAGAAAAAGAAAGAAGCAACATTATCGTTTTAGTGAGGATGAAGTCAAGATTCAGCGAAACGGATTATGTATGCATGTATTAAAGCACTTATTTCATTTAAATGGTCTTGAAGATGAACGATTTACGATGATCAATCTCCTTTCAAAAATACCTGAAATGGGTCATATTCTGGAGTTTCAAAAACAACCCTCTACTTTAGTGAAAGTAGAACAAGCAAATGGCATGTTGATTCAAGATCATATTCCCTTGCTCTATAATATGTCTGCCGAACGTTTTATTGAATATTTTGAGTTCCATACAACTTGGAAGCTTAAGCAACGAGAGGCTAAAAAACTAACATTTGATGTATTTTCAGAAGAAAACCCTGCTCTTGCTACTCATCTTCATTATGATTTAGAGATGAATCAATGGTTCATTCCAGCAACACGAGATGCCTTTTTAGGGATCCCTGAGATCATCAGCCATTACTTGTTAATGTATAACCTCAGTATGATTGCCCGCTACGAAACAGAATGGTGGTACGAGCTTTTATCTCAATACATTAGTGATGATTATGTCATGATTGAACGTTATATGGAGATTGCAGAGGACAAGTTTCCGGCTTATATTATGATGCTGCTAGAAGAAAACACAAAAAAGACCAGTTCCGATTGGAACTGATCCTTTGAAAAGCTTGGCGGCGTCCTACTCTCACAGGGGGAAACCCCCAACTACCATCGGCGCTGAAGAGCTTAACTTCCGTGTTCGGTATGGGAACGGGTGTGACCTCTTCGCTATCGCCACCAAACCTGATGGA
>NZ_RPSG01000017.1:0-11786 GCF_003946835.1 Bacillus sp. 2B09
AGATTGCCACACACCTAGCAAAGCTAGGCTAGGTGTGTGGGAGGTCTTTTTCATTCAATCTCATCCATCATCATTACGATGAAAATAAAAAAGATTGTAGAAAAACATGAGTTTCTCTACAATCTGACTGTAGAATGTCTCTACAGTTTTTTTAACAGCCTTTATTTTTCATTACTTTCTAATTCCTCAATCATCATCGACAGTTCTGTCCAGCGATCCATCGCTTGTTCTAATTCTTCAGCGACGGCTTTTTGCTTGTCCATCAGCTCTTGAATTTTCCCAAAATCACTGCCAGCCTCTGCAATGCTGGCTTCGAGCTGCTGGTGTTTGTCCTCTAGTGCTTGTATCCGATCTTCAATCCCATCCCATTCAAGCTGGTCCTTATAGGATAGTTTTTTCCTCTTTTTCGGTGCAGCTTCTACTGGTTTTTCAGCTGGTTTTGTCTCTGTCCGCTTCTGTTCTTTTTCTTGCTCCATGTAATCGCTGTAAGCACCTTGGAAGTGTGAAATACGTCCATTTCCTTCAAACACAAGCAGACGATGGACGACTCGGTCTAAGAAATAACGATCATGCGACACGGTGATGACTACCCCTGGGAACTGCTCCAAATAATCCTCTAAAATGCTCAGTGTCTCTGTATCCAAGTCGTTCGTCGGCTCATCTAAAAAGAGAACATTCGGCTCTTCCATCAACACCTTCAATAAATACAATCTACGGCGCTCTCCGCCTGACAGCTTGCGGATAAACGTGCGCTGCATGGATCTAGGGAATAAAAATCGCTCCAACATCTGCTCTGCTGTCACAATGACGCCATCTGCCGTTTTGACAATTTCAGCTGTTTCTTTAATGTAATCAATGATATTCAGCTCTTCATTCATTTCGTTATGGTCCTGCGTGTAATAGCCAATGCGAACTGTTTGTCCAATGGTCAATTGTCCATTCGTCGGTTCTATTTTACCCGCCAGGCAATTGAGTAAAGTCGTTTTGCCCACTCCATTCGGTCCGATAAATCCGATACGATCCCCTGGCACGACTAAATCGCTGAACTGGTCCACAAGGGTTTGACCAGCAAATGTGATGCTGATCTCTTCTGCCTCAATCACTTGTTTTCCAAGCCGGTGAGAACCGATCGCAAAATCAAGCTCTCCCTTTGCATCAGGTCCCTTTTGATCCTTCAGCTCTTCCACTCTGCCGATACGTGCTTTTTGCTTTGTTGTTCGAGCCTTTGCCCCTCTTCTCAGCCATGCAAGCTCACGTCTAAGCAAATTTTGACGTTTCGTTTCTTTTACTTGAGCTTCTGCTTCTCGTTCCGCTCTTTTTTCTAAAAAGACTTCATAATTTCCTTTATATGTGTAAAGCTGCCCCTGATTTAATTCATAAATCCGATTGGCGACACGGTTTAAAAAATAACGATCATGGGTTACAAGAATGACAGCCCCGCTGTATTGACTCAAATATCCTTCAAGCCATTCAATGGTTGCGTTGTCTAGATGGTTTGTCGGCTCATCTAAAATCAGCAAACCCGCAGGCTGAATTAAATTTTTGGCGATCGCCACACGCTTTTTCTGTCCGCCTGATAACGCATGAACAGATCGGCTCACATCTTTGACGCCAAGCTTTGTCAAAATCGTTTTCGCCGAAAGGTTCGCATCCCATGCGTCGTCCTGATCCATTTTATTTTGCATACGCATAAGCGCTTCTTGTTTTGCCTCGTTTTGTGGATCATGCTCTAAATCAGCCAGCGCCTTTTCATAGGCTTTCATCGTTTGAATCATTGGTGCTGTTCCTGAAAAAATATAGTCGAGAATCGTTTCATCCCCGCTCATTTCAGGATCTTGCTCGAGAAATTCGATATCAAGTGTCCCTGCCTTTGTGATGTCGCCTTCCTCAAATGATTCAAGTCCTGCAATGACTTTTAAAAGCGTTGACTTCCCTGTTCCATTCGGTCCAATTAACCCGATGCGTTCCTTTGGTTCTATATGAAAAGAGATATGATCAAACAGCGTTTTTTCGCCATAGGTTTTATATAATCCTTCTACATTCAATAAACTCATTTTATCAGCCCTTACATAGATTCTTCCTTTATTTTAAATCAGCCAGTAGCAGAAAACTAGTTTTAAAAAAACCCGCTGCTGAAAAGAATGTTTCCTTTTGATGCTCGATACACTATGAAGAGGTGATCTAAAGATGATAACCATTAGTTTATGTATGATTGTGAAAAATGAAGAGGAGGTTTTGGCTGACTGCCTGTCTTCTGTTCAAGACATTGTAGATGAGATGATCATTGTTGATACAGGATCAACGGATCAAACAAAGGACATTGCTCACTCCTTTTCAGCGAAGGTGCTCGACTTTGAATGGGTCCAGCATTTTGCAAAAGCACGCAATTTCGCTTTTTCCCATGCGACAAAAGAGTATATCTTATGGCTGGATGCCGACGATGTCCTACTTGAAGAGGACCGGCAAAAACTGCTTCAGCTCAAACAGACGCTAGATCCCGCAGTAGATGCCGTCTCGATGTTTTACCACGTTGGATTTAGCGAGGACGGTCAGGTGAATTTTAAATATAGAAGAAATCGGCTCGTCAAGCGTGCCTTGAACTTTCAGTGGTATGGGGCCGTTCATGAATTCCTTCAAGTGTATGGCAACATTTTTCCCGCTGATATCGCCGTCACCCATCAAAAGCGTAAGAAAACAACCGCTGGAGAGCCTGGACGCAATCTGCGCATTTATGAAAACATGCTTGCAAAAGGCGAAGAGATGACACCTCGTGATCTCTTTTACTTCGCCAATGAATTACGAGATAACAAGCAGCATGTGAAGGCGATTCGCTTTTATCACAAATTTTTAGCCACAAAACAATGCTGGATTGAGGATGAAATTCGCACATGCCAAAATTTAGCTGACTGCTATTATGCAGTCGGATTTGAGGAAGCCGCCTTATCCTCCTTACTGCGATCCTTCTTATATGATCAGCCCCGTCCAGAATTTTGCTGCCGGATTGGGGATCATTTCAAAACACAAAATAAATACAAAGCGGCCATCTATTGGTATGAGCAGGCACTGAAGGCACCTGAAATCGAAACAGCCTTTACACTGACACAATATAAAACATGGTATCCTCACCTTCAGCTTTGCTATTGTTATTATCAGCTCGGTGATTTGGCTCAAGCCAAAACCCATCATCTTGCATCCTCAGCCCATTACCCAACCCATCCGAGTGTGCTGTACAATGAAAAAATATTTGCTGAAGAAACGTAAATCTCCTGTTATCACATCCGCCTGTCACATGACGGCGGATGTCTTTTGATACACATTAGACTTTTGTGACATTTAATACTTTAGTGATTTAAAGCGTTTTTCAACCAATTGACTAAATTGTCATTTACGCATATACTAACATTCGTCTTACGAAAAGATTTATCCATTAGGAGGTCAACATGAGTTCTTTATTTAGAAAAAAGTCTCTCGACCAGCTCATGCTTGAAAGTCAAACGAAGCGGCTGAGCCGTTCTTTGAATACATTTGATTTAATCTTGCTTGGCATTGGCTGTGTGGTCGGGACTGGAATTTTTGTGATAACGGGGGTTGCGGCTGCGAAAGATGCGGGACCTGCGATTATTATATCTTTTATTTTGGCTGCGATCGCATGCGCCCTTGCTGCTTTTTGCTACGCTGAATTTTCCTCGTCCATTCCAGTGTCAGGAAGTGTCTATACGTATTCTTACGCAACACTTGGAGAATTCCTCGCCTTTTTAATGGGCTGGGATTTAATGCTTGAATATGTTGTTGCGCTCTCTGCTGTGGCAAGCGGATGGTCATCCTATTTTCAATCACTGCTCAGTGGATTTGGTCTGCACATACCGAAGGCTTTATCGGCTGCACCCGGAGCCGCTGATGGGGCCATCTTCAACCTGCCAGGCGCACTCATTATTTTACTCATTACCTTTATTGTCTCAAGAGGCGTAAAAGAGAGCACGAAGCTGAATAACATCATTGTGCTCATCAAAATTGCCATTGTCCTCCTCTTTATCATTTCAGGCTTTGCTTACGTTAAACCTGAAAATTGGACACCTTTTATGCCAATGGGCTTCCATGGCGTGATTGCAGGAGCGGCAACTGTCTTTTTTGCTTACCTTGGATTTGATGCAATCGCTAATGCATCAGAAGAAGTCAAAAACCCGCAAAAAGCGATGCCAATCGGAATTATTGGCGCGCTCGGTGTTTGTACAATTTTATACATCGGGGTGTCCTTTGTCTTAACCGGCATGGTTCACTATACGAAACTGAATGTCAGTGACCCTGTCGCTTTTGCTTTACAAGTGGTTGGACTGAATAGTGTCGCTGGTATTATATCGGCAGGTGCTATTATTGGGATTACGACCGTGTTAATTGCACTTGTCTACGCTCAGGTTCGTTTAACCTTTGCCATGAGCCGAGATGGACTCATGCCAAAAATCTTTTCAAACGTTCATCCAAAATCGAAGACACCGGTTGCCAACACTTGGCTGACAGGCGCTGTTGCGGCATGTATCGTTGGTTTCGTCAACTTAGCAACACTTGCTAATTTAGTCAGCATCGGTACACTTGCGGCCTTTACGGTGATCTCGATCGCTGTGATCATACTCCGGAAAAAACATCCGAATATGAAAACAGCGTTTAAAGTACCCTTTGTTCCTGTTCTTCCCATCATTAGTGCGGTCATTTGTATGATATTGGCTGCCACACTGAAATGGGAGACATGGCGAGCCTTCCTCATCTGGGTAGCTATTGGTGTCGTTGTGTATTTTACCTATGCAAGACGCAAAAGCCATCTGAATCAAACACAATAGAAAAGAGACACGGGGAATCCCGGTCTCTTTTTTGTTTAAATCACACTGTTTTTCACTGAATTCGAGTCCACCATATCTGGATCGAGTACGCTTGAAATCGGAATGACAAGCGGTGAACAATCTCCATTGTCCTCACCAAAACCCTGGTTCAATTTCATCGAGAGAAAATAATCGATCTGCTGATAAGGTCCTAGCGTCAGTGATGCCCCCCGATCCATTGCATTGATTTTAAAAGCACCGACATTGACGACTGAGGGTGAGAATAACATCACACATCACTTCCTTGGAATAGGTTTAGCTGCTGGCGAAAAAGAGGCAGGTGAGTCCACTTGATCTCGATCATCTACATGGCTCTTTGTTCCGACAAAACCGCTAGCATCTCCAAAATTCTGTCCGTACCCCTGATTTTTTTTATCTGAGTTTTGCCACTCTGCTAACAAATTTTGTCCGACATTCACCGCCGACGCATTTTCAAAGGAATTAATTTTTAACATGAAAATATTAATATTGATATACGGAGTTGGTTGAACCACAGATAAACCTCCTTTTTATAGGTATATGCGAGCACCCATCAAGTATGTTAACAGGAGGTCTTCACATGGACTTCGAAAAAATGAAGCAGTGGATGGACATTGCCCAGCAAATGCATGGAGATGATTTTTGGAAAATGATATTCGATGATGAGCAAAGATCTCCCTTTATGGCAAATGGTCCGTCTCCATTTACATTCTCGCAGCAAGATCAGCGAGGAACAGATGCATCGTTTCCACCAGTCGACATTGTGGAAACCCCTACTGAATTTCAGTACTTAATTTATCTGCCTGGCTACCGGAAGGAAGATGTTCAGGTGCTGTCATATGGTGAATATTTAGTTGTAAAAGGACAGCGTTTTTCCTTTTTTAACGAACAGGATTTTCGCCAAAAACAAGGAAAGTATGGTCCGTTTGAAAGAAAAATTCGGCTCCCAGATATGATTCTTGGTCAAATGAATGCGGCCTTTAAAGACGGCGTACTATACATTCGCTTGCAAAAGGATGAAGGAAAAGCAACTGCGATAATCATAGATGACGAATATTGATACTGACTGCGTCTATTAGATCACGATCATCAATCGTTTCAATCGGCAAGATCGTGATCACGCCATCGGCATTTTGTTCACCAAAACCATTGTTTCTTTTGATCGTCGAGCAGTGATTTCGTACGATCGTCGAACCGAATGTCATCGAGGACCCTGTACCAATCGTATTCGTCTTCATATGGGTAATCTGAATGCGTGTAGGCAGCATGCACTTCTCCCCTTTCATGTATCTCTATAAGTATATACTTGGTAGCTTTTCCATAGACTAGAGCAAGGCGAAAGAAAAGGTTGTGGTCCACTTGAAACATTTCATTCAATCACTCTTTAAAAAAACTGAATCCAGTCCATCCCCATCTGTCGTCGAGCTGGAAAAAAGACTCACCGCTCTTGAGCAAAAAATCTCTGCACCTGCTCCGCCTGTCTCGGAGGACACGCACATTCACATTGAATCACTGCATGTGGACAAAATTGACTACCATTTAGAGTTTGGTGAGCTTTCCATTGATCAGCTTAAAGGCAGACTCAACATTGGGGCCACCTATTACACGCCAAAGGACCCGCACCTCAAAAAGGCAGCTTCAGTACCGAAGCCAAAAGAAACAAAAACACCAAAAGTCTCCATTCGATCAAAGTCTTCATCTCAGCACGACCGGCAGCCAGAAATAAACCGCAAGCACAATCGCTACAATACTGATCACATTTAGCCAAAAACCAGCCTTGACCATATCAGATATTTTCAGCACATCTGCACTAAAGACAGCCGCATTTGGCGGTGTGGAAATTGGCAACATAAACGCACATGAGGAAGCTAACGCAGCCGCAGCCATTAAGCCGTACGGCTCCATGCCAATTGCAAGTCCAAGCCCTACTGTAATTGGAATGATCATGTTCGCAACTGCTGTATTAGACATAATTTCGGTCATAAATAAAATTGAAGCCGTTAAAATAATTAGCAGCATGAGGTAAGACAGCCCATTTAAATGCTGTAAATTTTCCCCGATCCATCCTGTTAGATTCGTTTCCGCAAATCCTGTAGCGAGCGAAAGCCCGCCTCCAAACAAAAGCAAAAGCCCCCATGGCAACTGCTTCATATCCTGCCATTCTAGTATTCTCTCTCCATTTGTCGCTGGAATGAGAAATAACAGCATCGCCCCAAAGATTGCGATCGACGTATCCGAGACAGGAAGCCCGCCAAACAAAAAGATCTTAAAGATCCATAAAAAAGCCGTCATAAGAAAAATAGCAAAAACCCATTTTTCTTCTTGTTTCATTTTGCCTAAATCCTCTAAACCCTTCCGTATAAACGCTGCTCCCATTTCCCCTGTGTGCTCTACCTTGAACTGTATCTTGGTCAAATACAGAAATAAGAGAATAAGCAGAACAGCCGCCACCGGAAAACCAAACAAAAACCATTCAAAAAACATAATTTCTCGATCTAACAGCTTTTTTGACATCGCCGCAAAAACAGCATTTGGTACAGACCCAACGAGTGTCGCCAGTCCGCCAATAGAGGCTGAATAAGCGACCGATAATAGGATGCTTTTACTGAATCGGTCAAGAGATGCACCTGACAAAATATCGTTCGCTTTCACCTCTTTAATCACAGCCAGTGCCACCGGCAGCATCATCAGTGCTGTGGCTGCATTTGAAATCCACATAGATAAAAAGGCCGTTGCTATCATAACCCCTAATACAATGCGGTCACTTCTTGTGCCAATGATGTTTAAAATATGTAAGGCCATTCTTCTATGTAAATTCCATTTTTCAATGGCAATGGCAATCATAAATCCGCCCATGTACATAAAAACAATCGGGTCTCCATAAGCTCTTGATGTTTGCTCCATCGATAGCCCACCAAGTGTTGGCAAAAGGATGATGGGCAATAAAGAGGTCGCCGGTATAGGCAAAGCTTCTGTGACCCACCATGTCGCAGTCCATGCTGTAATGCCAAGTACCACTCTCGCTGCATAGGTCAATTCACTTTCTGGAATGAGCAAAAAAATAAGCAAAAAGAAGATTGGTCCAAGAACAAGTCCAGTTAGATTCACTTTTTTATAAACGATCTCAATTCCTCCTTCATGAAAACGCTTTTAATTTTTTCTAATTTTTCACATTCGATGATCACATAAAAAATCCTTTAAATCATAAGAAAAAATGAAGAGATTCTTCAGCAGCAACTGTGTCTTGCTTCATATTTCCACTTCATGACTTGGTCTATTTTCATAGGAGAAACTATACAAATCCTACACAGTAACTGTAAACTATAGAGGATCTAATCAAAAATTGAGGTGTTTTCATTGTATACAGATCAACGAAAATCATTTTGGAAACAGAAAAAAGTCATCATTCCCCTTCTTAGCATCATCGCGATTGCTGCTGCTCTCTTTTTCTTAAAAGATACGCTTTTCTCCAAAGAAAAAGAGGCGCTGAAAGCCGCTGAATCCTTTACGAAACATCTGGAGAAAAAAGAATTCACAAAATTGGCAGATGAGGTCACAAGCGGCTCTCTGAAAGCCAATGACTTTTCTAAAAAACAACTTGCCGAAAAATACGATCATATCTTTAGCGGCATCGGTGCGAATGATCTAAACGTCTCAAACGTCAACGTAGAAAAACAGGATAAAGGAAATGGGTATCAATTCACCTATGAAGTCACGATGAAAACGTCACTTGGAAAACTGAACAAACTCTCTTACAAAGGTGTTCTCTCCGAAGAGGATAACGAGTGGAAAGTAGACTGGAAACCAAATCTCATCTTCCCGCAAATGGAAAAGGGTGACACCATCAAAGTGACAACGGATCCTGCGGTACGCGGAAATATTGTAGATCGAAAAGGGCGCACGTTAGCAGAAACAACTGGTGGACACGCACTTGGCATCATCCCTGGAAAGCTCGGGACAGGCACGGAAAAAGAAAGCAACATCAAAAAAATCAGCAGCGCTTTTGATATAGATGAAGAGCTGATTCAAAATCAGCTGAAACAAGCATGGGTCACAGATGACACATTTGTCCCGCTAAAGTCTATGTTAGAGCAAAAGCTGATTCCAAAAGACATAAATGGCGTCACCTATCAAACGAAGGAAATGCGCTACTATCCATATAACGAAGCCGCTGCTCATCTGACAGGCTATGTGGGAAAAGCAAATGCGGATGATATCAAAAGAAATCCAGCTTTAAAGGCGGATCAAATCATCGGCAAAACCGGCCTTGAATTCACATTTGACAAGAACTTAAGAGGACAAGATGGCGGAAGCATCCTCATTATCCATGATGAAACAGGTATTGAAGAAACATTACAAAAAACAGACCGAAAAGACGGAAAAACAGTCAAACTGACCATTGATGCATCTTTACAGAAAAAAGCCTATCAACAGCTGAAAGGTGAAAAAGGGGCTGTCACCATTATGAATCCATCATCAGGTGATTTATTAGCGCTTGTTAGCACCCCTTCTTACGATGTCAATTTAATGACCAACGGGATCACGCCTAAACAATACCAAGCATACAGTGAAAATCCTGATCTCCCATTCCAAGCTCGGTATGCGAGCAGATATGCACCAGGATCTACATTCAAAACCATTACAGCAGCGATTGGACTGGAAACAGGTGTCACAAAACCTAATAAAGTGCGCACCATTCATGGGCTGAAATGGCAAAAGGATCAATCATGGGGAAATTATCGCATTACACGGGTTCATGACAAAGAACAAGTCAATATGGTCGATGCCCTCGTGTACTCAGATAATATTTATTTTGGACAGGAAGCCCTTGAAATCGGCAAAGATACTTACGAGAAAAAAGTGAAAACATTTGGGTTTGGCGATGATTTAAACATGCCGTTCACAATGAAACCGGCACAAGTGTCTAACGACGGGATCCAATCAGACATCTTACTCGCCGACTCAGCATATGGCCAAGGAGAATTACTCATGTCTCCAATTGAACAAGTACATGCCTATTCTCCATTTGCAACAGGAGGAAAGCTTGTGTACCCTCGAGTCATTCAGGATGAAAAAACAGCATCACCAAAACAGATCATCAAAGAAGATACAGCAAATACGGTGAAGGATGCACTAACTCAAGTCGTCACCAATTCAAACGGAACCGCTCACTCGTTGCAAATAAAAGGGGCTGATATAGCCGCTAAAACCGGAACAGCGGAACTAAAGAGCAAACAAGGTGCGACAGACGGGACTGAAAATGGATTTTTACTTGCGTTTAATCCTAAAAAAGAAGATTATGTCCTCGTCGGCATGATTGAAGGTGTGAAAAACCGTGGAGGCAGTGGACTTGTCATTCAAAAAATGAAGCCTGTCATCGCTTCTTTCTATAAATAACCCTTAAGAGACACACGCTCCATCAAGCGCATGTGTCTCTTTTTTTCTAAATCATGACAATTTGCTATTGTTTTATAGTTCACCTTATGAATAAAATGAGGAGAATGAAAAAAGAAACAAGTTGAATGAAAGGAGGAAGTCTCATTGGCTATTGCTGCTCAAACAAAGAATAAACCTCAAAAAGCGGTCACCGGTTCAACGGTTTATCCTATTTTATTGATTATTGGTATTTGCCATATGCTCAACGACACATTGCAAGCCGTGATTCCTGCCATGTTCCCTATTTTAGAACGCTCAATGGGGCTGACCTTTACTCAATTAGGGCTAATCGCCTTTACATTAAATATGGTCTCCTCTGTCATGCAGCCTGCGATCGGGTGGTACACAGATAAACGTCCGATGCCCTATGCACTGCCTATCGCATTATTTTCAAGTGCTGTCGGCATTTTCGGCCTTGCGTTTGCACCATCATTTGCGACCATCCTACTGTGCGTCGTCTTTATTGGACTCGGCTCTGCGATTTTCCATCCAGAGGGCTCACGGGTTGCCAACATGGCAGCTGGTCCTAGACGGGGTCTTGCTCAATCCATCTATCAAGTCGGCGGAAATACAGGTCAAGCCTTTGCTCCGCTAATCGCTGCATTAATGCTCGTCCCTCTCGGTCAGCCAGGTGTGGCTTGGTTTACGATTGTTGGAATGATTGCTGTCGGTTTCCTTCTTTATATTTCAAGATGGTACGCAGGAAGACTTCAAACCATTCGAGCACAAGCGAAAAAAGCGCCTGCAAAAGCAGCAAGATCTGAACTTCACCGCAAGTCAGCGCTCACAGCACTTGGCATTATCGTCTTTCTTATTTTCGCGCGTTCTTGGTATGGAAATGCGATCTCGAATTTCTATGCGTTTTATGCGATTGAACAATATGGTTTGACGATTAAAGAATCACAAACTTATATTTTCTTATTTCTTATATTGGGTGCGATTGGGACATTTTTAGGCGGGCCGCTTGCAGACCGCTTCGGCAAGAAAACCGTCATTTTAATTTCCTTATTAGCATCCTTTCCGCTTGCCATGCTTCTCCCATTTGCCGGACCAGTTTTTGCTTATGTTTTACTTGGACTCATTGGGATCATTCTGACCTCAAGCTTCTCTGTCACCGTGGTCTATGCCCAAGAACTATTTCCCGGGAAAATTGGCACAATGTCTGGTTTAACTGTTGGGCTTGCGTTTGGTATGGGAGCGATTGGATCCGTTGCCCTCGGCTCATTAATTGATGCAGTCGGTTTAACGCCTACCATGATTGGTGTCGCCTTTTTACCGATATTAGGCATCCTAGCCTTCTTACTGCCAAGCGATCAGACCATAGCGAAATGGAATGAATCATAAAAGGTAAAAACCGCTCAATAAATGAGCGGTCAGATTGTAGAGAAACTCATGTTTTTCTACAATCTTTTTTATTTTCATCGTAATGATGATGGATGAGATTGAATGAAAAAGACCTCCCACACACCTAGCCTAGCTTTGCTAGGTGTGTGGCAATCT
>NZ_RPSG01000018.1:0-3077 GCF_003946835.1 Bacillus sp. 2B09
AATGTTCTCTCAAAACTAGATAACAATGTTCATTTTTCACATTAGAATATAGGTTAAGTCCTCGATCTATTAGTATCTGTCAGCTCCACGTGTCACCACGCTTCCACCTCAGACCTATCAACCTGATCATCTTTCAGGGATCTTACTTCCTTGCGGAATGGGAAATCTCATCTTGAGGGGGGCTTCATGCTTAGATGCTTTCAGCACTTATCCCGTCCGCACATAGCTACCCAGCGATGCCCTTGGCAGAACAACTGGTACACCAGCGGTGCGTCCATCCCGGTCCTCTCGTACTAAGGACAGCTCCTCTCAAATTTCCTGCGCCCGCGACGGATAGGGACCGAACTGTCTCACGACGTTCTGAACCCAGCTCGCGTACCGCTTTAATGGGCGAACAGCCCAACCCTTGGGACCGACTACAGCCCCAGGATGCGATGAGCCGACATCGAGGTGCCAAACCTCCCCGTCGATGTGGACTCTTGGGGGAGATAAGCCTGTTATCCCCGGGGTAGCTTTTATCCGTTGAGCGATGGCCCTTCCATGCGGAACCACCGGATCACTAAGCCCGACTTTCGTCCCTGCTCGACTTGTAGGTCTCGCAGTCAAGCTCCCTTGTGCCTTTACACTCTGCGAATGATTTCCAACCATTCTGAGGGAACCTTTGGGCGCCTCCGTTACATTTTAGGAGGCGACCGCCCCAGTCAAACTGCCCACCTGACACTGTCTCCCTGCCCGATAAGGGCAGCGGGTTAGAAGGTCAATACAGCCAGGGTAGTATCCCACCGATGCCTCCACCGAAGCTAGCGCTCCGGTTTCCAAGGCTCCTACCTATCCTGTACAAGCTGTACCAACATTCAATATCAGGCTGCAGTAAAGCTCCACGGGGTCTTTCCGTCCTGTCGCGGGTAACCTGCATCTTCACAGGTACTATAATTTCACCGAGTCTCTCGTTGAGACAGTGCCCAGATCGTTGCGCCTTTCGTGCGGGTCGGAACTTACCCGACAAGGAATTTCGCTACCTTAGGACCGTTATAGTTACGGCCGCCGTTTACTGGGGCTTCAATTCGCACCTTCGCTTACGCTAAGCGCTCCTCTTAACCTTCCAGCACCGGGCAGGCGTCAGCCCCTATACTTCGCCTTACGGCTTCGCAGAGACCTGTGTTTTTGCTAAACAGTCGCCTGGGCCTATTCACTGCGGCTTCTCGGGGCTTTAACACCCTAAGAAGCACCCCTTCTCCCGAAGTTACGGGGTCATTTTGCCGAGTTCCTTAACGAGAGTTCTCTCGATCACCTTAGGATTCTCTCCTCGCCTACCTGTGTCGGTTTGCGGTACGGGCACCTCTCACCTCGCTAGAGGCTTTTCTTGGCAGTGTGGAATCAGGAACTTCGCTACTAAATTTCGCTCGCCATCACAGCTCAGCCTTCACGGGAAACGGATTTGCCTATTTCCCAGCCTAACTGCTTGGACGCGGATATCCAATACCGCGCTTACCCTATCCTCCTGCGTCCCCCCATTGCTCAAATGGTGAGGAGGTGGTACAGGAATATCAACCTGTTGTCCATCGCCTACGCCTTTCGGCCTCGGCTTAGGTCCCGACTAACCCTGAGCGGACGAGCCTTCCTCAGGAAACCTTAGGCATTCGGTGGACGGGATTCTCACCCGTCTTTCGCTACTCATACCGGCATTCTCACTTCTAAGCGCTCCACCAGTCCTTCCGGTCTGACTTCACTGCACTTAGAACGCTCTCCTACCACTGTTCGTAAGAACAGTCCGCAGCTTCGGTGATACGTTTAGCCCCGGTACATTTTCGGCGCAGAGTCACTCGACCAGTGAGCTATTACGCACTCTTTAAATGGTGGCTGCTTCTAAGCCAACATCCTGGTTGTCTAAGCAACTCCACATCCTTTTCCACTTAACGTATACTTTGGGACCTTAGCTGGCGGTCTGGGCTGTTTCCCTTTCGACTACGGATCTTATCACTCGCAGTCTGACTCCCAAGGATAAGTCATCGGCATTCGGAGTTTGACTGAATTCGGTAACCCGGTAGGGGCCCCTAGTCCAATCAGTGCTCTACCTCCGAGACTCTTACCTTGAGGCTAGCCCTAAAGCTATTTCGGAGAGAACCAGCTATCTCCAGGTTCGATTGGCATTTCACCCCTACCCACACCTCATCCCCGCACTTTTCAACGTGCGTGGGTTCGGGCCTCCATTCAGTGTTACCTGAACTTCACCCTGGACATGGGTAGATCACCTGGTTTCGGGTCTACGACCACGTACTCATGCGCCCTATTCAGACTCGCTTTCGCTGCGGCTCCGCATCTTCTGCTTAACCTTGCACGGGATCGTAACTCGCCGGTTCATTCTACAAAAGGCACGCCATCACCCGTTAACGGGCTCTGACTACTTGTAGGCACACGGTTTCAGGATCTATTTCACTCCCCTTCCGGGGTGCTTTTCACCTTTCCCTCACGGTACTGGTTCACTATCGGTCACTAGGGAGTATTTAGCCTTGGGAGATGGTCCTCCCGGATTCCGACGGAATTTCACGTGTTCCGCCGTACTCAGGATCCACTCTGGAGAGAACAACATTTCAGTTACAGGGCTGTTACCTTCTTTGGCGGGCCTTTCCAGACCTCTTCGCTTATATCGTTCCTTTGTAACTCCGTATAGAGTGTCCTACAACCCCAAGAGGCAAGCCTCTTGGTTTGGGCTGTTCCCGTTTCGCTCGCCGCTACTCAGGGAATCGCATTTGCTTTCTCTTCCTCCGGGTACTTAGATGTTTCAGTTCCCCGGGTATGCCTTCTCATACTCTATGTATTCAAGTATGGATACTACTCCATTACGAGCAGTGGGTTTCCCCATTCGGAAATCTCCGGATCAAAGCTTGCTTACAGCTCCCCGAAGCATATCGGTGTTCGTCCCGTCCTTCATCGGCTCCTAGTGCCAAGGCATCCACCGTGCGCCCTTTCTAACTTAACCATTTCTTACTTTAGAAAGAATCACTATGTGTGATGAACTTTGCATTGCATTCAATGTGAATGTATTACTTATTGTTATCTAGTTTTCAAAGAACACG
>NZ_RPSG01000002.1:0-512969 GCF_003946835.1 Bacillus sp. 2B09
TCGCAAAGGAACAAGAAGCACTCGCCAACCGTCCGTGGTATGAAAAAGCTCTTGATTACGGAGGAAATATCGTCAATGAACTGACAGGCGTGAACGATGCAAAACGTGCCGCAACAGGTGTCGATCCAATAACAGGAGAAGAACTCACCGCAGGCCAGCGAGTCGCCGCAGGCGGCATGGCAGCAGCAGGATACATCCCGATCGTCGGCTGGGCAGGACGTATTTTCAAAGGCGGTAAAGCCGTTTATAAAACGACTCAAGCCACGTCCGCCGCAGTCAGAGCAGTCGACATTTACAAGACATCACAAAAGTCTTTTGACGCCCTGAAAACGTCTCAAAAAGGCTTATATGGACTCACCGCAACTAACGGCTTCAGCGAAGCGATTACAGGTCGAGATATGTTTGGAAATAGGATCTCGAAAGAACAGCAGGAAGCGAGTATGAATGCGGCTTTGGGGATGCTTTTGCCATTTGGGGCGAAAGGGTTTCATGGTAAAATGGGGATTAAGGGTACGGGTGAAATTGGTTGGAATATGTCAAAAGGCGGAGGAGAAATAAATGGAAGAAGTTATTCTCAGCATGCTTTGGAAAGAATGGCACCTGATAGTCCTGAAGTAAAAGCTACTTTAACAAGTAGAGCAATTAAAAAAGCTGAAGAATTAGGGTTTAAACCACAAACAAAAGAATTTAGTGATTTCATCAAAAAATATGTTGATCCAAGAAATATTCCACCTTCAGTTATTGAAGACGCTATAATGAATACGAAAAAGATACCTGGTAATAGAAGTGGAACGTTTGTTCATGAAACACTGGATGTTAAAGTTATTATAAATGAAGCAGGCGATGTTATCACAGTTATACCGAAATAATTAATAAAAGGATGAATACGAATGTTTATTAAGTATGATGAATATGATCTATTAGAACTTTTTCAAAGTGAGCCGGTGAGTATAACAGGCAATATAGATGATGGAGAATTAATTTATACTTACAAAGATGACCAAAATTTCAAGGTGATTTTAACTTTAGATGTATATAAGCAAACGAGTAGTCTAAGTATTACATTTAATGATTCTATAGTATTTACAGGTGATTTTAATAATGTAACAAGTATAAAAAAAGATGAAAAAGCTATGGTAATGAACGTGGACGAAGAAGAGAGGTTAAAAGTTAAATTTTATAAACAAGTTGGAGTGGAGTTACTTTAAAATAGCCTTATTGTATTAGAAAGAAATATAAAACAATTATGATATTCTCTCAGATAAATCAGTAGGTGAAGTAGTTGTTTAATGTTATTGTTATCATACCTTGACTGGCTATATGCCTTTCAAGGTTTTTGTGTTTATTGGCCTTCATACCGAGAAAAAACCGATAAAATGGTGATTTTTTTTCCTGAGTGGATCATCGTATGATAGAGACAAGCAAAACGAACGCATTGAGCACTATTGAGAAGCAAACTTCTGAATATCTAAAAATCAAAAAAGATCAAGAAGAAGCCCGCAAGATCGCAAAGGAACAAGAAGCGCTCGCCAACCGTCCGTGGTATGAAAAAGCTCTTGATTACGGAGGAAATATCGTCAATGAACTGACAGGCGTAAACGATGCAAAACGTGCCGCAACAGGTGTCGATCCGATCACAGGAGAAGAACTCACCGCAGGACAGCGAGTCGCCGCAGGAGGCATGGCAGCAGCAGGCTACATCCCGATTGTCGGCTGGGCGGGCCGTATTTTCAAAGGCGGAAAAGCCGTTTATAAAACGACTCAAGCCACCTCAGCCGCAGTAAGAGCGGTAGACATTTACAAGACATCACAGAAGTCTTTTGACGCCCTGAAAACATCTCAAAAAGGATTAATGGACTCAACGCCACAAACGGATTCAGCGAAGCGATTACGGGTCGAGATATGTTTGGAAATAAAGTCTCGAAAGAACAGCAGGAAGCGAGTATGAATGCGGCTTTGGGGATGCTTTTGCCATTTGGGGCGAAAGGGTTTCATGGGAAGATGGGTGTAAAGAGTTCAGGTATACCTAATATTTCAAAAAGACATGATGAAATTGCTCATAAAAGTTATTATGGTAGAAAAGATTTTAGAATAATAGTGCAGTATATTCTCATCATGATAATAAGCATTTAAAGGCTAGAACTGCCGAAGAAGCGAAACGTTTTAGTGAAACCGGAAGACGAAATGCTCAATACCTACCTGAAATAAATAATAAAGTGATAGAAAAAGAAGCTCTTCAAAGAGGGCATATTATTGATAATGGCAATAATAATTTTTAATTCATTTATGATACTGGTAAAGTTGTTGGTTATGATAATGGAAAATCTACTAGTTGGATTAGAGGAGAACTAACGAGTGGTAATGTGTATCACGGTCATCCAATAGCTGGTGATAGATTAAATAAGTATTTAAACAAATTAGGAATAAAATAACTATAAAATTAACAAAGAGGTTGGATAAAGATGAGAAAGCATGTGAAACTTGATATTCCGGAAGTAAACATTCATCCCTTGAGGATAACTGAAGGTTGGAATGTCCGTTATAATCATTTTTGGGAAATTGACCCTAGAAAGTTAGAAACAGAAGATGAAAGATGGTTTATGTTCACTGAAAGTTTGTTGCAGCTTTATCATGAGAAATCATCAATAACATTGGACTTAGGTTGGTATCCCGATTTATCTTCAGATGGCAACTATCTTGTTCTAATAGTTAAAAATACAGATTGGGACAATCCTATTCAGGAGTTTAGCTCTGATGACTATAGCAAAGTGATAGATTTTATAGAATTTCATTTAAAAGAAATTACATCTAACTGGTGGAAATAAAACTGTATGTATTTCTACGAGGTTAATAAAGCTAGTGCTTCTCTGTTTTGCCGTTTCTAAGAGCAGTACATGCTTGATGGTGGTGGTCTTATAATGAATAAAAACCAAACAATGCTTAAAAAGAAAAATATGTGGAACCATCATTGGAGCATTAAAAATGTATATAGAACTGGATAAACTTTTATCCGCTGATACAACGGTAGATTCTTGGTACGATGAAGGGTATATACTAGTAAGTGAAATACTCTCGTATTTTAGCCTAAACGATTGGGAAGAACTATCAAAACAGGTACTCAATAAACCAATAGAGTGGCAGCGAAAAATTGCGTACTGTCTCGATAATGAGTGCAATGAATATGAGTTTCATATTTTATTGGATTTGCTGAATACTAATGATGCGGAATTATTTGAGATTTGTATTGATACATTAAGAAGTTATCCTATTGAAGAGGGTAAAAAAATAGTACTGAAACATCCTCAGATTACAGAACGTATAAATCAAATGTTGACTACTACTGCGAACCTACCAGCAAAGACAGTTCTTCGAGATTTCATTTCAAAAATACATTCAAATTAGTCCGTTATTGCTGAAATTTAATGATGAAATAAGATCTTGATTGGTTTTATACTGATCAAGATTATTTAATTTACACTGATGAAAAATGTCACGTTGTAAAAAGAGTAAGTAGGAATGTATTTATTCGGGATTTTAAACAACATAAGATTCATTATTACGTACATTTAATTATACAAAGTCCCCATTTATATTGATTTATTTATATCCGGAAATTTTGAAAAAAAGCATAGTTATCTAGAAATCAGTTCATTCCACCGTGTAGCCTGCTGGAATTTTCAAAGGGGAGATGTCTAGAGAGCAATGTTTACGCATTGTGGAGGTGCTCCTATGAATAATAAAGGAAAAACTAAAATCGAAACCTTAAAAAGAAAAAGCAGAAGAAAGCACTTAATAAACGAATTAAGCTATATGACACTTCCAGAACCCCCTTTTTTGGAGGTCGAAGAGAATCAATTTTTTTGTCAGAAGGTATTTACTTTCCTGCAATCGAGAGAACATAAAAGTCAAATACATGGAGACAACTATCTAGAGCATATTGAAAAGTCTACACAAATGTTAAATGAAATGGTCGGGAGGATAAAAGAGACTCCTAAACAAGGGAGATTGCTTTTTTTCCGAGATCATGAAATTGAAGCGCTTTTAGTGAATGTGGATGAAGTGTTTCATCATTTAAATCAACTTCTTGAGCAAACCAAATTTTTAAGTGGATACGGAGATTTCATTTTAATAGCAGAGGATTTTCATTTTGGATTATGCATAGAGCGTACAGAATATTTTTATGAGTTTAGTTTTTGGGGAATGTGAGTTTAGATCAAGCTTCATTTCAAAAAATGACAGGGATTTTTCTCTATCACCATTTCCCTCAAATTTAAGCAATTCACTATCATTACCTTTCACATTCATATAAAATAAGAGCTAGTGAAAAATTGAAGAGATGCTTGATAAATGAAGGGCATGTAAGCCGCATGAAATGATGAGATGTTTCAAGTACGTGAAGGTTGCAAAGCTGTTTCTCCTCACGCATGAATCTTGTAAGCGTAACCATTATTTGTCACTTCATTGCAATGTGTTGAGGGGTGTGTCAGCATGAGGAATCCGTATTTGAGAACGGCTTCTAGTCTTTATATCAATTATTTTTTATTAGGTATGGTTAATATTATTTTGGCTTCTAATATGCCATTTTTGATCAAACAATTAGATACAAATAGTGCGGGGATAAGTTATATGATATCTGCACTCGGTATTGGCAGGGTGCTCACGTATGGTTTATCGGGCGTACTGTCAGATCGTTTTGGACGAAAGCCGGTCATTTTGGTTTCGGGGGTGCTGATGGCGGTGTTCCTCATTGGAATCCCATTGTCTCCGAATTATCAAATCGCGTTTGCGTTTGCGATTTTGGCAGGGGTGGCGAATTCGGCGATGGATGCAGGGACGTATCCGGCTTTAATGGAAGCTTTTCCTCAAAACTCGGGATCTGCAAATGTGATGGTGAAGGCGTTTATTTCGATTGGGGCGACCATTCTGCCGCTCGCTATTTTCTTTTTAGCAGAGCATGATCTGTTTTATGGATTTGCGTTTTTTGTACCTGCTTTTATCTATTTAGTGAATGTGATGATGTTGTGGACATTGCCATTTCCGAATCATCGCAAGGTGGAGCAAGTTCAGGTGACGGAGCATGATGGACTTCCGCGCTTCTCATCAGAGCCTACGTTTTGGAGAGAAGGGGTCGCACTGATTGTGATCAGTTTTACATCAAATGGTCTGTACGCCTTGCCGCAAATTTGGCTGCCTACGTACGGTGAGGAAATTTTGGGGATGGCTTCTGGCAGTGCTGTGAAGCTGCTTAGTTACTATAGCATGGGCGGTTTGCTGTCTGTCTTATTGCTCGCATTTCTTTTGCGCCGCATTGTCCGTTCGGTCACCGTGCTGCTACTCTATCCGATCATTACATTAGCCTCTATCTGTGTGCTATTGGTTGTGAAGTCTCCAGTCATTGGGACCGTCAATGCATTTGTATTGGGCTTTTCAACAGCGGGTGTCTTTCAGCTGACGTTAACCGTAATGGCTGAGTTCTTCTGGAAAAACAAAGGGACGATGACAGGAATTATCTCAACAGCAGGCGGAGTGTCCGCCATTGTGATTCCGGTCGTCACTGGTTTGATCGAAACCCACTCGACGATTTTGCAAATCTTTATATTTGATGCGGGTGTGGCTGTTGTGGCGATCCTCGGCGCGGTGTATATCCTTTATCGATATCGCCGTGTGATGATACACGAATAAAAAAGACGACTTCCAAAGCGGAGGTCGTCTTTTTTCTGTGTTTCGTTTAGAAACGGTCATTTTCAAATAGAATTTGTTTCACTTGTTCAACAGGCATATCCTCGCCAGTAAACAGTTTGTACGCAAGGGCACCTTGCCATAGCATCATGCCAAGACCGTTAATCGTTTTGGCACCAGCTTCTTGTGCTTGAGCAAGAAGTTTTGTTTTTTGCGGGTTGTAGACGACATCTGTCACGATTAAGTCTTTGCGTAATACATCAAGGGTATCGTCAATAATGCTGAGTTCATCTAATGGTTTCATGCCAAGGCTTGTCCCGTTTGCTAAGATCGCACTTTCAGCTACTTCACGACGGAAAGCGTCTTTGTCTTCAAGTGGGAAGATATTCGCTTTGACACCGAATGATTTCATCTCGTTGTTGATGTAATTTACATTTTCTTCTGCTTGAACAAAGTATTGGTCATTACGAGCAAAAATACTAATTTCACGAATACCTGATTGTGCAAGCTGAATGGCAATCGGAGTTGCAGCGCCGCCAGATCCAACGAGTGTAACCTTTTGTCCAGTTAATTCAACGCCGTGTTCAATTAAGTTTCTTACGTAACCAAGGCCATCTGTGTTGTAACCAACCAGCTTGCCATCTTTGTTCACAACTGTGTTGCTTGCGCGAGTATGTCTTGCAGAATCATCTAGTTCATCTAAGTAATCGAGCACTTTCATTTTGTTCGGCATGGATACGTTAAATCCAGCTGCACCCATCGCTTTCATCCCGTTTACTGCAGCTTCTAGTTCATCATTTCCTACCTCAAAAGCAAGGTAAGCATAGTTGATTCCTGTTAGTGTATAGCCAAGGTTGTGCATCCGTGGTGACAGGCTGTGTCCGATTGGTGTTGCAAGAAGACCGACTAATTTTGTTTTTCCATCAATATTACGTTCGTGTATGTTTGTCATGATTGACATCTCCTTTAATTATCTAAACAATTTTTTCATGCGTCGTAAAACAAAGACTGCTAACAATACGCTGATGACCGCAATGATCATATCGAAGAATAAAGTCATTTTAATATCGTACGTGCTAACGAGTCCGCTTGTAATCAGCGGAACAAGGATAAACGCTGAACTTGCCGCAATGTTGACATATGATGAAGCCGTTGCTTTGTTTGTAGGGAATAATTTCATCATGATACTCATCGCCAACTGGAAAATGCCGGCTGTAAATAATCCTAAGAAAAAGGTACTAACAATGACAATGCCGTACGTTTCAATTTGAAATAGTGAAAGCATGGCAAGGAATGCCCCGATTGGGTAAATAATAGCGACCATAATTGGTGAAATGAATTTATCTAATACGATTGAAAGCAATAGAACAGATACGAGTGCACCAATACTAAAATAAGAAAGAAGCTGTGTCGCTTGTCCTGAGCCAAGCCCAATCAATTTCAACCCGAGCTGTGGAAGCCAAGTTTGCCATACAACAAATAATGCAGTAGACGTGAATCCCATAAGTACAACAGCTAGACCTTCACCAAACATTTTCGGTTCTTCCTTCATTTGCTCTTGAACGGGAAGATCGTTTTGAGAAGCCGTTTGCTTATGATTTGGGAACGGCATAAAGATCAAGTAAATGCCTACAAGTAAATAAAGAAGTCCTAGCCCAAAGAATGCCCAGCCCCAGAAGATGTCATGTGCAATAAGGAATGCCAAGATAAATGGAAGAACAGTCGCACCAATTGATACAGACGCCTTCACTAATACAGAAGCTGAACTTGCTTTTTTAGGAAATGATTCTGTCAAAGCAGGATATGTTCCTGAATCAAGCAATGAGTTTGCAATCCCTGCGGAAATGGCGAAAATGAAAGCCAATGTATAATTGGTCGTTATTGGAATCCCTATTAAGAATAATAAGTAGAGAAAGTTACCTGTAATAATGACAGGTTTTCGCCCCCAGCTGTCTGCAAGCCGGCCAGAGAAAAAGAGAGCAATTAATTTACCGATCCCGATTGCTGATACAAGCAAGCTGATTTTCGGAATATCTACATGGTAGCGTTCAGATAAGCTTTCCATGTTTGATGCCACAATAATATTGATCATGCCTAGCATGAAATAGTTTAAGTACATGCCAAGTGATGATTTAATGTATGGATTTTTCATGTTCCCACTCCTATATTTGAAACCCTGTTCGGGCCAAATTCTTGTTACCCTTTGTTATTTCCTTAAACGTAAATAATATTAAGTCCATCACAACACCCCTTGTGTGATTGATGAAAAAATAATGAATATTCATCTGTTCTTCAAATAAGTACATCGTTCTACTAAAAAATTAAAAATAATAACAGTTATCATAAGTTGATGGACTTCCTCGATTTGATCAGAATCAAAAGATCCATCTTTAACTGTAGTTGATATCATAAATAATGATATGTTCATAAAAAGGTATAACGATATACTAAAAGAAGCAACGAGATAAATATACTCCTGTGTATAAAATGTGTCAAGTTTATGACTTTGCGATTTAAAAAAAGAAAAATGTAATAAAGAAATAGTTGACTTGCTCAATAAAAAAAGGAGAATCGCTTTGCAATTCTCCTTTCAGCGTGTAGACAAACCCTCGCATTCTTTGTCAGTCCTGCGCTCCGGTGCTCACGAATGTCAAATTCGCTCTGCTCCGGTGCTCGTCCTTCCTAGACTGCAAAGGTTTTCTATCACGCTGAAAAGAAGACAAAGGGCTAAAATAAAGTTCATTTTAGCCCTTTGTCAACAATCTGAAAGGAGAATCGCTTTGCAATTCTCCTTTTCATGATCATGTCGAGGTTTCTCGAATATGAAGTTGAGGCTTTAATATCAATCGCTGCAGTTCTTCATCCTGCTCGTTCATTTTATGATACAAAAGGTTGGCTGCTTTGACTCCAATGGATCGTGGAAAAGATGAGACTGTGGTGAGCGGTGGGTGATACATCTCCGCTTCAGGGATGTTATCGAACCCAACTACATCAATGTCTTCACCAGGCTTGATGTCACGCGCTGCCAATTCTTGAATCACCCCAAACGCCACTAAATCACTGAAGCAAAAAATAGCAGTAGGTGGTTCGGGAAGGTCAATCACTTGGGCAAGGGCTTCTTTCCCGCCTTCACGGGTAGGCACCATATCGATAATAAGAGATTCATCTATCGTTAAGTCTTCATCATCATGGGCTCTTTTGAACCCTTTCATCCGTTCAATCCAAGTTGAGGAGGATTTGATTCCACCTAAGAAGGCGATGCGGCGATGCCCTTTTTGAAGAAGATGACGGACCGCCATCCAAGTGCCTTGTTCATAATCAACACCGACATAATCACAATGGACATCTGCTAATTCACGATTTGCCAATACTTTTGGTGTGCGAATGTTGTTTAATTGTTTGACCGTTCGTGTCGAACTTTTCGATGCTGGATTTAAGATAATTCCACCCACTCGGTGCTCTACCATTGTGGAGATGAGCCGCTCCTGCTTATCTACACTATCAAAGGTTGTCCCAAGTAAAACGGTATAGCCAAGTGATTCAAGTGTGGTTTGCACACCGATTAAAAATTCAGAAATAAAGGTGTTTGAAATATCCGTGACGATCACACCTACAATATTTGAACTTTTCGACCGCATGTTGGCAGCGACGCGATCGTACACGTATCCCAAATCCTCCATGGATTGCAGCACTTTTTTCCGGGTGGCTTCAGAGATCCTAGGGTTGTTGCGAACAACGAGTGAGGCCGTTGAAGTCGATACACCGGCATGCCGAGCGACTTCTTGTAATGTCACACGCTGTTTGTTCATTTTTTTCATTTGTCTTCACCAACTTCATTGGATTGCCTAACTATGGTTCATCATCAAGATGGATGTCTCCACCAAACGAGCCGAACATTCTTTGTTTCATTATACCTTAATCAAGGGGTGTTGATGAAGTGATGTCATATCAGCTTCAGATAAGGAGGAAACAACATCTTAAAAGATTACCATTGACAGCTTTCTTTTAGAGGCGTAAAATATAAAATTATTCAGAAATAGCAACATTTAAAGTAAATATCGAAGGCTATGATTGCTGTGGGTCACACTATGGCAGGAGCAGCTTCTGGAGAGACCGCATGTATGTGCGGCGCCGAAGGGTTCACAATCTCAGGCAAAAGGACAGAAGAGTACGAAATATTGTATTTGTGATGCATGGATCATACTGTGTATTGCTTTTCTCTATTTTGCTATTCTTTTATGACCGTGAGATTGGAGCGCATCCAATCTCTTTTTTTATGGACTTTTTGAAAGTTCATTATTTCAGTATAGGATCGTGTCGTAGGAGGGTGTTGAAATTGGCACAACAAGAGTTAAAGCGAGATTTATCAAACCGTCATGTTCAACTAATTGCCATTGGCGGAACGATTGGAACTGGGTTGTTTTTAGGGTCTGGAAAGGCTATTCAATTGGCAGGACCATCGATCATTTTTGCGTACTTAATTGTCGGAATGGCCATCTTTTTTGTCATGAGGGCACTTGGAGAATTGCTCTTATCTAAGGCGGGCTATCAGTCTTTAACGGATATAGCAGAGGATTATCTTGGACCATGGGCTTCCTTTGTGACAGGTTGGACGTATTGGTTTTGCTGGATTATGACAGCGATGGCAGATGTTATTGCGGTAGGGGTGTATGTGCAGTATTGGTTTGATATACCGCAGTGGATTCCTGCTATTATTTGTTTATTGATTTTACTAGGATTTAATTTATTAACGGTGAAGCTTTTTGGAGAAATGGAATTTTGGTTTGCACTGATTAAAGTGATTACGATATTACTGTTGATTGGCGTTGGAATTGTCCTGTTAATCATTGGTTTTCAAACAGATTCAGGACCCGTGACGGTAACGAATCTGTGGTCACACGGAGGATTATTTCCAAATGGTTTGACAGGCTTCTTATTGTCATTCCAGATGGTGATTTTTGCGTATGTGGGCGTGGAACTTGTCGGTGTGTCAGCAGCAGAAACAGCGAATCCGCAAAAAAATATCCCGTCTGCAATTAATAAAATTCCATTAAGAATTCTATTTTTCTATGTAGGTGCGATTTTTGTATTACTATGCATCAACCCATGGACAGAACTGAGTGCATCAGAAAGTCCTTTTGTGAAAACCTTTGGGCTCATTGGAATACCAGTAGCAGCGGGACTCATCAACTTTGTCGTCCTGACATCTGCGGCGTCTGCTTGTAATAGCGGTATGTTCTCAACGAGCCGAATTTTGTATAATCTCAGTCATCAAAAACAAGGACCGGCATCTTTTGGCCGTCTAAATAAGCATGCTGTTCCAAGTAATGCCCTGTTTGTGTCGACGATTGTGGTGTCAGTAGGGGCTCTTTTAAGCAAGCTAATTCCTGAACAAGCCTTTGGTATTGTGACAACGATCAGTGCCATTTGTTTCATTTGGGTATGGAGTATTATTTTAATATGCCATCTGAAATATAAGAAGACACGTCCTGAACTGCATAAGGCGTCTACCTTTAAAGCGCCATTTACACCTTTTGTGAATATAGCGGTTCTTGTGCTCTTTGCTTCCATTCTTGTCATCATGCTTTTCGCTGATGCAACACGGCCAGCACTATTATTGACACCCGTATGGTTTGGGTTCCTATTTTTGATTTATGCACGAAAGAAACGCCGTTCAGCATAATGAACGAAAAAAGCACAGCCTTTTTAAAGGTCTGTGCTTTTGCTTATTTAACGATTTCGAATCTTCAACATATAGTATGCATTAAGAATGATCAGAACAAGTCCAACGACGATGATGGAGAAGAGCTGAGAGTGATTGGCGCCAAGAGAATAGACAATCAAAATAAACATGGCACCTGTCAATAAAATATTCATCATTTGGAAAGTGTGAAAAAGCCCATCGAGCATCACATGCTTTTCGCCTTCATCAGAAATGGCGAGCAGTTTTTTGCCATAATCTTTATCGGTTGGACTAGGTAGGTGACGATTAGGATAGACTAGCTTTAGGACAGAGGTCGACACATAAGAAAGAATGACGGTGATCAAAAATAAGGCAGCATTTGTGAGAATCAGCCAGAGTGGCTGCTCAGTCACGATGGAAATACCAATTACAATGATCGATAAAATGGTACTCACCGTATTAGCTAACGTTACATCAGTAAAAGTTCGGTACTGTTTTACCTCGAGTTCATCCTCCTCATCACCAGATACTGAAAGAGAGACTCTTTTCTTCATGCGCGAAATGCCTGAAAAACAATAAATGATGAATAGAACTGTCAAGCCAGTGATGACAAGAGTCGCTTCAAATGCAGCTTGCAGAAGTGTCAGCTCAAATTCGGCTGCCAGCAAACAGTAAGCACCGAGAAAACCAAGGAGAGCACCTAAGAGCATTTTGTATACAGTTTTCATGTGAGTTCATCCTCCTCGAATAGAAAAATATGTTCAATGGGTTCTTGAAAAATACGTGAAAGCCTCATAGCAAGTAAGAGAGACGGCATTAATTCATCTCGTTCCATTAAGCTGATCGTCTGGCGGGAAACCTTTGCCCGTTTCGCAAGCTCCGTTTGGTTTAAACCATCACGTGCCCGCAGCTCTTTTAGCCGATTTTTCATTCTGTCACCTCAACTCTGATCAAAATGTTATCTTGATTGTAAAGTATTATATTCATTTTGACAAGTATAGTTGTCAAAATGATAAAAATAATTGTCAGAAAGATCGCCTTTATTCAAAAGGGAATCAATGATACGCTAAAGAAAAGAGAAACGGAAAATAGGTGATGCCCATGTTCATTGATCAATTAAAAAGTGACTTACATCAATCACAGCCGCTATTTATCGGAGAAGAGACAGCGTTCAAAGCGGCAGTCCTTGTCCCTTTGGTGCAAGTAAACGGGGAATGGCATGTTTTATTTGAAGTGCGATCACTGACGATGAGAAAACAGCCTGGCGATATTAGCTTCCCAGGAGGCAAACTCGACGGCGGCGAAACCGCACAAGAAGCTGCACTGCGGGAAACATATGAAGAACTAGGGATTCCGCCCGAATCCGTCAAGGTGTTAGGACAGCTCAGTCCTTATATTGCCTCTCCATCCTTTGTGGTATATCCATTTGTCGGAATCATTGATGAACAGCAGGTCAAACATTCCTTTAATCAAGAAGAAGTAGAGGAGACCTTTACTGTGCCTCTATCATGGCTCAGCCAATACGAACCGTACTTACACCATGTATCGGTGCAGCCAACACCAGGAGAGGACTTTCCTTATGAAAAAATCATGAATGGTGAAAAATACAGCTGGGGGAGTCGTTCGATTGAGGAGTGGTTTTATGATTACGATCGTTACACCATTTGGGGATTAACTGCCCGCATATTAAAACATTTTGTGATGGTTGCAAAAAGAAATTCCTAGAGAATTAGCTCTAGGAATTTGTTGTAGAAAGGCGTTCTTTTGCGGTTTCTTTTCCATTCCCTTTTCCAATTAGGATGGGCGCTTTAGCTTGGCTCAATCCATATGAAGGCATGTTCACGTAGATAGATTCATATGAGCCGGCTTGAATTTGATACGTTTCATGATAAATTCCGACCGCGTCATTATTTCGTGCTCTTTGGTTAAATCCTTTCCAAGCAGCCAAATGCTTCTCCATCTTGGCGTAGGCAAGGAGGTCCTCTGTTGATTTCCAATATTGGATCATGGTGGTGGTGCGTAAACCGAAGTAATTTTCTGTCCCTAGAAAACCAAGTTCTTCTTGATGTGTATAAAGTTCTTTGATCATCCCCGGCATCGCCTTAAATACTGGCAGCCATTGATGGACAGCCCAGCGTTTATTGATTCTCATTCCGATAATGAACACAACAATCGGCTCAGAATTGTCTGTTGTATACCTGCCAGCACGTATATTTTTTTTCATTTGTTCATCCTTCTTTCTTCATCGATTCACAGGTCTCCACGCACCAATCAATTCCAGCCTGCGCCACTTTCTTTCCGTAATCTAACGTATACAGCCAATACTTCGCATCAGCTTCATCTGGATACAGCTCATGAATGTTTTGTTCAATCGCAACATATGTCTCGTAACGGATACGGAGCTGCCTCTCATAATCCTGTAAAAGCACCAATTTTTTCTCAAACGAAAGATATTGACCAAAGAATAACTTTAATAACACTTCATTTCGTTCTGATGGTACTTGATCGAGCGGCTGCGCCAGCCATTGCCTCAACGTGTCCAGCCCTTTTTCAGTCAGATGATACTCCCGCTTGTCTGAGCGCCCAGTTGTAGAAGCGGGTGAAACCTTCGCAAGCCCTTCCTCGACTATTAACTTTAAAGCTGGATAAATTTGTCCATAACTAATTTTCCAAAAGTGATGCAAGCTCCTATCAATTAATTGCTTCACTTCATACCCAGACTTACAATCTGTCGTTAAAATCCCCAAAATCGCATACGTCGTATCATTGTATTTTTTCATTGATTAACACACCTATCTAAAAGATATATCATTTAGATATATAATAAACGATGTATAACTGCAGATACAAGAGGTATGAGAAAAAAATAAATGCTAGAAAGGAGGTGAAGAGATCACTGATTGGTTAATCAATAAGATGAATCCTTCATATAGAGTGAACGATCATAGTTTGGAGGGGACATATGAGTAAATCGAAAATCTGGATCATGACTATTCTGGCGGTACTACTGATTGGTGGAGGCGGCTGGATAGCCTATCAAGCAATCGCAAAAAAGAGTGGTTTGAATCATCCCTACGCCTTTGCATATAAGACTCATGATCGTGTGAACTGGTTCAAGGTAACGGAAAGAAACGGAAAAGTAACAGGTCATCTGAATGAAACCATTTTAGAGGAAAATCCGAAAAGGCATTATGATCCCAATCTATTTATCAACAAATATCAATTAACTGGGAAATCAATTGAAAACGGTTACGAATTTTATGTGAAGCAAGGGAAAGAAACGGTCACATATGAAGTGCACCTTGCCGAAAAGGATCTTTCTGTGAAAAAACAAGGTGAAAAGCACAGCATCACATACAAAGCAGTTGATCAAAAAAACCTACGTGCTGTTCAACAGGACATTCATACTCGATATGAGAAACTGATGGATGACACGGAAAATAGATTTCATGATTATGTACGAAACTTCATTAAGAAAGTAACAGGCGCTTATGGTTATCTGTATACGGCAGAGGATGGTTCGTACCAACTATTTCTAAAAGTAAAACGAATGTATATGCAGTCTGAATGGGCAGGTTCTTTTCTAATGAGAAAGGCCCCAGGAGATGGTGGTGAACCTTATAAAGAAACGAAACATACAGCTGGTGGAGTTTCAGATGGGATGATGTTTGATTTGAGTACTTATCCTGCAATTGAAAAGGGTTTTATTTTAGGTGAAACTGACCGAGACGCAACATACATTAAATTTCCTTTTAAAATGGCAGGCGGGACAATAGAATTTAAAGCGGTCACGAAAGAGGAATATCAAGAACAAACAGAAGCATTCAAAAAGAAGGCGAAAGAATGGCAAAAGTAGATCGTGTTGGAACAGATGAATGTTGTGAATGGCATTTCAGGGCGATCAGAATAAATAGGGATCATGAAGGTTTTTCAAAACATATTTGAGTGGAGGTACGTATGAGTAAACTGAAAATGTGGGTCGTGTCTATCCTGGCAGTACTCATCTTAGGTGGAGGCGGCTGGACAGCATATCAAGCAATCGCAAAAAAGAATTCATTGAATCATGCCTATGCATTTGCGTATAAAACGAAGGATAGAATGAGCTGGTTTGAGATATCTGAGAATAAAGGCAAAGTAACGGGGCATTTGAATGAAAAGTATATAGAAGAAGTAAGGTGGGATCCGCAAATCTATAAAAAACAATTTGTCGTATCTGGCAGTTCAAAAGAAAATGGGTATGAATTCAAAGTCACACAAGGTAAAGAAACGATCGTATACGAAGTTCACTTTTCAGGAAAAGACCTTTCAGTAAAAAAACAAGGCGAAAAGAAAAGTATGATATATAAGGCAATCAATCAAAAAAAGCTAGATAAATATCATAAAGAGATTCAAAAACGATATGATTATCTATTCGATACCGCTGAAGATAGGTTTTATGATAGTATGAGAAACTTCAAGGAGAAAGTGGCAAAGGTATATGGCTTTCTCTATACGGCAAAGGACAAACAATTATTTTTACAGGTGAAAACCATGCATATTGAGATTGGATGGACCGGCTCCCTTCTAATCACAACTGTTCCTGAAGAAGATTGTAAGTCTTATAAAGAAATGAGATTAGAAGTCTCGGGTGAAACGGATGGAAGAACTTTTTTTATGGGCTATGAGCCTTCAATTGAAGATGGAATCATTATAGGTTCCACTGATCGAGATGTAAAATCAATCAAACTTCCATTTAAAATGACAGGCGGTACTGTAGAGTTAAAAGCAGTTACGAAACAGGAATACCAAAAACAAGCGAAAGCATTCAAAAAGCAGGCGGAAGAAAGAAAAAAATAGATGATAAGAAACCAGATGAGTGAACTTATCTGGTTTTTTATTAATAAAGAGTTCTTATTGATGATAAAAAATATTGGTGTATAAAAAAAGTGAGAAAGGTTGCTTCAACTAAATTAAAGAAAATTAATTTAGGTATATAGACCTTAATAATTTTTAGAAAAATAAATGTTGACGCTTTCATATAATCAATATATACTAAAAACAAATCCAATATAAATAAATTAGACATGTGACTGGTCATGCAGGCAGGATCTAAAAACGATGAATTTCTTTAATTTGTCGTTTTAGATCCTTTTTTTATTGCCAAAATATAGGTCCCGTGTATGAGAAAAGGAGGAGAAAAAATGGATTACACACAAGTCGCCAAAGACGTTTTACAGCATGTAGGTGGTAAAGAAAACATTGCGCACCTTGAGCACTGCTCAACAAGACTTCGCTTCACACTAATTGATCAGAAAAAAGCAGATGTACAGGCATTAGAAAAAACACCAGGTGTCATAGCAGTTAGAATGTCAGGACAATGCCAAGTAGTCATTGGGAATGACGTGATTGAAGTGTATCAAAAGGTAACAAATTTAATGGGCGGCAGCTCGTCTGGGCAAGGCGTGCCATCCAATCAGCCAAAAGAAAAAAGAAAAGCAGGCACAGTTCTATTAGATTTCATTGTGGGTGTCTTCCAGCCGCTTGTTCCGGCTATCGCAGGCGGAGGGATTTTAAAATCATTTCTTCTCCTTTTCTCTTTATTAGGCTGGGTGGATGCAAAAGGCCAAACCTATCAAATATTGAACATGGTGGGTGACGCACCACTATACTTCCTGCCATTACTAGTCGCTGTCACAACGGCAAATAAACTAAAGGTAAACCCACTGGTCGCATTATCAGCAGTCGGTGCACTCCTTCTTCCGAACATGACAGCCATGCTTACTGAAGGTGCGCAATTAATGTCATTCGACGTAAAAAATATAGCTTATGCGTATCAAGTGTTTCCAGCAATCCTTTCTGTATTGCTTTACGCTCAAATGGAAAAATTCTTCACACGATTTTCACCAAAACCAATTCGGATTTTCTTTGTCCCAATGATGTCATTAGTCATTACTGTACCAGTTACGTTACTGTTATTAGGACCACTTGGTTTTACAGCAGGACAAGGGTTTTCATCTGTTATTCTTGCGATGTTTAATACAGTAGGATGGGTAGCTGTCGCAATCTTAGCAGCGGTACTCCCGTTTATGGTTGCATCAGGCATGCACAAAGCAATGGTCCCTTATGCAGTGACAACGATGGGGAACCTCGGGAAAGAAGCTCTTTATTTACCTGCATCCCTTGCGCATAATATTGCGGAAAGTGGAGCATGTTTCGCAGTGGCACTGCGCACGAAAGACAAGGTACTCAGATCAACAGCCATTTCGGCAGGAATTTCAGCATTTTTTGGCATCACAGAGCCTGCTTTGTATGGTGTGACACTTCAAAATAAACGTGTACTTGGAAGTGTCATGATTGGTTCGTTTGTTGGTGGAATCTTCATTGGATTAGTTGGTATACAAGCCTTTGTACTTGTTGGTCCTGGATTAGCCAGTATGTCGATGTTTATATCAGATGAGCTTCCACGAAATCTAATGTTTGCTGTCATTGGAGCTGTCATTTCCTTCGTTGTTGCTTTTATCGCTGCTTTTGTATTAGGTAAGGATAAAAAAGTAGAAGAAAAGACAAATGATCAAGAAGCATTTGCTGAACAAATTGGAGCAGGGGAAACTTTCAAAAGCCCTGTGATTGGTCAAATGATCTCTCTATCTGAAGTAAAAGATGATATTTTCTCTTCAAAGGTCATGGGAGATGGAATTGCCATTGTTCCTTCAGAAGGAGCGTTATATGCACCAGTAGATGGTGAGGTCACCTTGCTGTTCGAAACAAACCATGCACTTGGTATGAAAACGGACAAAGGGGTGGAAGTATTATTCCACATTGGCATTGATACTGTACAGTTGGAAGGACAGTATTTTTATCCAAAAGTGCAGGCAGGAGATCGTGTACAAGCAGGGGATTTACTCATTGAATTTGATGTAGAAAAAATCATTGAAGCAGGATACGATCCAGTTACGCTTGCTGTCATCACGAATACAGATCAATATGATATTAAGGTACAGCCATTACAAGAGGTCAATCGCCAAGATACATTGATGGTTATCACCCAATTAGGAGGCTAAACATATGACGACAATAAAAGGTTTTCCAAAAGGATTTTTATGGGGCGGCGCCATTGCCGCCAACCAAGCAGAAGGCGCTTGGAATGTAGATGGAAAGGGCCCATCTGTTGCTGATATTGCGATGTACCGGTCTAATTTGAGTGTAGAAGATTATGAAGGGCATCTAGCTGTTACTTCTGAAAATATAGATCGAGCGATGAAAGACCCAGATGATAAAAAGTATCCAAAACGCAGAGGTGTTGATTTCTATCATCACTATAAAGAGGATTTGGCTCTATTTGCTGAAATGGGTTTTAAAACTCTTCGCATTTCTATTGCATGGAGCCGTATCTTCCCAACTGGAGAAGAGAAAGAACCAAATGAAAAAGGACTCCAATTTTACGATCGTTTATTTGCAGAAATGAAAAAACACAACATAGAACCGATTGTGACGCTGTCACATTATGAAATGCCGTTAGCACTGAGCGTGAAATATAATGGCTGGGTTGAAAGAAAAGTCGTTGATCTCTTTGTTAAGTTCGCCAATGTATGTTTTGAACGCTATAAACATGATGTGAAATATTGGCTGACCTTTAATGAAATAGATAGTATTCACCGCCACTCTTTTATTACAGCAGGAATTATTCCTGATCGCTGCCCAGAAGGGAAAGAGGAAGAGACGGTTTATCAAGCACTCCATCATCAATTCATTGCCTCTGCACTCGTAACAGCAGATTGTCATCGCATCATACCAGGCAGTCAAGTAGGGTGTATGCTGACAAAATTAACAACGTATCCGCACACTTGTCATCCGAATGATGTGGAGCGGGCATTGAAACAAAACTTAGAAAACTATTTCTATGCAGATGTTCAGGTATTTGGTGAATACCCTCCGCTTATCAAGCGCATGCTTGAGAGAAAAAACATTCATATCCAAATGGAATCAGATGATCTTTCTATTTTAAAAGAAAATACAGTAGATTTTATCTCGTTCAGCTACTATATGTCTTTAACTGAATCAGCTGATGAAGGATTAGAAAAAACGGATGGAAATACCATCCGTGGGGTCAAAAATCCTTACCTTCCATCTACTGATTGGGGATGGCAAATTGATCCGGTTGGTCTGAAAATTTCTTTAATAGAATTATATGATCGTTATCAAAAACCACTGATCATTGTAGAAAACGGCATGGGTGCAAAAGATGTTGTTGAAAGTGATGGATCAATTCACGATGATTATCGTATTAACTATTTCAAAGAGCATTTCCGCCAAATGAGAGAAGCGGTGGAAGAAGGCGTTGACCTCTTCGGATATACGAGCTGGGGCTCAATTGATATTATTAGTGCAGGTACATCACAGATGTCAAAACGATACGGGTTTATTCATGTAGATCAAGATGACGATGGAAACGGTACATTAAAACGTTCTCGTAAAGACTCATTTTATTGGTACAAAAAGGTCATTGAAACAAATGGTGAATCGCTTGATTGAAAAACCACAATCATGAAAACAGGTGATGACGATGTTTAAAATCAAAAAAGTTTTAAACTCGAGTGTGGTTCTGGCTGAAGATCAGAACCAACAGGAGATGGTTCTATTCGGCCGGGGGATTGGTTATGGACAAAAACCAGGTCAAATGATTGAAGAAAAGAAGGCAGATCAAGTGTTTATGTCTGTCGATAACATGAGAGCGAAGGAGTTTCTCCAACTATTAGATTCAATGCCACAAGAGTTTATCGATTTAACTCAGCATATTGTTCAATATGCTGAAAAACGCTTAAACTCGAGTCTGAATTCTGGTGTCTATTTTACCTTGATGGACCACTTGAATTTTGCAGTAGAACGGCACAAGAAGAATATTAATATTACAAATCGAGTATACTGGGAAATCAAAAACTACTATACCGAAGAATTTGAAGTAGGTAATTATGCGTTTGAGTTAGTCAACAATACATTGGGCATACAATTACCAAAGGAAGAAGCGGCCAATATCGCCTTCCATTTAATTAATGCGTTAGGTGAAGAGTCCGATTCCAAAGATGGCATGAAGTATGCCAAGATGATCGGAAGTATTGTGAATCTCGTCCGCTATACGTTGAATATGAAAATGGATCAAGAGAATATTCATTACAGCCGATTTATTACACATGTGAAATTCTTTGTTGAAAGATTTTACGCAAATAAATTATTATCAGATCAAGAAAATGAGTTGTTTGAACAAATTGCACACTTGTATCCTCAAGCGATGGATGTGGCTTTCAAAATCAAAGATTATATTAAACAGGTGCACAGTATTGTTATTCCAAATGACGAACTTACGTATCTGGCGGTACATATTCACCGCCTCATTTCTTATCAAGAACTAAAATAAATGTGGACCACTTGCCTTGTAATGAGGCAAGTGGTTATTTGTATTGTACGGTTTATGTTCCAATAGGTCGTTCTGTTGGGTTAAGATTTGTATCATTTAACGAATTGTAAGACACCGTTTGTCCGAAAACAACGATGGCTAAAGCGAAAATGAGTAAACTCACTTTTTTCATCATAATTCCTCCAATTAAGTGTAGTGTGTTCCAATTGATAGGCATCCTTCAAAAAGAGATATGCTTGGTGAATTGAACCCAGCTCTTCAAAGTGTTTGGCAGCTAGTGCACTTAATTCACGGGCACCTTCAACATCCTTTAATTCTTTCAGAATACTGATGTCATCGAAACAGGTTTGAGCTTTTTTGGATATGTCTTCAGTGAAATATAGGTGATAGAGAAAATTCATTTTTGCTGTATAGATGGGGTTTCTGTCTATTTCTTGTTTTTGTTTGACTAATTCAAAATAATAGAGAGCTTGCGACTTTTCATCAATGGAGAGCAGCTCTTTTAGTAACATAAACATGGAGTGTTCGAAATAACAAGATGAAAGGTAGTCATCATCACTAAGAGCCTTTTCTAGGGCATCAATACATTTTTTTGATTCTCCAGCTTCGGCATATAGAATACTGATATTGTGATAAAGCTGTGATGCTAGAAAATGATCGTTTAATTGATTTGAGATGTGTAATGCTTTTGTGTAGTAATTCTCAGCTCTTTTGAAATCGCCAATATCCATGAAGTTGGTGGCTGCGATCACAAAAGCTGCTGCCAGTCTTCTTTCATAGCCATCATGACCTTTGAAAATATCGATGGCATTCTGAATATAATGAAGTGAAATCAGGCTTTGGCGAAGCATCATATATAGGTTTGCGACCTTCGTATGGAATTCTGCTACTTCTATTTCATCAGGAATGTTTTGCAGTTTTTTCTCAGCAATTTTAAACAGTCCGATGGCTGATGCATAGTCTCTGTTATATGAAGCGTAAAGGGCTTTATATAGGTAAAAATAGTATTCAATTAAGTCGTTTGTTTTAGAAGGGTATTCTAGCACTGTCGGTTCATTCAGTTTTTTACCCCTTCGTTCATATAACATGAGCTTAAACTTGCCTTCTAGCAATGAATAGTAGGTCAAGACCTCCTGATTCTCTTCCATCTCTTGAAGTAATTCCTTTAATTCTGTGTAGATTGTCTTTGCATTGTGTACATCATGCTTACGAATGGCAATTCGCCAATCATTTAAACGGTTCCCCACCTGTTCAGCTGAAATGATCGTCATGGAAATTTCACCTCTTTAACATCCTTTCGCCTGTTTCAATAAAAAACGATATCACAATTTTTGGTAAAATATAATCGTTTCAGAGAGGTGATTGACAGGAGGTAATAAAAAGGACCTTATGTCATGAGATGTACGTTATTGTAATGATCATTAATTGTTTATTCAAATGAGTAAAATCTTTTTTTGGAAGTCTAAAAACGTGATATATACTATTAGTTTTAAGTTTATGGTCGAAAATACCATCTGAATATATGAAATAAAGCTATTTTAGCTATGAGAGAAGAACAATGAAAGGTCGATCTAGAAGGGAAATTCAGTTATGATGTTGCTAGATGATTTTGGGAAAGAAACTGGTAGTTACTGAGAAAGGTGAAAATCCGAGACAAGTGTTGACCTTTCAGAAAGGATGTTGAAATGAAAAAAAGATTTCAAATGTTAAACTGGCAAATGACAATTGTGATTACTACGCTTTTACTTGTTTTAGTCACTCTTTATATCTCAAAGAGATACTTTTATAGCAAAGAAATTGAGTTGCTGACAGAATCTTGTCAACAAGAAGACGGCAAAATCATACTAGAAACAAATAGTTTGACTATGGATTACTCCTTTGAGTGTAAGAAAAAATAAAACAGGCAGAAAGCTGCCTGTTTGACACCAATTAAAACCCTAAGTTTTGTAACCACTTGTTTAACAAGGCCTCTCGTTTCTCAGCGGTGAAGCGGTCGTATTTTCCTAAATTTAAATGAGCTGAAATTTCACCGTCATTCATAAACAAAATTCTTTCAGAGCAAAGGGCCACTTTTGGATCATGGGTGACGAGAAGCAGAGTTGTTCCTTCAGAATTGATTTGTGAAAAAATATCCATGACTTCCTTTGTGGTTCTTGAATTAAGAGCACCTGTGGGCTCATCTGCAAAAAGAATGTTTGGTTCATTCATAAGAGCTCGACAGATAGAGGCTCTTTGGAGCTGTCCTCCTGATACTTCTGATAAATATCTATCAGCTAAATGATCAATATCAAGTTTCTCCATTAGATATTTTGCTCGTTCATTGACTTCTTTTCTCGGCATTTTCTTCGCTAAGTAAGCTGCAGCAATGATGTTATCAAATAGATTGAGGTTTTTTAGTAAGTGGCTGTGTTGAAAGACGAATCCCATCTCTGATAAGCGCAAAGCTGTTAACTGTTTGTCTGTCATTTCTGATAGCAGTTGACCTTTATATTTGATTTCCCCTCTGGAGGATGTCTCTATACCGCTAAGTTGATAAAGCAAAGAGGTTTTTCCACATCCTGAAGGTCCCATAATGGTGACAAATTCTCCACGTTTAATTGATAAGTGAATATTTCTAAGAATGGTCTGTTTTTGTCCTTTTAATGAATCAATTTGTAAAGACAATTGTTTCGCTTCAATTAATTGTTCCATGTGAAACATCTCCTTATGAAAGTGTATGACGGCTGATTTTACTAGAAAAAAAGGACTTCAATAACCACGAGATGACAGTTAAATTCACCATAAACAGCAGGAGAGGATACACGATCCAAACCCATTTCGGGGCTAACCACTGAAGGCTGGATGCTCCTAATGATGCTCCGCCTGCACTCATTAACGCCGGACCAATAGTATGAACAGCGATTGCTCCAATGAAGGCACCAATAGAGAGAACGACGATAAAACTTGTTAAGTATTGATAGGTTAAATCTTTTTGAGAAAAACCAATCGTCCTTAACAAGTGAGTACGATTTAAATCTTTCGCCCTTAACATGTGTAGAAACATCATTAACATGAGGCTGGCTGTTCCAAAAGCTGCGATGGTTGAAAATAATGCAATCACTTTTACTAGAGATGCGGTGCTTCCTATTGTTTGATGCACATATTCTTTCATATCTGTCACTTTTGCAGGAGACATATTTGTTTCAAGTGCTGCTTTTTTTCCTGCCATGTCTATTCCTTGTTTTAATTGTATTTGAATGGTTTTCCAAAGGGATGATTGAGGAAAAGGCTGAGATAATGCTTTAGCAGTTTTCCCTCCGTTGGTGACGTCTTGATAAATGCCGGTAACCATTTTTTGAACTTGCTGCCCATTTGTGGCGAGAGTGACTTTTTCGCCTATCTTTTTCTGAAGTGAGTCAGCACTCAACACCGATAAAGCAATCTCTTCCTCCTTCAACGGTTCCCTTCCTTGTAAATAGGTGAGAGGGAATGCTGAAAAATCACCTGTTTCTAAATAGAGCGTTTCTAATGTATTCTCCATTGTTTTGGCTTGTAGAGAAGTTGTTTCATAGACGGCAGATGTTTGAATGTCTTGGTCTTCGCTAATCATAGACTCTATTTTATTTGTACTTTTCTCTAAATGATTTCCCTGCCGAATATCAATTCGAAGGTCACTTTTTCCAGAGCCAAGATATGTGATGAAATCTGGTGATTGTAATGTGTACCATAACTGAATCGGCATCAACATTAAAAATGTACAAAGCGCGATAATACAAGTAATTGTTGAATACATCTTTATTCGCGAGAACAGATCTTTCAAACCAAACCAAAAATTTACTGGGAGGAATCTGTTTTTCTGGAGGTGCATAGGAATTTGTTTTTTATGGCTTGGTGAGCTTATGCCGCCTTGAATGGCTTGAGCGGCTGATATTTGTCCAAATCTCCTTAGGACAGCATAGCTGAATGAGATGACGATCATTGCCGTCAAAATTGACACCAAAAGCGGGATCACCTGATGAATAAAAGAGAGGCGATTCCCCATATATTGCTGAATATTGGCTGTAAACAAATCACCAAACATGAGCGTCATTAAATATCCTGCTATACACCCTATACAGGCAAGCACAGCATATTTCCCAACGTATAATTGTTTGATTTTTGATAAAGGGATTCCAAGTACTTTTAAGATTCCAATTTCACGTTCATCCTCTTCTATAGCGGCGGTCATAGCGAGACGAAGAGAGAGGAGAGAAATGCTAATGAGCAGAAAGCAGACAAGAAGGAGAATGGCGATCACCATACCATCTGTTAGGGCATTCAGCATGCGAAGCAGGGGTAATGTGACAGCAGGCCCCTGTTGTGGCAGCTCAGATGATTGATAGAGTGATTGAAAAGCATCTGCTTGACCAGCATCATGCAATAAAAATTCAATTAAGTACTCCTTTTTTTGAAACACTTGATTCAGTGCCGCCCAGTCCGCATCATGCAGAAGAAATCTCTTTGAACTGACAAGACTTGGATTCATTTGGGCATCTCGTAAGAACGTTTTGATTTGAAAAGAGAATTGATGAGAGCCTTTTGTAATGAGTAACCTTTCGCCAATCTTTAAATGGTATTTTTGTTGAAAATAAATAGGGACTGCTACTTCTCCTTTATTTACAGTGAGCTTTTCATTTCGTTCGTTTAAAAGGAAATCAAAATAGCGATTTTGCTTTACAAATAAATGATCCATCACACCCGCTTGAGCAGGCTTCTGCCCGAACTTGATGCTGACATGTTCGATCGGAATCATTGGAACAATTTGATGTGCCTTCACCATCGACTGTTTACTTGAAAATGTATCGACCGCTTTTTCATCTAAGCTCCCATCGTGCATTTGGACAAAGTCTGGTGCTTTGGCTGATTGGAGTAAATCAGAAATGGAACCATTCAACTGGACTGTCATTTGCGCAGCGCTTGTTGCTAAAAATGATGTCATCATGATGCAAAGGGTTAAGCCGATTGAAATGAGACGGTGGCGGGTTAGGTCTTTCTTGATAAACGTCAATCTCATGAGGCTGATTCTCCTTCATGTCGAAGCATATTTTTTGTAAGGAAGGCAAGTGCAAACATCAAGGCACTGACGATTAACACGGTCACATACATGCTGGCGGAAAAAGTGTTGAACAAGAACCCGTACATCATTTGACCGAGCGGTGCAGCACATTGAGAGACCATTGTCAGATTGGCCATGACTTTTCCTAATTGAGCATTGGGTGTTTTCTTTTGCACATGTGAGATGACAACGATCGAAATCATGGTGAGCAGCATGGCAATTGGGAGACACCCTGCTAAAAAGAGAAAATAGGCTGGAAATGTCCCAAATTGAAGAGCCACCTTGGATGTTGAAAAAGCAACAGGCAGCAAAATGACTGCGATGACGAGCAGCCAGCGATACAAAGTAGGAATGCGCCAATGTTTCGCTACAAGCCCAACTAGCAGGGCGCCTGCGATGACGGCAAATTCAATGATGCCCATTCCTATTCCATACATGATGTCACTGCTTTTCATTGTGACCCTTAAAATAATGGGACCTCCAACGATAAAAAATGGTGTGAGGATGAAATTTAGCAGCGCTGCAAGCAGCATGGCTCTTTTTAAAAATGGCTGGCTTCCGATATAGGAAAATCCTTGTTTCATATCTTTCAAGAGTACTTTGGTCATCGGTTCTGCGAGTGGGCTAGGTGAGAAAGAGATATTTAACCGTAAAAGCATGCATGCTGATAGAAAAAATACAATGCTACTAGCACCTATGATGACCTGGCTCCCAATGAGTCCGTATAAAACGCCGCCAATGATAGGAGCGACAACACCTGAAAGGGCCTGCACGCCATTCACGATGCCATTTGCTTGTTCTAATTTTTCTTCTTTCACTAGCTGAGGAATACTCGACATCACAGCAGGAGCATAAAATGTACTCATGACACCAAGGAGAATCATGACGGCTCCAATCATATAAAGTGAATCATGACCTGAAAATAACCAGAAATAAAAAGCCAGAATCATAATGCCAGTAAGAACATCGAATAATATCATCAAATTTCTTCTGTTAAACCGGTCAGCAATTGCTCCTGCTAATGGCGAAAGGAGGAGCGGGATATTGGATAAAGCAAAAAGCAGGGCATATAAATCAACACGATGTGTCATATCCAAGACGTGTAAAGATAGAACAAAACGAATCAAGGAAGACCCGAAAACGGAAATAATTTGCCCGAGAACGAGGTAGATAAAGTGGGTGGAACCATTTTTGGCTGATGACGACATGAAAATCACTCTCCTTTTAGACCAACCGTCAGTCTATAATGTATGCAGGATTGGTATTGAAGTGACCAATCACTGATTATTGTCTTCCGGTTCTCCAGTTAAACGTTGGAGAAGGAAGGAGAAACTTCCCTTTTCTGCATGTAAAGAGGCTTCAAGGATTGCGATAAATGCTAGCGCCCGTTGTATGCTTTCCGCTGTGGTCCATTGGAAAAGTCCCTCATCAAAGATAACCTGTGCAGAAGCGAGGAGAAATTCGACAGTTTCTTGCGGGTAATCCGTTTGAAATATCCCTTCTTCTACCCCTTGCTGAATGACTTCTGCTAAAACGGGTGATAGCTCTGTAATGGCTTTGATCAAGCTTTTTTGATGCATCTCTGCATTAGCAGGCTGATGAAATTGTTCGATCATGCCTTCTTTATGGCTGCCCTGTTTAGGAGATTGTGCCATGATGATGCGAAATAATTTATCGACCACTGAGATATCTGGATCAGCGGCAATACGCTTTGCCTCGATGATATCTGCTTTTATGATCCGGTCAATGATTGCATCCATCACTTCTTCTTTGGAAGTAAAGTAATAATAGAATGTGCCTTTTGCAATGCCAACGGCTTTGAGGATGTCAATAATTGTGGTTTGCTGATAGCCTTTGGTTGAAAAAAGCTTCTCTGCTGCATTTAAGATGTCATTTTTGCGTTCCTCAGGATGTTTAACGGTTCTCATAAAGCCATCCTTTCTTTTGACTAGACTGTCGGTCGATCCCTTGATTTGATTAAACACTTTTTGGCGTATCTTTGTCAACGGCTGTTTTTTTGAAGCTTTGCATTTATTGTGCAATGACACTATGATACATTGAATGAAAACCCCTTCAGGAGAGATGCTGAATGCAATTTTTGACCAGTGAATTGGCGCAAGAGATGGTTGAACGTACGATGCATATTTTACATCAAAACATCAATGTCATGAATGCAGATGGTGTCATTATTGGGTCTGGTGAACGAAAAAGGATTGGACAAAAACATGATGGAGCACGTCTAGTGCTGTCAAGCGGAGATAGTGTGGAGATTGATCAGGAGACATCCCGCCGCTTAAAAGGCGTGAGACCTGGAATCAATCTGCCTATTTGCTTTCGGGAACAAGTTGTTGGTGTCATTGGGATTACGGGTGAGCCAGAGAACATTCGTCATCATGCTGAGCTGGTGAAAATGGCAGCTGAGCTCGTTTTAGAGCAATCTTTTCTGCTTGAACGCTTCCAGTGGCGGCAGCGAATAGAGAGTGAAATTGTGAATCAGCTCATCTCCGAGTCTGACATGGGTGATCATCAGCTGAAGCACCGTGCTGACTGGCTTGGAATGGATTTAGACAAGCGGCGAATGGCTATTGTTTTTCAGCCGATTCCATCGTCCGAGGATACTGTACACAAAATGATGCACGCCATTCAATACGATAAGAATGCGGATGATTTACTAGGCATGACCTTCCGTCATGAATTGATCCTGTTAAGACAGCCGATATGTGACCATCAACTCAAGCATGTGATCGAACAGCTACAGCAAACAATGGCAGGTGCAGTTGATGGACAAGTGCTAGTGGGTGTAGGAACTGTCGCTGAGGACATGAGTCAATTACCTTTGTCCTTTCAGCATGCGAGAGAAGCCCTGCGGTTAGGAAAGGTGCTCCATCCAGAGGAAAGCATATATGTTTTTGAATCTTATCAGCTTGAAAGCTTGTTTATAAAAGCGAGAGCCGCCAAAGAGGGCAAACGGTGGAGTGATTTTTATCATCCGCTGATACAAGAAACGGAACTCGTTCAAACGTTAAAGGTTTACATTGAAGAGGGTGGGGACTTACAAAGAATCGTTGATCGTCTATTTATTCACCGTAATACACTGCGATATCGTTTAGATAAAATCCAGGCATTGACCGGAAAAGATCCTCGTCATGTGAAACAGTTGATGGAGCTGTACATAGCACAATTGGACAATCAACTGTCTTAATTGTGCATTTGCACAACTGGATGAAGAAATAAATAAAAGAAGTTCATCTAGATTCACAACTCGATCCCAATGGGTAAACGCTTACAATTAAGAAAAGACAATCAGGAGGGATGGAGTATGGGTGGAGATGTGACAGTGAGTACATTGGGCGCATTGACTGCGCTTGTGATCGCTATTGTTCTTATTCTAAAAAAAGTATCACCTGCTTATGGCATGCTGGCAGGCGCATTTATTGGCGGCTTGGTTGGCGGTGTAGATGTTGTGCAGACCGTGAACGTCATGATGGAAGGCGCAAAGGACATGATTCCGGCTGTTCTTCGAATCATGGCGGCAGGTGTACTGGCAGGGGTTTTAATTGAGTCGGGTGCTGCGTTATCTATTGCGGAGGCCATCGTGAAAAAGCTTGGAGAGGCGAGGGCACTTTTAGCACTCGCACTTGCAACAATGATTTTAACAACGGTGGGTGTTTTTGTAGATGTAGCAGTCATTACAGTAGCACCAATCGCACTTGCCATTGCCAAGCGTGCAAAACTTTCTAAAACGGGGATTTTACTTGCGATGATTGGAGGAGGGAAGGCGGGGAATATCATGTCACCGAATCCGAATGCCATTGCAGCCTCTGATGCCTTTGGTGTACCGCTTACTTCCCTGATGGCGGCAGGTGTTATACCGGCTATTTTCGGGATAGCCGTCACGTATGTATTAGCCAAAAAGCTTGCGAATAAAGGGACACCTGTTTTGGAAGAGGGAGCTGACCAAGGCGAGGTTCAAGTACCTGGTTTTCTACAAGCGCTTGTCGGCCCACTTGTGACCATTCTCTTGTTAGCCTTGAGACCGTTGTTTCAAATAAATATTGATCCAATGATTGCCTTACCAATAGGAGGAATTGTCGGCGCTCTTTTCATGAAAAAAGGGAAGTTTCTCAATGATTATGCGATGTCAGGGCTGCATAAAATGTCAGGTGTAGCGATCATGTTACTAGGGACAGGCACATTAGCTGGAATTGTATCGAATTCTTCCATGAAAGAGGTATTTATTCAAGCGCTTGACGCTTCGGGATTACCTCCTTACTTGCTTGCACCAACGTCTGGAATTTTTATGTCGGCAGCCACAGCTTCGACAACTGCAGGGACGGCAGTTGCAAGTGGTGTATTTAGCGGAACTCTTATTGGTCTTGGTGTATCTGCCCTTTCAGGCGCAGCTATGATTCACGCTGGCGCAACTGTTCTCGATCATATGCCGCACGGAAGCTTTTTCCATGCAACGGCGGGAAGTGTTCAAATGGATATAAAAGAACGGTTGAAATTAATGCCCTTTGAATCGTTAATTGGTTTGACATTAACTGTGGTATCGACCATTATCTTTGGTATTTTCCAGCTGTTCGGCTGAGGACTTAATGAGAAACGAGGGGTTTTTGGATGAAAATTGTGATCGCACCAGATTCATTTAAAGAAAGTTTATCTGCTTATGAGACAGCATGTGCCATCGAACGAGGATTTCGCTCTATTTTGCCATATGCAGAATATATGAAAATCCCAATGGCAGATGGAGGAGAAGGCACAGTTCAATCGTTAGTGGATGCGACAGGCGGAACCATTGTCCAGCAAGTGGTCACAGGCCCGCTTGGCAAACCTGTAGATGCCTTTTTTGGTATGTTGGGAGATGGGCAGACAGCTGTCATAGAGATGGCAGCAGCATCAGGATTACATCTTGTCCCGCCAGAAAAACGGAACCCCTTATTCACGACGTCTAGAGGGACAGGAGAATTAATGCTTGCAGCGCTGGATAAAGGAGCGAAGCATTTAATCATTGGGCTTGGCGGAAGCGCAACAAATGATGGCGGCGTTGGCATGATGCAAGGTTTAGGTGCTTCTTTTCTCGATAAAGCAGGCCAACACCTCACGCCGGGCGGTGGATCACTGAATCAATTAGCTTCTATTGATCTATCTCGACTGGATCCAAGATTGCGATCCGTCCGTCTGGAAGTGGCGTGTGATGTGGATAATCCTTTAACGGGTGAAAGAGGAGCGTCTGCTGTGTTCGGTCCTCAAAAGGGAGCAGATGCAGAAATGGTTCAACTGTTGGACAAGAATTTATCTCATTTTGCACAAGTGGCTAAGCAGCATCTTCATGTCTCCTTTGGTGATGCAGCAGGTGCAGGAGCGGCAGGAGGACTGGGCGCGAGTTTATTAGGCTTTTTACAGGCTGATCTGCAAAAGGGAATCGATATTGTACTGAAAGCCGTACATTTTGCTGACGTACTAAAGGACGCTAACCTAGTCATTACAGGGGAAGGCCGGATTGATCAGCAGACCATTTACGGCAAAACGCCGATCGGTGTAGCCAAAGCTGCGAAACAATATGGACTCCCTGTCATTGGCATCGCTGGGTCCCTCTCAAAAGACAGTGCAGTCGTACATGATCATGGCATTGATGCACTTTTTAGTATTGTCCCTGGCGTCACGACTCTGGCTGAAGCCATGCATGATGCTAGTGTGCATGTAGAGAGAACAGCAAGGAATATTGCGGCTGTCATGACATTTGGAAGAGATAAGTAAATGATGAAAAATGTTTCCTTTTCTATCACATTCCTTTCTATAGAAATGTGGTAAAATGGTTCTAAATGAAAAAGAAAGTTGGAGGAAACACAAATGTCTAATCTACCGAATTGTCCATCGTGCAGTTCAACCTATACATACGAGGATGGCAGCATGCTTATTTGTCCAGAATGTGCGCATGAGTGGTCGCTAGAACAAGAACAAGCGGCAGAGGAGCAGCTAGTTGTCAAAGATGCGAATGGAAATCTATTAAGTGATGGTGACACGGTCACTGTGATTAAAGATTTAAAAGTCAAAGGTTCTTCTTCGGTTTTAAAAATAGGGACGAAGGTCAAAGGGATTCGTTTAGTCGAAGGCGATCATAACATTGATTGTAAAATTCCTAGCTTTGGCGCAATGAAGTTAAAATCGGAGTTTGTGAAGAAAGTATAATATATGAAAAGAGGCTGTCGATCATCAGCCTCTTTTTTATTTCGATATTTATAGGTGAAAGGTATAATCTTAAACATCATTTCATACATATGTACCTATTGAAAATCATTCTTTTTTTAAAAAATCAAGCCTCTTTTCTTATAAAAATTCACGCTTTTCTTAACTCTACCTTAAAAAAGGCAGATGATTCTCTAAATTTTGCCTAATCCCCTTCACAACTTTTGGGCATTGCTGTACCATATGGAAGTGTTCTTCTATTTTTGACGGATCATGGTGTTTATCAGGAAATAGATGATAGATGATACTTAGACAAAGAAGGAGAGGTAACGTGACGAACGTTTTAGAACTGCAAAATGTATCTAGGCATATTCGCGGGAAAAAGATTGTTCAAGACTTGAGTTTCTCTGTCCAAGCGGGCGAAGTCTTTGGCTTCTTAGGGCCGAATGGCGCAGGAAAAACGACAACCATTCGCATGATGGTCGGTCTTTCTCCCATTACATCCGGTGACATTCTGATTAATGGTCATAGTATTCAAACCTCATATCAGCATGCCATCCAAGATGTCGGTGCGATTATTGAAAACCCAGAAATGTATAATCATTTAACGGCAAGACAAAACCTTGTTCATTTTGCCAGAATGAATGGAAAAGTGGATGAAGGTCGAATTGATGAACTGCTAGAACTAGTTAGTTTGCAGCATGTGAAACATAAGCGTGTCCGTACGTTTTCATTAGGAATGAAGCAGCGTTTGGGGATTGCTCAGGCATTGATACATAAACCGAAACTGCTAATCTTAGATGAGCCGACCAATGGACTAGATCCAGAGGGAATTCGTATGATACGAGATTACTTGAGAAGGCTGGCAAAGGAAGAAGGGCTTGCTGTCATTGTTTCAAGTCATCTCATGTCAGAAATGGAATTGATGTGTGATCGTTTCGCCATTATCCAAAAAGGAAAGCTGATTGCGATTGAGGATCAGCGTGCGGAGACGAAGCAGGATGATTTGGTCAATTATCGAATGAAAGTAGCATCAAGTGAGCTTGAAGAAGCTCAAAAGCTCATTGAAGCATTTGAGGAAGGCATCACAGTTAGAGAAGAGGAGCAGTACTTATTCTTCTCCATCCTAGAAGAGAAAATGCCACAATTGATTCGTCATTTGAGCGAGGCTTCTATTCATTTGTACGAAATCAAAGTAGAAAAACAAACCTTAGAAGATAAGTTCTTAAGCTTAACAGGTAAAAAGGAGGCAGACGTATGATTCGCCTCATTCAAAACGAGTGGATGAAAATCAGTTATCGTGTGGGTACTTGGATTATGGTTGGGCTTCTTGTTTTAGGTATGATTGCGACGTTGATTTTTGCTGTTAAGACAAATGACGGAGATCAAGCATCCGGTGATTGGAAAACTGAGTTGCAAGAAATCAATAAAGCAAAGAAGCAAGAATTGAAAGAGGATAATATAAGATTTTATAAGAGATCCCTTGAAACCGATATAGCGATCAATGAGTATCGAATCAAACATGATTTACCTCCAGCCGATCAATTCGGTAAAAATGCATGGACTTATGTGAAAACAAATGCTAATTTGCTTCAGCTGGTCGGTGTATTTGTGATTATTATTGCAGCCACAATTGTCTCGGCTGAATATAAGCATGGTACAATTAAATTATTACTGATTCGTCCGCCATCCAGGTTGAAGGTTCTTTTGTCTAAATACTTTACCGTCCAACTATATTCACTTTTCCTGATCGCTGTCCTATTTATCTTATCCTTTATCTTAGGCGCGATATTCTTTGGACTAAACAATGATTATGTGTATTTGGCTTATCAAAATGGTGAAGTCATTGAACGGTCTCAGTTTGCAAATATGGTCTCTTATTATTTGGCGCATTGTGCTATGTTTGTTGTATTAGGGACACTTTCTTTTGCCATCTCAACGGTGTTTAGAAGTGAGGCCATTTCCATAGCGATTAGTGTATTAGCCTATGTTGTCGGAGCATCCATCACAAGCATTTTGATGTTCTTCTTTGATTGGGCGAAATACTTATTGTTTGCCAACGATCCTGTACAGTATTTCGCAGAAACACCTACTTATATCGAAGGCATGTCCCTAGGATTCTCACTAACGGTCCTAGTCATTTATTGGGCCATCTTCTTGGCGGTTGCTTTAATCGTCTTCCAAAAGCGAGAAGTAAAAACAGGTTAATTTAACTCTTTAGGAGGTTTCTATTAATGATTAAGCGTAAAGGTGAAAAAATTATGGGGATCATCAGTATTGTCCTCAACGTAATTGGTGTTGGTTTTGGGGCATTGATGCTCTCTGTGGACCCAGCAGTTTATGAAGAAATGAATGAAATTTTACAAGAGGAAGGCAGCGCCTTGCCAGTTGAAACACTTGAGGCATCGGTTCATGCCTTTGGCGTTCAGTTTATGGTTGTTTCCGCAATTGCGGCTGTCTTAGCCCTTGTTGGTGTGATTGTTTTGAAAACAGACCGCCGTGCCGTGCTTTCTGGTATTCTTTTCTTGGTTTCGGCTGTGACTCTTTTAATTGGAACTGTTGGTCTTGCTTTCGTTCCGATGATCTTGTTGCTAATCGTTGGATTGATGTCACTCATTAGAAAACCAAAAACAGACATTCACACGAGTGAATATCCTTCATAATTCAAAGAAAAAGACATGCGCTGGTTTGCGCATGTCTTTCTTTTTATATGATGCCAATCAGTTTGGCGATGATGAGTAAAACGATACTGAACCCCCACATCCAAAAGAAGGAGTAGCGGATATGTTTCCCCATATCGACCCCTGCAAGACCGATGGCAAGCCATACAGCAGGTGCAAGGGGGCTGACAAAGGTGCCGATGATATTTCCAATCATCATGGCGTATGCCGCAGATGTCCCTGACACACCAACCTCTGATGTAATCGATTCGACAATCGGCAAGAGTGCATAATAATAGGCATCCGTACTTGTCAGCATATCAAGCGGAACCCCAAATATCCCCACAATGATATGTAAAAATGGCAGTAAGAAAGCTGGCAAAATGTGAATACTATCCACTGCAATCGCCTTCAGCATGCCCGTTCCTTCAAGAATTCCTAAAAAAGAACCTGCGGAGAAAATTACAGCTGCCATCATTAGTGCACTTGGAGCATGCGCCTTAATTCGCTCCATTTGTACATTCACATTCGGATAGTTCACCAAAAGTGCTAGTGAAAGACCAATCATAAACATATAACTAGCAGGAATCACGTTCAGCACGAGAAGGACAACAACAGCTAAAAATAGAATGAGGTTGACCCACATTAAGTGATAACGCTTTAAAGACGCATCGCCTGTTTCGCTGATCGATTGAATAGCACGATCCCAATCAGCGCCTTCTAATTGAACAGCAGCTACTTCATTTGCCGCGATTTTCACCCGAATTCGTTTTTCTTCTCTTTTTCCTAAAATGAATGCCATTCCTAATACGAGCACGACCCCAATCAGCTGAATGGGAATGAGCGGTACCCACAGTTCAGATGGGTCCATATTAAGGACACTCGCTGCCCGTCCTGTGGGGCCAGCCCAAGGCACCATATTGGTTAATCCAGCACTCGTCCCGATTAACAATAGCAGTAAGTAAGGACTCATATGTAATTTTTTATAAAGTGGAAGCAGTGCAGGTACAGTTAATAAAAAGGTTGTAGCGCCTGCTCCGTCTAAGTGTGCGATGACTCCAATCAAGGCAGTTCCCATCGCAACTGTGACAACATTCCCTCTTGTCAGTTTGATTAACGTTTTAATTACAGGTTCAAAGAACCCTGTATCTTGTAAAATGCCAAAAAATAAAATGGCGAAGATGAACATGGTCGCCACCGGCAATACTTTGATAATCCCTTCTTCAAAGAAGGTTTGAATGTCATTGATACCAAATCCCGCGATGAATGCCCCTATTAAAGGCACCATGACCATGGCGACAATTGGGCTTGCTTTCCCCCAAATCAGCAAAACAACAATCGTTAAAATAATCAACAATCCAACAAACGTTAACATAAGCCCCTCCCCCTACAATAAACCGTTTACATTTGTTTGTTTTTTTTACCAATGCAATCCCACATTTGCATTGAAAAAAAGAGTATCAAAAATATGAGTATTAGGCAACCGCTTTCATACCTATACAATGGTAAAAAAGGATGGCGGGGCCAATCATGGTGCGGTGTTCAATATGTCAAAAAATTTAGATAAAAAATAATACTTCTATTGATAATCTACTGCCGGGAGAAATTTTATAGGTATTTAGATTCAACAAAAAGTAAAAAGCGCCCTTTGGATGGACGCTTCTTTCACACTATTTTTTCAAAATAACGTATTCGTAAGGATTCAGTTGTAACCGTTGAGATGTATGCTGTCCAGTCAGCAAATTTTCATAGCTTTCCGCTGAATCTATTGAAATGTTCTGTTGCTGTTCTGTAAAATTCATCATAAACATAAAGTCCTGCGATCCATCAGTGCGTTTCTGGACGCTGACGCCCTCTGGAATCGAAGAGGAGAGGATCGGTTGTATGCCTATTCCTGTGATGAGATCTTCGTAAAAATCATCATAAAACGCTTGCTCATTTTCAGAAGCCATATAGTATGCTTTCCCTTTGCCAAATGGACGAACAGTAAGGGCGGGCTGTCCTTCATAGCAGCCATTCTCAAAATGCCCTAACACAGAGGCTGATTCTGGGTGAATGGATTCGCAAAATTGCCCGACATGATAAGTGCGTCCATTTCCTGTGGTCATTAAGACGTGTTCATCTGGCATCAATGTGTTGATTTCCTCTGCCCAAACACCAAGTACATGGCGGAGAGGGCCAGGGAAACCACCGAGGAAACAGAGGTCGTTTTCATCGACCATGCCGCTCCAGTATGTTGCCACAAAAATGCCGCCCTCTTTGACAAATGCTTCTATTTTTTCTGCCACGCCTGGTTTGATCATGTAGAGCATTGGTCCCACAAGCACTCGATAGGATGAGAAATCCTTTTCCATCCCGACAATATCAACAGGGATGCCCTTTTTCCAGAAACTGCGATAGTGAGTTTGGCAAGCCTCTACATAGCGTTTGTTGGTATTATTTAAGCCTTGCGCATCATCAATTGCCCAATGGTTTTCCCAATCATATATGATGGCGACTTCTGGTTGAACGGATGTACCCGCAATCGGTTGAAGCTGCTCCAGCTGTTTTCCTAAATCAGCGACTTCTTGAAACACACGCGTGTGTTCATGTCCTGAATGATCCACAACGGCCCCATGGAATTTTTCAGAGGCGCCTCGGCCTTGTCTCCACTGGAAATAAAGGACGGAGTCGGACCCGTGGGCAATCGCCTGCATGGCAGAGAGGTGTGCCATTCCTTTATGCTTCACCTTATTCACTTCATGCCAGTTCACGAGGCTTGGTGTGCTTTCCATCACAAGAAACGGCTGACCGCCCTTTAATGAACGATACAAATCGTGAACGAAGGCGACGTTTGACGCTAATTCTGCAGTGGTTTCTCTGCCGCTATGCCATGCTGGATAGCTATCCCATGAGATCACGTCGACTTCTTTTGCAAATTGATGATAATCCAGTCCAAGGAATGGACGCATATGCGGATAGTCGCCCATAAAATTGGTGGTTACTGGTACATGAGGTGTTAATTCTCGTAGCGGTTCAATTTCATTTTGATAAAAATTGATCGTTTGCGCTGTGACAAAACGCTTCCAGTCTAGGTTCATGCCGTGAATCATGTGCTCCCCATGCGGTGCAGGTGACTCGATTTGTGACCAATCGGTAAAGGTGTGGCTCCAAAATCCCGTCCACCATGCTTGGTTCAAAGCTTCAAGGTCATGGTTGTATTTGTCTTTCAAATAGTCTCTAAATGCTTCTTGGCAAAGATCACAATGACATTCACCGCCGTATTCATTTGAAATGTGCCACATGATCAGCGCTGGATGGTCCTTGTAGCGTTCAGCGAGCAAACGATTGAGTGTATTCGTTTTTTCTCGATAAACCGGCGAGGTGAAGCAATGATTATGGCGAAGTCCGTGTAAGTTGCGCTGGCGGTTTGCTTCAACGCGTAAGACTTCTGGATATGTTTGAGAGAGCCAAGCAGGTCTTGCTCCGCTTGGCGTGGCGAGAATGGCGTGAGCTCCCTGCGCTGCCAAGCGGTCCATGATATCATCCAGCCAGGCAAAATCATATTCCCCTTCTTTTGGCTCGAGCTTGCTCCAAGCGAAAATGTTGATAGAGAATGTTTGACAGTGTGCAAGCTTCATTAAACGAAAATCTTCGTCAATGATCTCCGGCATATGAAGCCATTGATCAGGGTTATAGTCGCCACCATGCAAAAAGCCTTTCACATTTGGGTGAACGAGTGGGTAACGCTTTCCCATTTTGTCACGTCCTATCTGTTTAATTACGGTGTCATTTGTTTAAATACATCAAGAGAAGGCAGGGCTTTTCCGTTGAAATCAAACATGGCCTGATTTTCCCAAGCATTCCCGACTGTGCCGGTTGTTTGAATGTAAGCGAGCCCGTATTGACTAGACCATGGCGCACCTTTTGCTGGAATCCAAAGCGGCTCCCAATAAAAGAACCCTTTCCCGCGATTGTTTTTCACTTGTGAAATTTTTTCTGATAGATCTCGTATAAAAGATGCCTGCCCTTGTGGTGATGCTGGATAACCGGCCGTATTGACTGAATCTTGGTTAAATGAGTTATCGAGGTTGTCACCATTTGCTGTTGTAAAGCCGTAGGCGGTTTCTACCACGATGACATCTTTGTTATAGCGGGCGCTAATATCATTCATATTGTTAGTAAGACCGCTAAATCCGCCGTCCCAATACGGGTAGTAGGATAAACCGATCGTATCGAACGAAACGCCTCGTTTGGTGATTTCATCAAACCACCAGCGAGATGCGCCATTGTCTCCTCCATGTGCAAGGTGAAGCATGACTTTGATGTTTGAATCGACAGAGCGGACAGCATTTGTTCCCGCTTTTAGCAAAGCAGCGAGTCGGTCAAATTCACCGCCGCCTTCACCCCAGCTTTTTCCGTTCGGCCAAAGCATACCTGAATTCAATTCATTCCCGACCTGCACCATATTTGGTAGGGCATTTTGTGCTCTCATCGCTTTGAGCACATCGCTTGTGTAAGTGCCAACCGCTTTCTCTAAATCGCTTTGCGAGAGATTGGTCCAAGCTTTCGGTTTGAACTGTTTACCGGGATCGGTCCAGAAATCACTGTAGTGAAAATCAAGCAGCACTTTCATATTTTGTGCTTTTGCACGTTTCGAGAGAGCAATGGCGGTATTTAAATCGTTTGTCCCGCCGTTATATGCACGGCCTTGGTTGTCGTATGGATGGTTCCAGAGTCTGATGCGTACATAGTTGACACCTTTCTCTTTTAATAGCTTGAGCGGATCAACCTGCTGCCAGTTTTGGTTGTAGTATTTGCCGCCGCTTCGCTCCACTTCTGCGAGCATGGAGATATCGGCTCCTTTGATGAAATCACCTTGCAATCCATTGATCGGTTTCACCGAAATCGTATCAGCCTTTGCTTCAGGCAGAATACCTAACCCCATCAGAAAGAAAACGACAACAGTGACAAGCAACCATTTCTTCATCAAATCTCCCCTTATCCTTTAGTCCCGCCTTGTGTGAGGCCGGATACAAATTGTTTTTGTAAAACAAGAAACAATAAAGCAACTGGAATCGCAATGAGTAAAGCCCCGGCTGCAAAGGTCGTGTAGCTGGCACCCATTTTGTCTGATACAAGATTGTATAGACCAATTGGGAGCGTATACATTTCGGGTGAACGGACAATGACACTGGAGATGATGAAATCACCCAGCGGTCCTGTAAATGAGTTGATGGCAACAACGGCTAAAATCGGCTTGGCAAGCGGCATAATAATTTGGATGAAAATCCGGAAATGCCCTGCGCCATCCATTCTGGCTGATTCATCAAGATCCTTTGGAATCGCATCAAGATAGCCTTTCATTAAATACGTATTCATCGGAATTTGTCCGCCTGCATAAATCAAAATCAATGCAAGATGGCTGTTAATGAGTCCAAGCATTTGAGCCAATACAAAAATGGCAATCAGCGCTGAAAATTGAGGAATCATTTGCAGCAGCAAAAAGAGCATCAGTCCATTCTTGCGTCCTTTGAATCGGAACCTGGAAAAGGCATAACCTGTAAAGCTGACAAGTATCAACGTTAAGAGCATAGTCGCAATACTGATTTTCATTGAGTTCCAATACCATTTTGCATAAAGTGCTCCCTGACCGAAGAAGAGTTCTGTAAAGTGGCTGAACGTTGGATTCTTCGGAAACATGCTTGTGCTCATCAGGCTATTCCCGGGATTAAAGGAAGCACCGATCGTCCAAAGGAGTGGATATAGAATACATACGGAGGCGATGAAAAGGATGAAATAAGTGATACTCAGGCGAATGAGCTTATTTTGTTTTGATCCCATATCACATCATGTCCTCCTCTTTAAATGAATTCGTTCTCTTAAACTGCCAAAGTGCAATGGCAATGACGAAGATCGACAGTAAGATCGTAACAGCGGCAGCGAGTGCATATTGAGAAGATTGCATCGTCAGTTTGTAAATCCAAGACACCAAGATGTCTGTGCCCCCAGCAGTTGAGCCAGCCACAGGCGGTCCTCCGCCATTAAATAAGTAGATGATATTAAAGTTGTTAAAGTTAAACGTATATTGCGTGATTAATATAGGTGCAATTGAATAGAGGACAAGCGGTAATGTAATGGAACGGAATTTCTGAAAGAAATTTGCCCCATCAATGGTTGCAGCCTCGTATAAATCTTCAGGAATGGCCTGTAAAACGCCGGTTGTCATAATGAACACAAAAGGAAAACCAAGCCAAGTCTGCATCGCAATAAGAGCGATTTTGCTCCAAAATGGATCTGTCAGCCATGGTTTTGGATCAATTCCAATCGATGCAAAAAGGGTATTGTTGATCGCACCAAACGTGTCGTTAAACAATCCAGCAAACACCAAAATGGTCACAAATCCTGGAACAGCCCACGGCAGAATCAAAATCGTTCTGAAAAACCGTTTTCCTTTTAAATCTTTTTGATTGAGCAGAACCGCTAGGAAAATGCCGACAGCACATTGAAGGGTCGATGCAGCCAACGTCCATACGACCGTCCAGCCTAGTACATCAATGAATGTGTCTCTCCAAATATCGATTGAAAAGATATTTTGAAAGTTTTTGATGCCTACCCAATCAATGAGATTGGCAGGAGGCGAGTGGTATAAATCATAGTTTGTAAAGGCCAGCGCAAAGCTGAACATAATAGGAAAGACAACAGAGAATAGAAGTAAAAAGAAAGCAGGAGTGCTCATTAAGTAAGGAAAGCCTTGGTCGATGAGCTGATGGTATTGAGCACGGATGGAATGAAGCGGAACCCCTTGATCACGTTTCTTTCCGTTCATAAATGCATCTCGTATCATGAGTACATAAAAACCGATGCCAAATCCAGCTGTTAAAAGTGCAATAATTCCTTTTGCTAAAAGGAAAACAGAGTTGTCACGAGGCAGCATCGTACCAAGTGTGAACAGCCCCCAGAAGCCAATATTGAATAAATCATAAAACACAAGTAGAAAAGAAACGCCAAACAGGAAAAAGAGTGCCCCTTTGCCATACTGTTTGTTGTATATTTGCCCCATCCCGGGTATAAGAGAGAACATTAGCGCCCGTCTCCGGTGTGTCTTTGATTCCACTATGTGTGTGCGGTCTAGTTCAAGGTTACCCGTCACGTCTAACACCTACTTCATATGAAATTAGATCAAGTGCAGGCAGCATGATAGATGAACAGCTACCTGCGCTTGATGTTTATTTGGAGTGATTCGCTTTAATTTGCGAGTCGATTTGTTTAACCGCATCATCAAATGCCTTTTTCACATCGGTACGGCCGGTCGCAATCAGTCCTAATGCACTGTCAATCGGCTTCCACACCTCTGCCATTTCTGGATTGTTCGGTGTCAGCGTGGCATATTTCGTTTGCTTTGAAACAGCATCCGCATTAGCGTTTTCAGTAATGACTGGGTCTTTCATCAGCTTTTTCACTGGTGGAATTTCCTCTGTTACTTCAAAGCGCTTTTTTGAATTTTTTTCGTTCGTGATAAACTCAACAAATTTCTCGGCAAGTTCTTTATTTTTAGAATAAGAGGAGACGTTGTAGCTCTTTACACCTAAGAACGAGCTCATATGTTTTCCGTTAGGGAGTGTTGGCAGTTCCGTTACGCCATAGTCGATACCCGCTTCTTTATAAGGACCAAATGACCATGGACCAGAAATCACAGCCGCAGCCTTTTTCTCAGTGAATAAGGAATTGAGGACATTGATTCCTTGCTCACCAATGATGCCTTTCGGGAAAAGTCCTTCGCTAAAGAATGTCTGAATGTATTTTCCGCCTTCGATGGCACCATCGTTATTAAGACCAATATCATTGACGTCATAAGACCCATCGTTTTTCTGTTTGAAAATATAGCCACCTGAACCGCCTAATACACTTTGTGCGTAGTAAATTTCATCCCACTTCGCAACAAAACCGTATTTCCCGTCCTTTGTCAGCTTTTTCGAAAGGTCATACCAGCCATCGAGTGTCGTAGGTGCCTTTTTCACAAGGTCTTTGTTATAGAAAAGCACAGTGGTTTCAACGGATTTTGGCAGGCCATACAGCTTACCATCTACCGTTTGTGATTGAATCGATTCGTCTGTGAAGGAATTGATCACTTTTTCATCTGGTTTGATTTCTTGTAACAATCCCTCTGTGACAGCTGATCCAATTTGGTCGTGAGGCATGGTGATGACATCTGGACCAGTGCCGGCTGCGCCATCAAGACGAAGCGCTTCAATTTGGTCGGCATATGCTTTTTCGACTACTTTGACTTTCACATCGTTTTGTTTTTCAAATTCTTTGACGGCGTCTTGAATCCCATCAGACTTTTTGACATCCTCCCACACTAGCAAGGTCTTTGTACCTGTAGATGCCGGCTGTGTACCGCTTGAATTGTCATCTCCTGGTCCGCATGCTGACAGTAGCAGCACAGCAGTACCAACGACTGCCGATAATGTCGCCCATTTTCCCTTTTTCATTCGTAATCCCCTCTCGTTCTTTTTTCACAGATGATAAGAAAACGCTTTCTTAATGTGAGAATATCAACTTGAGTAAAAAAAGTAAACACATTTTATTAAATTTATTAAGTAAAATTTTTTACTGAAATAAAGAGAAAAGAAGCCCACCATATACGGCAGGCCTTCCAGCTGTTTATATCGTGCTTTTCCGAAAGACAGGTTCTGAGGCAATCAGCACGGTTTTTGGTAATGTTCTGCCATCAACAAGTCTTTCTAAAAGTAAATCGACAGCTGTTTCGCAAAGTAAAGAGGTATGGATGTGATAAGTTGTGAGCGGTGGTGACACATATTGAGAGACGTGAATATCGTTGATACTAAAGACACTCACTCGATTTGGTAAAGAAAAACCGCGTTCATTTAATGCTTGTAAACAGCCTATCGCAAGAGGATCACTTGCGACACAAAAAGCGGTTGGCAGGTGATCGCCGAGCTCGTCGATCGCCTTCATCATCAATGAATAGCCTTCATCTACAGAGAAGTGGTCGCCGATATAGACCAATTGTTCATCCAGTTTGTTGTGTGCTGTCATGTACTGGCGGAAGGTCGTTTCACGAATATCTGGAATCCGCCTATTTGTATTGAGATCAAGATCTGTCCCGCCAATAAATCCGATGGATGTGTGCTGTTTTTCGATAAAAGAATCAATAATCTTTTCTACAATTCGTTTCAGGTTTGGTTTCACAGAATCAAAGCGGTCTTCATCTGGTGATGTATCAATAAAGACGATATGTTTTGTGATCGCATATAATTGATCAAGCTCAGTTTTTTTAAATCGACCGATGGCGATGATGCCTTCTGTAGAAGGATCAATCGATTGAAGACCATCAGACGGGTTGTAAGCGGTAACATTTAAGCTTCTGGTATTGGTGAGTTCCTCAATGCCTAGACGAATGGATTTAAAATAAATATCTTCAAGCTCTTCTTTTTCGGTCATCCAATAGAGAAAGGCAATTTTTTTTAGTGAATGTTTGAATGTCTTTTTTTGATAGGACAAAGCTTCTGCTGCCGCGTATACTCTCTCACGTGTTTGATCCGTAACCGATAGGTTGGGATCTTGATTCAATACGCGAGACACGGTGGCGATGGATAATCCGGCTTTTTCCGCAATGTCCTTTATTTTAGCTGCCAAGTCAGCACCTCCTATAGAAAATATCTCCTTTCAGTATAGAGTCTTTAAAAAAATTAGTAAATATTTTTATTAAATTGATTGGTTTAGGCTATTCTTTACGAGTTGGAAAGGAATTAGTAAGATATATGTATTGAAGATGTAGGATTAAGATTTCTGATAGGAGAGGGACAGATGTATTATGATGCACTGAAGACATTTGTGACAGTGGTAGAAGAGAAAAACTTTACAAAAGCAGCTCAGAAGCTACGGATTTCTCAACCGAGTGTCAGTCTTCACATTAAGAACTTGGAGCAGGAATTTCAGACGGTTCTGCTCAATCGTTCGCCAAAGCAATTAACGGTGACGCCAACTGGGGATATGCTGTACCATCGATCAAAACAAATCATTCGTTTATATGAACAGGCGAAGCAGGATATTTATGAGCATCATCATCTGGCACGAGGGAAGCTCACGATTGGAGCGAGTTTTACCATTGGGGAGTATGTGCTGCCACAAATTTTGGCACAATTTCATCAGCTCTATCCGCATGTTGATATTGAGGTAGTCATTGATAATACAGAGGCGATCGCTAGACATGTTCGGTTGTTCCATGTCGACATCGGACTGATTGAAGGACAAACCAATGACAAAGAACTCTCTGTAGAAACGTTCCTAGAGGATGAACTGTATATCGTTGCCCCATTAGACCATCCGTTTGCAAAGAAAAAGGATGTCACCATTGATCAATTGCAAAATGAAACATGGATCACAAGAGAAGAAGGATCTGGGACAGGAGAATACTTACAGCACGTCCTGAAATCAAATGGACTGAAAGCGCGGACCTTTGTGACATTTAGCAGCAATCAAGCGATTAAAGAAGCTGTCATTCATGGAATGGGGCTGTCTGTTTTATCTAAATATGTCCTCCAGCGGGGCAGCATTGGCGGGGAATTGGCTGTCATTTCTGTGAGGGGAATGGACTTTAAACGGACATTTTCCTATGTCGAATCCCCGATGACAGGTGGGAATAAAAATAAGGAATTGCTTGTTGAGTTGTTGAGAAAAGAGAAAAAAGACGCTTCTCCGCAGTAGGAGAAACGTCTTTTTTTATAATCCTTTGATGTTGATTTCATCGACTGGGAGGAAAATCTCACCTGTATCTGTGTACTTCATGTTGACTTGATCGCCTTCTTTTAAATAAATAATAAGAGGCTCTTTTTCAGATGACATGGTGTAGTTTTTCCCATCGTCTAGTAAGAAGGTGACGGTTGTATAATCACCGGTCTTTTCCTTATACACCCTCTTCACTTTGCCTGTCGACTCTTTCTTTTCTTGCTTTGATGAACTATTGACGGTACCGCCGCCTTTTTGAAGAGCTGTTTTATAGGCTCTTAGTGCTTCGTTTGGTGTAGAAGCATATGCGGCGATTTCAGGATTGGCTGCCGAAACAATAAAGTAGTTTTGCAGGAATCCGTTTGAATCGAGAACAGGTGTAAGCCAGCTGGCTTCCCCGTAGAAATTATAAAGAATCGGCATGCGGCCCTTCCATTTCTTCTCGATAAATCGTTTCTCAATAATTTGCAAAGCTCCCTGTGAATCCATGTAGGATTCTTCAAGATTACCCGTATAATACGTGGCTTTTCCTGTTCGGGCATTTGTTAGTGCATACCCGAGCATGGAATCAACGCCCTCTTTTGGACTGGTGAAATCTGTGAAGTAATACATATCCCCTTTTGAATCAAACACCGGACTTACATTGGCTTCAGTCCCCTCATCAGAAGGCAGCTTCACATCTGATTTTCCAAACATACTGTTCCAGAAACCATGAACATAGTTGCCGAAGTAACTATTTTGCAGACTGACGGCCTCTGGTGACACAGCGCCATCAATAAAGGCTGGTACTTTGTCTAAGGAATATTTCTTCGTTTCACCCGTTTTGGCATCCACAACAACTACACCGGAAGCTTTAAACCCGTTTCGTGCAGAGATGAAATCTCCAAATGTTTGGATGTAATAAGGCTTGCCATCATCATTGATCTCGAGCTGCGTGTCTCCATAGAAAATCAAATCTGGGTACTGAAGACGGATATGCCGCTCAATTTCCTTATTGAAATAGGAAGAAGGCGTATAGACCATCTCAGTTTTCACAAACTTTGGATTGGCAGATGAGTCGGTCGCACTTAATGTAAAGTAACCCGGTGTGCTACCAGAACGAATCCATTTAAAGAAATCGGAGAACTCGACGGGGGCGATATACACATACTCACCATTGACCTTCTGAATTTGCAAGCTGCCAAGCTCGTAGTAACTCGTGTTTGGCACCTGTCCGAACGATTTCTTCATCTTATTGCGAGCAAATTGCGGTGGTACACTCGCAGGTGTTTCTGTCTCATCGAACGCTTTGATTTCGACTTTTTGCTCCATCTTAGACACGTCGAATTTCTCATTTGCATTAAATAGAAAAGCGGTTGCCATATAAACACCGAGCAGCAATAAAATGAGAAATAATACGCCCTTGATCTTCCGCTCCAATCCCACTGATAAAAAGGCACCTGCTGCTGTCACAACAAGTCCAATGAGCCACAGTGATGATGGGTTGCGGTCTAAATTGGTGATGTAGTAGAAGCCGAAAATCCCAATGATAAACAGCAGTGCCAGTCCCGCAATCCACATAAGCGGCACCTGTTGTTCAGTCCCTTTCTTTCTAACGATTAACCTGAGTGGTGTGAGCAAAAGGGTCAGGACAAGACCGATCACAACCGAAAATAACAACATATATCCCACAAACAGAACTCCTTTCAAATCAATCACTCTTTTAGTATATACGAGTGAGGCGTGGAAAAGATTCACCGGATGGAAGGTTCATTTAAATGCCGATCGAATCAATGGCTGATTGAACATCTTCTTTCAGCTCAAAAAATGTGAGTCTTTTTTCAATTTTTTCGATTAAGGCGTCAATGGCTTCACCTGACATATGGGTTTGGATGTTCCTTTGATGTTTGTACACGTTAATCAGAAGGTCATCAATCAGATCTACTATTTTTTTGGCTTCTTGACGATCCTCTGCAAATTCATTTTGAAGTTGATGCCGGATGGCTCTGATCAGCGCTGTTTTCTGTTCTTCCTTGATCTTTGCCTTCAAAGCAGCCAGCTCTGCTGGTGTCATATCTTCCGTGTTAAAGTTTGCTTGAGAGAAGATGGAGCTAGATGTATGCGTATCTGTGACTCTCTGCAAAAAACGATCTGCGTCTGTTGGTTGTTTCTTTGAAAATTCCATTTGTCGTACTCCTTAAGAAATACCCATATTCTTGGCAAGGGTTGTATCTGCATCGTGGTATTGTTTTCCTAGCTGGCTCATATCATCTGATATTGAGTCCATCCACCTTTTCATATCCATCGCATGATCAATCGCTGCATCATACTTTTTGACCGAATAGAATTCATTTTCAAGACCCTCTGTTTTTAAGTGGCGAATCACAGCATCCACATCTGAAGCCGTCAGCTGGTCATACGAACCAAAACCGACAATTTGTTTGTATCTTGAACGAACGCGTTCCACCGATTGATCCACTTTGTCATCGAGTTTCTCAATTTTACGAATGATTTGCTGCATATGGTGCTCGGCATATGTGGAGAATGTACGACCTGTGTTCATGAGAACATGCGACTTGATTAAAATCGCTACCACACTTTGCGGGTGAACATTTGATTGGCTCAATTGATGTAACATGGCGGCAGTGAGAGAAGGGTTTTTTCTCAACATATCATCAATGGTTTGAACGGAGCCATCTGACGAAAAGGAATACCGGTCTAAGCCATGGCTGCCGGCGAGGGCTTCAAGAAATAAATTCGCATCAAGTGAAGGATTCACACTCATTGCCCGATTGAGGAGATTTTTCATAAATTGGACGGCCTTTGAGGAGTCCTCAGTGTAATCGACGCCTTCAGGTAAAGCGGCATCATACATCACTTTCACACGACCGATTTCTGTCGTATGACGATTTAAGAGAGATAGCCCGTCATTGAGATTGATATATTCTGTTAATCTACTACGGTAATCACCTTTTAATGCTTTGGCTTGCAGACCATCCGATAGATTTGGGTAAATATTCGGATTCTCAAAGGTGACCCCGCCTTTAATAAAATCATTTTTGACAAGAACATAAGAAGCATGTGACCCGCCAAGTGAATGCCCTGTCACATACATCTTCGCATTCGGCATTTTCTTATGGATCTCTTTTGCATACCGGTCCGCCTGCACCATTTGATTCTCTGCACCGTGTTCAAAGGGGATATTTTTAATCAAATACTTCGTATCTGAAATCAACCAATCTTGTACAATCTCATTTGTATAGGTCGTTGTCCCTGTCGTCACCTTCGTCGTGACTTCCTTTGACGTCTGTGACTGGCTAAAAGGAGGCAGCTTTGTCAAAATGGTAGAAAGAAGATCATCTGACTCTTTTTTTCCATGTTTTTTAATGGTATCTTTATATTGGCCTGCGCCAATTGGTTCTGATCCGCGGTAGGCGATGACGGCGTTTTTGATTTTGGTGAGGTCTTTGCCTTTACCGGATCGAATAAAGTCATCCTTTGATACCAGAGTTAGTGAGTTAAGCCCTTTTTCTGTTTCTTTATAGTCAATGACATACATTTTTCTATCATTGCTAATTTCTATTTCTTTATAGTCCTTATAGTTTTTAATAGCATAAGATTTTGTTGATATTTCTTTATAGTCTTCGTCAGTAAGCTTAAATCGAGTTGACTTTATGGTCAATATTAACACTCCTGTTATCTTTATATTTGGTAATTATATTATGTAGTGGTATAAATATCTATTTTAGATCTATCGCTTATTATACAAAAAATATCTCTATTATATCAATAAAAGGTGGATATTATTTAAATGAAAAATACAATTAAAATTATATGTGTTCTAGTTCTCGTCATAGTTATCTCAGTGATTTTACTTATTCTAGAATTTGACAAGAAAAAAGAATCAAACGATGCGGGAGGAAAAAATATCGTGGAAGAAAGAGAAAAGAGTGATCAAGAATTAGCAGAAGAGTTTGCAGAGAAGATGAAACCCAAGATTGAAGAGCACTTACACAAAAGAGATATTCATAACTTTATAAAAACCATAACGTTTGAAAAAGATGTGACCATTAACCCAATGGGAGATATTACGATTGATGGTTATGTAAATGATGAACCGGAAAAGTACGGTTTCTCAGCTTCTTTACAATATAGAGCTAAAAAAATCGGTTCAATGAGTTATGACCCTGATTTATCAGACCGCTTTATAGATTGGGAAGAATATAAAGATGAGCCGGAAGTGAAAGAAAATTACCTTAAAAGTTTTACTAAGGAGGAACGTGATCAGTATCTGAGAGACATTGGAGAAAAAGAGTAAAACAGGTACTAGCCTACCTGTTTTTATTTTGTCAAATTCAATAGTCAGCTGATTAAAGTTCATTAAGGAGTTTTGCTTTTTATGAAAAATATCATGAAATTTTCTATCATAATTGTGGTCGCCGTCATCTCCGTAACTGTGTTTGTTGTAGAGTACATTCATCAGAGTTTTTCAGATGAAGTAGTGCAAGAGAAAAGCGATCAAGAAAAGGCCGAAGAATTCGCAGAAAAGATGAAACCAAAAATTGAAGAATATTTACATGAAAAAGATATTCACAATTTTATTAAAACCATCACATTTAAAAAAAATGTATCTATAAGCCCTATGGGTTATGTCACAGTTGATGGATATATAAATAACGATGCAGAAAAATATCATTTTTCTGCATCATTAATATACAAATCTAATGAAATAGGTTCGATGAGTCATTCTCCTGATTTATCATATCGCTTTAAAAACTGGGATAAATATAAAGAAGAGCCTGAAATAAAGGGAAACTATCTTAAACGACTCTCTGAAAAAGAACGTGAACAGTACCTCAAGGATATTGGGGATAAATAACAAAAAGTTGATAAATTACCTTTTTTATTTTTCATTATTAAGAAGGTGGCAACGGTAGACATGAAAAACACAATAAAACTTGTATCTGTTTTGGTCGTTATCATCATTGTCTCAGTGACTTCGTTAATCACTCAGCACAATAAGCAAAGTAAACCAAATGATGTGGTAAAAGAAAAGAGCGATCAAGAAAAAGCAGAAGAGCTTGCAGAAAAAATGAAGCCTAAAATAGAAGAATGTTTACGCAAAGAAGACATCCATCACTTTATTAAGACCATAACGTTTAAGAAGAGGGTAACTATTAATCCTATGGGCTACATCGTAATTAGAGGATATATAAATGATGAGCCAGAAAAGTACGAGTTCTCCGCTTCATTAAAGTATAGAACAAAAGAAATCGGTTCAATGAGTTATTCAGGAGAACTAGGAGATCGTTTTGAGAACTGGGATGATTTTGATCCTCAAGTGAAAGAAGACTATTTAAATAGTTTATCTAAAAAAGAACGCGAACAATATTTGAAAGACATTGGAGAAAAAGTGAAATAACAAGTCGACAAAGCCGATTGATTCCCTAAATCAATTTCAAAATATGCTATCATTCCCCTAACAACACTTACAAACAAGGGAGAGCTTTCAAACATGGCAAATAAAAAGAAATTGATCTTGGATGTAGACACTGGAATTGATGATGCGATTGGTATTTTGCTTGCAGTGAAAAGTAAGCGGTTTGATATGTTGGGGATCACAACGGTGTGCGGGAATGTGTCTGTTGAAGCGGCGACGTTGAATACGTTTAAAGTGCTTGAGCTGGTTGAGGCAGAGGAAATCCCTGTCATCAAAGGTGCAGTAACGCCTCTTTTGAGAGCCCCTCATTATGAACATCGGGTGCATGGGGAGGATGGAATTGGCGGCGCTTTAAAGGACGCCCGGCCTAAGAAGACCGCAGATGAAGGTTTTGCGTCTGATTTTATCATTGACCAAGTGCTGAAGTATTCGAAGCAGGTTACGCTCGTGTTGACAGGGCCGTTAACGAATTTAGCCCTTGCGGTAAAAAAATGCCCTGAGCTGATTCATCATGTGAAAGAAGTCATTTTTATGGGGGGTGTCGTGCAGGGACAGGGGAATGTCACACCAGTTGCGGAATTTAATACATATGCAGATCCAGAAGCGGCGAAATTGGTGCTGGAGGCTGGTTTCCCTTCATTGACTCAAGTAGGGCTGGATGTCACGAGACAGGTCTTGTTAACGGATGAGAGAATTAATGCCATTCAAAATGAAACGTTAGCCAGTTATATCAGAGAGAGCACAAGCATTTACCGCCAGCGCTATTTTGAGTGGAATGGGGTGTGGGCATGTGCCATGCATGATCCGCTTGCTGTAAGTCTTGCAATTGATAAACAACTTGTGAATACACAGGCTTTTCATGTAGAAGTGGAGACGAAGAGTGAGTTCTGCGATGGTCAAATGATATGTGATTTTCAGCACCAATGGGGAAAAGATCGCAATCTTCAAGTGTGTATGGATGTAGATGCTGAAGGGTTTTTTGATTTAATGATCAAAGTCTTGAATTCTTAAAAAAGAAGTCTGTGCAAACAGGCTTCTTTTTTATAAGATGGGAACATGAGGAAATGTATGCGCTAACATGAATGAGGAAGGAGTGAAGTCAATTGGCTTCTGTCAGTTTTAGTAGTATGGATAAGATAAGGGCAGCAAGCAGAGGATTGCCGCCAAAACTGAAAGCAATTGCTGAGCACATTACAAGTGAGCCCCGCGACATCATCCATTTGTCGATTGTCGAGCTTGCCAAAAAGACAGCGAGCTCAGAGGCAACGATTTTTCGTCTTTGTAAAAGGCTTGGATTTGAGGGGTATCAAGATTTGAAGATTGCTATTGCCCAGGAAATAGACCAAACGAAGCCTGATTATGTAGATGAAGAGATGAGTCTTGACGATGATACTGCCGTTTTTATGCAAAAGGTATTTCAGGCAAACATCACTGCATTAAAGGATAGTTTTCAATTGTTGAATCCAAAAGATGTAGAAAAAGCCGTACAATTAATCCATGAAGCAGAGCGCTTAGAGTTTTATGGCAGCGGTGGGTCTGGCCTCATCGCCACAGATGCTTTTCACAAATTTATGAGAACAGGCATCAACTGTATTGTTCATACAGATTCTCACTTTCAAGCGTTGTCGGCAGGTCTGCTTGATCAAAAGAGCACAGTGCTTGGTATATCTCATTCTGGTCGAAATAAGGATTTGCTGGATGCGATGAAAACAGCCAAGGAAAAAGGAGCGAAAACCATTGGCATTACAAGCTATCAGCGTTCTCCATTGAGTCAGCTTGCAGATGTCACGCTGTATACATCAACGCAAGAAACGGCTTTCCGAACGGAAGCGATGTCTGCTAGGCTTGCCCAGCTTACTGTGATTGATGTGCTATATTTTGCGCTTGCACATTTAAGGCAGCAGGAAACATTAACAAACTTAAAGCAAATGAGAGAAACCATTTCTCAAAAAAGAGTGTAATGGTTTCAAAAATAAATTTTTCTATTAGTGAAAAATGCTGTTGTGGTAACGATTCTAAGGTTTTAAATGAAAATTATTTTCTTTTTGATCGTTGAATGTCGAAAAAAATATTCCTATAATGGGATTTATCAGGTACACCGGCACCACGACACTTTATTTCAAATCAATGATTGGGCGTGATACAGATGAAGGGAAACCAGGCGGTAATTGGTTTGGATATTGGAACAACAAGTACAAAGGCGGTTCTATTTGGACCACAGGGGAAAGTCATATCAAAACATTCTGTTCCTTATGACCTCATTCACCCCCAGCCAGCATGGGTTGAGCAGAACCCTGAACATATTTTAGATGCTGTGATTGCGAGTGTAAGAGGCGCATTGACGAAAGCAGCATTTGATGCAAAAAACCTCATAGGTGTGGGAATTAGTACGGCGATGCATTCGTTAATCGTCATGGATGAGAATGGAAAAGCATTAACAAACAGTATCATTTGGGCTGATAACAGAAGTGCAGAACAAGCGAAACGAATCATAACGGACTTAGATGGCTTTCAAATTTATAAAAGAACCGGAACACCGATCCATCCAATGTCACCGCTTTCAAAAATACGATGGATCAAGGAAATGACACCTGACGTCTTCAATCAGGCAGCAAAATTCATTTCCATCAAAGAGTATGTTCTTTATCATTTCTTCGGTCAGTATGTGGTCGATTATTCAATTGCATCAGCAACAGGACTGTTCCGATTGGAAACGCTTCAATGGGACGAGGAGGCCCTACGTATTGCAGGAATTCAGGTGAATCAGCTGTCTGAACTTGTTCCAACGACGCATCAGCTGCGTGGGCTTCAGCCAGAAATTGCACTGCGAATGGGCATTGAAGAAGATACACCATTTGTTGTGGGTGCGAATGACGGTGTCCTAGCGAATCTTGGTGTTGGTGCGATTGGCAAAGGTGAGGTAGCAGTCACGATTGGGACAAGTGGTGCAGTACGTACAGTCGTAGATCAGCCGATTACAGATGAGCAATCAAGAACATTTTGCTATGCATTGACGGACAAGCACTGGGTAGTCGGAGGACCGACCAATAACGGCGGGATTATGCTGAGATGGCTGAAGGATGAATTTGGGTCGTCAGAGGTGGAGGTAGCGAAGCGTCTAGGTGTAGACCCTTACGATCTGATGATTGATATTGCAGAGAAGGTTCCAGCTGGCTCAGAAGGACTGCTGTTTCTACCATTTTTAACAGGTGAGCGTGCACCTTATTGGAATCCAAACGCAAGAGGCACGTTCTTCGGGATTGGTCTTCAGCATAAGCGCGAGCACTTTATTAGAGCCGTGTTAGAAGGCGTCATTATGAGTGTTTTCTCGATCGGTGTGGCACTAAGAGATTTAACAGGTCCAGCGAAGGATGTCCGGGCTTCTGGTGGATTTGCGAGATCCCCGCTATGGAGGCAGATTTTGGCGGATACGATGGGCAGAGAAGTGCTCGTTCCAGAAAGCTACGAGGCTTCCGCACTTGGGGCGGCTGTCCTTGCACTTCATAGTTTAGGTCATATGGAAGAGATAGAAGAAGTACAGGAATGGATTCGTATTTCTGCTCGCCATGAACCAAATATGGAGAACAACGAAACATACATAGAGCTATTTTATTTATATGAGCGTCTCTATGACAAACTGAAGGATGAATTTGATGTCATTAGTGCGTTGCAATTAAAACAAAATCGTTAAACATCGGGGAAAAGGTGGGAGAACATGCTTTTATTCATTGTGATTGCGGCGATTGTCCTTTTACTCATTCTCATTACAGTCGCTAAGTTGAATCCGTTTGTGAGTTTGATCATTACCTCTATGCTAGTAGGTTTTGCTACAGGAATGGATTTACAGGAAATCATTCAATCGATTAAAACGGGATTAGGGAACACGTTATCATTACTGGCGATAGTGCTAGCGCTTGGGACCATGCTTGGGAAAATGATGGCCGAGTCAGGGGGCGCTGAGCGGATCGCTCAAACACTCATCAGTCGTTTTGGGACGAAGAATGTGCATTGGGCGATGATGTTTGTAGCCTTTATCGTGGGGATACCTGTCTTTTTCCAGGTCGGATTTGTTCTTCTCATTCCTTTACTCTTTACCATTGCGATTGAAACGGGCATTTCGCTTGTGACGATTGGGATTTCATTAATCGCAGGCTTGTCTGTTGTGCATGGGTTAGTCCCGCCTCATCCAGCTGCAATGGCAGCAGTAGGCATCTATCATGCCAACGTGGGGAAAACGATTTTCTTTTCAATCATCGTCGGTTTGCCAACAGCTATTATTGCTGGACCGTTGTATGGTAAGTGGATTGGAAAGCGAATACATAAACCAGTTCCAGAGCTGCTCAGAAAGCAATTCACGGAACGACATGCTGATCGGAAGCTTCCTGGTTTTGCGAATACGATGTTTACCATTTTGGTGCCGGTCATTCTTATGTTGCTTGCCACGTTGGCGGACATTATTTTGCCAGAGGATAGTATGTGGTATCAGATGTTCAAGTACATTGGAGATCCCATAACAGCTTTATTGATTGCGACAGTGTATTCTTTCTTTAGTCTTGGCTTTATACAAGGGATGAGCCGTGACCGAGTGCTGTCATTCAGTAACGATTGTTTGGGACCAATCGCTTCCATTCTGCTTGTGATTGGTGCAGGCGGAGCGTTCAATAATGTACTGATCGATTCAGGCGTTGGGGATTATATTGCTGATTTAGCCAAACACTCCCCAATCTCACCGATTTTACTTAGCTGGCTGATTGCTGCGGTTATTCGTGTGGCAACAGGATCAGCTACAGTATCCATGATGACAGCGGCCGGAATTGTAGCCCCAATCGCTGCATCCATGCCGGATGTGAGCAGAGAGCTGCTTGTTTTAGCAACAGGAGCGGGTTCACTGATTTTGTCTCATGTCAATGACTCTGGTTTTTGGCTGATCAAAGAGTATTTTGGTATGACCATCAAAGAGACGTTCTTGACATGGACGGCTATGGAGACCATCATTTCCGTTAGCGCCATTGCATTTATTATGATTATTAATATGTTTATATAACGGGACAACAGCTCAATTCTTCGGAATTGGGCTGTTTTAGCTTGTTGTTATGCCGCTTTTGACAATTTAGGATAAAATAATGATATTGAGCTATGGGAGGCGGACACGATCGAACCTTTAAAACATGTATATAATGAATCATTTATTCAACATTTAGCAGAAAAACTTGCGCAAGCGTCAACTGTATTTGATGCTGATCACTTTCAGCAGCTCGTGTTTCAAGAGGATTGGGAGCAGCTGGAGTTGAAAGGACGAATGAGAAGAGTAACTGAATCGATGCACGCCTGTCTGCCTGAGGATTATGAGAAGGCAATCGATGTACTGCGTCAGACAGCACCGCATTTTACAGGGCTCAGTGCGCTCGTATTTCCAGACTATGTCGAGACATATGGTGTTGACCATTGGGATATTTCGATCAAAGCACTTGAATTCTTTACACCGTTTTCCACTGCTGAATTTGCCGTTCGACCTTTTCTCATACAAGATCAAGAGAAAATGCTGGCGCAGATTCTTGTGTGGTCACAGGATCAAAATGAACATATTCGCCGTCTCGCTAGTGAAGGATGCAGGCCTCGTTTGCCGTGGGGATTATCCGTCCCTGCGCTGAAAAAGGACCCTTCTGTCACGCTGCCCATTCTAGAAAATTTGAAGTCAGATTCGGCCAAATATGTGCAAAAAAGTGTAGCGAATCATTTAAATGATATTTCTGCAATTCAGCCAGACCTCATGAAGCAAATGGTCAAAAGCTGGTATGGAACCAATGAACATACAAACTGGATTGTCAAACATGCATCCCGTACGTTATTGAAAAAAGGCGATCCAGATATCATGGCTTTATTTGGCTATGGAGATGATCCGTCTATCCAAGTAACGGATTTGAAGGTGACGCAAGACCCCGTACGTATTGGAGAGAAGCTGACCTTTCATTTTATTCTTCAGGTTGATAAGCCATTAAAGCTGCGCGTAGAGTATGCCATTGATTACGTGAAAGCTCGTGGTACACGCAATCAAAAGGTATTTAAAATCACAGAATTTGAAACAGGATCGGCGCTGCATAGAGAATTTGTCCGGTCACAGTCGTTTCAAAATATGACAACGAGAAAGCACTATGAGGGCATTCATACATTAACCATCATCATCAACGGCATCCCAAAAGCGTCTGTTGATTTCGAAGTCGCAGCAGCTGCTCATGAAAAAACCCGCCATTGAGGCGGGCTTTGCTTGCGTTTCTAAGCTTTCTTTTTCATTAAGAATGAAGCAATGATGGCGGCTGCTAAGAAACCGATACTGATAATCGAGCTAGGTAAGTTCTCTGGTCTGAATAGGAACAGAACAAAACTGACACTGAGTACAAGACCAGCAAATAAAGTGAAATACGGAAATAACCAAACTTTGAAATACGGCTCCTGTGGATATCTTGGACGCAGTTTCAAATGTGCCAGACAGATGCTGATCCAAATAAGAGAAACCGCAAAACCAGGAATAGCCAGCATATAGCTGAAAATTTGATCTGGGTACAAGTAAGCAAAGAATGTTCCGATTAAAAGAAACAGAACGGTCACCCATAAACTTAAAATAGGTACACCTCTTTTGTTGACCTGTGCCAGCTTTTTTGGACCGCCGTCTGATTTAGATAGAGAATGAATCATTCTTGTCGTGCCGTAAATACCAGAGTTGGCGGCAGATAGAACGGCTGTAATTAAGACGAAATTAATGAAGTGAGAGGCACCTTGCATGCCAGCTGCTGAAAAGACTTGGACAAAAGGACTGTTATTCGGATCAATTTGATTCCAAGGAATGAGTCCACAAATAATCAAAATCGGCAGTGTGTAAAACAAGATGATGCGCCACATCATACTTTTGACAACACCAGGTAACACCTTTTCTGCATCCTTTGTTTCTGTAATGGTCAGCCCGATCAATTCAGAGCCTCCATACGAGAAGATCACCACTAATAATGAGGCAAAGACAGCACCCCATCCGTTCGGGACAAAGTTTTGGTAATTGGTGAGAACAGGCGTGCTTTGTTCGCTCGGAATGATTCCAAATAATAATGCAGCACCGAGAATAATAAACACAATAATAACGAAAATCTTCATTCCAGCGAACCAAAACTCAATTTCACCAAAGTATTTTACATTATTTAAATTAATTCCGATGACTAAGAGCGAGCAAAGTAAACATAAAGACCATAAAGGTACGTTTGGCATCCAATATTGAAGTAAACTCCCCGCTGCAATGATTTCAATGACACATACAGTGAGCCACATAAAACAGTAAACCCATCCGACAACAAATGAAAAACGTTGACCAAGCGCAATCTGTATGAGGTCGCGAAGGTTATTCCCCGGGTAGACGATGGCCATTTCAGCTAAAGCCGCCATGACAATGAGAAGAAGCAATCCAGCAAATACATAGGAAAAGATAACTCCAGGACCTGCTAAGCCGATTGTATCGGCACTTCCTTTAAAGATTCCTGTACCAATGACCCCGCCCATCGCAATCATGCGAATATGACGCGGCGATAAAAGCTTTTTTAATTCGTGTTGTTCCTGATTCGCGCTCATGACGTTCTCCTTTTTTAAAATGCTTATGTTCCATTTTCTTTTTTCGAGCGGTCAGTGTCAATATAAAAAAAGAGATTTTTCAGACAAAATAGGCGGTTGATTCTATCAAATGAGCCATTTTCTTCCATAAATCTTTTCCATGACCCATCCCCAAAATCTAAAACTTCGTGAAAAAATGAACATTTGCCTTCATTCTGACATAAACAATTTTCAGTTTTTGTCGATATATCTTTTGTATTACTAAAGTCCTAATAAAGAATTGTTTATAACTGTAAAATATTTCAAAAATGTATGAAAGAATGAAAGGAGTTATTGAAGATGTTTATGAGAAAAGCAAGTGATTCATCGTCGGGAGCCCTTCTAAGTGAAAGCAGTCAATTAGTTGAACGAATTGAGAAGGGAGATTTTTCAGCCAGAATTGATACTGCTGCATTCTCTTTTAGTCAAACAATAGAAGCAGTGGCTCAAATAAATGAAGCGTTGCAAAAGATGCAAGAAGCGCAAGAAGATATTCATATGCGTATGAATTTAGTGACAAAAGCCATTCAAGTGGGTCTATGGGATATGACGGTTGTAGCAGGAGATCCTGTGAATCCAAAAAACGAATTCACATGGACGGATGATTTCCGCAGAATGCTAGGTTTCCAAAATGAAAACGATTTTCCGAATGTCTTAGACAGCTGGGCATCTCGAATTCATCCAGATGAGCAGGAATACACCTTGAATGCATTCTCTACGCATTTATTGGATCATTCTGGCCGTACACCGTATGATATCGAGTATCGTCTGAAGTTGAAAAATGGCGAGTATCGCTGGTTCAAAGCAACTGGAACGACGATTCGAGATCGAAATGGTGTACCTCTTCGTGTGGCAGGGGCTCTTTTTGATATTCATGATCAGAAATTGAAAGAAGAAGAGCTGCAAGCATTCGTGACAAGATATGACTTGATCAACCGTGCGCTTGTGGAAGCGCCTTGGGATATGGTTGTAGAGGCTGGCGATCCTGTCAATCCAAACAATGAATTCTGGTGGTCTCCACAGTTTAGAAAAACGCTTGGTTTTACAGATGAAAAGGATTTCCCGAACGTGTTGAGCAGCTGGAGTGATCGTTTGCATCCTGAAGATAAAGAATCGGCTCTCCAAGCTTTTGCGGATCACTTAAATGACCATTCTGGCCGCACACCATTTGACATTGATTATAGATTGCAGAGTAAAAATGGCGAGTATCGCTGGTATCATGCGGGCGGTGAAACCATTCGTGATGAGAAGGGTGTCCCTTTACGTGTCGCAGGAACGATTCGTGATATTACGTTAGAAAAAAATAAAGAAAAAACAGCGAATGAAATGGCTTCTCAAGTAGAGCAGCTTTCAAGTTCTATTAGTGAAATGGTATCTGGCATCAGTTCTGTGACAAACCAAGCACAAGAGCTTGCTGTCGCTCAAGAGCAGTCAACGTCTGCTGCTAATCTGGCGAAAAACAGTGCAGATGAGACGAAGAACATTTCAGACTTAATCAAAGAAGTGGCAAACCAAACGAATCTGCTTGGTTTGAATGCCGCGATTGAAGCAGCAAGAGCAGGCGAGCAGGGACGCGGTTTCTCAGTCGTTGCCGATGAAGTGCGTAAGCTAGCGCTTCATAGTGCCAATGCGACAGAAAATATCGAATCTAGTTTAACTGAAATGAAAACACAAATCGATCAAATTCTTGAAAATATCTCCAATATGACAGCTCTTACGCAAACACAGGCTGCTTTAACAGAGCAAGTGAACGCTTCAGTTGATGAAGTGAATCATATGTCTCAGCGTCTGGTGGCATATTCAAAGAGTATCTAATGTCAAAAAACCGCCTTTTCATCAGAAGGCGGTTTTTTTATTTAAGCATGATCCGCTGGGAAAACAATACCGGCGTCTTTCCTAGCGGCTTCAAGAACCTTCATGACAGAAAGACTGTCATCAAGCCATTCATAACACTTTTCGACATTTCCTGTTTCAATGATATGCTGAAATGCTTCCGCTTCATAAAACAGGCGGTTTGAATTGGTTTGTGCATTGAGTGAAGTGACTTGGTCTCCTATATGCAGCAACACTTCCTCACAGCCATTCGCACCATTTTTCACATGCAGGAACCCTTTTTCCCCTTGAATCAAAGCGAAATTCATACTGCTTGTATCTTTGCTGCCAACACTTGTGGCGATGAAATCATTGTAAGTAAAAGTTAAAACACCAGATGTGTCGATGCCGTTTGGATGGCGGTTGGCCTGGTAACGAACGTCTTTCGGTGAACCAAATAGATTCATAATGAAATGAACATTGTAAATGTTAATATCCATGAGGGCACCGCCAGAAAATTCTGGGTTAAAGACATTCGGCGTCTCCCCGGCGAGCAGCTGATTATATTTACTTGAATATTGACTATAGTTACATTGAACGAGTTTGATTCTGCCTAATTGATGAAGGTGTTTTTTGATTAAATGATAGTTGGGCATATGAACGGTCGTAATGGCTTCAAATAGGAAGAGCTGCTTTTCCTTTGCGAGAGCGATTAAGGCTTCTAGCTCTTTCACATTAGAGGTAAAAGGCTTTTCGCAAATCACATGTTTTCCGTGTTTCAATGCAGCCGTGGCATGCTCGCTATGTAAACGATTGGGTGATGCGATATATACCGCTTCTATGTGGGGATCTTCGAACATAGCGGTTAAATCCGTATAAGTCGTTTGCACCCCAAATTGATCTGCGAGTTTCTTTGCCGTCGCTTCCTTTCTTGAATAGACAGCGTGGCAAGAAGCACCTTCAAGCTGTTCAATTGCCTGGAGGAAACCTTCCACAATCACACCTGTTCCAATGGTTGCTATTCTCATTCTATTCATAACCCCTTTCATACGATTGATGTCACGTCAAGCTGTCTCTAGTATACCTGATGTTTTCATACAACGTGTACTTAACAGCTAGGCGCAGAGGGGTGCCAGTAAAAAATACCGGCACATCTTTGGCAGTCTCTACAATTAACTAATGTTAGCTAATGTTTGTTTCGTTAACAGTTGAATGGCCGCCTTCCTCTTTTTTAACTCTTGAATGGATTTTTGAATATCTTCTACTTTTTGTTCGAGCAGCTGTTCCGCTTCTGTTTTCGACTGTTTCTCGAATAGTGACGTGATAATTTCTCGAATTTCTTTGAGTGAGAAATCTAGCTTTCTTGCTTCAGTGATAAAGGATAGCATGAGTACATATTTTTTATCATATAAACGATAGCCGTTATGTGCTCTCTTAGGCTCGGGGAGCACACCCTCATTTTCATAAAAACGAATGGTTTCAATATGTACACCAGACATTTTTGACAATTTTCCTCTCGTAAATGTAATCATTCCCTGCACCTCCTTTCTTTGCTATCCATCATACAATTAGATTTGCTAGTTTCAAAATATTCTCCGATGAACATTTGTTCCTTTTCATACTGTTAAAATGACAGGTCTCTTCTATTCACAGCGGATTCTATAGAATAGGTTATAATAGATGAGGATGAAGTGATTTTTTGTTACAGATAGGAACAAGTAGACAGCGTGAGAAAAAAACGATAGGCTAAAATAGGTATATAGTATGATGAATAGCATGTGATCATGTAGACGATCACTCAAAATAGTGACAGCACGTTTTGCTGAGAAAAGGGGAGCAGTGAATGTATAAATTAGTCGCAATTGATATGGATGGTACGTTATTAAATGATCAGCATATGGTGCCGGATGAGGTGTTTGCTGCGATTCAACAGGCGAAGGCAGAAGGCGTTAAAATTGTTTTATGTACAGGCCGGCCGATTGGCGGGGTGCACCGCTATTTAAAAGAGCTGCAGCTTGATCAAGAGGGGGATTATGTCATCGCCTATAACGGAGCGCTTGTACAAAACAGCCATACAAATGAAGTCGTATCAGAATTAACTTTATCCTATGATGATTTGACTTCTTTATATGAACTGAGCCGTCAGCTGGATACACCTATGCATTATTTCGATTCGGCTCATCTATACACACCAAATCGGGATATTAGTGAATACACGGTACTTGAATCGTATTTAACGAAATTGCCGCTTAAGTATTTACCTGTCGAAGAGGCAGACCCATCCATGAGACTTCCGAAGATGATGTATATTGATCAGCCGGAACGTTTGGAAAAGACGATACAAGCCATTCCATCTGAAGTGAAGGATCAGTACATGATGGTAAAAAGCACAGATTTCTTCCTAGAAATTCTTCATCCTGATGTGAGCAAAGGGAATGCTGTGAAGCTTCTAGCGCATGAACTGGGGATTTCTCGTGAAGAAGTGATGGCGATTGGTGACAATGGGAACGACGTGTCAATGCTAGAATTTGCGGGCTGTGGCGTTGCGATGGGAAATGCCATTGAAGATGTCAAAGCAGTTGCGGATGTTGTGACAAAATCCAATAACGAAGCAGGAGTCGCACATATCTTGCATGAGCGAGTCATCGGAAAATAAAGAAAGAGCGGTCTACCAATGAGGTAGCCGCTTTTTTATATGTGTGAGAAAAAGTAAACAAGCATACGTCTGCTGTTCAAATTTGTTTTTTCGAGCATCGCCTTTACATGATCATGCACCGTATGAGGCGAGATAAATAACGTACTGGCAATTTCCTTTGTGGATTGTCCTTTTATTAAACAGTCAAGGACGTTCATTTCTCTTTCTGTTAGCCGATATGTTTTCGCTATATAAGGAAGGATGTCACTTGTTTGAGCTCGCTTAATATGAATCATGACAGCCTCTTCCTCCCCGGCTGCCTGTGCTAATCGAAATGCTTGAAGAGAGAGAAAACGCCCTGTCGGCATTCTGGTGATGCTGACCGCTGTTTGGTCACCGCCGCCATATAAAAGCTTAGCACCTAATGCTCTAAACGGACGGGGCATGACGGCACCATCATGAATTTGCTCAAAGGTTTGGAAGGTGTGGAGCCAATGAAGTCCGGTTTCATTTCCATAAAGAAGATGGTAATCGTGTGAAAGAATGAGGAAGCCTTGGTGTTCCGCCGTTTCATCTTCTTCCGTTTCTCTTCTTTTAAAAAGTTCATCTCTCAGCTTGGCTGCGAGTGCTGGTGTTTGGCGACTAACCGCTTGTATATCTTGTTCATGAAAAGGTTCTTTCTCCTTTTTCCGATAAAGGCTGGCAATTCCCCAGCATTCACCTTGAATCACAAGGGCTGCCCGCAATTCATCTGCCCATCCGTTAGGTAACAAAATGTTCTGGTATCGACCACTATTGGTGTATTCTCCGCTTTGGACGAGACTGGCAGCGTGGACAGGACCTTTCGCTAGATCTTCATGCTGGTGCACATCTTTTTTTAAATATTCATTTTGAAACAGCTCGTTATGTATGGCTTCAATCGGTTCATCTGTAAAAGAACCCGTCGAGAGGAGAGTAGCTGGATCAATGGTTGTGATACAGGCAGCATCAAAATCACAGATAGCAGCAAGTTCATCTCGAATGCTTTTTCTCAGCTGCTGAAAATGAGCGGCTGGATTGTTCATTTGATCTCCTCCTCAATATCCCCACTTTTAGGGATCGTTTTTTCTCATCTATCTTCTTACAATGAAGATAACATACCGTTAGTGTAAAGGAAACGAAGCAAAGCGGAAACTGGAGGAGAAGACATATGAGTGTAAATCAACATTGGCATGATCCTGTTGCTGAATCCTATGCGGCGACAATTGCACATAAAGTACCGGGCTATCATCTTTTGCATGAGCTGACAGTGGATAGAGTAGAAATCGAATTAATGGGAGCGGCTTCTCGCATGTTAACAGTCGGAGCAGGTGGGGGCGAAGAGATCTTCAACATGCTTCAAAGAAATAAAGACTGGCATATCACAGGGGTTGATCCATCTCCAACTATGCTTGATATGGCCAAGCGCAGAGTGGCACAGCTTCATATGCAAGAACGCGTCACATGGTATGAGATGGCCTTAGACAAAGTGCCGGTTGAAAAGTCGTACGATGCAGCAGTAAGTTTGCTTGTCATTCATTTTGTAAAAGATCAGCTTCCCTTTTTACAGGAGATCGCCCGTCGGCTTCAGCCAGGGGCACCGCTCGTGCTGGCGTTTATTCAAGGAGACCCAGAAACGCCTGCATTTCAGCAGGAGCTTCATATGCTTTCTCTATTCATGAAGCGTCAAGGCTTGGGAAAGGAAGTGTTTACGTCCTTCCGAGAAAGGCTGGGTGTCACAACATATCCCGTGTCTGAAGAAAAGATGACAGCACAATTAACCGAAGCAGGATTTCAAGACATCAGACCTTATTTTCAAGCTGGCATGATCAAAGGGATTGTTTGTAAAAGAGGCAATAGAAAGGCGGTTGGAAAATGAGGTCAAAAGTGATGGTGATAGGCGGTTATGGACATGTGGGGCAGCAAATATGTCTTCAATTAAGTGACGTGTATCCAGGCCAAGTCTTTGCGGCTGGCCGAAGTTATGAGAAGGCTGAACAATTTGCACGCCAAACGAATGGGCGTGTACGTCCATTTCAGATAGACGTAAGACAACCAATGGATACGGACTGGATGGATGAAACGAAACTCGTGATCATGTGTCTTGATCAAGATGACACGTCATTTGCTGAAACATGCTTACGGTCAGGCATTGATTATCTCGATATTTCAGCAAAAGGAGCCTATATTGAGAAGCTAGCAAAGGTCCATCAACAGCAATTGAACGCAACGGCTGTGCTGAGCGTAGGTCTTGCACCTGGTCTCACCAATTTGCTTGCAGCGAAGGCGGCATCTATTCTGACCTCTGTGGAGCAAATTGATATTAGTATCATGCTTGGGTTAGGTGACCAGCATGGAAAAGCAGCTATTGAATGGACGCTTGATCATGTGCATACGGATTATGAGCTGACGAAGAATCATCAGCGAAAGAAAGTCAAAAGTTTTACTGGAGGGAAACGCATTGATTTTGGCAAAACGCTTGGAAAGCGGCAAGCCTATCAGTTCCCTTTCTCTGACCAGCAAACATTGCCTTCGACGCTCCATGTGCCTTCTGTGACAACAAGGCTCTGTTTTGATTCTGGCGTAGCGACACGTGCATTTGCTCTCACAAGGAAACTCGGAATGACGTCCCTTCTCACGATGCCGAAAATCAAGGAACGAGCCATTTCACTGATTCAATCTGCTCAAATGGGTACAGATCAATATGCAGTGAAAGTGGAAGCGGTAGGAATGAAGGGTAACGAAATTCATCAGGAAGAGCTTGGAATAAAAGGTCGCGATGAGTCTCGAGCAACGGCTCAAGTCGCAAGTGCTGCGGCACTGCATGTATTGAGCAGGAAGTTTCAGGCAGGTGTCTTTCATATCGAAGAATTATTTTCATTAGCGTATGAGAATGGTGATTTTGCGTTGGTGGATCAAAAAACGAAGGAAAAGCACGCATTAGCATTGAGAGCCAGCCTTTTAACGGCATAAAAGAAAACGACAAAAGATACGCATCAGCTCAAAAGTACAGGTCAGTCATGTGGGCGCTTTATTCATGATCCATTTAAAAACAAGGTGTCTATGATCCGAAAACAACAGCTTGCTCTCCATGTAAATGGCCGAGAGGTGAAAGAGATTCAAATCGAGGATTGTAGACTGAACTGACATAATGATTATATTTGGAAAATAAATCTCAAGTGGGTGTTTACAAGTGCTAGATACAGAACAAGATGTAGTGAAGAATTATATAGATTCACCCCAAAAATTGAAAAAATTATATAAACGAGTATTGTTCGTTGTCAGTCTATCGCAAATATTTGGAGGGGCTGGAATAGCCGCAGGAATTACGGTAGGTGCTCTTTTAGCGCAACAAATGCTTGGGACTGAAGCGTATGCAGGAGTTCCAATCGCTTTATTTACTTTGGGGTCAGCTGGGTCAGCTTTCATTGTAGGAAAACTTTCGCAACGTTATGGACGACGTATCGGTTTATCGACAGGTTTTGTTGCTGGAGGACTCGGAGCAATTGGCGTTGTGCTGGCAGCTATGATGAATAGTGTCATTTTATTATTTGCATCGCTCTTCATTTACGGCGCAGGAACATCCACAAACTTACAAGCGCGTTATGCTGGAACGGACTTAGCGAATTCTAAACAGCGTGCAACTGCCATTAGTACAACAATGGTCATGACAACATTTGGAGCAGTAGCAGGTCCGAATTTAGTTGAAGTGATGGGTAAATTTGCAGTATCAATTGGTGTTCCAGCACTTGCTGGTCCCTTTATTTTATCAGCAGCATCACTAATTGTAGCTGGTCTTGTCCTTTTTATTCTACTGCGTCCTGATCCGTTAGACATTGCCCGAAGAATAGCAGCTTACAAAGCAGAACATGGGCATGGAAATAAACGAGATGCTGCTGATAAAAAAATAGATAAAAAAGGGCTTACAGTAGGTGCCACGGTTATGATCTTAACTCAAATTGTCATGGTTGCACTCATGACCATGACACCGGTGCATATGCAGCATCATGGTCATGGATTAGCCGAAGTGGGCATTGTGATTGGTTTTCATATAGGTGCTATGTATCTTCCTTCACCTATCACGGGTGTACTTGTAGATAAACTAGGACGAACAGCTATGAGCATAGCGTCGGGCATCACATTGTTACTTGCTGGTTTATTGGCAGCATTCGCACCAAGTGATTCAATGATTCTATTAATCATTGCTTTGTCTTTACTTGGATTGGGATGGAACTTTGGTTTAATTAGTGGTACTGCTCAAATAGTGGATGCTACAGAACCATCATCCCGGGCAAAAACCCAAGGAACACTCGATGTTTTTGTTGCGTTAGCAGGTGCTTCTGGCGGTGCCCTTTCAGGAATGGTCGTTGCGAATACGAGTTATGCTACATTATCTTTAAGCGGAGGAATTTTATCGTTAATTCTCATCCCTGTCATCATTTGGTCTTTTAAAAGTAAAACATAATGCAGCTCTGTGCTCATCCATCACAAAAAAGACATGCCTCCAATCATAGGAAAGCATGTCTTTTTTGAATCTCTCTTCACAGGATGCTAGTCTTCTTATGATGCTGAGGACACATCTCCTTTTTTCTTGATACTGGCTTTAATGAGCTCAGTCAATGTGTCAGAGCCTTTTGTGGAAAGGTGAACACCATCTGGCTGAAAATAGGATGGCTGTCCGGTAGCGGCTGAATGCCAATCGACTAAGCTCACATTGTGATGTTGATTGGCCACACGCTCAATGACTGCATTCACATCATTTTCCCAAGATCTTGGAACGCGAGTGTTCACAAGAAAAATATGTGCCTTCGAGAAATGTTGAATGAATGAAGTCAAAGTCCCCTCTGTAAAATAACCATTTGTGCCAAGCTCAATAATAACAGCGGCATCAGCCTTGTTAAAAGAAGCATATTGAGGGGCGATGCGGATGGCTTCGTTCATTTGCCTTCCGACCCTTGCGTCAATGGTGATGGGTTCATAGGCCTTTTCTAAATTTGAAGCAATGTCTAACATGACGGAATCACCAATGGCAAGAACTTGGTGAAATTGTTTAGGATCGGCTGCTTTTTTCTCATGTTTGTCTTTCTTTTTCTTCACTTTTGATTCTGTCTGACCGCCTGCCTTTTGGGGCGCTGTCTTAATTTGTGTTACTTCCTTGGCATGTGGGGATGTATGAGACGAGCTAGACATGCCAATGGTAAATAAAATCAAAAGGACTGCGGCAATCCCAAGAAACACTTTATTGGACATAGACCATTGCTTGATTCCTGTTTTCCAAATCGACCAAGAGGCAAAATAGTGTCTAAACCCGAGTTTACGAATCGGCTGTTCGATCAAACGATAGGAAGCCTCTGATATGAGTAGAATTGCGATGAGCTGCAATGTGACACGTCCTATAGAAGGCTGTCCAATCTCAATGACCGGTGTGGTCAGCACGATAATTGGATAATGCCATAAGTAGATGCCATAAGACCGCTTTCCGAGCCAAACGAGTGGTTGAAAAGACAGCCATTTCCCAATAAGACTGGCAGGATGGCAGACACACGCAATTAAGATCGCTGCATTCAAACAGAATAAAAGCATACCGCCTTGGTAGAGAAAGCCGTCAAATTCGTCGACTGCATAAACACATAAGAGGAAAATGACCATCGAACCGAATCCGGCTATTTGTAACATACGTCTGCCGACAGGAAGTAATTTTCTGCTGGAAAGTCTGTGCATGGGCCAGACAAATGCAAGACTGCACCCGATGAGGAGTGCAAACGCACGTGTGTCTGTTCCATAATAGATCCTGCTTGGGTCAGTATCCGGTGAATAGAGAATGGCCATCCATAACGCAGATACAAGTGCCAGACCAAAGGTAATCATAGGAAGATGGGATCTATTTTTCACCCATTTCAGTCCAGCAATCAACAGTACCGGCCAAATGAGATAAAATTGCTCTTCAATCGCCAAAGACCATAAATTTTTTAGTGGAGATACAGCATTGAAGCTGTCGAAGTAAGAGAGCTGATGAAAAATATACCACCAGTTACTCACATAAAAAAAGGACGATAAGGCATCGCCACGAATGGACATTAATGCATTTGAACCAGCAATGGCGCACCAGCTGACGATTAAAAAAATCATGACGTAGGCAGCTGGAAGCAGCCTTCTGATGCGGCCCATCCAAAAAGGCAGAAGCTCTTGATAGCCCAAATCCTGCTTATGCAGCAAGATGGTTGTAATCAAGTAACCAGAAATCACAAAAAACAAATCAACGCCAAGAAACCCGCCGCTTGCGGGTTCAATATGTAAGTGATAAGCAATGACCGCCAATACGGCAACAGCTCTCAGCCCATCTAATCCTAATATGTAACGTAAACGGTTTTCCTTGCTGTTCATGAAAAAGAATCCCCCATCAATGTCAAACGCGTCTTTTTTGTTGTCACTCCAAAAGAACAACGATTCTTTTATTTTATATAAGATTAGACGAATCAGCATTACATTTTGTTGGCGAATTTCTGTCTTTTTTAAAATTTTTTTATATGAAGAAACAATCTAAGGCTTGAGGGATTCTTATTTTTATACTCAAACCGAAAATCCCTGTCATAATAAAAGAAGAAGGAAAGGGGATGTGTTGAATGAAAACGATTGAAAATGATCTGTTATTGGTTCAAATCAATGAGAGAGGTGCCGAGGTGAGAGAGGTGCTTCATAAAGAAAGTGGACGTCAATATATGTGGTCTGGTGACCATGCTTATTGGGGCAGGGTGTCGCCCGTCTTATTTCCGATTGTCGGACGGTTGAAGGATGATCAATACAAGATAGACGATCAAACGTATCAACTCTCGCAGCATGGATTTTTGCGTGATGTTGATTTTGAACTATTTGAAGAAGCAAAAGATCAGGTGGTTTTTCAATATCAATCAAATGGCCGTCACACGTCACAATATCCGTATGAATTTACAGCGCGCATCAGTTATGCACTGTCGGAAAATGGACTAACGATTTCCTGGGAAATTGTTCATGAAGGAGATGGCACGATGTATTTCTCGATTGGCGGGCATCCGGCATTTCATGTCCCGCTTGTTGAAGGCGAGCAGACAGCTGATTATTCACTCACATTGGCACCTTCCACCGAACATGATCCAGTCCAATATGAACTTCATGATTCACTTGTGAGAGAGAAGGAGAAAGGTGTTGAGTTTGAGCCGATTCAACTTCGCCCAGAACTTTTTCAGAACGATGCAATGATCTTTAGTCATATTGATCAAGTATCATTGATTTCTCAAGCAGGTCACGGCGTTGAGGTCGATCTCAGTGGTTTTCCGTTCGTTGGTATTTGGTCTCCATATGATCAAGAAAAGGGAACAATGGCTCCTTTTGTTTGTATTGAGCCTTGGTATGGGATCGCTGATATGGAAGGGACAAATGGGCAGTATAAGGAGAAATTCGGCATTCAAACCTTAGAGAAGCAAGAGACCTTTCACGCAGCTTACACCATTTTCTTTAAATGAACATTTGTGCATGGTGAAGTGAACAATTTGTTATGATAGAGGAAAAAAGGAGGCGTACGAATGGATCGGGACAAACAGCAATTAAGTATTGAAGCAGCAAGGCTCTATTACTTATCTGATTACAGTCAGCAGGAAATCGCCAAGCAGCTTGACCTGTCGAGGCCAACGGTGTCTCGTCTGCTTCAGTATGCGAAGGAAAAAGGGTACGTCCAGATTACAGTGATGGACCCATTTGAGGATTTAAATGAGCTGTCCTTATTGCTGAAAGAAAAATATGATCTGCTCGAGGCTCATGTGGTATTTTCACCAAAGGACGATTATCCAACGATTACGGATTACTTGAGCCGGTTTGGTGCAGATTATCTTCAAAATACGGTGAAAGACGGCGATATTGTTGGAGTGAGCTGGGGCACCACGATGTATCAAATTGCTCAAAAGATGCAACCTAAACAGGTAAAAGGGGTAGAAGTTGTTCAGCTGAAAGGTGGAATCAGCCATTCACATGTGAATACATATTCTGCAGAAACGATCCAGCTGTTTGCATCAGCTTTTCAAACGGCACCACGCTATTTGCCGCTGCCTGTTGTGTTCGATAGTGCCGCCGTTAAAGAGATGGTCGAACAGGACAGACATATCCAGCGCATTATTGAAATGGGCAAACAGGCAAATATCGCTGTGTTTACTGTTGGGACGGTAAGAGATGAGGCGCTTTTGTTTAGACTCGGTTATTTCCGTGAAGAAGAAAAGGCGCTGCTCAAGACATCCAGTGTCGGAGATATCTGTTCGCGTTTTTATGATCAAGAAGGACGCATTTGCAGTGAAGCGATTAACAATCGCACAATCGGTGTGGAGCTGGATGATTTGAGAACAAAAGAGCGCTCCATTCTTGTGGCTGGTGGACATCGAAAGGTTGCCTCTATCCATGGGGCGCTGAGAGGAAAATATGCGAACGTATTGGTGATCGATCAGCACACAGCAAGAGCTCTTTTAAATGTCACAAAATAGATGAACAAAATTTCATAACTATATTTACAATTGTTCAATAGTCATTTAAGATGAAAGTATCATATTTAAAAGGAAGTGTGAATCATGACAATAGCAAAGCTCATTGATCATACAGCACTAAAACCAGATACATCTAAAGGTGCGATCATGCAGTTACTAGAAGAAGCAAAGACATATCAATTTGCTTCCGTTTGTGTGAACCCAACTTGGGTATCTCTTGCGGCGAAAGAACTAGAAGGAACAGGCGTTGATGTATGTACAGTCATCGGTTTCCCGTTAGGTGCAAACACAACAGCAGTGAAAGCATTTGAAACAAAGGATGCCATTGAAAACGGTGCAACTGAAGTGGACATGGTCATCAATATTGCGGCATTGAAAGATGGCGAATATGATGCAGTTGAACAAGATATTCGTGCCGTTGTAGACGCAGCAAAAGGCAAAGCCTTAGTGAAAGTCATCATTGAAACTTGTCTACTCACGGATGAAGAGAAAGTACAAGCTTGTGAACTTTCTGTAAAAGCTGGCGCTGATTTCGTCAAAACATCGACTGGATTTAGTACAGGCGGTGCAACAGCTGAGGACATCGCATTAATGCGTAAAACAGTTGGACCTGACATCGGTGTCAAAGCATCAGGCGGCGTAAGAACAAAAGAAGACGTAGAAGCGATGACAGCTGCAGGCGCAACCCGTATTGGTGCCAGTGCAGGCGTTTCCATTATTAAAGGGGATCAATCAGCTCCTTCTAAAGACTATTAATTCATACGATCCTATGGTAGGATAACAATCATGACTCATTAGATGATGAAAAAGTCATATGCGGAAGGATCTCATTTCTGGGATTTTCTTCCGCAATTTGTTTGCGAAATAGGGTTTGTTCCATACAAGCACATTAATGTAAACGAATTCATTCAAGGAGGAAAAACATGAAATACGTCATTGGTATTATCGGTTTGCTGGTGATTCTCGCCATTGCATGGCTGGCAAGTAACGGGAAAAAGCGAGTGAAATTCCGTCCAGTCATTGTCATGATTGTACTGCAATTTATTTTAGGTTATATTCTGCTCAATACAGGTGTTGGGAACTTCCTAGTCGGGGGCTTTGCAAAAGGATTTCAAATGCTTCTAGGCTATGCTGGTGAAGGGATCAACTTCGTATTTGGTGGTTTAATGAATGATAATGCGTCAACTTTCTTTATCAATGTCTTGCTGCCGATCGTCTTCATTTCTGCCTTGATTGGTATCCTGCAGCATTGGCGTATCCTTCCGCTGATCGTACGCGGAATTGGGTATTTGCTTAGTAAAGTCAATGGAATGGGGAAACTAGAATCTTACAACGCCGTAGCGTCAGCGATTTTAGGTCAATCCGAAGTGTTCATTTCCATTAAGAAGCAGCTTGGATTATTACCTCAACAGCGTCTTTATACATTGTGTGCATCTGCGATGTCGACTGTATCAATGTCCATTGTCGGTGCGTATATGCAAATGATTAAACCGGAGTACGTTGTTACAGCACTTGTGCTGAACCTATTTGGTGGATTTATTATTGCGTCTATCATCAATCCATATGAAGTGTCTAAAGACGAAGACATGCTTGAAGTCGTAGAAGAAGAAAGACAATCTTTCTTCGAAATGCTCGGCGAATACATTATGGATGGTTTCAAAGTAGCCATTGTTGTGGCTGCGATGTTGATTGGATTCGTTGCATTAATTGCGATGATTAATGGTATTTTCACAGCTGCCATCGGTGTTTCTTTCCAAGATGTACTTGGATATGTGTTTGCACCATTTGCTTTCCTTGTTGGTGTACCTTGGAGTGAAGCGGTACAAGCAGGAAGTATTATGGCGACCAAAATGGTATCTAACGAATTTGTAGCGATGCTTGCTCTATCTGGCGACGGTCTTCATTTCACTGCTCGTACAGAAGCGATCATTTCTGTATTCCTTGTGTCATTTGCGAACTTCTCGTCTATCGGTATCATTGCTGGAGCAGTGAAAGGCTTAAATGAAAAACAAGGAAACGTTGTCGCACGCTTTGGATTAAAGCTGTTATTCGGTGCAACACTCGTCAGCTTCTTAACAGCAGGCGTTGTCGGTTTGATTTACTAAACTAAAAAAGGAATGGTGAAAACAATGAGAATGGTAGATATCATTGCGAAAAAACGTGACGGAAAAGAATTATCTTCAGAGGAAATTTCTTTCTTTGTCAAAGGTTATACGGACGGAACAATTCCTGACTACCAAGCAAGTGCCTTGGCGATGGCGATTTTCTTCCAAGATATGACGGATCAAGAACGTGCAGATTTAACACTCGCTATGGCAAACTCAGGGGACACAATTGACCTGTCTGCTATCGACGGCATTAAAGTAGACAAGCATTCAACAGGCGGTGTAGGCGATACAACAACGCTTGTACTCGCTCCTCTTGTTGCAGCACTTGATGTACCTGTTGCAAAAATGTCTGGGCGTGGTCTTGGACATACGGGTGGAACTGTCGACAAGCTAGAGGCAGTCAAAGGCTTCCACGTTGAAATTACAAAAGACGAGTTCATCGAGCTGGTGAACCGTCATAAAGTAGCGGTCATTGGACAATCAGGCAACCTGACACCTGCTGATAAAAAACTGTATGCCCTTCGTGATGTAACAGGAACTGTTAACTCCATCCCGCTCATTGCAAGCTCGATTATGAGTAAGAAAATCGCTGCTGGCGCAGATGCAATCGTATTAGACGTGAAAACAGGCGCAGGTGCTTTCATGAAAACACCTGAAGACTCTGAGAAGCTTGCAAAAGCAATGGTTCGTATCGGAAATAATGTTGGCAGACAAACGATGGCTGTCATCTCAGACATGTCTCAGCCGCTAGGATTAGCGATTGGAAATTCCCTTGAAGTGAAAGAGGCGATTGACACGCTTAAAGGCGAAGGCCCTGAAGACTTAAACGAGCTTGTGCTCACATTAGGAAGTCAAATGGTCGTTCTTGCGAAAAAAGCAGAGACACTTGATGAAGCAAGAGAAAAGCTAATTGAAGTCATGAAAAACGGCAAAGCACTTGAGAAATTCAAGGAATTTTTAGAAAACCAAGGTGGAGACGGCTCGATTGTAGATCAACCGGAAAAACTGCCACAAGCACCTTATCAAATCGAAGTGCCGGCAAAAGAATCAGGAGTGATCGCTGAAATCGTCGCAGACGAAATTGGTGTTGCAGCGATGATTCTTGGAGCAGGACGCGCAACAAAAGAAGACGATATCGACCTATCTGTTGGCATCATGCTTAACAAAAAAGTAGGCGATCGTGTAGAAAAAGGCGAATCTCTCGTGACGCTGCATGCAAATCGTGAGGATGTAGCGAATGTCATGGAGAAAATTTATGACAACATCCGCATTGATGACCATGCTGATGCTCCGACTTTGATTCATACAGTGATTACAGAATAAAGAGAAGAAGACAAAAGTGATGAATCGCTTTTGTCTTTTTTTATGTAAATTTTAGGTAGCGCTTCTTCTAGATATGATAAGTTAGATGAATGGGAGGGGATAAACCATGAGAATGCTCAAACTCATTCTCTTTATTTTTGTAGTCTTGATGATCATTGGATTTATCAGCTACTATGTGGGACCAACATCGACACCAAGTTCTTAAGGCGAGCAAAAGCTCGTCCCAGCGTGAAGACAAACCCTCGCATTCGGTGTAAGTCCTGCGCGCTGGTTCTCACGAATGTCAAATTCATTCCGCTCCATTGCTCGTCCTTCCTAGACTGCAAAGGTTTTCTTTCATGCTGAAAAGAAGACAAAGGGCTAAAATAAACTACATTTTAGCCCTTTGTCTACTGTCTGAGACGAGCAAAAGCTCGTCTTTTTTGATTGAAATAAAAAATTTCACTTTATGAAACAAACCTCTTGCAATCATGAAACAATGGGTGTATATTAGTTGACGAGTCAATGATTGATATATCAACTAATTGATCTGAATAGAAAAGAGGGGATGGCATTGACTGCATTTTGCTCTGAAGAAGCAGAGGTATTATATCGTTTGCAGTGCGTGAACCGTATGATGGGTGTGAAGTTCGAAGCATGCACGGGCATCAGCCAATCAAGACTGGAGTTGCTATCACTGTTATTCCAAGCCGACGAAATCAGCCAATCCGATTTGCAGAAAAAAGTAAATATTGATAGTGCGGCTGTGACGCGTCACTTAAAACAGTTAGAAACAAAAGGAATGGTCACGCGCAGAAGAAAGCCGGAAGATAATCGAGTCACGCTTGTTCGTCTGACAGATGAAGGCAGAACAAGAATCGAAGCTTCTAAAAAAGAAAAAGAACGATTTATCTCAGAAATGCTTGAAAACGTAAGTGATGAAGAACGAAAGCTTCTCACTGATGTGCTCATCCGTATACAACAAAACATAGAAAAGATTCAAACAACCTAAAGGAGTGTTACACATGGCTACAACATTAAAAACAAACGATTTTATGGATATTATGAAAGGGCGCCGCTCCATTCGTAACTATGATCCAGCAGTGAAAATTAGCAAAGAAGAAATGACGGAGATTTTAGAAGAGGCAACAACAGCACCATCATCAGTGAATGCACAGCCTTGGCGCTTCATGGTCATTGACAGCCCAGAAGGAAAAGAAAAGCTTGCACCACTCGCAAAATTCAACCAAACACAAGTAGCTACATCATCAGCTGTCATCGCTGTGTTTGCAGATATGAAAAACAATGAATACTTAGAAGAAATTTATTCAAAAGCAGTAGAACATGGCTACATGCCGCAGGAAGTAAAAGAAAGACAAATTGCTGCATTAACTGCACATTTTGAAGCTCTTCCAGAGCAAGTGAATCGTGAAACGATCTTAATTGACGGTGGACTTGTGTCAATGCAACTGATGCTTGCTGCTCGTGCGCATGGCTATGATACAAACCCAATTGGCGGATATGACAAAGAAGTCATCGCTGAAACATTCGGCTGGGATAAAGAGCGCTATGTACCAGTTATGCTTCTATCCATTGGGAAAGCAGCTGACGAAGGTTATGCTTCTTACCGTTTACCGATCGATCGCATCACAGAGTGGAAATAATTTTTAAAAAAAGGGAGACGATCATATGATTATTATTCATGCAGGGATGACCATTCATCCAGAGAAAGAAAACGTATTTCTAGAAGAAATCAACGGTTTAATGAAAGCTTCACAGGAAGAAGCAGGCAATGTGTCCTACAAGCTTTTCAAGGATACAGAGAAAGAAAACACCTTTTTAATGGTAGAAGTGTGGAAAGATGAAGCAGCGGTTCAAAGCCATAATGCAAGTGCACATTTCCAAGCTTTCGTCGCAAAGGCAAAAGAATTTTTAGCCGCTCCACTTGATGTTGTTGCATATCAAGGAGAGCAGCTTTCATAGAAAAACAACAAACACCCTAGGCATTTATAGCCTAGGGTTCTTTTATTTTCGACAATTCGTTCCACCTATTTCAATCTCGTATTGTGCATTTTCCACAAAGTTTCTGAAAATAAAATGTTTTTCGACTTAAGTATATTGGAATATGCTAGAATTAGATATTATTTATTACCAAATTAGGGAGGAACCAATATGAAAAAAGGGAAATGGACGAGCATCGCACTAACAGCTGTCCTCAGTTTAGGCACATTGACAGCTTTCAGCACCCCTCTATCTGCCCACACCTCAGAAAAGTCAACATCCTCAGATGGTGGTCATTATTCAGGTATTCCATTCGACGCAAGTGTTGTCAATGAAGACCGCCTCATCAAAGCCTTGAAAAAACAAGGAAAGATCAAAAAGAATGCCAATGAGGCAGAAACCCAAAAAGCATTAAAGAACTACCTAAAGAAAAAAGAAGAAGCAGCGATGAAACAAAGCGCAAGTACCTTAACAGAAGAACCTGAATTCCTAAAAGAATACAAACAAAATGTACATAATAAACTAGCCAAAAAGAAAAAGTTAAAGAAGCATAAAGGAAAAGAAGGCAATCAAGTAAAGCCGGTGAAAAAGGAAAAATATAAAGGCGACGTCCGTAATGATAAAGTTTTGGTCTTATTAGTAGATTTTAAAGATTATAAGCATAATAGTATTAAAAAAGAAGAGACTGATATGTACTATGACAAGTACGATCAGCAGCACTACCAAGATATGCTTTTCGGAAAAAATGGCTACATTGGTCCAGATGGTAAAAGAAAAGTATCTATGAAGCAGTATTATGAAAAGCAGTCCGGTGGAAGCTACACGATTAGTGGAACAGTAGCTGGATGGTATACAGCCAAGCATGAAGCAGCATATTATGGCGGGAACGTACCAGACGAATCAGGAAGTGACGGCAGACCGCGCGAATTGGTGAAAGAAGCCCTCGAAGCAGCGGCAAAGGATCCAAACATTGACCTTGGTGAATATGATCAATGGGACCGCTATGATATGGATGGGGACGGTGTTTATAATGAGCCGGACGGTATCATTGACCACCTCATGGTTGTACATGCTGGCGTAGGTGAAGAAGCTGGCGGCGGACAGCTTGGCTCTGACGCGATTTGGTCGCATCGCTGGTCACTTGGTGATGTATTTGAGATTCCAAACACTGAATCAGAAGTGGGTCAAGGCGGAAAGTTAGGCGCTCTAGATTATACGATTGAGCCTGAAGATGGCGCAGCAGGCGTGTTCACACATGAATTTGGACATGATCTTGGTCTGCCTGATGAATACGATACACAATACACAGGCAGAGGAGAGCCCGTTTCTTATTGGTCTATCATGTCAAGCGGAAGCTGGGCAGGTAAAGTACCTGGTACGGAACCAACAGGTTTTAGTCCATATGCAAAAGAAATGCTTCAAAACTTGCATGGCGGCAACTGGCTTTCTGGAAAAACCATTGATGGTAAGACATTAACAAAAAGCAAAACAGTTTTAATCGATGAAGCAGCAACAAAAGGAACCAACCATGATGCGGTTCGAGTCGATTTGCCAGATAAAGAGATTGTGGTCACTCAGCCTGCACAAGGGCAATATTCATACTTCAGCGGAACAGGTGACAATTTGAATGCTACCATGACGACATCAGGGATTGATTTGTCGAAGGGAAGCAAAGCCGAGCTTACGTTTAAAGCATGGTACGATATCGAAGAAGATTATGACTATGCGTATGTAGAAGTTCGTGAAGCTGGGACAGACAAATGGACAACCATTGCTGGTAATATTACGAATGATCGAAATGAGGCAGGAGCGAATGAAGGCAATGGCATCGATGGAAAATCAGATGGCTGGGTAGATGCATCCTTTGATCTTTCTGCTTATGCAGGGAAGAAGATCGATCTTCAATTCCGCTATACAACCGATGCAGGATATTCACTGCCAGGTTTATTTGTAGATGATCTAAAGATTACAGCAGATGGATCAAAAGTGTGGTCAGATGATGCCGAGGGAACGTCCACGTTCACTTTTAATGGATTCTCTCAATCTAATGGAAAACAATATGCCGCTCAGTATTATTTACTAGAATGGCGCTCTTATGCTGATGTCGATAAAGGCTTAAAGCATATCAAACGAGGAGCAAGTCTGATGAGCTATAATAACGGTTTGGTCGTGTGGTACGTCGATCAATCGTACAGTGATAACTGGGTTGGAAAACATCCAGGGAACGGCTTCCTTGGAGTCGTAGATGCAGATCAACAAGTGTTGAAATGGAGTGACGGCTCTATTGCAGCGACAGGTTTCCAAGTACATGATGCAGCATTCTCTTTGAATCCAAGCACGAAGCTGAATATTGATTATACAGCGACAACAGGCTTAACCTTAGAGGATCGCTATATCCGCCCAACGCGTACATTTAGTGATAAAAAGAACTATGTGAATCCAAATAACCCTGATGCAGGACGTGATGTGCCAACATACGGCCTATCCTTTAAAGTCGTCGGACAAAGTAAGGACCGTTCTGTTGGAAAGGTATTAATTTCTAAAAGCAACTAAACAAAAAGCCGGATTCTATCCATGAATCCGGCTTTTTGATACGTTAAGACATGGATTTTTAGCGTATGACTCGTCTTTGGTCGAATGTTTGTTCTTTTTTATTTTGATATCCGAATGAAACCATTATATAATAGAGATTGGAAGGTTTTTCTTTCATTCAATGTTCTTTTTAGTTGTTAAAAAACCAAGAAAGGATGAGCGTTACCAATGAGTTGTGTCACTGCCAAGCAATTAAAGGTGATTCGAGGGACGATGCAGACTTTTTGCAGCCATTTAGAGTATGATGGCCACGGTAAGCTTCATATTAATACCATCATGGCTTTTATTAAAAAGGAATTTGGTGTAAGAAAAATGAAAGACATTCCACAAAGTCGTTTTCATGAGGCGTTAGAGCTAATCCAAGACTTTGATTTATATACGGACAAAATACAAATACGAGACCGTCTATCAGAAAGGAATTCACTAAATTGAATATTTTAGCAATGATTTTAGTAGGAATTGTCGCTTTAGAGCACATTGTCATCATGTTACTAGAAATGTTTTTTATGGAATCAAAAATGGCGAAAAGATCGTTCAATCTGCCTGAACACTTACAAAAGGATCCAAATGTGAAAGTGATGTTTGCTAATCAAGGGCTATACAATGGCTTTCTAGCTGCTGGACTCATTTGGGGGCTCATTCTTGGTTCGAATACCGTAGGATATATGATTCAGCTATTTTTCGTTCTTTGTGTGTTCATCGCAGCAGTATTTGGCGGTGTGACGTCTAATAAATCGATTATCATCAAACAAGGGTTACCAGCTTTTCTTGCATTAATTGCACTTATCCTGGCTATATAATCCTATCAGCGTGATAGAAAACCTTTGCAGTTTAGGAAGGACGAGCATCGGAGCGAATTTGACATTGGTAAGCACTGAAGCACAGGACTGACACCGAATGCGAGGGTTTGTCTACACGGTAAAGCCGCCCCAGAGGGCGGCTTTTATCTTTTACGCATTCCCATCAAACGAATAATGGACGTAAGACAAAGGGCAACAGCGACAGCCAATATGATTTTTCCATACATGACGCCCGTAAGATTCATTAAAAAGACAGCCAATATGATACAGAGCGTGATGATAATCATCACAATCGAATAGGTTTTCATCTCTTTTTCCACTCCTTTTAAATTCCCTCTAGCGCAAGAGGTCTGTCAATTGTTTCTCATATTATATCATTTCATCACAATTTTACATGAAATTCCCTGTCAATAGAATGTGACAGAATGATTAGATTTGAAGTGAGGCTATATTTTTTAAAAAATCGGGTATAACATAAAGAGTTGTATCTAAGTCTGATTGCTTGATATTTAATTGTGCAAAATATAAAATAGCCACATGATAAATAGAAAGGATGATAAAGTTGAGCAAAAACGTCTTATTAGTATCAACAAGCAGCTCAGAAATGAACGGACACCCTACAGGCTTATGGCTAGAAGAATTGGCCGAGCCATTTCATATTTTTAAAGAAAATGGACTCAACGTGCATATTGTTTCAATAAAAGGTGGAACAGTACCGATCGATAAAAATTCAATTCCTGAAGGAGTTCCAGCACAATATCAAGATGTGTATGAATTACTTCAAGACACAAAGGCACTGACCGATGTAAACCCAGCTGAGTATGATGGCATTTTCTTTGCTGGAGGACATGGGCCAATGATCGACTTTGCGTCCAATCAACTGGTTGCCGATGCGATCTTAGCGATTTCAGACAAAAATGGAGCCGTTGGGGCAGTTTGCCATGGCGTTTCTGCCTTTGTTGATGTGAAGGATCGTGATGGAAAATCATTTATCGACGGCAAGAAAATAACAGGATTCACAAATGAAGAAGAGGATGCTGTTCAGCTGACATCTAAAGTTCCATTTTTATTGGAAACAAAACTTCTCGAGCAAGGGGCAGCATTTGAAAAAGGCGATGCATTTTCGCCATTCGCTGTTGTAGATGGACAAATCATTACTGGACAAAATCCAGGATCAAGTGCAGAAACAGCACGATTATTTGTCAAAACCATTGCATAAATCATCAAATAAACCAGTCGTGACTCATACGGCTGGTTTTTTGTTATAAAAATTTCCTAAAAAAGTCCAAAACAAGTATTAGAAAAATGGTAAAATAATCACAGGGTAAAAAACCCAAATTAGGGAAAAGGGGATGTTCCTGTGAGAGCATTTTATGTCAAAATCACCGCCGCCTTACTGTCTATTTTATTGGTCACAACAGGTTTATTTTCACCAGCAATCAAAGCAGAAGATGCACCAAAATCAAGTGAGAAAGTATCGCCACTGACTGAAAAAGCCATTCAGCAAGTGCAAGAGTCGTTTGAAAAGCAGGATAAAGGGACTGCGGTTCAACAGAAGGAAGTAAAAAAATCATTTAAAGTAGATAAGAAAAAGGGAATAAGTATTAAACGAAAAGCGGCTGCAGATGGAAAGATGCGCACGTCTGCCGTTCGCTCTATTGATGGACTAGCCATTAATCAATCGGCAGTTTTAAACGAGGAAGATCCAGTTGATTTATGGTTCTTAAGTACATCGTCCCCTCAGGCGCTCATCAGCAGGATTACCTCTCCAAATGCTGATTATTTCGTTCAGTTATTTGTTATTGATTATGAAGAAGGACAAGCTTATCCAACGGATCTGATTCAACCGGCAGGCAGTCTGCTTGCGTTAAGCAATTTACCAGCGGGTGATTATGCGTTTGGTATTACTAGCGGTGGAGACTTTGGAGACTCATATACATTACAGGTGAATGCAAAAAACCCACCAAATTTCACAGGTGCTGAATCCCTGTCATCAACATTGCAATACTTTGTTGCTTCGTATGCTAATGGGGATGTTTTCGCAAATGGTACAAAAGTGTATAACAAACAATCTAAGACCGCCGATTATAAATGGGAGCGTGTATTTTATTTCTCATATGATGGAAAATATCAACAGAGAACGCATTCCGTTGACAGTGTAAAAGTGAAAAGTATTTCGGCACCAGTATCGTACTCTGCTCCATATGCGAGTTCCTCTGAGGCCATTCTTGTCTACTTAGATGTGGAGACATTATTTATGTATCATGAATCATCGTTTGCTAGTGGGCAGTACTACCATAGCAGCTTTGTTGATACTCTCGGAAAGACAACGCCAAGGCGTTTAGACATTGATGACCTGACAAATTACGGCGATCATATTTTGGCTGTTGATTTAAAGACAGGAAAGCCAATTGATTTCTTCAGTGTCCTTAATTTCTACTATGCAGCAGGGATCGAGAAGCTGCCAACGATCAATACATTGAATTAAGATCGGCGGTTGACATCAAATCGCCACATGTGTAGAGTAAAGATAATTAAATGACAAAAGTCCACTAGGGGAGTCATGTATGACTGAGACAAGAGAAAATCTTGGACCCTTTGAACCTGATCTAGTTTGTACTAGCGGAGGGAAGTGGAGCAGGACCTTGTCTTATTCATGATTGAATCGATAAGAAGGCCGCTCCATTTGGGGTGGCTTTTTCATTTATTCAACTGAAAAAGAGGAGGCTTTTTTTATGACATTTTCAACGCAATTAAGGCAAGAAGCAGAACCATTATTTGAAGCGATTTATCAGCATCCGTTTGTGAGAGGACTTGCAGCAGGAGAACTCGAAAAGGAACAGATCATTCATTATGTCAAACAGGATGCAGAATATTTAAATGCCTTTATTAAAATTTATGCGGCAGCCATTAGCAGATGTACAGACAGAGAGGACATTACCTTTTTCCATCAACAAATGGCTTTTGTCCTTGATAGTGAGACACATCCTCATCAAAACCTTTGCCTGGTGGCAGGTGTAGCTTATGATGAACTGCAAGGTGCATCTTTGGCGCCAAGTGCTCATCACTATATTCATCACATGCTGCAAGTCGCCGAGGAAGGGACGCTAGGAGAAATCATTGCGGTTTTGCTCCCTTGCCCTTGGACCTATTGGGAAATAGGCAAACGAATGCTCAGAGATGTAGAGCCCGATCCTGCCCATCCATTCTATGAGTGGATCACGTTTTATGGCGGGTTAACGGACTCTGTTACAGTGGAGCTTTGCAAACGGCTTGATCAGTGGGCGGAAGAAGCAAGTGAGAAGGAAAAGGAGAAAATGAAACAGCACTTCATCTTAAGCTGTCAGCTTGAGTATAAATTCTGGGACATGGCCTTTACTGTCGAAGAGTGGCCTGTCCAAATGGAGGTGCATTCTTCATGACATGGAAGATGAAAGAAGTCGTTCTTGCTGTCATTTTATCTGTGGCATGCGGAGTCATCTATTTAGGGTGGTCGACTCTTTATTTACCGATTACAGCCCTTGTCGGTCCAGCAGGAGGCAACATCATGTTCGGAATTTGGGTCATTGCCAGTCCAATCGTTGCTTACATTATCCAAAAGCCTGGCGCTGCTCTCATCGCAGAAACAGCTGCCGCCGCCGTGGAATTACTGACAGGCAGCCACTTCGGTCTTTCTGCGCTTTTGATTGGTGTATGCCAAGGACTTGGAGCAGAAATCGCCTTCGCTCTATTTGGCTATAAGCGATATCGTATGTGGACACTCATGTTGTCTGGTGCCTTTGCAGCAGTAGGGGCAATGGCATATAGCCTCATTGCCAATGGATTCGGCTATTACACACCTCAAGTGTTACTCATGACACTTGTCACTCAAGTCATCAGCGGTATGTTACTCGGCGGTTGCTTGGCAAAGGTTGTGGTGGATGCTTTATCTAAAACAGGTGTGCTGAATCAATATGCCATCATGAAAGAAAAACGAAGTAAGGGTGACCAGCATGGATTCATTTCTCGCGTGCAGTAATCTCACTGTCCGTTTTTATGAACAGCCGAATCCCGTTCTTCATCAAGTATCTCTTTCTATTCAAAAGGGGGAAAAGGTGCTGATATTAGGACCAAGTGGAAGCGGGAAATCTACGCTGATTTCTGTGCTTGCTGGTATTATTCCAGAGCATATGGAAGCTGAAGTACAGGGAGAAGTGATGCGGCAAAGGCATACTGGTGTCATGTTTCAAGACCCAGATTCGCAGTTTTGTATGCACCGAGTCAATGAAGAAATTGCGTTTAGCTTAGAGAATCGATCTGTCCCTCGAGAACAAATGGATGACATGATTCAACATCTCATGAAAAAGGTACAGCTGGATGTCGACCCAAACACAGATATTCATACCTTATCTGGCGGAATGAAGCAGCGGTTGGCGCTTGCTTGTTTACTAGCATTAGAGCCAGATGTCCTGTTCTTTGATGAACCGACTGCACAGCTTGATCCAGCAGGAAGAATGGAGATATTTCAATTACTTCAGCAGCTTTCAGCTGAACAGAATCAGACGATGATTTTTGTGGAGCATGTGTTAGACGGTGTCATCGAGTGGATGGATCGGGTGATCTTATTAGATCATCAAGGCCGTATCATAGCAGATGGAACGCCAAAAGACGTGATGAACACATTTGAGGGAGAAATGAAAGAAGCCGGCATTTGGCGTCCGAAAATATTTCCCGAGAAATGGTCCACTATCGTACAAGATTCGTTTCATCCACTGAGTCAAACACTCTTGCAAACCTTTGAGGCGAGAAAAGAACGTCATGAGAAATTGTCATCAACAGATCGAGAGGTCATTATTCGCACAGATCATCTACAATTAAGCTACGGGAAAAAAAGCATTATAGATGACCTGCACCTTAATATAAAAGCAGGAGATTGGGTTGCGATCATTGGTGAGAATGGCAGCGGAAAAAGTACGTTTCTTAAACATGTCATCCGTTTAGAACCAATAAAGAAAGGTCACATTTTCTTAAAAGGAAAACACCTGAAAAAGTGGTCTGACCGAACATTATATGAAAAAGCAGGCTTTGTATTTCAAAATCCAGAACTTCAATTTATACAGGACACAGTGTTTGATGAAATCGCATTTGGTGGGAGACAGCGAAATTGGCCAGAGTCTGTGGTGCAAGAAAAAACGAATCAGCTATTGGCAGAGTTCGGTCTAGAGAAGCATAGAGACGTGCATCCTTTCACCTTAAGTCTAGGACAAAAAAGAAGATTAAGTGTTGCCACGATGCTTCTTTTTGATCAGGATGTTCTCATTTTAGATGAGCCGACCTTCGGGCAGGATGAGAAAACGGCGAGGGAGTTAATCCGGCGTTTAAAAGAACGTCAACGACAAGGCACCACCATTATCATGGTCACACATGATATGGAACTCGTTGATGAGTGCGCTGATCAGGTTCTTGTTTTTCATCAAGGGGAGCATGTTTATGATGGTACGCCTTTTGATTTATTTTCTCATCAGGAACTTGTCACTTCCTGTGAGCTGAGAGTGCCGTTACATTATCGCTATATGGCTGAAAGAAAGGAAGTGATGACGATTGCAAAGTAATCACTCCTTTCTATCCACTGTAAATCCAGTCATGAAATTACTCGCCCATCTCCTTGCGATGTGCTGTCTGATGGCGATTTCTGATCCTAAAACGACATTCATCATCTGGCTGTTTGCACTTGGAATTGGACTTGTCCTAGGCGGCTGGAATTTGAAATACCTCATCACCAGACTTGTACCTTATCTGCTCTTTTTCATTCTCGTGTTTTGGATGATCGCGGCCTTTGGCAAGGGAGATCATACAGTTTGGAAGTGGGCATGGTTTCATATTACAGAGGAGAGTTTAAGAAATGGGCTGACCATTTCTTTTAGAATGCTTGGCTTTGTGACATTTGGTCTCCTTTTTACATCAACAACTGATTTGACGGCCTTTATGATGAGCTTAATCCATCAATGCCGAATGTCACCCAAATGGGCATATGGGATGCTGGCAGGCTTCCGGTTTATCCCGTTGTTTCAAAGTGAATTGAAGCAAATGAAGGCTGCACATAAAATTAGAGGTTACAAGCAAAAAAACAGTTGGAAAGCCTTTATACGTTATGCACTCCCTCTTTTCACGCAAGGCGTACGGAAATCTGAACGACTAGCCATTGCGATGGAAGCAAGAGGCTTCACAGGGACGAGGGAGAGAACGTATTATCATGTCATCAGCACTTCATGGATCGACTGCATGTATCTTTTTTTCATCGTCATTAGTGTGTTGATATGCATCTTCTTCTTTTAAAAACAGCCACATTCTCTTGATGGAATGTGGCTGTTTTATATGTCTTAGGTCATTTGGTTGATATTAGTACACATTGCAGGCTGTAATAGATCATATAAAGAACCGATAAAGAGAGTGTACTGAGAAAAAGAGAGGATGAACGTGAGCGAATGTCACAGAGAATTGATAACATAATAGACGCTTTACCAATCGTTGGACTAGCTATGAGAGAGCAGCTAACCTTTTCTGTATTAGGGAAAGAGAAGGTTCTTTATTATCAGCAGCACGGGAACATTGACTTAGGGTTTAAAGCTGGGGATGTTGTAGCTCCCGGGTTCCAAAACTTTTCGATGTTGAAAAATGGGAGAGAGCCATCGTTTATCCAGATTCCTAAAGAGGTGTACGGAATTCCTATGGACATCGTCGCCGTCCCGATTAAAGATGACAATGGTCAAGTGATCGCTGCCTTCTGTGTAGCATATGACCAAACGAATCAACAACGATTAGAACACATTATGACGGAAAGTAACGATGCTTCCGAAAAACTAGTCGCGATGGTACAGCAAGTGGCTGCACATTCAGAGGAACTACAAGCGACAAGTGAACAAATTCTACAAAATACAAAAACCACTGTCGAAAATTCCTCTAAAATCAACCAAGTGTCTAATCTCATCAAAGGTATCTCTGATCAAACGAACTTACTTGGACTCAATGCATCCATTGAGGCTGCAAGAGTCGGTGAAGCAGGTGCAGGCTTTGGGGTGGTTGCTACAGAAGTGAGAAAGCTGTCTACTCACGCGAAGCAGGCAACGACTGATATTGAAACAGCGCTAAAAGATGTGCAAGGCTCTATCAAAGGAATGGAAGAAGAAATAGCACAAATCGTGGCTTCTTCTGAACATCAAGCAGAACTCGTTGGCACTTTCACAAAAATTATTGAGGGGCTGCACGAAACGAACGAAACGATGAAATCATTGGCAACAGACTTAGTCAATTATCAAGTGAAATAAATAAACGAATCACAAAACCTCCAGCCATATCGGAGGTTTTTTAACGTGTTGAAGTGAGTTTTTTGTCATGATATTGACGGGTTTTTCACTGACAGGGAAGTTACACTTCTGTATGATAGAAAAAGAGAGACCTGTTTTGATCATTAGACCTATACATAAGGAGGAAGCCCATCTTGACACAATCAGCAAAGCTGCAAGAAGTACTTGCGCCTTACCGTCCATTGTTAGATCAAACTGAAAAACCACTGATTCAATTACAGATAAAACAAGGAAAAACAGGACCATATGACAGCAAAATAGCAGGTGATCCTTATTTCCCAAAAAACGACGAATATCCCGTTGATGGAGAAGGCCATCCTATGAAGTTGCTGGCACAAATCAATTTCGGCCAGCTGCCAAAACTGAAAGATTACCCAGAAACAGGACTTTTGCAAGTGTTTATTTCTGTACATGATGATCTTTATGGGATGAATATTGACCAAAAAACAGAGCAAAAAGATTTTCGGATCAAATTTATTGAGGAATCTTTCTTAGCTGAAGAAGACTTATTGACTGATTTTTCATTCGTGAAAATTCCTGACGATTTTTATTTTCCAGTTACGAAGGAAGGCGCGATTACAGGTGAATTATCAAGCGAAACGATCAGTGTAGAAGATTTCCGCTTTGAAAAAGTCACAGGAAAGCGAAGCTGGGATCTATTCGAAGATGCTGTTGGTATTGATGGTGATGAAGCAGATACTTTACTAGATGAATTTTATGAGACAGCAAGTGGTTTTGGCCACAAAGTAGGCGGATACCCAGGTTTTACACAAGAAGACCCGCGTACCTATGTAGACCAAGAACATAGTGTGCTATTATTGCAAATTGACTCAGATGATGAAGTGGACATGTTATGGGGAGATTGCGGCATTGCTAACTTTTTTATCAAACCAGAAGACCTCAAACGAAAACATTTCGAAAATGTCGTCTATAACTGGGATTGCTCCTAATTTTGTAAAAAACACTCTTTTTGAAGAGTGTTTTTTGTCTATTTTTAGCCTTTTTGCCCCTAAATCGTCATTTCTGAGAGGTAATATGTCATTCTTTCTAGTTGACCGTATCAAAAAAAAATGTAAAATCATCTTAAAGTCCTCTTTTTTGAAAATAATAATAAAATGACATATCAATCAACAATGAAATGCTCGAAAAAGCGGAATGTACTGGGGGGGATCAATTGATCATTTCGAAAGTAATCAACAATAATGTGGTCAGTGCGTATGATGACGAGCAGCATGAGCTGGTCATTATGGGTAGAGGGATTGCGTTTCAAAAGAAAAGCGGAGACCCGATTGACGAAGAACGTATCGAAAAAGTATTTTCCATTCAAAATAAAGATATATCAGAAAAATTCAAAACCCTGCTTTATGATATTCCGATCGAGTATATGCAAGTGTGTGAGGCAATTATCGATTACGCGAGAACGACCCTTAACAAAAATTTAAATGACAGCATCTATGTCACATTAACGGATCATATTACCTTTGCTATTGAACGTCATCAAAAAGGAATGGACATAAAAAATGCCTTGCTTTGGGAAATCAAACGGCTGTACAAAGAGGAATTCATGTGTGGTGTAGAAGCGATTCGGATCATACAGGACAAGCTCAACATCCATCTTCCCGAGGATGAAGCAGGCTTTATTGCGATGCATATTGTCAATGCAGAACTGAATGAGGAAATGCCGAATGTCATTCAAATTACAAAACTGATTCAAGATATTTTGAACATCGTAAAGTATCATTTCCAAATTGATTTGGACGAAGAATCATTAAATTATTTCCGTTTTGTCACGCATTTGAAGTTTTTTGGACAGCGTCTGTTTAACGAAACACAAATGGAAAATCAAAATGAGTTTCTGTATGAAGTGGTAAAGGAAAAAAATACAGCCGCTTTTCAATGTGCGGAGAAAATTAATGACTATGTTCAAAAAGAATACAACCGAAGTCTCATAGAAGATGAGATGTTATACTTAACTTTGCACATCGATCGAGTCATAAAAAGAAAATAAATCAAAAAGAAAGCGTTGACATATCAAAATTAACATGCTAATTTATAACTATAAACTCAATAACCCACAATCTTTTAGGATTGTTACTGGTCAAGCAGGCAAAACCTAAATCATTGTCCCTATCTTTGATAAGGCATGATTTAGGTTTTTTTGTATCTAAAGGCTTATAAAATTGAATAACGATCAATCGCTATGAAGGATTGTTACTGGTTAAGCAGGCAAAACCTAAATATCGATTAATGTCTGAATCGCTATTTTTCGGGCATTAATGGATGTTTAGGTTTTTTCTATATCAAGATGAAATCAACGATTGGAGGGTAACACAATGAACCACAAACAAACAGCAAAAGAAGTTCTAGAGCTTGTCGGCGGTGAAAAGAATGTTAAGCATGTCACGCACTGTATGACAAGGCTCCGCTTCAACTTATACGATGAAAGCAAAGCGGATAAAGAGAAGCTGCAATCAACAGACGGCGTCATGGGCGTGAATCAAAGCGGCGGTCAATACCATGTCATTATTGGCAACGACGTATCAAACGTCTATCAAGCAATGATTGCTGATTCTGGGTTATCAACAGATGTAAAGTCAGGCGATTCAGAAGAAGCATCAAAACAAAATGTGATTTCAAAGCTTTTCGATTTTATCTCTGGTGTCTTCACACCGATTCTTCCAGCCATCGCTGGAGCTGGTATGATCAAAGGAATCTTGGCATTAATGCTGACGTTCCAATGGATCTCAGATAAAAGCAGCACATATGCGATTTTAACAGCTATCGGAGACGGAGCCTTTTACTTCTTACCGATTCTGCTTGCTGTAAGCGTAGCCAAAAAAATTGGCACAAATCAGTATATCGCCGCTGCCATTGCAGCAGCCGCACTGCACCCGCAGTTAACGGCTTTACTAGGCGCAGGAAATACAGAATTTCTAGGGCTACCAGTGGTTGCCGTTGTGTACTCTTCATCGGTGATTCCAATTCTACTCACTATCTGGCTCGGCTCATATGTTGAAAGATTCGCGGAAAAATATAGTCCGAAATCACTAAAAATCATTCTTGTTCCAACAGTTACACTTCTTGTCGTGGTACCAGTTATGCTCATCGCGGTTGGACCGCTTGGTGGTATTATCGGAAATGGCCTTTCAGGTGGAATTGATTTATTGTTCAAACATGCAGGTATTTTGGCCGGACTCTTAATCGGTGGCTTTATGTCACCATTGATCATTACGGGCATGCACTATGCACTACTTCCAATTATGATCAACAACATTACATTAAACGGTTTTGACTTCATTCTTCCAATGATGTTTGTAGCGAATATGGCACAAGCAGGCGCAGCATTCGGTGTCTTCTTAAGATCAAAAAACAAAACATTCAAATCATTGGCGATGTCTACAAGTATCACTGCGTTAATGGGTATTACTGAACCTGCTATGTATGGTGTGAACATGCGATTGAAAAAACCGTTCCTTGCAGCCCTCATTGGTGCAGCAGCAGGCGGCGTGTTCATGTCTATCTTCAAAGTAAAGTCATATGTGATATCAGGATCAGCAGGTCTTCCAGGTCTCCCAACGTTCATTGGACCGACATTTGTGTACTCCATCATTGGATTAGTGATCGGCTTTGTTGTAGCAACCATCATGACACTTGTTCTAGGGTTCAAAGATGTACCAGTGAAAGATGATACAAAAGCAGACAAACCAGAAGAAAAGAAAGATACAGTAGCGCTTCAAAATGAAGTGGTACAAAGCCCGCTTGAAGGTCAACTAAAGCCGCTCAATCAAGTAAATGATGCAACATTCTCTAATGAAATCATGGGTAAAGGAACAGCCATTGTCCCAACAGTTGGACGTGTAGTAGCCCCGTTCAACGGCAAGGTTGAAACCATTTTCCAAACGAAACATGCCATTGGTTTAAAGAGTGATCAAGGCACAGAGCTTCTGATCCATGTGGGGATTGATACAGTAAAACTTGGCGGTAAACATTTCACAAGTCATGTAGAGTCAGGTGATCTTGTTCAAGCAGGAGATCTGCTAGTTGAATTTGATATCGAGGGCATTCAGCAAGAAGGCTATGATGTAACAACGCCAATTATCGTCACCAACACAAATGATTATGCACAAGTTAATGCGAAAACAGATGGGGCGATTACAGTAAAAGAGACATTGCTTACAGTCAGTGTAGAAGAAAATGAGGAGGGCATTCAACATGACGAATTTAGAAAAAACATTTCCTAAAGGTTTCTTATGGGGCGGCGCAGTAGCCGCCAACCAAATTGAAGGCGCTTATAACAAAGATGGAAAAGGCTTGTCGACAGCCGATATATCACCACACGGTATTATGCACCCATTTGACGAATCAATGAAAGACCTTAACTTATATCATGATGCGATCGACTTCTATCATCGCTACAAAGAAGATATTGCCCTGTTTGCAGAAATGGGATTCAAGTGCTTCAGACTATCCATTTCTTGGCCACGTATTTTCCCAAATGGCGACGATGCGGAACCGAATGAAGCGGGCCTCGCTTTCTATGAAAAAGTATTTGATGAACTGCATAAGCATGGAATTGAGCCAGTTGTCACGATCTCTCACTATGAAATGCCACTTGCACTTGTGAAAAACTACGGCGGATGGAGAAACCGTAAGCTTGTGGGTCTTTATGAAACATACGCTAAAACATTATTCACTCGCTTTAAAGATAAAGTGAAATATTGGATGACCTTCAATGAAATTAACGTCGTCTTACATGCTCCTTTCACAGGGGGCGGCCTTGTATTTGAAGAAGGCGAAGACGAGAAGAGCATTCAATATCAAGCAGCGCATCACCAATTTGTTGCAAGTGCTCTAGCTGTTAAAGCAGGACACGAAATCATTCCTGATGCGAAAATCGGTTGTATGATTGCAGCGATGACAACTTATCCGTACAGCTCAAGACCAGAAGATATGTTTGCTGCGATTGAACAAGATCGTAAAACATTGTTCTTCTCAGATGTACAGGCAAGAGGTTATTACCCTGGATACATGAAACGTTATTTCCTGGAAAATAACATCAACATTGAGTTCCAAGACGGTGACGAAGACATTCTAAGAAACCATACAGTCGACTATATTGGCTTCAGCTATTATATGAGTTTTGTGACAAGTACAGATCCAGAGGTTCTTGGACAAGTTACTGGTGGCAACCTATTTGAAGGCGTGAAAAACCCTTATCTAGAAGCAAGTGATTGGGGCTGGCAAATTGATCCAAAAGGACTTCGTACAACACTAAATCAACTATATGACCGCTACCAAAAACCATTGTTTATCGTAGAAAATGGATTGGGTGCTGTGGATCAAGTAGAAGAAGACGGCTCCATTCAAGACGATTACCGAATTGATTACCTCAGAAGCCATTTGCTTGAGGCAAGAGAAGCGATCGCAGACGGCGTTGATCTGATCGGCTATACAAGCTGGGGCCCAATTGACCTTGTCAGCGCATCAACAGCTGAAATGAAAAAACGCTACGGCTTCATTTATGTCGACCGTGATAACGAAGGAAAAGGTACATTAGATAGAAAGAAAAAGAAAAGCTTTGATTGGTATAAACAAGTGATTGCGACAAATGGAAAGCATTTAGACGCATAAAAAAGAGAGACAAACCGCTGATCAAACGGTTTGTCTCTTTTTATTGTCAGTGGACTATGATGTCCACACTTGATCCGCAATCTCAATCACATGACGCAGCTTTTCCCATTGCTGTTCTTCTGTTAACAAATTGCCTTCCTCTGTTGAAGCGAATCCGCATTGTGGGCTCAAACAGATTTGGTTGATGTCCACATATTGAGCTGCTTCCTCGATTCGTCTTTTGATCTGATCAACGGGTTCAAGTTCCCCATACTTTGAAGTGACAAGACCTAGTACGATTTGAAGGTTTGGATTCTTCACATAACGCAGGGGTTCAAATCCGCCAGAACGGTCATCGTCGAATTCTAAGAAGAGACCATCCAAATCGAGACCCGCAAAAATCGTTTCTGCCGCTGCTTCATAACCACCTTCAGCTGCCCACGTTGATTTAAAGTTACCACGGCAAATGTGCATAGTGATCACCAAATCCTCTGGACGATCGGCAACCGCTTCATTGATTGTTTTCGCAAATGACTCACGCAGTTCATCTTCTTCTCGGCCAAAGGCTTTGATTTGTTCATGTCCTTTTTCAGAAAAGAACACAGCCCAAGCTGTATCATCTAGCTGTAAGTAACGGCAGCCTGCATCATAAAAAGCACGAATGGCTTTTTTATAAGCTTGTGCCACGTCATGGTGAAAATCATCTAAGCTGTCGTACACACCTTCTTCAAGCTTTCCACGGAAAAAGAGCATATTCGGACTTGGAATCGTCATTTTAGCCGTATGATCACCCGCTATGCTGTGAAGGAAGCGATAATCCTCCAGCATTGGATGATCAGTAAAATCTATCTTACCTGTTACTTTGATGCCTCTCGCTTTTGTCGTCGTATTGTGGAATTGAATGCCTTGGTCTGCTTCAAATCCTTCGACCCCATCAAGCCCTTCTAGAAAGTCAAAATGCCACCATGCACGTCTGAATTCTCCATCTGTGACAACCTCTAATCCAATTTCCTTTTGCTTCTCTACAATACGAGTGATTTCTTCGTTTTCAATTTGTCTGAGCTGTTCTGCTGTCAGTGTACCGTCTGCTTTTTGCTTGCGGGCTTCTTTGATGCGTTCAGAACGAAGTAAACTCCCTACTTGATCTGCGCGAAATGGCGGCTTTGTTGTTTTCTTACCAATGGTTTGTACTTGTGTCATGCTGAATCCCTTCTTTCTTCAGGTTATAAATCAAATAAAAAAGCTCTTCCTTGGATAAGGAAGAGCATCATATACTGTGAGATCTCTGCCTTATCTTCAAACAAGCTTCAGCTTGCTTAAGGAATTAGCACCATTCTGTTCCTAGGAACAGCGGTTGCCGGGTTTCACAGGGCCAGTCCCTCCACCACTCTTAATAAGGTTACCTTTGATTCAATTTTCTTAATAAACACAATTATTCAATCTTTTCGAGAAAAAGTCAATGGTTTTTCCTATTTATTTTCCTACATAAACAAATCAGCGACGAGAACACCGGCTAATCCAACAAGTGATAGAACAGTCACCATCAATGTCCACGTTTTAAAAGTTTGAGCCATCGACAAATTAAAGTATTCTTTGTAAATCCAGAAACCTGCATCATTCACATGAGAGAATGTTATACTGCCGGCGCCTGTTGCAATCACCATTAATTCTGGGCTGACTCCCGTCAAACCAATTAGCGGTGCAGAAATGCCAGCTGCTGTGAGACCCGCGACAGTTGCTGACCCTAAAGAGACACGAAGGACAGCTGCAATCAGCCAAGTGAGGAGCAGAGGAGACAGTGTGCTTCCTTGCATAATCCCTGCAATGTATTGATCAACACCGCTGTCAATGAGCACCTGTTTAAAGGCGCCGCCGCCAGCAATGATCAATAGAATCATCGCAATGGAGCCAATTGAATCCGTAATCGACTTCATGACGTCCTGCATGCTCTTTCCTCTGCCAAGACCAAATGTGTAGATGGCAAGCAACACAGAGATTAATAGGGCAATCGCCGGCTCACCTAAAAACTCAGCCGCCGGTAGCAGCGGGGAGGACGGGAAGAAAATTTCTAAACATGCTCTGAATGTCATGAGCAATACAGGTAAAATAGCGGTGAAAATACTAATGCCGAAGCTTGGCATTTCCTCTTCTGTAAATTCCTTTGGATTAAACAAGTCCTTTGGAATGTGTGCATGCAGTTGGTCTTTCTTAAATAGTTTCGTAAACAGAAGTCCGCCTACTAAAACAGCAGGAATGGCTAAAATAATTCCAACCAATAAGGTTTGTCCCATGTTGGCTTCAAATACATTGGCAATGGCTGTCGGCCCTGGGTGAGGAGGGAGGAAGCCATGTGTGGTAATGAGTGCAGCGACGAGCGGCATTCCCACATACAACACAGGAAGTCTTGCGGCTTGAGCAATGGTAAAGACTAATGGAATAAGAATAATGAATCCGGTTTCATAAAATAGAGCAATTCCGATAACAAATCCAGTCAGCATCGTCGCCCATTGGATTTTCCCGATACCAAAGCGGTCGATGAGTGTCATGGCAATACGCTGAGCACCGCCAGAATCAGCCATCAATTTACCAAGCATCGCTCCAAAGCCAAGAACCAACGCCAGATGGCCGAGTGTACTTCCAAGCCCTTTTTCGACTGAAACAATCGCTTCAAGTGGTGACATGCCTTCTAAAACGGCAACGATTAAAGAGACAATAATCAACGAAATGAAAGCGTTTAACTTAAAGACAACCATGAGTAAAAGTAATAACAAAACGCCAAGTCCGATAAAAACTAACGACATGATCTTTCCTCCTTTGTGCTGCATCAGGGAGCGTGAACGCTCCCTCTGCTTTATCCTTCAAGTATGTCTACTGCTTCTTTTAACGTATCCTTTGAGCCAACATTTCCCGGGAAAATCACATAAGACATGAATGGGAATTTGCTTTCTTCTCCTGTTTGCCAAACGGGAATACCTGGTTTGATTTGACCTGCGACAGTCGCACGTTTGACGCTGAGTCCTCTTGTTCCAATATCGCTTGAGGTGATTCCACCTTTGGCAATGAGGTACTTAGGGCGAATGGAGAGGCGCTGGACAATGCTTGTCACCGCATCACTAATCTGAACAGAGAGCTTCAATTCTTCCTCTCGGCGATTGTCTCCAAGATCAAGCCGTTCTCTCCTTGTATAAACAGCAACCGATTGCCCGGTTGTTAAAAGCCTTTCAGTTTGTTGAATCACGCGGTCCATTTCCTCTTGAAATGCTTCAGGTTCTAACACGAGGTGTGTATCAAATTCAATAAATGCAATGTCTTTATTTTGCTGCAGCGCTCGCAATTGTTCGGTTGTTTTTTTGACATGGGAACCGACCATGATGAGGCCACCGTGCGTGCTTTCTTCCTGTATTAAGTCTTGTCTAGCTAAAAGTGCTTGATCCTCAACACCGCCAAGCACTTTTGTGAGAGCGGCCGCACTTCTAAATAGAAAGTGCTGACCTGCTTTGATAGCATCTATGAGGGCAACGACAAAGACTTTGACATCGTCATAGTCCACTGCATTGACAACCACTTTTTGAAAATCCTTCACGGTCATCAGCTGATCCTTGATTTGTTCAATACGTAAAGCCTGGATATCTTCTAAAGAAATATAAGTAGTGTTTTCCTTAGTGAACGATCCGTTTGATTTCTCTTCGATCCATTCTCCGAGGTGAGAAGATTGAAATCCGAATGTACGATCCAATGCAAATTCTGTGTCACCAGCAGGAATTAATTCGTGACCTTCCTGTACGTAGTGAATATTGCCAATCGTAAAGCGACCGCCTTCTTTAAAAAAGGGAAGAAGGATTTCGCCGTCAAATTGGCGGGAGCTTTGCTGTTCAATGGTCGTTCTGAGAATTTCAGTCTCTAGCGGGAAGTGTCCACGTAGGGTGGAGTCTCCCCGGCTGACAATGATGAAATCTTGATCAAGCCGTTCAGCCGTTTTCACAATCGTTGATGCGATCGTTTCATGAAGAACCGCCGTTTCTTTCTCTGTCATACTGCGAGAGTTGGTTAAGATAAAGAACATACGGCTGTCTTCAAGAAAACCAGCTTCAATGCTTTTCTCTGACCAATCGGTGAAAACAGAGACGCCGTGTACGGTTTGAATGCCTGTTGGGTCATCGTCTAATACAATCACTTTATGGTGAAAATGGTTTAGTGCTTGTTCGTATGCTGATTGAATGCGGTCTGAATCCGCTTTCGGAATGGCATTTAGTAACTCAATGCTTTGTTTCATAGAACCTCATCCTTTCTTCACTTCAACATGAGCCATTTTTTCGTAATATTGAACGATTCCGCCGTGATCAAGTCCAGACTTTCCGTCCGCTTTGAGGGCGTGGAAGATTTCTAGCAGCTGACTAGAAAGCGGGAGAGGAACGCCGATATCGTGGGCAGTTTCCATGACATTGGTTAAATCCTTTAAGTTGATGTCAATACGTCCGCCAGGCTCAAAGTTTCGTTCTAAAATGAGAGGAACCTTCGCATCGAGTACAGCACTTCCTGCCAGTCCACCTCGGATGGCTTCATACATTTTATCAATCGCAATGCCAGACTTAGCGGCAAGGACGAGTGCTTCGGACATGGCAGCGATATTTAAGTTGACGATGATTTGATTCGCAAGCTTAGCGGTTGTCCCGCTTCCATTTGAACCAACTAATACGACATCTGTGCCCATGGCATAGAGGACATCCTTTACTTGTTCAAAGATCTCTTCTTCTCCGCCCGCCATAATCGCAAGTGTCCCGTCTATCGCCTTTGGCTCTCCGCCACTGACAGGAGCATCGATAAATTCGACCTGATGCTGTTTTGCCAGTGCCGCTAAAGCTCTAGAAGTAACAGGTGAAATAGAGCTCATATCTATAATGATCGTGCCAGGTTTTGCTGTAGCCAATATGCCTTGTTCACCTGCTACAACTGCTTCTACATGCTCACCTTTTGGAAGCATCGTGATGATGATATCGCTTTCAGATGCTGCCTCAGCAGCTGATGCAGCGGCATTTGCGCCCACTTCTTTTAATGCTAGAACAGCTTCTGTATGAATATCGAAAACAGTCACAGTATGACCGGCTTTTAATAGATTGAGTGCCATAGGTTTCCCCATAATGCCTAATCCAATGAATCCAATTTGCTTTGCCATTTTGTCCGCCTCCTATTTAGAAACCCCTTACAAAAAGCGCTTTCTTTTCTTTTTGTTAGTATATATACTGTCTATTTAAATTAATAGTAGGAAATAAACTATTGTTCATTTAATGTACATGACGAAATAGGAATGTGTCAACGGAAAATATGAGAAAAGTCACAAAAAAAAGACCGGAAACAGCTCCGGTCTATTGTCGATTATGTTTTATTTTTAGCTACAGCTAATCGAGAACGTTTGACGTTGTCGATCGCATTTGATCCTAATTCTAAAACAGCTGCGACGTACAAAACATCAATAATCACAAGCTGATTAATACGAGAAATCATTGAGTCAGAACGATAGGTTGTTTCCCTCGATGAACTGAGCAGATGAAAGTCGGATTTCTTGGCGAGCTCTGATTTTGGATAGCTCGTAATCGAGGCGACCGTTGCACCTTTTTCCTTTGCAAATTGCACGGCGTCAAGGATTTCTCTACTTTCCCCTGAATGTGAGATCGCGACGATAAAATCATGTTCCGTTGCATGTGTTGCAATCATATTCATCATATGAGGATCACTACATAGACTCACTTCAAAGCCAAGCTGGAGAAACTTATGATAGGCATCTCCGGCAATAAAACTGGAGGCACCTGCTCCAAAGAAGACGGTTTTATGAGCCTGTTTCATTTGCTCAATAAATTGTGTCACAGCCTGGTCTTCTAAAATATGCTTCATATCCTGAATAGAGTTGGTTGTTAACTCTATGACCTTATGTTTAATATCTGCGACACTATCAGATGCTTCGATCTCGCCGTATATAGATTGAGGCGTATTGGTCGCAATATCCTGCGCGACATGGACACGAAACACTTGATAGGACTCATAGCCAATTTTTCGCAGAAAACGGAAGATCGTCGTTTCACTTGTGTTGCATTCAGTAGCGAGTGCACTAATCGAATGAAGCACAACTTTCTGAGGGTTTTGTAAAATGTAATTGGCAATCTTTTTCTGGGTAGGGGACAAACTATGAAATGTTGTCCGGATATGACTGAAAATATTCTCTTCTATGATAAACACCACACTTCATCTAACATTCTATCTTAAGCATACAGGAACTTATGAAAACGGTAAACAAACCTCACATGAAAAATAAAGAATAATATGGAAAAGAACACTTCTTTTGGTTCTTTTGTCATGGTATACTCAATTGGTAATAGACAAAAATGGGGGTTTTTACTATGACAATGAAAAAAGGCCTAACGATCAGCCTGCTCATTTTTTCGCTGATTGTTTCATTGTTTGCGCCAGTTGGATCTGCGGATGCCAAACAAGTGAAAAAAGCAAAAGTAAGTACACACTATTATAAAAAGAAAAAAACGTTTAAATATGCACAGGTGAAAAACCTTAGTAAAGCGCATATGAAAACCATCAACCATGATTTAAAAGAAGATATCGCATTTTCCTACTCTACGTATTTGTTCTTAAAGGACGAAGCGAAAAAAGAAGGTATTGGGAAGATCACATACGAGAGATCGTTTAAAACGAAATTTAACAATGGGAAGAAACTAAGTATTCTAAACTATGATTACATGAATGACGGTAGTATGCACGGGGATACGATGGTTACGAGCATGAACTATGTGTTAACAAAGAAAAAAACAAAGCAACTGTACTTTACAGATGTGGTAAAAACAAAGAAAAAGCGTACAAAAGTAAGAGATTATATCTATAACTACACAAAGAAGCATAAAAGTAAATTCTATGCGAATCTGAAAAAAAGCGATATTCAAATCGGCTACGACACGCAGTACTACTTCACGAAAAAGGGAATCGCTGTTGTCTTCCAGCCATATGAAATTTCACCGTACTATGTAGGAATTCCTATGATTCAAGTACCTGCGAAGGTGTATAAATAAACAAGAGAAACGGCCATGAATTTGGTCGTTTTTTTATACATAAAAAGAGCCCCTGGTGATGAGGCTCTTCTTTTTACATTTATACTTGTTTGGGTGCATCGTTTAGTGGGTGACGGCGTTTGCCGTTGTAGTGGCGGCGCATACGAAAGATTTCAAACTCCGAAAGCTCTGCGCTTTTTCGTTTTTGGGTGCGGTTATCTTTTTTGAAAGAGAATAGTAAGTAGCAGCAAAGTGAAGCGATAATCAATAAAATCATCATATGACATTCCTCCAATTCATCCTATTCTTTAAGTGTAGACAGGGTGAGTGATGTTTATAACTGAAAATAGTTAGCAAATAGCGTTTAGTTCTAAAGGTTTATTCTGGCTGCTTTTTTAGGTCTAAAATACTGGTTGTTTTTAACTATTATATTTCCAGTTATTTCACTCGTCAAGAAGAATTTTTCTGGGGTTGTCTCTATTAGTACGATTAAGTGTCATAAAAGTTTCAGAAAATTGTAAACTTTTATTAAAAAACCGTTCCCGAACAGGAACGGTTGTAAACATGTTTATGCTTTTTCTTCAAATAAACGTGCAATTTCCACGATCACTTCTGACGCTTTCAGCATGTTCTCTACAGAGATGAATTCATATTTACCGTGGAAGTTTTCCCCGCCAGTAAAGATGTTTGGCGTTGGAAGTCCTTTATATGAAAGCTGTGAGCCATCTGTACCGCCGCGGATTGGTTCAATGACAGGTGTCACTGAGCGGTTTTCCATGGCTTCATGAGCGATGTCTACGATATGTTTGACTGGCTCAATTTTTTCTCTCATATTGTAATATTGATCCTGAATGCTAAGGGTGATGCTGTTTTCGCCGTAGATTGCTTTTAAGTCGTTTGCGATTTTTTCAAACAGTGCTTTGCGCTTGTTGAATTTCTCTTTATCAAAATCACGAATAATATATTGCAGCTCTGCTTCTTCTACTTCTCCTACAAACCTCGTGAGGTGGAAAAAGCCTTCGTATCCTTCTGTGTATTCTGGAGATTCATCTGAAGGAAGTTTGTTGTGAAAGAGCATGCCGATCTTTGCAGCACTGACCATTTTGTCTTTTGCTGTCCCTGGATGGACGTTGTTTCCTTTAATTGATACTTTTGCACCTGCGGCGTTGAAGCTTTCATATTGAAGCTCTCCTAGCGGGCCGCCGTCAATCGTATAAGCATAAGAAGCGCCAAAGGCATCAACATCGAATTTGTGAGGTCCTCTGCCGATCTCTTCATCTGGTGTGAAGGCGACACGAATTTTTCCATGCTTGATTTCTGGATGCTCAATCAGGTAATGCATGGCGGTCATAATTTCTGCGATACCAGCTTTGTTATCTGCACCAAGCAGGGTCGTGCCATCAGTCGTGATGAGCGTATGTCCTTGGTATTTTTGTAAATTTGGAAACTGTGCTGGAGATAATACGATATGTAGATCTTCGTTTAACGTGATGTCCCCGCCTTGATAGTTCTCATGAATCTGCGGTTTCACGTTCTTGCCAGTGAAGTCAGTGGCTGTGTCGATATGAGCTAGGAAGCCAATGGTTGGCACTTCTTTGTCTGTGTTAGATGGGATCGTGCCCATGACATAACCGTTTTCATCCATTGTCACTTCTTGAATGCCGATGGATTTCATCTCTTCAACAAGCTGCCTTGCTAGGTTCAGCTGTCCTTCAGTGGATGGGCAGCTCTCTATGTCTGCATCAGACTGTGTATCCACTTTTACATAACTTGTGAATCGCTGGATCATTTCCTCTTTCATCAATACGTCACTCCTTTTGTAGAATATGTTCATTTTATCATGTCTTGAATGCGCTTCATAACAAGAAAGGCTTTCTCTGACAATTAGAGAGGAAAAAGACCTACTTTTATTTTGCGATGTGCTGAATGGTTCTTTAGGGTGATTTTTTTGGGTGTCTTTTTATTTATAATGAGGACATATAAAATCATCCATTTGTACGTTAATTTGGGAGAAAGGGGTGCGAAAGTTGGATTCTAGTCAAACACTTGCACTCGCTCAAAAGTTCCAGGAAGCTGCTGATGGCATTCGGCAGTCGAAGCAGCTGCTTGAGAATCGGCTGAAGGCAGTTGGATCAGGCTGGCAAGGGGAAGCAAGAGATAAATTTGATCAAAGCTTTGAGGAAACAGTGGCACGCTATGATCAATTTGAAAAGGACTTGCTTGAAACAAGTCAGGAACTGCGGGATGCTGCTGTCAAAATCGAGGAACGTAAAGCTGAAATCGCCAGAATGGAAGAGCTTGAGCGAAAAAGGCGAGAAGAACGGAGAGAAAGAAACCGAGAAGGGAGATGATGTGATGGCGCGTGACATTGTAGTAGATCCAGATCAGCTGACAGGGCTGGCGAATGATTTTGTAGGAGAGCTTTCGGCCATTGAAACAAAGCACCACGATTTACATAGTGAACTGGATGGCCTCATCCTAGGCTGTGATCCCCGTTATCGAAGCTGTTTTTCTGGAGTAGGAGATGCATGGGGTTCTGGACAAGCCTTAATGAGCAAATTGAGCAGTGACGACATTGCCATTCGTCATGCAACGGATAAAATGGTCGAAGCTGATGATATTTTAAGGAAAATGTACAGTCTGTATGATCAATATGGTACACTCACGAGCCTAGCTGGTATTGTGATGATGCAGGCAAAATACTATGGACTTGGCATGACGACCTTTATTAAAGAAAATGGCCGCTATGCTGCGCAGCATTCAAAGCTCCTTCTTGATGTGACCGGACGGGTAGAAGGAACGAGATTTGACCGGTTGGCAAGGATTTGGCTGAGTAAAAAAGAATTATTAAAACGATCCAATTGGTCGATGGCTGACCTGGTCCATAAGAAATTTACGAAATTTTATCCTAGCGATACAGTTGCGTTCACGAACAGTGTACGTGATTTCACAAAAGGAAGTATTAATTGGAAGGACACAGCTGGCATCAAGTCTGTTCTGAAAAATGGTGCAAGGTTTGCGAAAGGAAATGCCATCATTGCAACGGTCGTCACGGGTGCAACAGAAACGGTTGGCTGCGGTCTGAAAATTGCGGAGAACTATGCGGAATTTGGGGATCAGCCAGAAGTTCTCAAGCGTGAAAATGCAAAGGCTGTTGGAAATGCAGTGAATAATACGGTCTTTATTGCAGGCGGATCTGTTGCAGGTGCCGTGGTGGGCGGCGCTCTTGGAAGCTTTGCAGGACCGATTGGAACAGTCGTTGGCGGTGCGATAGGATCAGCAGTAGGTGGCTTTATTGGTGAAAAAGTCGCCAAGCTTACTTCTGGTTTTGCAGAACAGGTCGCAGTGAAATTAAAAGACCCAATTCATGCGGTTGTCGATAAAGGAAAAAAAGCATTTGAACTGGCAGGTCAAGGTGTTAAAGCAGTCAATGACACCATTGATCAAGCAAATCAGGTGATACATAAAGGAATAGAAAAAACAAAAGAAACCGCAGATTCGCTGTTGAAAGGTGCAGGTGATTTCTTGAAGGGCGCATTTTCTTTTGGATAAGGAGAGATCAAGTTGGATCAGCTAAGTCTAAGTATCGAGGAACTCATCTTTAGTTTTTACAGTGAAGGCTATTTTGAGCAAGGGATGTCTTTAAAGGAAGCCTATTATCCAGATGTAGAGGATGAACGTCTTGGATTTTTATTTGAAATTGCATGTCGCTCTTTGCTGGCAAAAGACGTGCTGGAATTTCGAAATAGACAATACCGTTATAAAGAAAAATACCGGCATTTCATTCAAGCCATGAACGATGCATCACATACCGTGAAAGCTTCAAGGTTTGGAGCATTAGATGAAGAGGTCAGTACGTCCTTTCATACGACTCAGGCAGGTGTGTATGCGCATCATACGCTTTATGATCAACAAGTGCATCAGATTCACAAACTAAAAGACGATCAGCAGACTGTGGAGCAAGTGACAACCTTTTTGAACATACACATGAGTGAACACCTCACACCAGTCATCAATTTGCAGGCAGAAGAATTTGAACTGCTGTTAGAACAAGCCAGTCAAGGGAATGATGATTGGCCTTCTTTTCTAAATAAAGCAGAGAACCAAGAGCTTGTGAGGGCATTTGTTTCTGATGTAAGGGTCAGAAAAGGAAAAATGGATTCTTTGATGAAGGTCACTTATGATAAAAATAATACGCCGGATGTAGAGTCTATGATATTTGTTATTCCGGGGCAGAAGCATTCTTGGCTAGTGTCGGGCATGAAGGAAAATGAATTTCGGATAGAGACGGCTCATAGAGACGGATTACGTTCTATATTCTAATGGAGAAAAGGAGAATGACGCTTGAATCCAAGTGAAGTAATAGAAGTGAGGAGCAGACCCTTTCTAAGAGTATGGGCATTCTTAGCAACGGGCGGATTTGGCATCATCGGTATTTGGTTATTTTCGGAAGCTCTTACATTTGAATCGAATTATACGTTGTTTTTATTTTTAGGCGGATTATTAGGCATTGTCTATGGGTGGATCTCTTTTTTGATGATTCTTCCGGCTTTTACGAAGAGGGGAAATGTGATTTTTCGCATTCAGCGAGGAGAGAATGGCGCTGTTTTATATCGGCAACAAACAATCCCTTTTCAAGACATTCAATCTATTGATATGCGCAGGCATCGTTACAGTATCAGGGGATTTCTGTTCATGGATGTGCTTATTCGGAAATTTGATGGGAAATTGATCAAGATTCCGGCGTACAGTATTTTAGATGAAGAAGTATTTGAGCAAACGGTGAAACAAAACATTTATCCATATTTACATGAGACTGCCCAAGAGAATTGGAAACAGCAGCATGGTCATGGTGAAAAGCAGAATCAATAGATGTTTTCGCCATCATTCCATGATGTGAGACGCCACTTTTTTTAAGAAATCGTGTATGATGTCAGTAAAGACTGAACAATCAAGAGGTGATGAGAGATGGACAAAGAAATGGTAATTGACCTCGTCACAGAACAAATGGCACGAATTCGAAAAGAAAAAGACTATACACAGGACCGCATGGCTGAGGTGCTTGGGCTATCCAAACGGCATTTGCAGCAGGTAGAAAAGAATCGTCTTCGCCTCAACTGGACGCAATCTGCGGCCGTATGTGCATTATTCAGGGATAGTGACATTTTAAAAGGGACACTTGGGGATGATCCGCTTGAGATTTTGGAAGTCGTCGCCCACGATGAATTGCATTTATCTGTTGAACGTACGATTGGCGGAAAGGTTTGGTGGCGGACGTCTGTGAAAAAAGGTACGTTTCGTCTCCAGCAAAATGTACTAAGCCAGCATTACCGCATCTTAGATGATGAGAATTATCGCTATTATAGTTCCTTTAATAAAGAAGAAGCGAAGCGGCGGTTAGAGGAATTAAGTGAGCTGTCGTAAGCAGAAAAAGAGAGGTACCTCTATGACAGGGACCTCTCTTTTTTGTGTTGTTTATACTTTCAGAGTGTTTTTCGCCCGAATAAAGGCAACAAGCTGTTTGATTTCTTCATCTGTTAGTGGAACGCCGTCTACATGGATGGTTCCTTCTTTTGCTTCCGTCAGCTCAATTTTGATATCAGAGATTTTGCGTTGTATCTCTGGCTCGTCCGTTCTACCAAGTAAAAAATCAATGGACGTATCATACAAATCAGCCAGCAGTTTCACTGCTTCAAGCGAAGGTCGTCGGTACCCAGATTCGTAACCGGCATAGGTGCTTTTGGCGATACCTAGGCGATCTGCCGTATGCTGGAGAGACCATTTTTTCTTTTTTCTAAGGGTGGTTAAACGATCGAGTATCATACATGAACGCTCCTTTATATACAACAACAGTATATCATATTTTGACAAAGAGTGTACGCGTTATGCGTAATAATTTCTTGATTAATTCGCGTTATGTGACTATAATGGCAATGAAGGTACGCGTAAAGCGTATATTATAGAATAGCACAAGCTGGCTTATAATATGTGTGACAAACGAAGTAATTTTACTGAAAGAGGTGGACCTGTTGAAGAAATTATTGCTTTTAACCACTGGTGGGACGATTGCATCTGTAGAAAGTGAAAATGGTTTAGCTCCAGGTGTTAAAGCTGAGGACCTTTTAAGCTATTTAAACGAAATTAATGCAGACTACACAATGGACACAAAGTCCCTAATGAGTATAGATAGTACCAATATGCAGCCTGAATACTGGGTTGATATCGCAACAGCCATTTATGAAAATTATGATCAATATGACGGATTTGTCGTCACGCATGGTACGGACACAATGGCCTATACATCAGCAGCACTATCGTATATGCTGCAAAATCCTGATAAGCCAATTGTCATTACAGGGTCACAAATTCCAATTACGTTTAAGAAAACAGATGCGAAGAAAAACATTACAGATGCGATTCGTTTTGCATGTGACGGTGTTGGCGGCGTATACGTCGTGTTTGATGGCAGAGTCATTCAAGGAACTCGCGCAATCAAACTAAGAACGAAAAGCTACGATGCATTTGAAAGTATTAACTACCCATATATTGCATCGATTGAAAATCATCAAATTGAATACAATAGCAAAGTAAAAAGATCATCAATGAAACCGCTTAAATTAGATGCATCCTTGAACACAGACGTTTGTTTATTAAAACTGCATCCAGGACTGAAGCCTGAGTTTTTAGATTCAATCAAAGGTTTGTACAAAGGAGTCGTCATTGAAAGCTACGGCAGCGGCGGAATTCCTTTCGAAGGAAGAAATCTTTTAGAAAAAATCAACGAATTGCTGGAAGAAGGCATTTCTGTTGTGATCACCACTCAGTGTCTCGAAGAAGGAGAAGACATGAGTGTGTATGAAGTAGGACGTAAAATCAATCAAGAACTGGTTGCTCGTTCAAGAAACATGAACACAGAAGCCATCGTGCCAAAGCTCATGTGGGCATTAGGTAAAACAACAGATCCACGAGAAGTGAAAAAGATTATGGAAACGCCAATCGCAGAAGATTTAGTGATTTAACTATTCTATAGAAAGCAGGTCATACGAGATGGTTCAAGCAACTTATCGTTACGAGAAGGATTTTCTAGGTGAAAAAGAAATTCCCGCAGACGTGTATTATGGTGTTCAAACGCTTCGTGCAAAAGAGAATTTCCCGATTACAGGATATCGCATGCATGAAGAACTCATTCGAGCATTTGCCATTGTCAAAAAAGCAGCAGCTCAAGCCAATATGGAAGTCGGACGTTTATATGAAGGAATTGGAAATGCGATCGTTCAAGCTTCAGATGAAGTGATTGAAGGCAAATTCCATGAATATTTCATCGTAGACCCGATTCAAGGCGGCGCAGGAACGTCTATGAATATGAATGCCAATGAGGTCATTGGAAACAGAGCCCTCGAGATCATGGGACATCAAAAGGGCGAATACATTCATTTAAGTCCAAACACACATGTGAACATGTCACAATCGACAAATGATTCGTTCCCAACGGCGATCCATATTGCAGTGCTCAAGCAGTTAGACATTTTACTTGAGACGATGCAGGCCATGCATGACGTATTTCAAAAGAAAGCAAAAGAATTCGATCATGTCATCAAAATGGGGCGTACTCATTTACAAGACGCTGTTCCGATCCGTTTAGGACAAGAGTTTGAAGCATACAGCCGTGTGCTCAGCCGTGATATTAAACGAATCAACCAATCAAAACAGCATTTATATGAAGTGAATATGGGTGCGACAGCTGTTGGGACAGGCCTCAATGCAGATCCTCGCTACATCGAAATCGTAGTGAAGAAGCTTGCTGATATTTCTGGACTGCCATTAGTAGGCGCAGAGCACCTCGTAGATGCGACGCAAAATACAGATGCATACACAGAAGTATCTGCTGCCTTAAAAGTATGCATGATGAACATGTCTAAAATTGCGAATGACCTTCGCTTAATGGCATCTGGCCCACGTGCAGGTCTTGCTGAGATTGCATTGCCAGCCCGTCAGCCGGGATCATCCATTATGCCTGGGAAAGTCAATCCAGTCATGGCAGAGCTCATTAACCAAATCGCATTCCAGGTCATTGGGAACGACCACACCATCTGTCTTGCTTCTGAAGCAGGCCAGCTTGAGTTAAATGTGATGGAGCCTGTTCTGGTCTTTAACTTGCTTCAATCTATTAGTATAATGAATAACGGATTCCGCTCATTCACAGATCACTGTTTAGCGGACATCGAAGCAAATGAAAAACGTTTGAAAGAATATGTCGAAAAAAGTGCAGGTGTCATTACTGCGGTAAACCCTCACTTAGGCTATGAAGCCGCGGCTAGAATCGCAAGAGAAGCCATTTTAACAGGACAATCGATCAGAGATCTTTGCCTGCAAAATGATGTGTTAACAGAAGAAGAACTTGATATTATTTTGAATCCTTACGAGATGACAAAGCCTGGCATTGCGGGTGCAGAGCTCCTAGAGCGATGATAATATCAAAAATTTTATTTTATTAATATGTTGAATTGCCTGTGAAAAAGAGAAAAACAGGCAATTCACTTTCTTTCGAATTGACACACTTTTTTCACAATATTTTGAAAACGCTTAACGCACGCACAAAGGGAGGAAGCAAAATGAAAACACCACGTCTACCGTCTATTTTAGAAGTCGTGTCTGTACTTGGCTTATTTTTAGCAATTGTTTTATCATTCACTCTTTACTTCAAATTAGATATTCAGCTAGCATTGTTCATCTCATGGTTTATGGTTATTGCTTTAGGAATTCGTTTAGGGCATTCGTACAAAGACCTTCAAAATGCGATCACAAAAGGGATATCGAATGGATTAGAGGCTGTTTTAATCTTAATTGCAGTAGGTGCACTTGTTGGTACATGGATTGCTGGCGGTGTTGTACCCACGTTAATTTATTACGGACTGGAATTTATTCATCCTAATATCTTCTTATTAGCTACACTGATTATCTGTTCTATTATGTCTGTTGCTACTGGTACGTCTTGGGGTACAGTTGGAACGGCAGGTATTGCGATGATTGCGATTGGTGAAGGATTGGGTATCCCATTACCGATCGTAGCTGGGGCTGTTTTATCTGGCGCTTATTTTGGTGATAAATTATCTCCTCTATCTGATAGTACTGTGCTCGCTTCCTCTCTTTCAAAAGTGGACGTGCTGGCGCATGTAAGAGCCATGATGGTTTTATCCATACCGGCCTTTGTTATTACGGCTATTATGTTTACAATTACTGGATTTATGTATGGTGGAAGAAATATTGATCAAGATAAAGTAGAGTTTTTGAAACAAGCATTGCAGGATACATTCACGATTAATATTTGGATGATCATTCCGGCAGTCATTGTTGTCCTATTACTTGTATTGAAAAAACCGTCAATGCCTGTTATCGCAATTGGTGCACTGCTTGGGGCAGTCTGGGCGATGGCATTCCAAGGAATGAACCCAGCTGATGCGCTTGGTACAGCTTATAACGGCTTCTCTATTAATTCAGATGTAGATTTCTTAAATACACTGTTGAACCGTGGCGGTATTGTCAATATGTTAGGATCTCTAGTGGTCATTATTCTTGGACTTGGTTTTGGTGGAGTTCTTGAATACTTAGGCGTGTTAAAAGTGATCGTCGCAACATTCGAGAAAAAATTGCACAATGCAGGAAATGTGACACTGTCTACACTTGTAGTAGCATTCTTTGCGAATATCTTTGGTTGTGCAATGTATGTCTCATTAATTCTTACACCAAAAATCATGGAAAAAAGCTATGACAAATTAAAATTAGACAGACGTGTGTTATCTAGAAACTCTGAGGTTGGTGGAACACTTACGTCTGGTATGGTTCCATGGTCAGATAACGGAATTTACATGGCAGGGATTCTAGGCGTCTCGACATTCTCTTATTTACCATTTATGTGGCTGAGCTTTGTTGCCATTGGTCTTGCCATCATCTACGGATATACAGGGAAATTCATTTGGTACGTGAAAAATCAACAAGACTCAGAAGAATCGGCATCATAAGCCACTGCAAAAGCCGCCCCTCCCCCGGGCGGCTTTTGTTTGTCCTAGGACCGTAAGACTATGTGTGTTTCCAGAAGGGTGGTTGTGTATTTTGACCCCCTATAAAAGAGGGCTTAAGGTGTGGTGTGAAGCAGATTGAAAGCATATTTATACCATAAAAAGGGCACAAATCCCTATTCAAACATGAGTCTTTGAACCTTATAATAACAATATTGGAAAAAGTGCGATTCACCATTACGCTCGTTTAGAGGGACTCTAAGCAGCGTTTTTATTTTTGACAGGAGGAGGAACCCATATGAGCTTATCGGATATGCTGTCTGCCCTTAACGGTGGCATTTCAAATAAAAAGGCAGAGATCGAAGAGAAAATTGCTCGACTCAAAAAGGCAAAAAGTAAGATTGAACGTGAACAAGATGCCGCAGAAACAGACCTAAAACAAATCAAGCAGCCAAAGCTTGGGGCCTCTTGGAAAGGTGAGCGGAGCCAAGATTTCAAATCAGAACGAAATGAAGCGCATGATGCGTTGCAAACGATCGTAAGCGATAAATATCCACGCTACGTGAGCCGAATCGAATTCAAAATCAGTACACTAGAAGCAGAGCAGGCTGCCTTATCCTTTGCCAGCTCTTTAGCTGGAGATGCCGCACGTTTGGCTGAAAAAGGAGAAGACGCAAAACGCTTGATCTCAAAAGCATGGAGCAGCTTGTAAGCGAGCTTCATGCTGAACCAATCTGGAGGATATCATAATGGGACAAATTAAGTTAAACTACCAAACAGTGATGGATAAACTAGATGAAGTCTCCCAAGCAGTTGAAGCTTTAACAATGAAAAAAGCAGCAGATAAAGCTGGTGAAAACAGCCTTGAATTTGTAACCAAATGGACGGCACGTGAAGCAGAGGTGGGCGAAATGGTCTCAAGCTTTAAAGAAGCCTTAATCAAAAACGTTCAGGATACACGCTCAAATGTGAAGACGCTAAAAGAACAGGATGAAGCGATTGCGGCAAAATCATAAGCCCCAATCGTTTTATTGATAGCGTAGCTGAGTACGATGTAAAATATAGTCGTAAAGACTCATATATAATTCGGGATTTATGACCTTAGATTATTCCGTTTTTCTTCCAAACACCATGTTAAAAGGACACCTTTTCCCTATTTAAGCCTAAGGCTTTTCACCTTATACTATACTTAATGAAAGCGAACGATAGAAATGTCAGGACTGGAAAAAGCAGATGATCTGCCCGGTTTCAAAAACACTGACGCCGTGCTTTCTTATGAGGTCTAATAGAGGTGGATGACATGAGTTTATCCGAGATGCTGCACCATCTGCATATGGGAATTGAAAACAAACGTGCAGAATTTGACGAAATGATCTCTCGGTTAAAGACAGCCAAAAGTAATATTCGAACAGAACAAGATCTTGCGCAGTCTGACATAAAGGAAATCAAGAAGCCTGCTCTAGATTCGTCATGGAAAGGTGAGAGAGGAACGGACTTTCACCGTCATCGGAAAGAAGCCTATCACGTGCTGCACGACATTGTGAACAATGAGTATGAAACCTATATGACGGAGATAGACCAAAAAATTATGCACTTTGAGTTAAAAAAAATGGAACTCGCTGTCGCTAGTAATTTTGCAGGAAGAGCCCAAGATGTGATGGAAAAAGGCGAGGATTTTGCAAAGGATGTCAAACATTTAATTGAACGGGGCTGGAAAGCTCTTTAATAAAATAAACGAAACAGCCGGCTGAACAAGCGGCTGTTTTTTTGGGTTTAGTCACATCCGCCGCTACCACCTGAATCACCACCGCAGGAGGTATCAGAAGCGTGATGTGTATACGAATCAGTATAGTTACTGGTTGTTGAACTGTGATGTGCAGAATGCTTAGAAGATGAACGCTTATCTTTTGGTGTAAACATGTGGGCGGTAATGGCGCCTAAAGAAGCTAGTATGATGATGATAACAAACATGATGTATCCCTCCTCTTGTTTCATATTCATACGTTTGATCCATAACAAAGTTCCCGGTCGGAAAGAAAAACTGGGCAAAGAGTTCTATTTTCGTTTATGATGATAGGCAAAAGTAATTGACCAAGGGAGGGGAAGTCTATGTTATCTCTACGTCAGGAGGAGCTGTTGAGGCGGTTAATGCAGGCAGAGCAGGAGCTGACAGGTGAAGAAATTGCACGCCTGATAGGCGTCACATCACGAACAGTTCGAACAGATATGAAAGCGCTTAAATCAGTGTTAGAAGCACATGGGGCAACACTTCATATGAAACGTGGAGCAGGGTATACATTGACTGTCGAAGATTATGGAGCATTTCGTACTTTTTTGAAAAACTCAATGAGAGAAAGAAATGAAAAAAAGAATCAAGTCATTCCAAATCAGCCGGAGGATCGTATCTCTTATTTATTGAGAAGGCTTTTGTTGTCCGAAGACTATATGAAATTAGATGAATTGGCCGAGGAATTATTTGTGAGTGAATCTACTGTGAAAAATGACCTGAAAGCAGTCAAGCATCTATTTTCTTTACATGGACTTTCTGTTGCACACCGACCTAAATATGGACTGAGGCTGACTGGAGATGAAATGAAATTAAGGTATTGTCTAGCTGAGCATGTGTTTCAGCAAGAGCATCCGAACCCTGCCCTTTTACCTGAAGAAACGTATCAATTGATTCAAGATATGGTGCGTTCACGTACAAAGGCAAGCGGCCTTCATGTCTCAGAGATCGGTTTAAGCAACTTAGTGACACATATCGCCATTGCGTGCAAACGAATTGAAGAGAAAAAATTGGTGATGATGCCGGAAGGAGAACTCAAAGACATTCAAACACAGCCCGCTTTTCAAGTGGCGAGGCAAATGGCAGAAGATATGCGTCACGTACTCGGTATAGATTTTCCATTATCTGAAATGGCCTATATTGCGATTCATTTAATGGGGGCAAAAATGATGGCGTATGGAGAAACGGGCCACACGCTATTTCACATGCTAGATGAAGAGCATTTCCGTTTAACTCACCAATTACTTGGTTATGTCGAAGAGCACATGTCACTTGATATTCAGACAGACAAGGAATTGATTGTGGGACTAAGTCTTCACTTGAGATCAGCGATTCATCGGTTCCGATATGATATGAACATCCGTAACCCCTATTTATCAGACATAAAAAGGCATTATCCGATTGCTTTTGAAGCAGGTGTCTATATGGGAAGATGGCTGAAGGAAAAAGAGAATGTAGAGATTCATGAAGATGAAATCGGATATTTGGCGCTGCATATTGGTGCTGCCATAGAGCGGACAAAAACTCAGACTGTGAGAAAAAAATGCTTGATTGTGTGTGCAACGGGTGTCGCGAGCAGTCAGCTTCTTCTCCATAAGCTGAAGGCCGCCTTTAGCGAAAGGCTAGAGATTGCTGGAACTGCAAGTGTCAGTGACCTTTTGTCGTATGACTTGAGAAGTATCGATTTGATCATTAGTACCATCCCGCTTCAGAACACACTACCTGTGCCAGTGATTGATGTACATACGATCCTCAGTGAAGACGATATGTTGAGGCTGAAACGATTTGTGCAGGGGTCACAAGAAATGGGTGTCTTGCGATATATCAGTCCGAAGATGACTTTTTTTCAGCAAGATCTACAAACAAGGGAAGAGGTTCTTCAATTTTTCGTGAATGTATTGCAGGAACAAAACCGAATCCCGGATGATTTTGAACAGCTATTGCTGGAAAGAGAGGAAGTGTCACCTACGTCGTTCGGTCATTTGGTCGCGATCCCTCACCCAATCAAACCGGCAACAGATGATACGTTTTGTGCGATCTGTACGTTGAGAAAACCAGTGCTGTGGGGCGACGATCGGGTACAGGTCGTCTGTTTGTTAAGTATACAGAAGACGTATCAGAAAGAATTGCAGTCACTTTATCAATTTCTTGTGCGTTTGACAGAGCAGAAGGAAGTGGTGGAGCAAATCATCAAAGCTGCTTCATTTGAAGAACTGACGGCGGCGCTGCACGTGTTGGAACAGCCAGATGAAAAAAAAGGATACCCATTTCCGCATCTGTGAGGAAAAAGATTGGATGTTAATGAAAGCGCTTTTAAAATAACATCAAAAAGGAGGATGATCACGAGTTTTTGTAAAGGGGGAGACGGATCATGAGCTTTAAAGAGAGAGCGGCCGACGTCATGGGACATGTCGCTTATCGTATTACAAATCAGAAATATATTATGGCGATTAAGCAAGCATTTGTCACATTAATGCCAATTATCATTACGGGGGCATTTGCTGTACTGGTCGCAAATATGATCATGAGCCCGGAAACGGGGCTTGCCCATTTTGAGATATTCAGGTTTTTAGCAGAGCTTCAGCCAATTATGAAGGCAATCAATTATGCCACGCTGAACTTTTTAACGATCGGGGCTGTGTTCCTCATCGGGATTGAGCTTGGGAAAATCAATGGACATAAATCATTATTCCCAGGATTAATGGCATTGATTTCATTTATATCCGTTATTCCGACGACACTTCTTCTTGAAGTCGATGGATCGATGCGTGAGGTTGTCGATGTGCTGGCGAGGCAATTCTCCGATCCAAAAAGCTTATTTTTGGGTATGATCATTGCCATCGTCTCTGTAGAAATCTTTTGTAAGCTTACCGAGGTGAAGTGGCTGCAAATTAAGATGCCAGATTCTGTTCCATCAAATGTGGCGACATCTTTTTCTTCACTTTTCCCATCAATTATTACGATTACGATCATTAGTTCATTCGGATTTGCGTTTCACCGTGTGACAGGCATTTATTTGCATGAAGCGGTGTATAACGTCGTGCAGCGTCCACTTGAAAGTGTTGTGCAGGGACTGCCTGGTATTTTAACGTTAATGTTTGTGGCTCAATTTTTCTGGGTGATCGGTATTCATGGCAACCAAATGATTAAACCGATTCGCGAGCCGCTGTTATTAGGATCAATTGCAGTGAATATGACAGCATTTCAAGAGGGCAAAGAGATTCCAAATATTATCACGATGCCATTTTGGGATGTGTATATGAGCATTGGTGGTTCGGGTGTGACGATTGGTCTGTTGATCGCCATTTTTATAGCAGGAAGAAGGGAAGAGATGCGGAGCATTGCCAAGCTTTCATCAGGACCTGGACTGTTTAACATCAATGAACCAGTTATTTTCGGATTACCTGTCATGTTGAACCCTGTGATGGCAATTCCGTTTATCGTTACACCACTCGTGACAGGTACGATTGGTTATATCGCTACCGCTACAGGTTTTGCCGGGAAAGCGGTGGTGATGGTGCCGTGGACGACACCTCCGATTGTGAATGCTTGGCTGTCTACCGCTGGCAGTATGGGGGCCGTCATCACACAGCTTATCTGTATTGTTGTCGCTGTTTTCATCTATTTACCTTTTGTCCTCTTATCCAACCGGAAGCCAGAAGCAGCACCTGATTCAGAATAGAAGGAGGGCTCATGAATGAACATGCAATTTAGATGGTATGGCAAAGAAGATCCTGTCTCCCTTTCATATATTCGGCAAATTCCAGGCATGAAAGGGATTGTCAGTGCAGTCTATGATGTGCCGGCTGGTGATCTGTGGCCGGAGGAAAGTATTGCTCATTTAAAAGCGGAAATTGAACGTCACGATCTTGCTTTTGAAGTCGTAGAAAGTCTCCCGGTTCATGAAGATATTAAGCTGGGAAAGCCTAGCCGGGATGTTTATATCGAGCATTATCAAGAAAATATTCGGAGATTAGCAAGGCATGGTGTGAAGGTCATTTGTTATAACTTCATGCCAGTCCTTGATTGGACACGAACAGAGCTTGATTTCCCACTAGCCGATCAATCGACGACCCTTGTTTATTTTCAGCATCAGCTTGAACAGATGGATATAGAAAAAGATCGACTTTCCTTACCAGGGTGGGATACGTCTTATACGCAGGAAGAAATGAGAAAGTTGATGGCTGCATACAGGGCATTGGGGGAGGAAGGGTTGTTTGAGAACCTAGACTATTTCTTGGGAAATATCCTTCCAGTTGCAGCGGAAGAGAACATGAACATGGCACTGCATCCAGATGACCCTCCTTGGAACATATTTGGTCTGCCCCGCATTGTCAGCTGTGAAGAACAAATAGATCGTATCCTTCAGCTCGATGAACGCTCACAGCATGGACTGACCTTTTGTTCCGGTTCCCTAGGCTGTAATGCGAAAAATGATGTTCCTGCACTTGCGAGAAAGTATGCTAAAAAAGGGCGTATACACTTTGCTCATTTACGCAATGTCAATTTGTATGAAAACGGTGATTTTGAAGAGTCGGCACACCTGTCGTCAGCAGGTAGCCTCGATATGGGAGCGATTGTGAACGTATTGTTTAAGGAAGGATTTGCTGGCTATGTTCGGCCAGATCATGGACGAATGATCTTTGGTGAGACGGGCAGACCTGGCTATGGATTATACGACCGGGCACTTGGAGCTATGTATTTACAAGGGATGTGGGAAGGACTTCAAATTCACACGAAGAAAGGTCAGGTGGCAACATGAACAAAATCGACATACCCAATGACTTTATTCTAGGTGCTGCGGCTTCTGCTTGGCAGACGGAGGGTTGGAAAGGGAAGAAACCGCATCAGGATTCGTATATAGACCTTTGGTATAAGGAGGGGTATCACGTATGGCACGAAGGATACGGACCAGCAGGAGCAACGAATTTTTACGAGCGCTATCCTGAAGATGTCGCCCTTATGAAGGAAATTGGGTTATCTCATTACCGGACATCGATCAATTGGTCGAGGTTTCTCATCGATTACGAGAATGGAATTGTAGATGAGGCCTATGCTCGTTATATTGATGATTTCATCAATGAATTACTTGAAGCAGGTGTAGAGCCAATGTTTTGCTTAGAGCATTATGAGCTTCCTGCCGTTTTGCTTGAAAAGTACGGCGGCTGGTCATCTAAACATGTTGTCGAGCTGTTTGTTCTCTATGCAGAAAAGGTGTTTGAACGCTATGGAGACCGGGTCAAACATTGGTTTACCTTTAATGAACCGATTGTTGTTCAGACTCGTGTGTATCTAGATGCTATTCGTTATCCTTTCGAGCAAAATACGAAGAAATGGATGCAGTGGAACTATCATAAAGCCTTGGCGACATCAAAAGTGGTGAAGCTGTTTCAGGAAATGGGCTTGAAGGAATCAGCCGGTGCAAAAATCGGGGTCATTCTCAATCCAGAAGTGACGTATGCGAGATCGACTGCGTCGCATGATCAAGAAGCTGCCCGCATGTATGATTTGTTTTTTAATCGCGTGTTCTTAGATCCCTCCATTAAAGGCGTGTATCCAGAAGAACTGCTTGATGTATTGAAAAAGCATGACATTCTTTTCGATGCAACGGAAGAAGAGCTTCAGATCATTAAAGATCATACAGTCGATGTGGTCGGTCTTAATTTATACTATCCGCATCGCGTTAAGGCACCTAGCAAGGCTTGGAACGAAAATACACCGTTTCATCCATCTTATTATTACGATCTATTTGAGCTCCCAGGGAGAAAAATGAATCCATTCAGAGGCTGGGAAATCTATCCGAATATCGTCTATGATATGGGCATGAGAATAAAAGAAGAATACGGCAATATCGAGTGGTTTGTGGCTGAAAACGGTATGGGGGTCGAGCAGGAAGAGCGGTTTAAAAACGAAGACGGCATCATTGATGATCAGTACCGAATTTCATTTATCAGCCAGCATTTGAAAAAAGCCCTTCAAGCGAAAAAAGAAGGTTCAAACTGCAAGGGATATATGCTGTGGGCTTTTACGGATAATGTCTCACCGATGAATGCATTCAAGAATCGCTACGGATTAGTAGAGATCCAGCTGGAGAATGAACGGAATCGTCAGATGAAAGCGTCAGGGTACTGGTACAAGACATTAATCCAAACGAGGAAATTAAGGGATGAACCAGATGTCATTTATCAATAGGAGTGATGGGATATGAAGCGAATCATTCTCGCTTGTGCAGCAGGAATGTCGACGTCGATTGTGGTATCTAAAATGAAGGCAGCCGCAGAAGGAAAAGGGCTGGATTATGAAATTTATGCGATACCTGAAGGGGCCATTGCGGATGAATTAGAAGAGCATGGGGACGATGTAAAGGTCATTTTGCTAGGACCGCAAGTTAGCTTTATGAGAAAGGCAGCAGAAAAAACAGCGGCACCTTATCATATACCTGTCGATGTGATAAATGTAAGATTATATGGAACGGCGAATGGAGAAAAAATTCTAGAACATGCACTGAAACTAGCAAATGAATCTTGAGCATTCGGAGGAGAAGCAGATGACGGTATTAGAGGAAATGCAGGGAGCAGCCTTTCAAATCATTGCCCATGCAGGTGAGGCACGAAGCTATTATGTAGAAGCCATTCGTCTAGCAAGAGCGGATGACTTTGAAGCAGCGCAGCAGTTGATTGAAAAAGGGGAGGAAGCGTTTCGAAGCATCCATGACCTTCACTTGTCGCTGATACAAAAAGAGGCGGCGGGGGAACAGCTTCCCTTTTCTTTACTGCTCATACATGCAGAAGACCAAATGCTCACAACAGAGACCATCCATCTGCTTGCCATTGAAATGATCGAAATGTGTAAAAAAATGAATACCCTGTCAAAATAGATATCCGTTATTAACCAATTTCTGTTATAATCATTCGGTAGATAAAGAGAAAGCGGGATTGGTGAATGAAAAAAACATGTATGTGGCTTGCAGTTGGTCTAGTCATGCTGCTCATTTCGGGCTGTATGGGTACGAAACAGCAAACAGAAGGAAACCAGCAAGCCATCAAAGAGGTAAAGGGTCAAGTACAAACGAAAGAAACAACAGAAACGCAGCAAATTGAAGCAGCAGAGATAGACAAACAAAACTGGATTCAGCAAAAGGAACCCGTTGCGCTTCCAATCTTGATGTATCACAGTATCTCTAGCGGTAATTCGTTACGTGTGCCAAAAAGCGAATTTGCAGCTCATATGAAATGGCTGAAAGACAACGGCTATGTCACGCTGTCGCCGAAAGAGGCATATCAAGTTCTCGCGACCAATTCGACACCAAGTGAAAAGTATGTTCTTATCACATTTGACGATGGATATACGGATAACTACACAAAGGCATTTCCGATTTTAAAGGAATATGGAATGAAAGCCACGATTTTTATGATCGAGCAGTCCATCGGCCGCCCGCATCATTTAACCGATGCCCAAATGGATGATATGGTGGCGCATGGTATTTCAATAGAGAGTCACACCATTCATCATTTAGAGCTCAATCGTTTATCACAGAAGCAGCAGGAAGAAGAATTAAAAGGATCGAAGGTATTCTTTGACCAGCGGTTTTCCCAACAAACGGTCATGGTCAGCTATCCGGTCGGTCGCTATAACGAAGACACGCTGAAGCTGGCGAAGGAAGCAGGATATGAAATGGCTGTGACCACTGAACCAGGACATGCGAAAAAGGAACAAGGCATGATGTCCTTACACCGCCTGCGCATTTCACCGGGACTTTCACCCGAAAGCTTTGGCAGGCTGATAGAGGGAAATTGATCAATATTAGATCACAGATGTTTCACATGAAACATTTTACGACAAGTTTCGTGGATTAAATACGATTTGTTTGAGATAAATGTATGCAGAAAGAATCAGTTTTTTATATACTGATTCTTTTTTATTTAACTTAATAAGGTCTTACAATTGCCAATAGAAAGTAGGAGGGCTTAGAAGAAAAGTACAGGTTATTATACTTGAAAGTTATTTTGAGTGTTGTTCAGTATATTTGATTCATTGCATAACAAAAAGCTGTATAATTTATTTGAAATAATGAAAATTCTGCATTTGAAATGAATAAGTAAGATTAAAAAATAAGCTTAACTATGGTAACAAATTGTTACTTATGGTAACATATTGTTGCACAAGTTTTTTGTTCAACTCGGACTAAGTTGAACTAGTTTTCAAACTGAAGCACGAGAGCTTCAAGGTGAATTTCTTGAACGTTCACCATACAACTGAAAAGAAATTTAATTTGGGCACTCGGCTGACTACCGTGTGCTTTTTCTATGTATAAATTTAAAATGTGAGGAATAAACTGAAATAATATGAAAAAATAAAGCAGCCCTCCAAAAAACAGAAACGAGATAGAACCAGCATTACCTTGACTAGGGGTAATGAAGGTGCCGCTTTATTTTTCATTATCATCTTAAGGGTTCATTCAGAACGTTCTCTTATCTAAAATCCATATGATGAACTGGACTAGAGTTCGGATTGAATTTAAGATAAGGAACCAAAGCTTGTACTTACAGGTACAAGCTTTTTTCTTTTTGTTTTTGCGTCTCTCAACGCGTGAACGCACAAGTTTTGTTCTCAAACTGACCCCTCCTTTCTAGGCATAAAAACACCTTTAGTATGGAAGGGGGGAGGACTATCGTTTGCAACACGTTTCTATGTATATTTTACCATCTTTCCTATTTAATGACGAATAGCACCTTGTTGTTTCCTCTCTGTTTTTCTTTGCGTTTCATTCATAAAACTCCATATGTGTTTTCTCTAGTTTGTAATAATCCAATCGATCTTTCAAGGTTCCTGTATGAAATTCAAATTTATGTCCATCAGGGTCTGTGAAATAAATCGACTTCTGATCTCTTTCGTCTCTTGGCCGGCTTGGTAAGATGTTGACGTTCAAATCTTTTAGTTTGTTATACATTGGATCTACATCCTCCTCATCAATAGAAAAAGCGATGTGTGTGTAAGAGTGATGGATGTCTTGACGAGGAATGTCTTTTTCTACATTGAGGGCAAGCCACAGGCCGTTCAAATCAAAGTAAGCTGTCGTTCTGCCCTTTGTTAACAATTTGGCATTAAAGACCTTTGTGTAAAAATCAATAGATGTCTCTAAATCAGAAACAGAAAATAATAAATGGTTTATTCCTTTGATGTTCAATTTAATCACCTCAAATTCAATGATGAGAAAAAAGCTTGCAGACTCAATCTACAAGCTTTGTTGTTTATTGATAAACAGGATAACCCGTTATCTTTATATCTTTTCCGAGTGGTTCAAGAGAGAGTTGATCGAGTTCAATTGCATCACTCATGAGGCGTATGCCTTCGCCTCCGAAAAAAGAAGGAGAGAGTCGTCCGCCAATGAGCTTGGGCGCCATGTAGATGACGAGTTTATCGACCAGCTGCTGTTCTAAAAATGAGGCATTGATTTGTCCTCCGCCTTCAATCATCAGGGAGGAGATATTTCTTTCTCCGAGCACTTGAAGTACTTCTTGTAAGGGCACCCGGATATCGCTATCCGTCATGATGACGCTGACGCCAGCTGCTTCTAAAACAGCTCGTTTTTCTTCATCGGCTTGTTTTGTTGTAAAGATCCATGTTGGCGTCATTTGATCCGTGACCACCTTTGCCGTCAGCGGGATAGACAGCTTAGAGTCTAAGACAATTCGAATTGGATGATGACCGTTTGGAATCCGTGCTGTTAATGAAGGATCGTCGTGAATGACGGTTTGCGCACCGACCAAGATCGCATCGTTGATACTGCGAATGTGGTGCGCATCATAACGGGACGTTTCTGATGTAATCCACTTGCTGTCAGACGTAGCAGATGCAATTTTTCCGTCTAACGTAATGCCTGCTTTGAGTGTCACGAAAGGCGTTTTTTTCGTAATAAAGTGGTTGAACACTTCATTCATGAGAATGGATTCCTGCTCCATGACGCCTGTGATGACTTGAATACCTGCATCTTGTAAAATGGCAATCCCGCGCCCGGCAACAAGCGGGTTCGGATCCAGTGCAGCAACGACGACTTTTTCTACGCCAGCTTTCACAAGTGCTTCAGCGCATGGGCCTGTGCGGCCATGGTGGGAACAAGGCTCTAGTGTTACATAGATCGTGGCACCTTTTGCCTTGTCTCCAGCCATTTTAAGTGCATGAATTTCTGCATGTGGTTCGCCGGCCTTCATATGCGCCCCGACCCCAACAATTTCATTTTCTCGCACAATCACAGCCCCGACAAGCGGATTGGGAGATGTCTGACCTTTCATTGCTTCAGCATTTTCAAGGGCTAGTTTCATATATCGCTCATGATGTGGCAATCGTACGCACCTCTTGATCCGCCTTCATATGACCTGAGCGGTTAATTTTTGTCTGCAAGTATTTCTCATTGAACTCAGAGACATCACCCCAAAGTGGAATCCGTCCAGAAAGAGAAAGGCCTGCATGGCTGATGGCATCCGTCTTTTTCGGATTATTTGTGATAAGTCTGACTGGCTTTGTACGAAGTGTTTGAAGAACAGCAATCGCTTCTTCATATTGACGTGTATCATCTTCAAAGCCCAGTGCTTCGTTTGCTTCTACTGTATCGTAGCCGTTTTCTTGCAAGATGTAGGCCATGGCTTTACTGAAAAGACCGATCCCGCGTCCTTCATGGTTGGCTAAATAAAACAGTGCGCCTGCTCCATTGTCCTCAATCATTCGCATAGACTGTTTCAATTGGAACCCGCAATCGCAGCGTTTGCTTCCGAAAATATCGCCGGTGTGGCAGATGGAATGCATGCGGATCAGCGCTTCATCAGCATGTTCGAAATCTCCGTAAACAAGGACGCTTGATTGCTGGTGATCTGCAAGCTCACGGGAGGAAAGGCTTTCGATTAAAGCTTCATCTGATAATGGTTCTTTCCCGTCATCTTTTAACCATGAATACCAGTTAAACATGACCGTTCTACCGTCTAAATTCACTGGCAGTTTAATAGGTCCAGTGATATATATAAATCCGTCTTCTTGCTGTACTCGTTTGATTTTATCTTTTAAAATGGCTGTTTTAACCTCTGTGTGTTTGTCCATATTCTGCACCTTCTTTTTTGTCTGTTTCTTCAATCTGTAAACGAACGAGAACGCCAAATGGATCAATAAATTCGTTACTTTTTCCTGTCGTGTTCATGTGAACGCCTGCTTTTGTCAGACGTTCGACGACGGATGTTCTATCGCTTTCTTTTGGGAAAACCAGTGTATAGCTTCTAATTCCTGAAAAACGTGGATCAATGGCTCCTTTTCTCCCGCGTCCCCATGCATTAAAGGCAAGGTGGTGATGATAGACGCCACCAGCAACGAATAAGCTGGCTGGGGGAGCCATTCGGATATGGAAACCGAGCGTGTTCACATAAAAGGAATCGGCTTCTTCTGGGTTGAGATGGAAATGCAAGTGTCCCATGACTGTACCAGCCGGGAGTCCTTCCCAGGTGGAATCAGCGGCTTCTTGCAGGAGACCATCTCCATCAAGCGGAGCATTTCCGCCACCTTTCAGCTCTCCATGCTCACCTACCCATATGTCCTGAGGACGATCAGCATAAATCTCAACGCCGATGCCATCTGGATCACTTAAATAAATGGCTTCACTGAAAAAGTGATCGCTCGCTCCAATTAAAGGATAGCCTTTTTTGATCACATGCGCCAGCCATGTGCCCAGGTTTTTTCTGGTAGGTAATAAAACCGCAAAATGATAAAGTCCTGGCTCATGATCCGGCTTCTCTTTCAGCTGCACATCTTCTTTCAGCACAAGGATTGGTTCCTTTGCGTTGCTGCCAAGCGTGACAGTAGAATCCGTCTGTTCTAATAAAGTAAAACCTAAAATGTCTGTATAAAAAGGCAAAGAACGCTCAAAGCTGGACACATGTAATTCTGTTACACCTAATCTTACCTGCTCTATTGTATTCAAAGCTCGGTCATCTCCTTCATGTTATATGCATCTGCATGTTCAATGGTTTATTGAAAATTGATAAAAATGATTACCTTGTTACTTTTAGTAACTAAACTATATAATAGTTAGTAACTTATTTCAAGTAATTAATTATGTTATAATGAAAAAAAGTAGAGAAAAGCAGGAGGGAGTAAAGTATGGCTCAAGTAGATGGCTGCCCAATTACAGATGCCATGGAGATTTTAGGGAAGAAGTGGGTGATTCTCATCATCAATCAGCTTTTGACAGGGCCAAAACGTTTTTGTCAGCTTGAAAATGAAATGAACATCAGCGGACGGTTATTATCAGAAAGGCTGAAAGATCTAGAAGCTGAAGGCCTTGTTGAGAAAAAAGTATATCCCGACATTCCCGTGCGGATTGAATATGAACTAACAGAACAAGGAAAGAAAATTGAACCAGTCATACGGGAAATGTATGCTTGGTCTTTAGAGCGTAAAAATAGTGAAAAGGGTGAACATATCCCTTCTTAATCAATTTCGATCAGTGTCCCTGATCGATTTTTTTTGTGATTTTCCAGAAATCTAAGTCAATAGTATGAAAAATGATGTTGACAATAAATTCATTCATCATATAATATCAAGGAGAAGAGGGTTCTTTTCCCTGTAATGGAATGGGGAGGTTATGCCATGGTATCATGAATGGGACAGATTACCTAAACCGTGTATCACTACATCATGTAGCAGCAGACATCTTTGACTTGTCGAAAGCAAAGATTTATTTTTTAAACTCAATTGATAATGATTATCATAATCATTTATGAGTGTGATTCATACGCTGATAAAGGTTATTTTTTTTATTATCTATTGAGAATAATTATCAATATCAATTAGGAGGATATATATGAAATCACTTCGTTCAGCATCACACGTCTTATTATTCTTTAGCTTTGTTCTATTGTTTGCTCTAGCCCCGGTTAGCTCTGCCTCAGCAGCAGGCTTAGCAGATGGTCAATATTCAGCACAATATGTGGTATGGAAAGCAGACAGTGATTCAACGTCAACAGCAAATACGTATTTTGAAAAACCAGCTAAGCTTGTTGTGAAGGATGGAAAAATCAAAGCGCAAGTCACGTTAACGAACAGCTCTTGGATTACAAGCTTTAAAACATTGGATCAAGGTGTCTACAAAGATGCAAAGGTGATCAGTACAAACACAGCTGCTAATAAGAGAACGGTAGAGTTCAATGTCAACAGCCTGACAGATGTTGTACCAGCTAAAGTGAGTGTGACTGTACCGGTCATTGGATATACAGGCAATTACGACATTCGCGTCAAGTTTGATGCAGCAACTGTTCAATAAAAAGGGAGGAAATTCATCTGATGAAAAAATGGATCAGGATGCCAGCCTTTGTGGCTGCATTATTGCTGGCACTTATACTGCCTTTTTCAAATGCACAGGCTGCCTCATTAAATGATGGTACATACTCCGTCAATTACACTGTGATGAAGGCCGAAGGAACTGCCGTTTCGATGGCAAATGATTACTGGCTGAAGCCGGCAAAAGTGATCGTGAAAAATGGCAAGCTGACTGTGCAAATGACCATTAAAAACAGCAGCTGGGTAACGGAATTTAAAGTGCCGGGAAATGGTGGCTATGTCGATACGACGGTCCTATCAACGAATAAGAAAGCCAATACAAGGCTTGTTCAATTCCAAGCACAGAGTTTGTCTAAACCAATCAAGTCAAAAATCCATGTCACAGTCAAATCGGCTGATTATGATCACGACTATACCATCCAGCTGAAATTCGATGAAAGCAGCATCAAGTCACTTTCTTCTGACAGTTCAAAAGAAACAGCAGGTGCAGCAAAACATCAAGAATCATCAAAAGAAACAACCAAAACAACTGATTCATCCACCAAAACAAAACAAGAAGAAAATCCTCAAACTGGTGATACAAGCCAGATGGGATGGCTCCTTGTGCTTGTCTTATGTTCAGGCGGGTTTTTAGCGAGAAAGTGGATCATCAAGCATTAACGGAAGGAAGTGTCATCTTTTGAAACGTCTTTTTCATCTACAGACAGCTATTCTGCTCGTTTTATTCAGTTTGTTGACTGCGTTTCAGCTGCCTCAAGGAACGGCTCAGGCGGCATCATTGGTTGATGGTGAATATACAGCCGGATTCACCATTTTAAAAAATGGTAGCACTGAAGCATCCATGATGGATACGTATACAGAAAAGCCAGCTAAGCTCGTCATCGAAAATGGCAAGACGACTGCCTATCTTACACTGAAGCAAAGCAAAGAAATTACAGATTTCAAGGTCGAACAAAATGGCTCTCTCGTCACCACTGAAACGGTCAGTGAAGATGAGACAGCGAATACGCGTGTGATCAAATTTGATGTAGCCGATGTATCAGCCAAATTAAATGGCTGGGTCAAAATTTACTGGGACTTAGGCGGCTTTATTTATGATGAGGCGTATGACGTACAGCTCGCTTTCGACGAGAGCAGTCTCACACTTGTCACGCCTGCGAAGCCAGACGATAGTGAAACAACACCTGATGATCAAAACGGTACGACGCCAGGCGACAGCGAAACAAAGCCGGATGATCAAAGCGGCACGACGCCAGGCGACAGCGAAACAAAGCCAGATGATCAAAACGGCACAACACCAGTTGATTCAGCGCAGAACCAATTAAAAGATGGTGTGTATCGTATCAACTACAGTGTGCTGAAGGGCGATGAGGATGAGGCATCTCGGATGAGCCAATACTTCTCACATCCAGCATCGTTAACCGTTAAAAATGGAACGCAAACCGTTTCCTTTACGGTGAAGGATCATACGTCAGTTGATTCTTTGAAAATAGAGAAAAACGGTTCTTATCAAGAAGTGAAAAACGTGAGCACAGATCAAGCAAAGAACACAAGAGTGGTTTCATTTGAAGTATCTGATCTGAAAAAAGCAGTTAACGGAAAAGTACACATTGTGGTAGCAGCCGCTCACTATGATCAAACGTACGATATTCGTTTTCAATTTGATTCAAAAAGTATCGTTCCACTGAAGGACGGTCAAATAGAGGAAGAAACCCCGGCTACACCAGAAACACCAAAACCAAATAAACCAGCACCAGACACAACGAACGGCGGAACGAATCAAGAGACAGTTCAGCTAAAAGACGGAGTGTACAAGCTTCCTTTTTCAATGAAGAAAGCAGACAAAGATGAGCTTTCTCGCATGAACGATTACGTCGTGAGCCCTGCGACATTGGTGGTGAAAAATGGCCGCCATTTCGTTTCATACACTGTGAAGAACAGCTCAGCCATCACGTCGTTCCAAGTAGGAACCGGCGGTAAATTTGAAGAGACGCTAGTTGCAAAGGCTGATCAAAAAGCAGATACACGAGTGATTCAATATGAAGCAAAAAGTTTGAGTAGTGATCAGGCAGCACGCGTGAAAATTGACATTCCAGCTGCCAATTATCATGAGCAGTACGATGTCAAACTTGTCTATGATACGAAAGGCATCGCAAGTGGTGAAGGAAGCGGAATTGCGACGGTGATCGGAGACGATGAGAGCATCGGCTTTGTGAAAAATCCGAATGATCACGATTCTCAACCAAACCAGCTTGCGAATTTCGCACCAGAGGAAACGGGCGCAGAGCAGATGACCTTTACGCCATCAGATGACCAAACCAAGTCTGAGACAGGTCAGCTGAACCCGAAAACAGGAGATACTTCACTTCTTTGGGTGTACATTCTTTTATTCGGCGGGTCACTATTCGTGCTCGTCAGAAAGTATCAAACTCGTACAAGATAAAGAATCTATGTTAAGTGAGGTGCGCCATTCATCTCGGCGCATCCACTTCCTTTTTTCGAAAGGAGGCTTCTGTTTTTTGAAGCATCGAATGTTATGTACCCTGATCACGGCTCTATGTGTGTGCGTCTTCTTAGCAGGCTGCTCACAATCAGCTGAAAGCTCAGCGAAAGGCAAAAAAAGCGCAGCATCAAGTGCCCGCATTGTGGCAACGACTGTAGCTGCTGCTGAGATCATGGATGCGCTAGAGGTAGATCTTGTCGGGGTGCCAACAAGTCAAAAATCCTTGCCGGCTCGATACAAAGGACTCCCAGAAGTCGGTAACCCAATGAGCCCGGACATGGAAATCATCCAATCACTTCAACCGACAGATGTCCTGTCTGTCACGACCCTTCAATATGATTTAGAAACGCCTTTTCAACAAGCTTCTGTCCCTGCGACATACCTCAACCTTGAGAGCCTGGACAAGATGGAGAACGCCATCACAAAGCTTGGAGAAAAATATGATAGAAAGACACAAGCGAAACGCATTGTGGATGATTTTGAACAAAAAAAGAAAGACATACAAGAGAGAACGAAGGGAAAGACGAAGCCATCCGTTCTCATTTTGCTTGGTGTACCAGGCAGTTATTTAGTGGCAACAGAGAATTCGTATATCGGTGATCTTGTGCGTATTGCAGGAGGAAAGAACATCGTAAAAGGTGAGAAAATGGAGTATTTGGCATCCAATACGGAGTATTTACAAAAAGCCAATCCAGATATCATTCTCCGAGCTGCACATGGGATGCCGGATGAAGTCGTCAAAATGTTTGATCAAGAATTTAAAACAAATGATATTTGGAAACATTTTCATGCGGTCAAACAAGACCGGGTGTACGACCTCGAAGAAAGCTTATTCGGGACAACAGGCAACTTAAAGGCAGCAGAGGCATTAGATGAATTAACTCGTATGTTGTACCCGTCATAAGCGGCGAATCTTAATGATAAAAGGACGTTCAAGATGAAAAAAACAGGGATTTTATTTCTGATAGTCAGTCTCTTACTAGCCGGCGTATTTATTTATTCCGCCATTACGGGGAGCATTCATGTTACACCGATTGAATTATTGGAAGGGCTTATGACCGGTCAACATGCACAGGTAGAAATCATTAAAGATTTAAGAATCCCCCGCATGCTCATTGCGATGTTTACAGGGGCGGCTTTATCTGTCTCCGGTGTCCTCTTGCAGTCTGTGATGAGGAATCCATTAGCAGATGCCGGTGTTATTGGTATTTCATCGGGAGCTAGCTTCTTTTCTTTAATGGCAATTACAGCGCTTCCTCAATTTTATTTCTACTCTCCTTTATTTTCAGTTTTAGGCGGGGCAATTGCCTGCTTCCTCGTATACGTGTTGTCTTGGAAAGGCGGCTTAAGCCCGATTCGAATGATTCTGGTGGGGATCGCCATCAATGCCATGTTTACAGGGATGGCAGAAGCGTTTGTGACCATTTGCAGCTATTTCAATATCACCATTAATCAGTCGGGACAGTCGAATCTGACGATGAAAACGTGGGGAGATGTCCGTTTAATCGGTGTCTATGGCGTCATTGGGCTTGTGGTTGCGCTTTTCTTTAGCAGATGGTGTAACTTGCTTGCCCTTCAGGATAAGACGGCGAAAAACTTAGGATTGCGTGTGACCAGAATGCGCCTTTTGATTTCAATCACGGCGGTGTTATTAGCAGCGGTGACTGCTGCGGTAGCGGGCGTGATTGCCTTTGTCGGTTTGCTCATTCCCCATATCTCTAGAAGGCTCGTCGGCTCTGACCACCGGGTACTGATTCCATTTTCTGCGTTAAGCGGGGCCTTGCTCATTTTGACGGCTGATACGCTCGGCAGAACGCTTGTGGCACCAAATGAAATCCCTGCTTCTACAATCATGGCTGTCATTGGCGGACCGTTTCTGATCTTTTTATTAAGAAGGGGGGATCGTCTGCATGGACATTCGTGAGGTGTCGTTTTCCTATGATCGACAGAGGGACATTGTTCAATCGGTCACCACGCATATCGAAAAGGGGAAAATTACGACCATTATCGGTCCAAATGGCTCGGGCAAATCCACGCTGCTTTCCTTGATGGCACATAACCATTGTCCACATAAAGGACAGATTCATTTAGATGGACAAGAGCTGAATGCGTTCAAGCCAAGGGAACTCGCGAGAAAGCTGGCAGTCGTACATCAGCAAAATGAAGCGCCGCTCGATTTAACGATCGAACGAGTCGTGGCATTTGGGAGAACGCCCTACCAGACGATGCGCGGCAGTGACAAGGAAGAGGATGAGAAAGCAATTGAGTGGGCACTGTCCTGTACAAAGCTGACGGATAAGCGAAAAGTGCCTCTCGCCTCATTGTCAGGCGGAGAACGGCAGCGTGTATGGATTGCGATGGCTTTAGCGCAAAAAACACCGATCCTTTTCTTAGATGAACCGACGACTTATTTGGATATGTATTATCAATTTGACATTCTTGAGCTCATTCGAGAGCTCAATGTCGAGCATGGATTAACCATCGTGATGGTCCTGCACGATATGAATCAGGCGATTCGCTATAGTGATGTTATCATCGCCATGAAAGATGGACAAATTATTCGCGAAGGACGGCCAAATGATGTGTTAACAGAAGAGATGGTGCGGCACATTTATCATGTGTCCGTCACAATTAAGCAAGATGCAGAAACAGGGATGTATATCGTGCCTGTAGGCATATAAGTTGTGCAAAAAGCAGGTGAGACAGTGTGAAACGAGGGAAAAGGATCGGGCAGCGAATGCTGACGATCGTCTGTTTAGGTGTTTTTCTATATAGCGGTACTGCCATTGGCTTGGAGCTCTTTGGCTATTATCAAAATCGTCAGGTGCTTGCAAAGGCTCAGACACTTTACACACACGAGGATGGAATGAAACAGCGAAAACCTGGAGAAATCCGTCAGTCATTTGATGATTTGCGAAAGGTGAATGAAGACATTGTCGGTTGGATTGATATGAAGGACACGATGATTCAGTATCCAATTGTTCAGTCAAACGATAATGCATTCTATTTAACTCGTAATTATGTAAAGGATGACACACGGGCAGGCAGTATCTTTATGGATTATCGTAATGACGTCTTGCATGAAAGTCCCAATACAGTGGTGTACGGTCATCGGATGAGGGATGGGTCTATGTTTGCTGGTCTCACAAACTATTTGAAAAAAGATTTCTTCCAAGATCATCGCACATTTCAGTACGATACGCTGTATCAAAGCTATGAAGCAGAGATTTTTGCTGTGTATGAGACGACAGTCGATTTCGATTATATTCAGACTGATTTTCAGGATCTTGGTGAATATGCGCACTACTTGCAAGCTGTGCGTAAGAAGTCCATCTATCAAACGAAAACAGACGTATCCACAGATGACTTGATTCTCACATTATCGACCTGTGATCACGTGCTGGCACCTAAAAACAAGCGTCTCGTGGTACAGGCGAAGCTAAAGAAAGTTTACTAGAAAAGGAGAGACAGACGGTTGAAATGTTTACATGTGATTTGGGCAGGACTCGTCGTCGTGCTTCTCCTCGGCGGATGCAGCCAGGCGGCGCCTGTCGAGAATGAGAGCAAGCAAGGTGCGCTCAACATTCAGGATTTTGCCGGCAGAACATTATCGTTTCATGAATCACCTGAACGGATCGTCTCGTTGTCAACTGGCGACATGAGCATCATTTATGCCTTAGGTGGCCAGGTTGTCGGCCGGCCAACTGCCGAATTGCCAGACAATCTACAAAAGGCAAAGTCCGTACAATCAATTGGCACAACCCATCAATTTGATGTCGAGCTGATCACGAGTTTAAAGCCCGATGTGGTGCTTGGGAATGAATCATTAAACAGCAAGGATATCTCTACTATAGAAGGAATTGGTTCACAGCTTCTTTTGACAAGTGCCAACTCAGTGAAGGATATCCAGCGTCAAGTTACTTTATTTGGTGATTTACTTGGAAAGCAGCAAAAGGCCAAAGCGCTCAATGCTCAAATCGACCAGCGGATCAAGCAAGTGAAGCAGCCTGAGAAAAAAGTAAAGACGCTCGTTGTATATGGTGCGCCCGGTACATATATGGCGGCACTTCCACAATCTTTAAGCGGTGATCTGCTGCGGATCGCTGGTGGGGCGAATATTGCTGAAAATGAACCAGCACTCGAAAAGTTTCCGCAATATGCACAAATCAATGCAGAAAAGGTAATCGAGGCCGATCCAGATCTCATTTTGCTGATGACACACAGCAATCCTGAAGATGTCAAAGCAGGCTTTATGAGTGAAATGAAGCAAAATGCGGCGTGGCACGATGTATCAGCTGTCAAAAATGGACACGTTGAGATTCTGCCAAGTGACCTATTTGGGACAAATCCAGGCGCAGAAGTCATCAGAGCGATCGATGAATTAGAGAAGAAATTGAAGCGATTGTCATCATGAAGATGAATGCAGAACTAGATTTTCAAAAAAGGCAGTCAAGACGAAAATGGCTGTTACCAGGATTGTTTCTCACTTTATGTGTGGGCGTCTGTCTAGGACTTGCGGTAGGTTCTGTCCAATTATCGCTGACGGATTTAATGGCTGTGTTCACGGGATCAGGTCTGCCTGTTCATGAAAAAATTGTTATGGATTTACGGCTGCCCCGTGTGCTCATTGGTTTTCTCGTTGGGGCCTGCCTCGCTGCATCAGGGGCGATTTTACAAGGAGTTGTCCGAAATCCACTGGCTGACCCTGGGATCATTGGTGTGACTGCGGGCGGCGGGTTAGCTGCTGTACTCAGCATGATTGTTCTTCCACAATTCACGTATTTGCTTCCGGCAGCCGCTTTTCTGGGCGCCTTATTAGCAGCTCTTGTCGTGTATATGCTGTCATTTGATCAAGGGGTTTCACCGCTTAAATTGATCTTGGCAGGTGTTGCCGTCAATGCGCTCCTTGGTGCGGTAATGAATGGGTTTATGGTGCTTTATAGTGAGCGTGTGCAGGCTGTTTTGCCTTTTCTATCAGGGGGATTAAACGGACGGAGCTGGCATCATCTTAGCTTCGTGTCGCCATATGCGCTGGCTGGATTATGTCTTTGCTTTTTCGCCATTAAACCGTCCAATCTCCTTTTGCTTGGCGATGAATCGGCTCAGTTATTGGGTCTTCGAGTAGAGCGGACTCGATTTTTTCTCATTGCGCTGGCCGCTCTTTTAGCTGGAGCGGCTGTCAGTGTCAGTGGTTTAATCGGATTTGTAGGGCTTGTTGTGCCTCATTTTATCCGTCTTTTAATCGGAGATGACTACCGGTATTTGCTACCGATTTCAATGCTTGGAGGGGGCGTGCTTGTGGTCTTTGCCGATACAGCGGCACGGGTCTGGTTTACACCGGTTGAATTGCCTGTAGGGATCTTGCTTGCCTGCATCGGTGCACCTTTCTTCCTCTATTTATTAAAAAAGAAAGGGAGGGGTTAAGATGGATGTCATTGCAATGGATGACGTGAGTCTCAGTCAAGGCGGCTTTCGGCTGTCTTCCATTTCAGCAGCTGTTCCTAAAGGGAGTGTGACCGGAATCATTGGCCCGAATGGGTCAGGTAAGTCGACTTTTATCAAAGCGGCCGCACGACTGACCTCAATCGAAAGCGGCATGATTTACATTCACGACATCCCGCAAAAAGAGATGACGGCACAGGAGATCGCCAAGGAGGTGGCAGTTCTCATGCAAACAAGAACCGCCATTCCATCGATGACAGTACGTGAGTTGGTCGCACTTGGACGCAGTCCGCATCGTTCCATCTGGAAAAAAAGCACCACGTCAGATCATGAAGCGATTGAGTGGGCGCTTGAGGTGACGAATAGCCGCATGAATGCAAATAGAATGCTTCATACATTATCAGGCGGAGAAAGACAAAAGGCATATATTGCAATGGCACTGGCTCAGAAGACAGAGACCATCATTCTGGATGAGCCAACCACTTATTTAGACATTGCACATCAGCTTGAATTATTGGAGCTGCTCAAACAGCTGAATCAAACACATGGCATCACCATTTTAATGGTTCTCCATGACTTGCAGCAGGCCGCAAAATATTGTGACCGTCTCATTGCTATGAAGCGAGGTCAGGTGCATCAAATTGGCTCACCAAAAGAAGTGTTAACAGAAGACTTTTTCAAGGAGGTTTTTGGGATTCAGGCAGAGGTTCACTTAGACGGACCGCATCCACTCATTATCCCCATTGCCTCCATTCAACAACAAAAGGGAGATGAACCAAACATGATTATTGTAAACAACCAAGTAAGAGTAGAAAAGGGCAGTGCAGACCACCTTGTTAAACGGTTTAACAAGCAGGGACAAGTAGAATTTATGGAAGGATTTTTAGGTATGGAAGTATGGGTCACTCAGCAGACAACTGATTACGATGAAGTGACCATTCACACCCGCTGGAATCGAAAAGAAGACTTTGTGAATTGGACAAAATCTCAGGCATTTGGTGATGCGCACGCTCACGGAAAGGCGAAACCTGAAGGCCTGTTAAAAAACAAAATTACGTACTATGAAGTGCAAGTCACAAGACCCGCTTTACAGAAAAAAGCCTAAATATTCAAAAGCGCTGCAGCGAAGAAGCAGCGCTATTTTTTTGTGATTGTCTCTTTCCGTCACATATTTTTGACAAAGTATTCAAACAACTGACACAATCCCATCCAAATTTTAGGTAAAATTTACTTTATTTTTGAAGCGCATGGGTGTAAAGTACAGGTATAAATAACTAACCGAATGAAAATCAAGAGTAAAATTTCACCGAGTGAACTATATCAAATGGACTTCCACTTGTGAATCATTGAACAAATAGTGAACTTTTTGTGAAATGGTGAGCATAAATATCTCGAATCATTCGGCATGCGAAAGTAAGGGAGGATGTAAGGCTGTGAGTGAGCTGTTTTTAGCAAGATTTCAATTTGCCTCAACGACATTATTTCATTTTATTTTTGTTCCTATGTCTATAGGTTTGGTATTTATCGTTGCATTGATGCAAACCCTTTATGTCGTCAAGAAAAAAGAGATTTATAAAAAGATGGCAAAATTTTGGGGTCACCTTTTCTTAATTAACTTTGCAGTAGGTGTGGTGACAGGGATTCTGCAAGAATTCCAGTTTGGGATGAACTGGTCAGATTATTCAAGGTTTGTCGGTGATGTCTTTGGTGCACCGCTTGCCATTGAAGCGCTATTGGCCTTTTTCCTTGAATCGACCTTTATTGGTCTTTGGATATTCGGCTGGGACCGTCTACCGAAAAAAATTCATTTGTTATGTATTTGGCTCGTTTCTCTTGGTACGATCTTTTCGGCGTTTTGGATTTTACTCGCCAACTCATTTATGCAGGAGCCAGTTGGATTTGTGATTAAAAATGGCCGTGCAGAAATGAATGACTTTGGGGCGCTCGTGACAAATCCGCAACTTTGGGTAGAGTTCCCGCACGTTCTGTTTGGTGCATTGGCAACCGGTGCTTTCTTTATCGCGGGTGTTAGTGCCTATAAAATGATCAAAAAACAAGAAGTGACCTTTTTCAAAAAATCTTTCCAGATTGCCATGGTGCTTGCTTTCATTTCTGGCTTAGGTGTGGCGTTCTCTGGACATGATCAAGCGAAGCACTTAATGGAATCACAGCCGATGAAGATGGCAGCAAGTGAAGCCCTTTGGAAGGATAGTGGAGATCCAGCGGCTTGGACACTATTTGCCAACATTGATACAGATAAAAAAGAAAACTCTGCGGAGATCAATATTCCGTTTGCTTTAAGTTACTTGGCCTATTCGAAGTTTAGTGGAGATGTGCCAGGCATGCTGACCCTTCAAAAAGAATATGAAGCAAAGTTTGGTCCTGGGGATTACATTCCTCCAGTCAAAACAACCTTCTGGAGCTTTAGAATCATGGTGGGTGCCGGCATGTTGATGATTTTTGCTAGTATGATTGGTTTGTATTTGAGCTTTAGAAAAAAACTAGAATCAAACAAATGGTATTTACGCTTCATGGTATGGATGATTGCGTTCCCGTTTATTGCAAACTCAGCTGGCTGGATCATGACGGAAATTGGGCGTCAGCCGTGGACAGTCTTTGGTATGATGACAACCGCACAATCCATTTCACCAAACGTATCGTACGGCATGTTGCTATTCTCAGTCATTAGCTTTACGACCATTTATCTGATTCTTGCCATCGTGCTTGCCTACTTATTCATTCGAGAAATTAAAAAAGGTGCACATTCTGAAGAGAATACAGATCAAAAGGATGAAACGGACCTGTCTACAGATCCATTTGATGGAGGCGCATATCATGGCATATCTTAACGAGATTTGGTTTATTCTTGTCGCAGTATTGTTTGTTGGATTTTTCTTCTTAGAAGGATTTGATTTTGGTGTCGGGATGTCCATGCAGCTGCTTGGAAAAGATGCACATGAGCGCCGCATTTTAATCAATACGATTGGCCCTTTCTGGGATGCGAATGAGGTCTGGCTGATTACAGCTGGCGGGGCTATTTTCGCCGCTTTTCCTCACTGGTACGCTACGATGTTCAGCGGATACTATATTCCGTTTGCAGTTCTTTTATTAGCGCTCATTGGGCGGGGGGTCGCCTTTGAATTTAGAGGGAAGGTCGAGAAGGCTTCATGGATCAAAACGTGGGACTGGGTTATCTTCTTTGGTAGCCTGCTTCCGCCATTTTTACTCGGCGTGCTATTCACAAGCATTTTACGAGGAATGCCCATTGATCAAAGCATGAATATGTACGCTGGATTTACAGACTTTGTGAATCTTTATTCAGTGATCGGCGGGGTAGCCGTGACGGTGCTTTGCCTCCTGCATGGATTGATTTTCGTCACACTCCGCACTGAGGGTGATTTAAGAAATCGTGCAAGAAAGCTCGGTCAGCGTGTTTTATTGATTGCACTACCAGTTCTTGTTCTATTTGTTGGTGTGTCTATTCTTGAAACAGACATTTATACCGTGCGTCCGATCATTACGATCCCTTTAACTGTACTTATTGTGGTTTGTTATGTAGCGGCTCTATTCTTTATGAGAAAAGAGCGTGATGGCTGGACATTTTTATTCACAGGTGCAGGTATTATGGTGACGGTGACCATGCTTTTCACAGCATTATTCCCGCGTGTCATGATTAGTTCGATCAACCATGCATTCGACCTCACCATTCAAAACGCTGCATCAGGATCTTATTCACTGACGGTCATGACGATTGTTGCCATTTCTTTGCTGCCTTTTGTGCTTGGGTATCAAATCTGGAGCTACTATGTCTTCCGTAAACGTGTAAGCGGTAAGGAGCCAATGACCTACTAATGGATAAACGTTTGCTTCAACTAAAAGGAATGAGGGGGCTTCTTGCCCTCTTAGGTATTGTGTCAATCATCCAAGGAGCAAGTATTATTTTTCAAGCACAGTGGCTGGCACATGCCATAACAACGCTGTTTGACGGGAAGAGCCTCATGCAGGCAACACCTTATGTCTTGCTGTTTCTTGCTGCCTTTCTGGTGCGGCACGGTCTCACCTTGATGCGGGAGAAGGTCATGTTCACCTATTCTTCCCGAATTGGAGCAGACGTGAGAAAGCAGCTGTTGGACCAGCTGTTCCGTTTAGGGCCAGCTTTCACGAAGAAAAAAGGAACAGGAAAGCTTGTGACATTGGCGATGGAGGGCATTGCCCAATATCGTCAGTATTTACAGCTGTTTTTGCCGAAAATGGTGAACATGGCAGTAATTCCGGTGATGGTGCTTGTCTATGTTTGGACATTAGATGAAACATCTGCTGTCATTCTCATTGTCACGCTGCCGATTTTAATTGTTTTTATGATTTTGCTAGGACTTGTCGCTCAGCGTAAAGCGGCCAAACAATGGAGATCGTATGAGAAATTATCCAATCATTTTACTGATTCTCTCCGTGGTCTTGAAACGCTTCGCTACTTAGGGATTAGCAAAAAGCATTCTCGCAATATTGCAGAGGTCTCAAAGCGTTATCGAAAGGCGACGATGAGCACACTGAAAGTCGCCTTTCTTTCATCTTTTGCTCTCGATTTCTTTTCTATGCTGTCCATTGCGACTGTCGCTGTATTTCTCGGCTTGCGCTTAATTGAAGGAGATCTTTTGTTATTGCCCGCTTTGACCGCACTAATGCTTGCGCCAGAATATTTTTTGCCAGTCCGTGAAGTGGGGAATGATTATCATGCGACGTTAAACGGTAAAGAAGCGAATGAGGCGATTCAAGTGATTTTAGAGGAAAAGGGCTTCCGAGAGCAGGAGACAGAATCCGTGCAGCTGAACGAGTGGAATGAGCAATCTGAGCTCACACTGCAAGATGTCAGTGTCTTGCATGATGAGCATGCACCATATTCGATTCAGGATGTGGACCTCACTGTGAAAGGAAAGAAAAAGATTGGGATCATCGGTGCCAGTGGTTCGGGGAAATCGACGTTAACGGATGTTCTCGGCGGTTTTGTTGAACCGTCTGCAGGTGAAATCATCCTAAACGGAAAGCCGCTTGCTCATTTACAGCTGGCGGCATGGCAAAAAGAAGTCGTTTATATGCCGCAGCATCCTTATTTATTTCACATGACACTGAGAGAAAACATTCGTTTTTATGAACCGAATGCAACCGATGAAGACGTCGAAAGAGCGGTGGAAGAGGCAGGTTTGTCTCAGCTTGTAGCGGATCTCCCCAATGGACTGGATGAGGTCATTGGCGAACAGGGCAGAGGACTGAGCGGTGGACAAGCGCAGCGGATTGCCCTCGCTCGCACAGTGCTCGGCCAGCGATCCATTATGCTGTTAGATGAACCAACGGCTCATCTGGATATTGAGACAGAGTATGAATTGAAGAAAACAATGCTTCCATTGTTTGAAAATAAACTTGTGTTTTTAGCCACACACAGACTTCATTGGATGACGGATATGGATGAAATCATTGTGATGGATCATGGGACGATTGCAGAGATGGGGACTCATGAATCATTAATGAAAAGAAAAGGTGTGTACTATCAATTGGTACAGGAACAAATGGGGGCGGTCACACATGGTCAGTAAAGGCTGGTTTATACCTTATATCAAGGAGAATCAAAAGCTGTTTGCCTTGGTGCTTTTTTTAGGGGCGATTGCGGTGTTTTCTGCTTCTATGCTCATGTATACGTCAGGGTTCCTCATTTCAAAAGCTGCCACAAGACCTGAGAATATCTTGATGGTCTATGTCCCAATCGTGGCAGTACGTACCTTTGGTATTTCACGCTCAGCGGCTCGTTATGCAGAGAGACTGGCGAGCCATCAGCTCATTTTGACGATGATTGAAAAAATGCGGGTACGTCTTTATGACATGGCTGAACGAAGTGCCAAACAGACGAAGCTTGGAACAGGTGAAATGCTTGGGCTGTTATCAGAAGATGTGGAGAGATTACAGGATGCGTATTTAAAAACAATCTTTCCATCCATCGGTGCGCTGCTTTTATATGCCGCTTCGATTGGAGCCCTTGGGCTTTTTTCATGGCCTTTTGCCGGATTGATGCTGCTTTATATGGCGCTGCTCGTATTTGTATTCCCATACATCACAGTACTTGTGAACCGGGCGAGACAAATTCAAATGAAGAAAGGCAGAAATGAACTGTACAGCCATTTAACAGATGCCGTCATGGGCGTGAGTGACTGGTTGTTTAGCGGCAGACAGAACGATTTTGTTGAAGGTTATGAACGAAAAGAAGCAAAGCTATTAGCACTCGAATCGGCAAAGCACCGGTTTATCCGTCTGCGCCAATTTTTAGCACAGCTAGTCATTGGAGGAGCAGTCGTCCTTGTCGTGTATTGGAGCGGCTCAGTCGTTCAGGCTGGTTCTATGCCGCACACGCTCATCGCAGCCTTTGTGCTTGTGCTGTTTCCATTAACAGAAGCCTTTCTTCCGCTGTCAGATGCAGCAGGCGATATTCCTGTTTATCAGCATGCCGTCAGCAGATTAAATCATTATGAAGAGCAGTCGTATGAAGGATTAGTGGAGAGGAAGGCAGCAGACGAGACACCCGTCTCTGATGGTGTTGAAGCGGTCTGTTTTGATCAAGTCACCTTCGGATATGAAGTAGATCAACATGTACTAAAGCATTTTTCGTTTTCCCTGAAGCAAGGTGAATCGCTCGCTCTCTTAGGAAAAAGCGGTGCAGGCAAATCGACCATTTTAAAATTGTTAGAAGGGGCAGTCGTGCCAAATCAAGGGGTTGTCAGCATTCAGGGGAAACCGGTACAAAGCATTCAAGAGGAGATATCCTCTTATGTGTCTGTGCTCAATCAACAGCCCTATTTATTCGATACGTCTGTTTTAAACAACATTCGCTTAGGTTCTCCAGAAGCGACAGAAGAGCAAGTAAAAGAAGCCGCCCGGCAAGTGCAGCTGCACGATTACATTGAGTCTTTGCCAGAAGGTTATCACACAGGTGTACAAGAGACAGGGGTTCGTTTCTCTGGTGGAGAAAGACAGCGTATAGCTCTAGCACGGATTTTGCTGCAAAACACACCGATTGTTGTATTAGATGAGCCAACCGTCGGGCTTGATCCACGCACAGAGCGTGAATTGCTTGAAACAATCTTCCGTGTGTTAAAAGGAAAAACAGTCATTTGGATTACCCATCATCTCACTGGCTGTGAGGCATGTGACCGTATGATGTTTATTGAAGGTGGACGCATTGAGATGGAGGGGCAGCATCATGATTTGCTGAAAGAAAATGTACGTTATCAAAAGCTGTATGAAATGGATCGTCCATTTTCGAACGTGTAAAAAATGTATGACAAGAACGTTCGGACAGAAGATTTCTGCCCGAACGTTTTTTTTGGCTTAAGGGTTTACTTTTCCTACACCCGCATTTGATACAACTTCTGATTTCACATTGTTCACGTTAAGCAAAGAGTAGTTATAAGGAGGGTTGTACGTACCTGTTGAAGACGTTGGCAGACTGCCTGTGCTATTAATATATGAGTTGTTGATGACATGCCATGTACCGACTTGACGGCTGTCCCAGCTGCCAATGGCATTGTTTGTATTTTCAAATACGTTGTGCTCAATTCTCATTTTTGCGCCCATACGAGAGTTAATGGCGGTTGTCTTGATGCCTTTGTAGTAGTTGTTATACAGATGGCCTTCTCCGTAGCGCATAGAAGGTACACGAGAGTTCAAGTTTTCAAAGCGGTTGTTGTGGAACGTAATTTTACGGTTGTAGTTATCGTTATCTGAGTTGCCCATAAGCATCGTTTTCCAGCTGTCATGGACATAGTTCCATGAGAACGTAATGTAATCGGAGTCATTTTTCACATCGAATAACCCATCATAGTCATCTTTCCCAGAGTTCAAAGTGTTGTAGAGTTCATTATGGTCGACCCATACGTTTTTAGAGCCACCTTCGATTCCGATGGCATCTTTATCACCGATTTTGCTGTGATGGATTTTGAGGTTGCGGATGATGACGTTATTAGCACGCCATACTTTAATACCAATCCCATTAAATTCGCCGTTTTTCCCTTTACCGACGATGGAGACATTGTTTGTATCTTTCACATCAATTTTATTGGCCGAAGTATTAGAAGGAGTAATCGTTCCGTCTACCACGATTTTCAATTTTTCATTTGTTCCTTTGCTTTTGAGGGCAGCTAATAGTTCATTTCCGGTTTTCACCGTCACCGTTTTACCGCCTTCACCGCCTGTTGTACCGCCATTTAATGTGGAGAATCCTTGCTGATTAAAATTGGCCATAATCGAAGGGCTTTCTGGATATTTCGTTGCTGCTTTTGCCTCCCCATTTGGCGCAAATAATGAAGTCACGAGACCAACCGCTAACACACCAGCTAACATTGGAACTTTTTTCTTCAACATGAACATCTCCATTCTATATTTTGTTTTAATGTAAACGTTTCCAAAATAAGCTGCGATTCAACCGCTCCTCCTTCCTTCGCCAGCATCGCCTCTTTCGGAATGTAGGAAGAGCATAGCACGCAAAAAGGTATCATCGGCTAAGAATTGGAACGAAGTATTCCACGATTTTCAAGGAAACTAAGGCAATGATTATTTCAATTTATCTACATGAGACAAGGATCATTGACGATAGGTATTGGGGTAACCTAGTGATTATGAAAAGGACGTTCTTCTTTTCAAGGAAAATCAAGATGATTACGAAAGCGTCATTTTGTTAGAGACAAAGACATGTCATAATCATTACATAAGAAAAAATTGGATATCAAATAGATCCATGCGCTAAACAACAGGTAGAAAAGGCTCCAATTTAAAAAAAGAAGGTCTATTTTAAACGATGCGATCACCGGTGTCGTCTAATCAATAAGAGATAGAAAGGAAGGAGGGACGTGTTTGGAGCAGACCGAGGAGACTTTATGGATCAAGCGGGCAAAACAGGGGGATGATGCCGCATTTACCGCCCTTTATCGGCATCATTATTCGTTTCTTTACCGTTATTTGATGAAATTGACCCTTCAACAAGAGCTGACAGAGGAGATCATGCAAGAAACGATGCTCAAAGCGTACATGAAACTTTCTTCTTTTAGAGGAGATTCATTATTTTCAACATGGCTCATGTCCATTGCATCTAGACAATTTTTAGATCATCAAAAGAAAAGAAAACGTGAACAAAAGAGAGAAGGAAAGGCGAATCAAGAAGCCATTCGCCGGTTCAAATGGGATGTTCAGCAAAAAGGCTATACTTGGCATGACATGTGGGATGCTCTAAATGAGTTAAAGGCTCAGGAGAGAGCACCGATCCTTCTCCACTACTATTATGGCTTTACTTACCCTGAAATCGCTTCGATGCTCGGGGTGAGAGAAGGTACGGTGAAATCGAGGGTTCATCATGGGATCAAGAAAATTCGAAAGGAGTGGGACTGATGAAAGAAGATCGTTTCGCCGATCGTTTAAAAGAGGAGTTGCAGGAGCTCGATGAACAAATCGAAGTAGAAAAGCCGAGTGAACAAGCTTTGATGTTGATGCTAAAGCAGGCAAAGGAAAAAGAGAAAAAACGTTTTAAACAAGAAGTGCTGGCGTACATCATCGTCAGTCTGACCATCATGACACTTTTTGCAGCTGCCATTACTCATTTGCCCATCATCTTCATTCTTCTCCAAGTGGTGAGCGTGCCACTCTGTGTGGTTGTCGGCATCAAGGAATACCAACATATTAAAGGAGGGTCCTCCTTATGAGTCAGACGGAAATGATCATCTTATTGTGCGCATTACCGTTACTGTTTGCACAGGGATTTCTCTTATTTATGGATGCCAAGAAAAGAGGGCGTTATAAATGGTTCTGGGGCATCATTGGATTAATCAACTTCCCATCTTCTTCTATTTTATATTGGCTGTGTGTTGTCTTACCTGATCGTAAAAGAGGAGAAAAGCTCAGGAAAGATTGAAAGACGTTGTAAAACTTTTGACCTTTTTTTTGAATGATCATCATCTAGAAACAATGAAAGTTTCATGAATGTGTCAAAGAAAGCGGGATGTTGAACGTCCAGTTCGTCATTTCTAGCACGATAGTCATTCTTTGAGCGGGTCATTTTCATGACGGAAGGTGATTCTGCTTGATCTATCTCATTTCGGCATCGTTTTCATCTGTTATCAATATTGATCAGTTTTTACAAATGGTGTTAAATTAATCTCAATATGCGTTAGAAAATCTAACAACCAAAGAGTGAGATATTGACAAGGAGGCAGATGAGACATGTTGACCTTAGATCGAGCAGCACAAACAGCACAAAGCTACATCCACCGTGTGCTAGAGGATGTAGAAAAACGGAATCCAGGTGAGGCGGAATTCCAACAAGCCGTGAAAGAAATTCTGGAATCCCTCGTCCCGGTTTTTGCAAAACACCCAGAGTATGAAAAACAGGGGATCTTAGAACGCTTAATTGAGCCTGAGCGGCTTGTGATGTTTCGTGTACCGTGGGTAGACGATGAAGGCAAAGTACAGGTGAACAGAGGATTCAGGGTTCAATTTAATAGTGCCATCGGTCCTTATAAGGGGGGCATTCGTTTCCACCCATCGGTCAATGCAAGCATCATCAAGTTTTTAGGATTTGAACAAATCTTTAAAAACGCACTGACAGGTTTGCCGATCGGCGGAGGAAAAGGTGGATCAGATTTTGACCCTAAAGGGAAATCTGATGGAGAAATCATGCGTTTTGTTCAAAGCTTTATGAGTGAACTCAGTCGTTATATTGGACCTGATCAAGATGTACCGGCAGGAGATATTGGGGTAGGCGCACGCGAAATCGGCTATATGTTCGGCCAGTACAAAAAAATGCGTGGTGCGTATGAAGCAGGTGTCCTGACAGGAAAGAGCCCTGGCTTCGGAGGCAGTTTAGCAAGAAAAGAAGCGACCGGCTATGGACTGGTGTACTTTATGGAAGAAATGTTAAAAGCCCACGGAATGCAATTTGAAGGACGATCTGTTGTTGTATCTGGGTCAGGAAATGTATCGATTTATGCGATGGAAAAAGTATTGGAATTAGGCGGAAAGGTTGTGGCTTGTAGTGATTCAAGCGGAGCCATTTACGACCCTCAAGGCATTTCACTTGAGACAGTGAAGCAGCTGAAGGAAGTCGATAACCAGAGAATTAGTGCCTACATAGACATTCACCCGCATGCTGAATTGATTGAAGATTGCGAACAAATTTGGTCTCTCCCTTGTGACATTGCGCTGCCATGTGCGACCCAAAATGAAATTTCAGAGTCGCAAGCACAGCAGCTAGTGGCAAACGGTGTCATCGCTGTAGGAGAAGGGGCCAATATGCCGTCCACACTTGAGGCCGTCAAAATATTTGAACAACATGATATTTTGTTTGCACCAGCAAAAGCGGCAAATGCTGGCGGAGTGGGTGTTTCGGCGTTAGAAATGGCGCAAAACAGTGCGAGAATGTCTTGGACTTTTGAAGAAGTAGATGGTCAGTTGAAACAAATGATGCAGTCGATTTATCGTCAGTGTACCGAGACAGCTGAAGAATACGGACACTCTGGAAACTTAATGGTAGGCGCAAATATTGCAGGATTTCGCAAAGTGGCAGATGCCATGATCGCACAAGGCGTTATTTAACTCCTGCTCTCCCGCACCTGTTTATTTCATGACAAGATCGGGAATCGTCTTGTAAGAATGACAATAAGGAGGCGCGGGAGAAAATGAAAAAGTGGCTGAAACAAATTGTCAAATGGGCACCAGTGATTTATCCAGTGGTGAGGAAAATATACAAAGAACGAAAAGCATCCAAAAGTCGTAACGTATCAGCCGGGTAATCCGGCTTTTTTTTATGAAATGAATGAAACAAAAAAATATGCTGTGGGAATGATCCATTTCACTTCTCTCTCCGTTAAGTACATAACAAACGGAAAGAGGAGGCAAAACAGATGAAAATGAAAAAAGCATTTTTAACGATCCCGCTTAGTGCAGCATTATTATTACCAACTGCTCAAATGGCAAGTGCACACGAAGGACATATGCATGGGGATGCAAAAAAGTCGTCATCATCACAAGAGGTGTCAAATAAAGCAACGGATCTTCGCGCAGCGCTTGATCAGCTGTTCTCAGAACATGCTTATTTAGCAGTGATCACGATGCAAAAGGGAATTGATGGCAGTAAAGATTTTGATCAAGCAGCCGCAGCGTTAAATGAAAACACGAATGATCTATCAGATGCGATCGCCTCTGTGTATGGAAAAAAAGCAGGGAAACAATTTAAAGAGATTTGGTCAAGCCATATCGGCTACTTCGTTGATTATGTACAAGCAACAGCGAAAAAAGATGAAGCAGGTAAAAAGAAAGCGGTCAAAGAGCTTGATCAATACCGCATGAAACAAGCTGATATGCTTGATAAAGCAACAGGTGGAAGATTGAAAGCAAGTGAACTTGAAGAAGGTTTAAAAATGCACGTCAATGAACTGCTAAAAGCTTTTGACAGTTACACGGAGAAGGATTTTGATACAACCTATGAAACGGTCAGAAAATCCATTCATCATATGTTTGAAGTAGGTAAAGGCGTATCATGGGCGATTACAGATCAATTTCCTGGGAAATTTGATCAAAAATCAGTCGATACTCCAGCCGCAGATCTTCGTGAGGATTTAAACTACTTGTTCTCAGAGCATTTGGCACTCGCGGTAGTGGCTATGCAAAAAGGGAATGATGGCAGCAAGGACTTTGACCAAGCGGCAGCAGCCTTAAATGAAAACACGAATGATCTATCAGATGCGATCGCTTCTGTTTATGGAAAAGATGCAGGAAAACAATTTAAAAAGATCTGGTCAAGTCATATCGGATATTTAGTTGATTATGTTAAAGCGGATGCATCAGGAGACGAGCAAGCAAAAGAGAAGGCTGTCAAAGATTTAGATGCTTACCGTATGAAACAAGCAAAATTTTTAGATCAAGCGACAGATGGCCGCTTGAAGGCGGCTGACTTAGAAGCCGGGTTGAAAACCCATATTGATGAGCTCATCAAAACGTACACGTCTTATCACAATGGCGAATATGATCAGCTGTACCCGACTGTCAGAGAAGCATACGGCCATATGTTCATGGTTGGTCAAGATGTCGCATCAGCTATTGTCGATCAGCATCCTGAATTATTCAAATCCAACATGCCAAATGAGATGCCGAAAACAGGTATGGGAGGCACAGCCGGTCCATTAGGTATGTCATATGAAGCATTTGCTGGGATGATGGCAAGTCTCATCTTAGCCGGAGGTGCAGTGGGGGCGTTCTTCCTCATTCGCCGTAAACCATCAAATTAAACAATATCAAGACAAGAGGGAACGTGCACAATCGTGCCGTTCCTTTCTTCAAAAGGAGGTCGACTTGCGTGAAAAGATGGCTGTTTAGTATTCTTACGCTTCTCATCATCACGGGCTGCGCATCCCAATCAATAGATGAAAAGTCATCCTCTGAAACTGCATCATCTCCTGAGCCAATGACAGCAAAACAAGCCAAGAATCCATCTCATTCACACGACACGTTAAAAGATGAGCCATCGGGTATTGTCCCCGCTGACATCTCCATTCCAGCGATTGATGTCCAAGCAAAAGTGGAGAAAACGACTTTATCAAAGGATGGCAGTATGGGTGTTCCGCAAAATACAGATCACACGGCTTGGTTTGAAGATGGTCCGAAGCCTGGTGATAAAGGGAATGCTGTCATAAATGGTCATGTTGATAATAAATGGGGTCCAGCTGTTTTTTATCGATTAAAGGAGCTAAAAAAGGGAGACAAAGTCATTGTGACATCCTCGTCAGGGGAAAAGCGAACCTTTGAGGTTCTCAAGGTGAAAAGCTATCCGCGCGAAGAGAAACCAAATGCTTTTTTCGGGTACGCCTTTACACGGAATCTCAATTTCATCACATGTACGGGAACTTTTGATCATGCAGCCGGTACACATGAAAAAAGATTGGTTGTCTTTACACAACTGATTTCCTCATAAGAAAAAGGCGGATACACGGAGGTGTAACGCCTTTTTCTTATGATTTTCACAACAGCATCTTAGAAGAAGATTCATAGGTCATTAGATATGGTTGGTTGTATAAATAGGGGCGTTTGTCATATAAATGAGTTGGCAATTTTTATTTCTTTTCAGTAGAATATGAGTAATGAAGAGAACTGTAAGCGTATACAACCTGTCCAAACAAGGCAGATTCTCCACCCTAAATGAAGGAGGCCGACCTAATGCTGAGTAAAAGACTGGCGCACATTTTAAGTCAGCTGATGGCAGCTGAGACTCCTCTCACGAGCGCTGCGCTTTCTGTCAGTTTACAAGTGACAAGCCGCACCATCCGAACAGACATCAAGGAACTGAATGAGCGTCTAGCCCCTTATCAAGCAGCTGTATCAGCTGTTAGAGGCGCTGGCTATGAGCTGTTGATCAACGATGAGAATGCCTTTCGCCGTTTTATGAAGGAAGAAGTCGAACAGGAAGAACCGCTTGCTGTTCTTCCAGAAGAACGAGTTCGATTTATTTTGAAAAAGCTGCTTCTAGCGGAATCATATGTGAAGCTGGAAGACTTACAGGAGCAGCTGTTTATTAGTAAATCGACGATGAGTAATGACATGAAATGGGTCAAACGTAAGCTCGAACCCTTTGATCTGAAGCTGGAAGCAAAGCCGAATAAAGGCTGCCGGATCAAAGGATCTGAGATGAAAATCCGTTATTGCATGTCAGAATATTTATTCAATGAACGGCGTTCCTATCAAACCATGCTGAACACGGCGGTTACGATTTTGCCAAAACATGAGCTGGAATTGATTCAGAGAACCATGATTGATTATATCAACGAGGAAAAAATGAATCTATCAGACATTTGCATGAATAATTTAATTGTTCATATTGCTATTGCCTGTAAACGGATTAGACACGGAAACTATGTATCTGTGCTGCCTGAAGAAATCAACGAAATCCCAAGGGCAAAAGAATACAAGGTAGCTAAAAAAATGGTTGAGCGTCTTGAAGGGCTGCTAGATGTCTCATTTCCACAAGAGGAAATCGTTTATATCGCCATCCATTTGCTAGGAACAGCCAAAATGGTACAGTCTTTTTCAACGGGCGGTCAAAAACAAATTGTGGATGATGACACGAGCCGTCTTGTTCAGCTGATGCTGAAAGCCATTGATCAAAAATTGCAGCTGGATTTAGCGGGAGATGCGGAATTGCTGATTGGCCTCAGTTTGCACTTAAAACCAGCGATCAATCGGTGTAAGTATGGAATGAATTTAAGAAATCCAATGCTTGATGAGATCAAAGCGGGCTATCCAATTGCCTTTGAAGCAGGGATTGTGGCGAGCAGGGTCATTGAAGAAGAGACAGGTTTGTCCATTCATGAAAATGAGATCGGCTATATGGCACTTCATTTTGGTGCGGCCTTAGAGCGCAGGAAAATGGAGATACCACCGAAGCGATGCCTGATTGTCTGTGCGTCTGGTGCAGGGAGTGCAAGGCTACTTCAAGATCGTTTGCGGTCACAATTTGGGTCAAAGCTGACCATTTTAGGAACAGCAGAGCTTTATTCGCTTCCGCATGTCTCTTTACATGCATTGGATTTAATTATTACAACCATTCCCATTCATATGGATTTACCGATTCCGGTCATTCAAGTGAACACGATTTTAGGAGGCAGTGATTTTTTAAAAATAGAAGAAGCTTTGACAAGTGAAACAAGAGTGACATTAGCCACGCAATATATGAAAAAGGAATTGGTCTTTACAAAACGCGCCTTTCAAACAAAGGAAGAGGTCATACACTTTCTCACGCAAAAGGTCATTGACATGGGCTTAGCGCCAGCAGAACTTACACAATCTGTGATGGAAAGAGAAGAGTCTGCACCGACTTCATTTGGGCATTATACAGCGATTCCGCATCCGATGACCCCGCTGACAGAAGAGACGTTTTGGGCGATCTGTACATTAGAAAAACCGATCATTTGGGGAGAGAAAAAAGTTCAATTTGTGTGCTTGCTTTGTGTCGAAAAGGAGAACGCCAAAGACTTAAAAGGCATGTACCGTCTGCTTGGAGAGCTTGTCCATCATGTGAAATTTATTCAGCACCTCATCACCTGTGACACCTTTGAAGACATGCTGGATGTCATGGATAAAAAAGCGCCTTCGTACAAGAACTAATGGTGTGATATTAACTTTTTCCGCTTCCTAAAGGAAAAAGTATGGGTGTTTATGAAAGCGGTTTCATAATATGATGAATGTGTAAAGAAAAGCTTCATACTTCAAAAAGGGGGCGTTTACAATGAACATTTTATTAGTTTGTGCAGCAGGTATGTCAACAAGCTTACTTGTCACAAAAATGGAGAAGAGTGCACAAGAACAAGGAAAAGACTATCGTATTTGGGCAGTATCTGGAGATGCTGCTAAAAATCATATTGATCAAGCCGATGTGCTTTTATTAGGACCTCAAGTTCGTTATTTATTACCGCAAATGAAAAAACTCGGAGAAGACAAAGGAATTCCAGTAGATGTGATTAATACCGTGCATTATGGCGTATGTAATGGCGCTGAGGTTTTAAAATCTGCTGAACAGTTAGTGAACGGATAAAGGGGGCGGAAGGGATGAATGGATTCAACCGATTTCTAGAAGAGAAGGTTATGCCGTTTGCAGGGAAGATTGCCGCTCAAAGACATTTACAAGCATTGCGTGACGGAATTGTTTTAACCATGCCTCTCATTATCGTCGGTTCACTGTTTCTTATTTTAGCCAACCTTCCGATTCCAGGATACAGCGATTTTATGGCAAGTGTCTTCGGAGCCGAATGGGCCACGAAACTATCCTATCCTGTGAATGCCACCTTTGACATTATGGCACTTGTTGCGACCTTTGGGATCGCATACAGGTTAGCTGAAAAGTATGCAGTCGATGCACTGTCATCTGGTGCAATTGCTGTCGCAGCTTTCCTCCTAGCCACACCTTATCAAGTACCGTTCACACCTGAAGGATCAACAGAAGCTATCCTAGTGAATGGCGGTATTCCCGTCACACTGATGGGCAGTAAAGGGCTATTCGTTGCCATGATTATTGCCATGCTTTCCACCGAAATTTACCGCTTTATTGTACAGCGGAATATCGTCATCAAAATGCCTGATGGTGTACCGCCAGCAGTTAGTAAATCGTTTATCGCACTTATTCCAGGTTTTGTGGTCATCACGCTGATCTGGGTCGCTAGGCTTCTGATTGAGATGACACCTTTTGAGAGTATTCATAATATCATCACGGTCTTAATCGGCACACCACTATCCATTCTTGGTGGAAGCTTAGGCGGAAGTATCGTTGCCATCGGTGTGCAAATGCTCCTCTGGGCATGTGGTATTCACGGAGCCACCATTGTCGGAGGAGTCATGGGTCCGATTTGGCTCGGTGCGATGGATGAAAACCGTCTTGCCTTCCAAGCAGGAGAAGTGCTGCCGAATATTTTCACAGCGCAGTTCTTTGAAATCTTTATCAATGTCGGCGGAAGCGGCGCGACGCTTGCTTTGGTACTGACCATGATCTTGCGTGCGAGAAGTAAACAAATGAAACAGCTTGGCCGTCTTGCGATTGGGCCAGCCATCTTTAACATCAACGAACCGATCATTTTTGGAATGCCGATTGTGATGAACCCAATGCTTCTCATTCCGTTTATCCTTACGCCAATTATGATGATCATCACCACATATATCGGAATGAGCACAGGACTTGTAGCAAAACCGGCAGGGATCGCTGTCCCGTGGACAATGCCGCCAATCATTTCAGGCTATCTCGCAACAGGCGGGAAAATTTCTGGCGCGGTCATGCAGCTGATTAACCTTGCCTTGTCATTTGCGCTATACTATCCATTCTTTAGAATGTGGGATAAGCAGAAATTGAAAGAAGAAAATGAGCTTGAAGCAAAAGCATCAACAGATGAAAATGTCGTCAGCATGTAATAGAGGGAACAAGGGGGATGCGGCCGATGGAAATGGAACAAATTGTGTTTCAACTCATCCTGCACGGTGGTAATGGCAGAAGCTCGGCCATGGAGGCCATTACATGTGCAAAGCAAGGCAATTTTGATGAGGCGAAGCAAAAATTGCAGGAAGCACAAGACGCGTTAAATGAGGCGCATCACGCACAGACAGAGCTGATCCAGGGAGAAATCAGAGGAGAGAAAACCGACGTCAGTCTCTTGATGATTCATGCACAGGATCATCTGATGAACGCTATGACCGTCAAGGAGCTTGCAGCTGAAATCATTGAGCTCCATGAAAAAATGAAGCAATTCGGAGGTGTCAATTCATGAAAGACGGAATCAAAATTGTCACAATAGGCGGAGGATCAAGCTATACGCCTGAGCTCGTCGAAGGGTTTATTAAACGATATCAAGAATTGCCTGTAAAGGAATTATGGCTTGTGGATATTGAAGCAGGTCAGGAAAAGTTGAACATCGTGGGTGCCCTTGCAAAACGTATGGTCGAAAAAGCGGGTTTGCCGATTGAAGTGCACCTCACCCTTGACCGCCGGGCAGCTCTGAAAGATGCGGACTTTGTCACGACACAATTCCGTGTAGGACTGCTCGAAGCCAGAGCAAAGGATGAGAGAATCCCGCTTAAATATGGCGTCATTGGACAGGAAACGAATGGTCCAGGCGGGTTATTTAAAGGTCTACGCACCATTCCAGTCATTCTAGACATCGTGAAGGATATGGAAGAGCTTTGCCCAGATGCCTGGCTGGTGAACTTTACAAATCCAGCAGGCATGGTCACAGAGGCGGTGTTACGCTACACGAATCTGAAAAAAGTAGTCGGTCTATGCAATGTGCCGATTGGAATCAAAATGGGCATTGCAAAAGCGCTGGATGTCGATGTCGAACGCATTGAAGTACAATTTGCAGGCCTCAATCACATGGTCTATGGCTTAGATGTGTATTTAGACGGGGTCAGCATTATGGATCAAGTACTCGATGAATTAGGAAATCCAAATAGCCAGTGGTCCATGAGGAATATTGAAGCGAAAAACTGGGAGCCTTCTTTCGTCAAAGGCTTAGGGGTCATCCCATGTCCGTATCATCGTTATTACTATAAAACGAAAGATATGCTGGAGGAAGAACAAAAAGCGGCTCAAGAAAAAGGAACAAGAGCAGAGGTTGTGCAGCAAGTCGAGCATGAACTATTTGAGTTATATAAAGACCCAGATTTATCGATTAAACCGCCGCAGCTCGAAAAAAGAGGCGGGGCTTATTACAGCGATGCAGCATGTAATTTGATCAGCTCCATCTACAATGATAAACATGACATTCAACCGGTAAACACAGTGAACAGAGGAGCGATTGCCAGCATTCCGGCCGAATCAGCGGTTGAAGTGAACTGTATCATTACAAAGGACGGACCGAAACCAATCGCGACAGGTGATCTGCCTGTGGCTGTGAGAGGACTCGTTCAACAAATCAAGTCCTTCGAGCGTGTGGCAGCTGAAGCAGCTGTGACAGGAGATTACGAGACGGCTCTTGTCGCCATGACCATCAATCCACTCGTTCCATCTGATGAAATTGCAAAGCAAATCTTAGATGAAATGCTGGAAGCGCACCGTGAATATTTACCGCAGTTCTTCAAATCAGTGAATGCTTTAAATAAAATGGCCCCTTAATGGGGTCGTTTTTTATGATTTTTTCATATGGAAACCGGAGAAAGCAGTGTATGATAGAAAAAACAACATGTACTGCTTCAAAGAAAGGACGGTTAGAATATGGTGGCAATTGGGTTAATGCTTTACGGCTTTATCGTTCAACCTCTACTTAGTTACGGCACAGTGGTTTTGTTTTTGTATGGAATCATCGCTTCGTTTATTGGTCTGATTCGGCATAGACAGGATGTGTGGATGTATGTTCTCCGCCTGCTCGTTTGTTTTACTATTCCAGTAACCAATCTGTTAATGTATTTCGCAACCATCGGTGGAGATGAAAGAGACTTTGATTTCCAGCCGATGCCGCCAGTTTATCATCTTGTTTTTATCCTAGAAATCATCATCGTCTTTTTACCAGAGATCTTTTTACTGATCGAGAGAAAGCGGAGTATCAAAGGCAAACAGTGGATATATGCAGGGGCCATTGTGGGGATATCGGTCTTGTTTTGGTGCACGATTTGATGAGAGGCTGACTGACATCTAAGTCTTTTTCGCCTTTTTGTTGCGTAACCTCTTTCGCCTCACTTTTACAAAAGTAATGGAAAGAACAAAGATAGAAATCCCGAGAAACTTAAATAGAAAACGGGTGAAGAACGGTGAATCGTCGAAACCTGTAGCGATGATGATTGATCCGATGCAAATCCCAAAGAACGCTAGTAAATAAGTAAAAAACATATCATCACTCCTTAAGTGTGGAATAGATCCATATTTTCCATTATGAGGTAGTGAAGGAGATAAAGAAACAAAAAAAGAACCCTTCATCAAATGAAAGGTTCTTTCGCTTGCTTATGCCTGCTTGACGACCGAATCGACTTCTACTGTCCAGCCGAAGATATCTGGCTGAGTTCCTTTTTGGATTCCAGTAATCGCTTCGTACAATTTCTTCGATACTTCGCCTGTTTGACCATTTTGAATGACGTATGGCTGATCGTGATAAATTAATTCACCGACAGGAGAAATGACGGCTGCCGTTCCTGTTCCGAAGATTTCTTCAAGTTCACCTGACTGATGTGCTTCAATTAACTCATCAATTGAAATTTTACGTTCTGTCACAGGGATTTCCCAATGCTTTAACAACTCAAGCACAGAATTCCGTGTGATCCCTTCTAAAATGCTGCCGTTCAGTTCAGGCGTCACGATTTCTCCGTTGATTTTAAAGAAGATATTCATACTGCCGACTTCTTCAATGTACTTTTTCTCGATGCCATCAAGCCACAGGACTTGTGAAAATCCTTTTGTTTCAGCAACTTGCTGTGCTTTCAAGCTCGATGCATAGTTTCCAGCTGTTTTGGCATTTCCTGTTCCGCCTTTAACAGCGCGGACAAATTCGTTTTCCACCGCAATTTTGACCGGATGGATGCCTTCTTTATAATAAGAACCTACTGGAGATAAAATGATGATCAGCTTGTAGGTGCTTGACGGTGCAACACCTAAATAGGGCTCAGTAGAAATAATGAATGGTCGAATATACAAAGAAGTGCCCTCTGCATCAGGTACCCAATCCTTATCAATGCGAATGAGTTCATTTAAGCCTTCTAAAACCGTTTCTGTATCAATTTGCGGGATACATAGGCGGTCATTTGATCTGTTTAAGCGTTCCATATTTTTTTCGGGACGGAATAAGAGAATCTTTTGATCCTCAGACACATACGCCTTCAAGCCTTCAAAAACAGATTGGCCATAATGATAAACCATAGAAGCTGGGTCCATTGGAATCGCCTGATAAGGAATAATTCTCGGATCATACCAGCCTTTATCAATTGAATAATCCATCACAAACATGTGGTCTGTGAAGATTTTTCCGAATTCAAGTTGATCAGATTGAGGTTTTGGTTTTTTTGTTGAACTAAGTTCAACACGGATGGGTTGTTTTGGCATCGTAAATCTCCTTGCTGTTTGATTATTTGAAAATTCTAATAATATGAAATAATTATGATTCTATTCTATACCTTCACAAAATATTAGCAATAGGTTTTCTGGAATTCAGACAAGAAAAATCTGTTAAAGCGCTTTCCTCCTCTCTGTCGTGGTTTTACTGAAGTTTCCCCTTAGAAATAAAATCCAATTTCATTATTAACTGATTAATCTGACAATTTAAAAGCGATTTATTTTCCTGTAAGATATTCTTTCAACCATACACCTTTTGACTAGTACATTGCAAGGGGCATTGCCATATTTTAATCCTCTTTTTTTTAACCGATAAAGGTAGAAGAGAGTGGAAGGGAGCAAACAACGAGATGAAACGAATGATATCAGGCGCCTTATTGATTTTATTGATGACCGCCATTAGTTTTGGCTGTCAAGCGATGACGGAGGAGGCTGGTGCGAAGCAAGGTACTGCCTATTACGTCGCAGCAAATGGGAACGACAAACATCCAGGGACAAAGCAAAAGCCTTTCCGTACGCTGAAAAAAGCGGCAAGTATCGCGAAAGCTGGGACAACAGTTTATATGAGAGGCGGTACATACAAAGAGAGATTGATTGTCCGCCATTCTGGAACAAAGAAAGCACCAGTTGTTTTTCAAGCGTATGGAAAAGAGAAACCTGTCATTAGCGGAGCATCTCTTAAAGGAAATCAAGCAGACGGAGGTCTCGTGAAGCTTGACCAAAAAAGCTATATCACCCTGAAAGGTTTGACAGTCGGTCATATTAAAACGAATCAAGAAGATGTGACACCCATCGGTATATTCATCACAGGAAGCGGCAAAGGCGTCAAACTGCTTAACAACCGTGTGTACGACATTCAGACGACACATCAAAATGGGAATGCTCATGGCATTGCGGTCTATGGAACGAAAGCACCTGCAGCCATTGAAGACATCGAAATCAAAGGAAACACTGTGGAAAAGTTAAAGCTGGGTTTTAGTGAAGCCCTTGTGCTAAACGGAAACGTTAAAAAATTCCGTGTGACACATAATACAGTCCGGCATACGGACAATATCGGGATTGATTTAATTGGTTTTGAGAATGTCGCACCTTCTAAAAAGTATGATCAAGTGCGAAATGGTGTCGTATCTAGAAACAAAGTTTATGAGATTACGAGTGTTGGGAATCCAGCGTACGGCAAGGACATCTCCGCAGGAGGAATCTATGTGGATGGCGGGAAAGACATCGTGATTGATCATAACATCAGCCATCATAATGACCTTGGGATTGAGGTCACAAGTGAACATAAAGGGAAGATGGCCGAACGCATTCGCATTGAGCACAATCAAGTATATTTAAATCGTTATACAGGCATCTCCATTGGCGGCTATGACAAGAAGCGGGGCGGAACCACAAACACGACCATCTCCCATAACATTTTGTACAAAAATGACACAGCCGGCTTAGAAGGCGGTCAATTGCTCATGCAATATCAATCGGTGAACAATCGAATCACGAATAATATCATGACAGCCAGTGCTTCGCATTACTTAGTCGTGAATCTCTACGAAGTGAACAAGAAGAATACATTCCAAAAGAATGTCTACGATGACCGCAAAGGTGCAAAAGCCTCACAGTGGGTATGGCGCGGGAAATGGCTGGAAGGCTACAAAACGTATCGCTCGAAAAGCGGTCAAGATAAAGGATCAGCACACCTCAATCCCCAATTTGTGAATGAGAAAAAATATGATTTCCGTCTTAAGGCATCATCACCTGCTAAGAAAATCATCGGCAGTTAAACAAGGCATTCGGTGCAAATGATCATTTTAGAAATTTTCAAAAAAGTCATTGACATTGATGAGACATCACATTAAAGTAAAGAAGACATTTCAACTAAAACAAATTTCATAACGGATCTCTTATCAAGAGAGGCAGAGGGACTGGCCCTATGACGCCCAGCAACCGTTTCTATTTAAGAAATTGGTGCTAATTCCTGCAAAGCTGTTACAGCTTTGACAGATAAGAGAGGAAGACTTCCCGATACATGTTTCATGCAACGGTGATCAAGCCTCTCTTTATCAAGAGAGGCTTTTTTGATCTCTTTTTTTAGAATCAAAAGACTGGGTTCACAGGCATATTTCCACTTCTTTACCTAGTTTTCCGATGTGAAAAATAAAACAACTTGAGGAGGAACAGCAATGAAACGTAAATATTGGACATCATCTCTTGTATTATTGACGGTCCTGACCGTGCTATTATCTGGTTGCGGTACGGGATCAAGCGCAGGCTCAAAGGCTAATGCAAACGAAAAGGTCTCCTTTGACAATGTCCCGAAGCGATTTGCAAAAGGACAGGGAGCAAAAATTAAAGTCATCCGTAAAATTGGCGGGGACGATCATACTGCTCAGTTTTTAGCAGGAACGAAGGCAGAAGGTGAAGCGCTAGGCTTTACAGTAGATGTCTACACGGCAAATGGTGATACGGCGAAGTTTCATGATGCTATTTCTCAAGCACTAGAAGAAAACTATGATGGCTTTATCATCTCTCATGGGGATGATGAGGCGACAGTCGCTGATGTGAAGAAGATCACAGCGAAAGGCATTCCAGTTGTGGCGTTTGATTCAAATCCGAAGCTGAAGGACATCAAAGGGGTCACAGTGACGTCTCAAGATGACGAGCAATTAGCGAAAAAATCATTAGATGCACTCGTGGCTGATTTTAAAGGGAAAGCAAATATTGCGTATCTTTGGGTAGACGGATTCCCTCCAATGGTGAGACGAAACAAGGTGTACCAAGAAACGCTCAAACAGCATACAGGAATCAAGGAACTTGACCGATTTGGCGTTGCGGCCTCTGATACATCAGTTCAAACACAAAATGCGGTTGCGGCTATGCTAAATAAATATCCAAAGGGTAAACTGGATGCGATTTTTGCCACGTGGGATGCATTTGCGATTGGTGCCGCAAGAGCTTTAAAAGAAGCAGGAAGAACCGAAGTGAAAATATACGGTATTGATGTGTCTAATGCCGATCTGCAAGAAATGACTGCGAAAGACAGTCCTTGGAAGTACACTGCCGCTGTCGATCCGAAGCTCATTGGTGCAATCGACGTAAGGATTCTTGCGAAGAAACTAGCTGGCGAGAAAACGCCATCTTCCTATGACCTTGAGGCCTCTCTCATTTCACAAAAGCAGCTTCAGGATGCAGGAAAGGCCATCAATATGGTCAATCTTGCAGATGAAGTAAAAGGATTCGGATCATCGACTGCTTTTGAAGAAGACTGGATGAAGACCTTGAAGAAGCATTATGCAAAATAAACAACGTGCACTCTCTTTTCATAGAGGGTGTTTCGTTTTTCAATTGACGATCAGGAGAGAAGGAGGACACCTATGACAACGCCGCTTGTTCATATGAAAAACATTTCGATTGAATTCCCAGGAGTCAAAGCGTTAGATCAAGCAAATTTCACATTAAAAAAAGGCACAGTCCATGCCCTGATTGGGGCGAACGGCGCTGGGAAGTCAACGTTAATGAAAGTTCTCTCTGGTGCTCATTCACATTTTGAAGGAACCATCCACATCAATGGCGAGGCGGCGACCATTCATACACCGAAGGATGCGGCCTCATACGGTGTGCAGACCGTCCATCAAGAAGTGGATACAGCTCTAGTGCCATATTTAAGTGTTGGCGAAAATATGATGATTCATGAAATTGAGAAAAAACCATTCGTCCGTTGGAAAGAGATTCACCGCAAGGCAGCACAGCTGTTACAAGAGATGGACATTGACATCTCAACGAAGCGTCTTGTGAGTGATTTGACACTGGCAGAAAAACAAATGGTGCTCATTGCCAAGGCTGTGTCGATCAAATGCAGCATTTTAATTTTAGATGAACCAACCGCTCCACTTAGCCATGCAGAAACAAGTAAGCTATTCTCAATGATTCATCAATTGAAAAAGAACGGCACAGGCATCATTTTTATTTCGCATCGCATGCCAGAAATTTTCAACATCTGTGATGAACTGACTGTGATGAAGAATGGAACCGATGTGGCGGCGCACCTCATTAAAGAAACTGATCCAAAGCAGGTCATTGAAGAAATGCTTGGCGCGCCATTAGAGGATCAATTCCCATTCCGTACACCGCTAGAGGATGCACCGATTGTGCTTGACGTGAAAGAGTTGCATGACCAGCATAAATTAAACAACATTCATCTTCATGTGAAAAAAGGAGAAATTCTCGGGATTGCAGGATTAGTCGGTGCTGGTAAAACAGAATTGTGCAAAGCCCTATTCGGCGCCTCAGAAAAAAAGTCAGGCACTGTGCAGCTGCATGGTCAAACCATTCATATCAAGTCGCCTCATCACGCTGTGAGAGCGGGTATTGCCCTTGTGCCTGAAGAACGGAGAAAAGAAGGGATTCTAACAGAAGAAACTGTTGGATGGAACGTAACAGCTGCAAGTCTACGTTCGTTTACACGGCCGTTCAGCTTCTTACATCGTTCTAAGGAACGGAAGGCAGCAGATGGAATCGTCAAGCGGCTTGGCGTCAAGACACCTTCTCTTGAAGCGAAGGTGAAGCATCTATCCGGTGGAAATCAACAAAAGATTGCGATTGGGAAATGGCTGTTGGCTGAGGCGGATGTCTATCTCTTTGATGAACCAACCAAAGGTGTAGACGTTGGAGCCAAAAAGGACATTTTCTCCCTCATTGCAGAACTAGCTGCAAGAGGAAAAGCGGTGATTTATGTTTCAAGTGAGCTTTCAGAAATTGCAGGAATTGCCGACCGAGTATACGTCTTATATGATGGCAGCATTGCCCGGGAAATGACGGCACCAATGACTGAAGAAGAGCTTTTATATCATTCAACAGGAGGACAATCATGAGTGAACGACAAGTTTCAGCCCCAGTTCAACAAATCAAGAAACAGCGGCCATCCTTTCATCTGTTTGATTTCTTTTATCAATATGGCACCATCTTAACGATTGTCGTATTGATTGTTGTCTTTGCGGCAGCCAATCCGGCATTTTTACAGTCAGGAAATATCATCAACATTTTACGATCGATCTCGATTGTAACCATCATTGCGGTAGGGCTGACGATCTCCCTAGCAGTGAACGGCTTTGATTTATCTGTAGGCTCAGTTGCTACGTTATCAAATGCAATTGTGATCTCCATGTTTGTATGGTTCTCGCAAAACCCACTCATTGCGATCCTTTCTGCGCTGGCGGCTTCTCTTATTGTCGGTTTGCTGAATGCTTGGATGATTGTCAAAATGAAGATTCCAGATATGCTCATGACACTAGCCATGATGTTTATCATTCAAGGGCTCGCACAAACCTATACGAAAGGTGCGACCATTTCTGAAAATATGGTGCTGCCTGATGGCACTTTTTCAACTGGCACCATCCCTGCCTTTTTCAGCAAGATTGGGCAGGTCCCCTATATCATTTTGATTATGGCGGCCATTGTGCTTTTTGCCCATGTTTTTATGACTTACACAAAGCATGGGCGATTGATGTATATCATCGGTGGAAATAAAGAAGCCGCTCGATTATCTGGTATTCATGTGAACAAATACAAAATCGCAGCATATCTGTTGTCTGCCTTATTTGCGGCGATCGGTGGTATCGTGCTGGCATCAAGGGTGATGACAGCAGAAATTAACGCAGGAACGCCATATTTAATGGATGGGGTAGCTGCTGCTTTTATTGGTTTTTCAGTCATGGGAGCAGGTAAACCAAACGCATTCGGTACATTTATTGGTGCGGTGCTCATCGGTATTTTGCAAAATGGACTTGTGATGATGTCTGTCCCGTATTATGCAATGGATATCGTGAAAGGATCTGTGCTTGCACTGGCACTCGCGCTGACTTATTACAAACAACGGGGCTAAGATGTATTTTTTTAAAACCATTTGTGTCCTCTCTCCGTCTAGTAAACGGAAAGCAGTGTAACAGCTGTTTGCCAAAAGGAGATGACAAAAAGAATGAATATGTCAGCAACTCATGTAGAAGATTTGAAAAGTGTCATGGAAGACTGGAAAAATGAATTATTAGTATATAAATTTGCATTAGATGAAATGGATACAAAGTTTTCGATTATTAGTCAGGAATATAATTTAATCCATGGACACAACCCAATAGAGCATACAAAATCACGGATCAAATCCTTTGAAAGCATCGTGAATAAACTAGCGAGAAAAGGATGTGACATCACCACACAATGTGCCAAGGAGTACATACATGATATCGCTGGTGTCCGCATCATTTGTTCGTTTATTCAAGATATCTATAACATTATTGATGTTTTGAGGCAAAGAGAGGATTTAAAGATTCTTGAAGTGAAGGATTACATTCAGCATCCGAAACCAAATGGCTATCGAAGTCTTCATTTAATTGTTGAGATTCCTGTTTACTTAACGAATCGTGTGGAGCATGTGAAGGTTGAAATTCAGGTGCGGACCATTGCGATGGATTTCTGGGCGAGTCTCGAACATAAAATCTATTATAAACTGCAAAACGATGTTCCTCATCAGCTCACCGATGAACTAAAGGAAGCGGCAGATATCGCTCACTACTTAGATGAAAAAATGCAAAATATCAAACGAGAAATTGATTAACCAATAAAAAGAGTAGCTGTTTTGAATGACAGCTACTCTTTTCAGTCTTATTAAGGGTTGGTGCCTCGATCTCTCTTTTGAATGATCGTACCGTCATCTTGCGATTGTGCGGACGGGCTGCCTTTTTGTGTAGAAGTGCCAATCCAAACACCTGTGAACAAGAGCGCAAAAATCGCACTTGAGATCAGCCATTTTTTCATCATACATCACTCCATCTTCTTAACAAGTTTTGAATGACAATGCCTTGTTCTGAAAATACATCGCTTCTTTCGGAAGACCATTTTCAGTTAAGTAGGCGGCTACATCCTGACAGATAGCCTCAAGATCAACAAGGAAATTCATAGATTCTAATTGGTCACAATAAGAAATGATCTGCTCAATCATGTTGTCTGGCTGGAGCATCAATGTTTCTAAAATGGATAATTTAAGTGAAATGTTTCGTTGTTTTAAATTTTCTGCTTTTTGAAGTGAAAGCTGTACATAATAGTGGAACAAACCAGGCTTTTTCAGCTTAAACAGCGCTTTCGTGTAGGCATACAAGGCCAGTAAATAGCCGCCTGGAGAAGAAGTTTCGAATGCCTCAATCAATAAAGCCTTTTCTAGGAGCGGTACAGCTTCACTGTATTCATTTCTTAGACTTTTAATAAAGGCTGCATTGCAATACGCGTGACCAAGTAAATCTGGATCCTCCATCTGTTCGAGTGAGTGAATCACCTGTCCGAACAAAGCTTCTGCCTCTTCATATTTCGATTGATCCGCATAATTCAGAGCAAGCATCATTTGACAGCTGATTGATTTTTTCACATAACATGGATCTGCGTCGTAAATAGACGAAGCCTTTTTTAAGTGGTGGATGGAGAGAAGTGTGGATCTTATATTATAGTATAGACATCCTGTTTTATAATGGAATTCTGCCTTTTCAATGTCATCATGTACGAGATCTAATTTATCCTCGGCCAATTTCAAATGGTGAAATGCTGTATCTTGATTCCCTCTGCGCATTTCATACATGCCTTTAAAGAAATAGAAATAGTAGCTGAGCATATCATCTGTACGAATCGCATTTTCATCTACAAAAAGACTGTGATCTAACGAAGCTGTATCTTCGACTAAATCTTTGAAACGGTATTCTAAAAGTTGATAGTAGAGTAAGACGTCTTGATTCTCTTCCATTCGATCAAATGCTTGAAGAATCTCTTCTTTTAGCTGTATTGCTTCTTGTATGTCTCTTTTTTTCATCAAGACATACCAGTCATTTAGCATATTTGCTACATCAACGGATGACAAAACACCTGTTTCTGCCAATTGGTATCCTCCTTTCTTCACCTATTCATTTCTGCTGATTCTTATTTGTCTGAATCATCTTTCCATATTAAGTATCTTCTTATATTTTAAGCGGTCTATCTCAATTTGTAAAACATGTTTTTTGATGTAAATTCAACCAGTAGTGAAAAAAATAGGGAGTAACGATCGGATTGTATACGCTTACATTTTTTTAGGTAAAAAGAGGATATTGAAAAAAATATATCAGGATATCAATAGAGGAAGAGAGACAGTGAAAGAGGGTTTTTTCATAGGTGAGAAAGAAGTGTTATTTATAAAGGAGTGTTCTCGGTTTTTTGTGAGATTATATCACATGAATATTGTGAAACATGCTTCTTTCAGAATAAAATGAGTTATTCGCAAAAAAGTAAAATTTAAAGAGACTATCGATCTAGAATTGTATGGATCTTTGGTATTGATAAAAAATATCACACAGTATAGCTTTAGCGTGGTATAGTAAGATTGTTGTTGCGAATATTTAGACAAAACTGACAATTGGGGGTCGTGTTTTATGAAGAAATCGATGTTACTGATCATGGGACTAATTGTTGTGCTCGTCATGGCAGCCTGTGGTTCAAAATCAGACAGCGGTTCGGGAGAAGGCAAAGGCACATATAAAATCGGGATAGATGTAACATATCCGCCATTTGAATTTGAAAAGGGCGGTAAAACTGTGGGAATAGACGTTGATTTAATTAACGCCATTGCGAAAGACCAAGACTTCAAAGTGAAGCTTGAAGCAATGGATTTCTCAGGGATTATTCCAGCGATGCAAGCAGGTCAGCTTGATGTTGGAATGGGTGGTATGAGTATTACAGATGAGCGTAAAAAGAAAGTGGATTTCTCAGATCCATACTTCGACGCTGGTCTGACAGTTGTTGTGAAAAAGGACAGCAGCATCAAATCAATTGATGATTTAAAGGGGAAAAAGCTAGCTGTTAAAAATGGGACAACAGGTGCAAAATTTGCAACAGATAACGCAGACAAATATGGGTATGAAGTAGTTCAATTCAATGACAGTCCATCTATGTTCCAAGAAGTATCTAATGGAAATGCAGATGCTTTAATTGAGGATTATCCTGTCATTACGTATGCGATCGCACAGCAAGACTTGAAATTGAAAACAGTTGGAGATCGCTTGAATGGAGACCAATACGGGATCTCAGTGATGAAGGGGAAAAACCAAGACTTATTGAAGAAAATCAATAAAGGGCTGGAAAACCTAAAGAAAAACGGTGAATATGACAAAATTATTGAGAAATATTTGAAGTCATAACACAAGCGAGGCGCGCTCAGAGCGCGCTTTCTTTATGTGTCAACCGTATGTGAATTAGGGAGGGAGAAACATGGATACGATTGTTAATGCATTTCCGTATTTAATGGAGGGTTTGCAAACCACTTTATATATCTTTGTTGTTGCTATCATTTTAGGTTTTATCATCGGGTTGATTGTGGCGCTATTCCGCCTGTCACCATTTAAAATCTTGAACTTTATTTCACTCATTTTTGTCAATGCCATTCGAGGTACGCCATTTATCGTACAGCTATTCTTCATTTATTTTGGGCTAAATACACTTGAATTCATTTCACTTGACCGAGTGCCGGCAGGGATTATTACAGTAGCGATTAACGCAGGAGCTTATTTCTCAGAAATTATTCGTGCAGGGATTCAGTCCATCGATAAAGGACAAACTGAAGCCGCACGCTCTTTAGGATTCACAGGTGGACAAAACATGCGCTTTATCGTCCTTCCACAGGCATTTCGCCGTATGCTTCCAGCCATTACTAACCAAGCCATCATCAGTTTGAAGGACACCTCTCTCTTATCGATTATCGGTATTGCTGATATCATGCAGCGGGGACAAGTTCAAGCATCTGCTACCTTTGATCCTTTGAATGTCTGGCTCATTGTCGGTGTCATTTATTTCGTGATCATTTATTTACTTTCTCTACTGGCTAGCTACGCAGAAAGGAGATTTGATGTGAAATGAGTATGATTACGGTGAAAAACTTAAAGAAATCCTTTGGTGACAACGAAGTTTTAAAGGATATTAATGCAGTCATCGAGGAAAAAGAGGTTGTATGTGTCATTGGTCCTTCAGGATCAGGGAAAAGCACATTCCTAAGATGTCTCAATAAATTAGAGGATATTACGGCTGGGGAAGTTGTTGTCCACGGACATACGATTACAGACCCAAAAGTGAATATCAATAAAGTACGACAAGAAGTTGGTATGGTATTTCAGCACTTTAATTTATTTCCTCATAAAACCGTGTTAGAAAATATCACGATCGCACCGGTGAAAGTAAAAGGGATGGAGAAGAAAGCCGCAGTCGATAAAGCATTAGACTTGCTTGAAAAGGTCGGCTTGAAAGACAAGGCCAAAAGTTACCCTAACCAATTATCTGGTGGACAAAAACAGCGTGTTGCCATTGCAAGAGCCTTGGCGATGGACCCGAAAGTGCTCTTATTCGATGAGCCGACATCTGCTCTTGACCCTGAGGTCGTTGGGGATGTATTAGCTGTTATGAAACAATTAGCAGTCGAAGGAATGACGATGATTGTCGTCACACATGAAATGGGCTTTGCAAGAGAAGTGGGAGATCGCGTGATCTTTATGGATGGCGGATATATCGTCGAAGAAGACAAACCAGAAGCACTCTTTGGAAACCCGCAGCATGAGCGTACCAAATCATTTCTTAGTAAGGTGCTATAAAAAAAGAGTAAGAGCAGGTACACATGCTCTTACTCTTTTTCTTTTGTGACGAGAATGAATATACCGATTCACATGCATTTCCTAGGAAATATTATCGTTGGAAGAACTCAATCCACTCTTGGTCTGGCCCTCGGAAAAAGAAGTAGCAATAGCCATTGGGCAATGTTGTGATTTCTTCATCTATTAGCTCAATTTGCAGCTTTTGAATACGGTTGAATTCCGCGTGGATATTATCTGTTGTGAAGGCGAGATGGTGGACCTTTCCTTCAGATGGAAGGTCACTGCTATACCCTTGAATGAGTTCGATTTCCGTTTCTGCTTCGTCTTTAAAGCCAAGAAAGGCAAGTTCAATGACTCCGTTTGTATGAGTGATGCGATCCTTTAATTTCATGCCCACCACTTTTTCATAAAAATCAATGGACTGATCAATATTTGTCACCATAATCCCTGTATGATCTAAGCGTAATGTTGTCAAAAAAGAGCCTCCTCTATGTCGAGTTGATATTTTTCTCCTCATCTTATCATAATAGAAGTAACGTATACATTCATATGGTAGGATAGAGAGAGTCAATTTAGGATAAGGATGACACAAATGAAAAAAATCTCATTAAAACAAACATTTGCAGAACAAGTGAAAAAGGGATATCCGCTTATTTCAAAAGATGCTGTGTCGCGTGTGAATGGTGTACAGGAAGGCGAACTCATTGAATGGGTAGATGAAAGAGGCTCTTTTTTAGGGAAAGGATATTATGGTGTGCAAAATAAAGGCATCGGTTGGGTACTTTCCTTTGACGCTAACGAAAAAATAGATCAGGCCTTTTTTGTTTCTAAACTTGAACAGGCATCCAAAAGCAGAACTCATCTATTTCGTGATGCACAGACGACGGCTTTCCGTGTGTTCAATGGAGAAGGGGATGGAATTGGTGGAATCACGATTGATTATTATGATGGATTCTATCTCATCCAATGGTATAGCGAAGGTGTTTATACATTAAAAGAAGATGTATTGGCTGCGATTGAGCAGGTGTACCCTGACTATAAAGGCATTTATGAAAAGAAACGATTTGATACGTCTGGACAATATATCGAAGATGACGATTTTGTAAAAGGGGAGAAAGGTGAATTTCCTCTTATCGTCAAAGAAAATGGGATGAACGTGGCGGTTTATCTAAATGATGGTGCGATGACAGGTATTTTCCTTGATCAGCGTCATGTGCGAAAAGCAATTCGAGACCGCTATGCAAAAGGAAAGACCGTCCTTAATACGTTCTCTTATACCGGCGCTTTCTCTGTAGCAGCAGCGCTTGGCGGGGCAAGCCGTACGACAAGTGTAGATGTTGCAAACCGCAGTTTGAAAAAAACATCTGAGCAGTTTGAAGTGAATGGCATTGATGTAGACGGGCAGGATATCAAAGTCATGGATGTCTTTAAATATTTCCCGTTTGCGGCGAAAAAAGGCTGGAGCTATGATGTCGTGATCTTGGACCCACCCTCCTTTGCACGAACGAAGAAACACACATTCAGTGCAGCGAAGGATTATAAGAAACTATTAAAAGAAGCCATCCAGATCACAGCTGAGAACGGCGTCATTGTGGCGTCAACCAATAGCAGTGCATTTGGGATGAAAAAGTTTAAAGGATTTATTGCACAGGCCTTTAAAGAATCTGGGAAAACGTATCGTATTCTTGAGGAATATTCACTTCCTGAGGACTTCCGTACAACGAAAAATTATCCTGAGGGGAACTATTTAAAGGTTGTCTTCATCCAAGCATAAGAAAAAGCCATTTTCCGATAAGGGGAAATGGCTTTTTCTATAGGGCAAACGACATCAGGATAGGCGCTGCACATAATGTAATAATGGCCGAAATGATCATGGACACACTTGAGATCGTGCCTGAGACCGAGCTCAGTTCAAAGGCCTTCGATGTGCCTGCACCATGTGCTCCTGTACCAAGCAGAACGCCCATTGCAATGTCATTATCAATACGGAAATAACGGATAACCAATGGTCCAATGATTGAGCCAAATAATGCTGTTAAAATGACGAATACAGCCGTAACGGACGGCATCCCGCCAATCATCTCAGACACACTCATTGCAACAGGTGTTGTGACGGATCTTGGGACGAGGCTCTCGATCAGACTCGTATCCAAATGAAACAATTTGGCGATAAACGCTGTTGATAAAATCGCAACGATAGAACCGCAAGCCACATTTAAAATAATTTCTACTGCATGCTTCTTCAGAATGTGAAAATACTTATATAAAGGAATGGCAAATGCCACAGTCGCAGGTTGAAGCATATTTGTCAGCCATTTTCCGCCTTGATTGTAAGCATCGTAAGGAATGTTCACGATTAACAACAAGACCACAAGAACAACCGGTGTTACAAGTAAAGGGGAGACATAGACTTTCGGATGACGTTTATAAACCGCTTTTGATCCGAGATAGATCAGAATGGTTAGGATCAAAAATAGTCCACCAACTAACATAGCTTTTTTCGCTCCTTTCTTTTCGCAATCATCTGCGTCATTATGCCAGTCGAGAGCATGACCACAAAGGTACTAAGTAAAACCACAAGGACAATACTTGTGCCAGATTGAGAAAGTAATGTTCCGTAATCAATCACACCTACTGCTGAAGGGATAAAGAAGAGCAGCAGTTCTCCGAGCAGCCATACGGCGCCAAGTTCAATCCATTTTAATTTAATGATGTTAAAATGAAGTAATAAGAAAATGACAAGAATGCCTAAGATCGTGCCCGGAATTCTTAAATGCAAAAAGGCCGCCAGCACATTCATCAATTTCGCAAAAGCAAATAAAGCCATAATCTGAAGGGTAGCAATCAGCGACGTTTTGAGCAATTGCACTTTCTGTTCACTCCTTTTTCTATATAAATTGTTCACTGTTTCACAAAAACAACACAACGTTCTAATCGGTGAGCTTACTTTAAAGTGTACAGCACGTTCTATTATAGGTAAAATACATATATCGAATAGTTAGTATTCCTTTTGTCTATAGAAAGGGTGAACCATGTGGACATCAGACATTTAACATATTTCTTAGAAGTGGCACGGTTAAAGAGTTTTACGAAAGCATCGCAATCGCTCTATGTGTCGCAGCCGACCATTTCCAAGATGGTCAAAAATCTGGAGGATGAGCTAGGTGTGCAGTTGTTTTACCGTAATGGCAGACAGGTTGAAATGACAGATGCTGGACAAACCATGTATACACAGGCGAGTGAAATCACACAATCCTTTCAGAATTTAACGAGTGAATTAAATGATTTAATGAATGTGAAAAAAGGACATATCCGAATAGGACTGCCGCCCATGATTGGATCAAGCTTTTTCCCAAATGTGATGGGAGAATTCCGCCAGCAGTATCCAGATGTCACCTTTCAATTGGTGGAGCACGGCTCCATTAAAGTAGAGGAAGGGGTAGAGGATGGATCATTAGATATTGGTGTCATTGTTCTGCCTGCAAATGATAAAATTTTTCATACATACACCATCATTAAAGAGAATATGAAGCTTGTCACCCATCCATCACATCCGATGGCAGGTCGTGATGAGGTTCATTTGGCTGATTTAAAGGAAGAGTCTTTTATTTTCTTTCGAGAAGATTTCGTTCTGCACAGCCGAATCTTAAATGAATGTATGAATGCTGGATTCAGGCCGAACGTTATTTATGAAACGTCACAATGGGATTTCATCAGTGAAATGGTTGCTGAGAACCTTGGAATCGGGCTTCTGCCTGAACGGATTTGCCGTGATCTAGATCCTGATAAAGTGAGGATCATTTCCTTAAATCCGTCTATTCCGTGGCATTTGGGTGTCATTTGGCGAAAGGACCGCTACTTGTCCTTTGCTGCAAGAGAATGGTTAAAGCATACAAAATCCTATGTGTGGGATGCAGAGTAAAAGGGAGGACGATACAGATGAAATTAAGCTGCGTGTCTCATCTTTTGGAAAAGGTTCGAGCGGAAAATCCGCTTGTCCATAATATCACCAACCAAGTTGTGACGAACTTTACAGCGAATGGACTGCTTGCTTTAGGTGCTTCTCCAGTCATGGCAAACGCCAAAGAAGAAGTGGCAGAAATGGCGCAATTAGCGGATGCACTTGTGCTGAATATCGGCACACTAACAAAGGATACAGTGGAGGCAATGGTCATTGCTGGACAAGCGGCCAATGAAAAAGGTGTACCGGTTCTATTAGATCCTGTTGGTGTTGGTGCGACAACGTTTCGGACGAGTGCGGCGAAACAGCTGTTACAGCAAGTGGACATCACTGTTGTCAGAGGGAATGCTGCTGAAATAGCTCATTTAATTGGAGTGAATGGCTGGCAGTCAAAAGGGATTGATGCAAAAGGGGCAAATGGAGATGTATCGTCTTTAGCAAAGCAGGCGGCAAAAGCCCTTCAAACCGTTGTGGCGATTACGGGAAAAGTGGATGTCGTGTCAGATGGAGAAGAGGTTCTATCTATTCATAATGGACACGAATGGTTAACCAAGGTGACAGGGACTGGCTGTTTACTCACCTCTGTCATAGGGGCATTTTGTGCAACAGGGGAACGGCCCATTCATGCGTCGGCATCAGCTCTGCTGTTTTATGGTGTCGCTGCAGAAATGGCAGCTCAGCAGACAGAAGAGAAAGGGCCAGGCACCTTTCAAATCGAATTGTTAAATGCGCTATCCAATACAAATGGTCAAGATGTGATCACGTTAGGGAAAATAGGGGGAGTTTTGCATGACGAAGGTTGATCAGCAGCTAATCAAACAGCAATTATCGGTTTATTTTATTATGGGAACAGCGAATACAAGCCGGCATCCACTTGATGTGGTGAAAGAGGCCATTCAAGGCGGGATCACGATGTTTCAGTTTCGTGAAAAGGGTGAAGGTGCTCTGCAAGGTGAAGAAAAGAAAAAAATCGCTCAACAGATTCAAGCACTTTGCCAAGAAGCGAATATCCCCTTTATCGTAAATGATGATGTACAGCTTGCAATCGATCTTGATGCAGATGGTGTCCATGTTGGGCAGGAAGATACACTTGCACAAGATGTACGGCAAAGAATCGGGAATAAAATATTAGGCGTGTCCACGCACAATCTAGATGAAGTGAGGCAAGCGATGAAGGACGGGGCAGACTACGTTGGGATGGGTCCAGTCTATCCTACAGAAACAAAAAAGGATACACGCAGTGTCCAGGGTGTTTCTTTAATCAACGAAGTACGTCAACACGGTCTTCACATTCCTATTGTGGGCATCGGCGGGATCACGTATGAAAATGCGGCACCAGTCATCCAAGCGGGAGCCGATGGCATTAGCATCATCAGCGCCATTAGCCAAAGCGCTGATCCGAAAAAAGTTGCGGAAGAACTAACATCTCTTGTCGAGTCAGAGAAAGCAGCTCTTTCATCTGTAAAAGACATGGATTAACTCATCCATGTCTCAGCGTGTAGACAAACCCTCGCATTCGGTGTCAGTCCTGTGCGCTGGTACTCACGAATGTCAAATTCGCTCCGTGAAAGTAGCTGTCCTTCCTAGACTTCAAAGGTTTTCTATCACGCTGAAAAGAAGACAAAGGGCTAAAATAAAGTTCATTTTAGCCCTTTGTCAACAATCTGAGACATGGATTAACTCATCCATATCTTTTCTTATCTACGTGAAAAATAGACAGAAGAGATACAATTGTGTACAATCTAATTGTTCGATTGTTTTCGAAATGACAGGTAAATAAAGGAGAATGAATGATGGAAGTGCTCGATACGTATTTTCGTCGATATGATGAAGCGGGAAAAGGGCAAGAGCAAATGAATGAATTGTTGGCATTGTTTTCAGATGATGTCATGATTGTCTTAAATGGTGCTGAAAAGCCTGGCATCCAATCGTTCACACAGTTTTTGAACACATTTTTCCACGTACATGAAGACATTAAGCATATGTGGGATGGCTGGGTGAAACGTGAAGATGGGAAGTATGAAACAAACTGGGCTGTTTGCGGAAAGTTAACAGACGGTCGTGTATATACAGCAGAAGGCATTGATATTGCGGAGCTGGATGATCAAGGAAAGATCGTTTATTTAGAAAACGTCCCGAAAAATCCAGAGTTATTCCAGCGATATTAAAAAGCCGGCAGAGCAGATATTATCCCCCTCTAATTAGACAGTATGAGATAATAAGCAAGCATGAGGCTTGCTTATTATTAGATTTATTTATCCGTAAATAGCTTATCAATCAAACTTATAGCAACAAAACAAAATGGAAATGCAATGAAAATGTACAGAACATTTTTAGGTACAAACATATTGTAATAATAGAAAAATACACTCATAAATAAAAGCATCACTGCATACTTGATCATACTCTTCACAACATTCCTCCTAATATATATCTACCAACCATTATTAGCGCGCTTATCCCTCTTATCTAACTGTATAGCAATTTGAGTTCACACACTGGTAGCTTAGACTTCTTTTATTTGTCTAACGAATAAGCGTCAATCACTTCTTTAGCAGATGTTTCGTGATCAAAAAGAAGATATCGGCTGTACACTTCGCTTAAATGCAGGGGACCTTCGTCTAAGTTTTCAACTAGCTCAAAGATATCTAGTACGGCTACTAGTTTTGTGGTTGTTTGTCCATAATCTCCATTTTCAAATGTCTCATCTGGAAAATGGTCTTTGACGATTTGTTTCACTTTTCGATTGTTTTTTGCTCTCACTAAAATGATTCGTTCCTCAAAGATTTTATCCGGTCTCACCTTTGGTGAGGAGCTAGATTCAAATAATAATTTTGCTGAGTACAATTTATGCATATGTTTCACTTCTTCCTTGTGGGGTGAATTTCCAGTATGTGTTTAAAATGATAACATAGGAATAACAAGAGAAGTCTATGGGGGTAATAGGGTTGAAAAGAATCATTGATAACAGAGGAGAAGTTCATGAAATTCTGCTGATCGTCATCACATGCTGTTCGTTGATCACGTTGAGGAAATGTGACAAGTTAGAAAGATATAAAGAGAGATTAAAAGGCCAATTTATCCCATATTGAGTACAGTTTTGAAATAGCAAGCACTGAAAAAGCCGGCAGAGCAGCCGGCTTTTTCTCATCAATCTGTATCCATATGCATACCTGTGTGTGCTTTTACCTGAATTTCTGTAAAGGTGTCTTCATCTGCTTTTTCAGAGGAGAAAATGGTGCCTAAGTAAGCCGCAAGGAATCCGAGCGGGATCGAGATAATCCCAGGGTTCGATAGTGGGATAAGCGGTTCTCCTGTGAAAATGGCTGCCCCTGATGGGTCCCAGACGCTTGGGCTGAGTGACACGATCAGGAGTGCGCTCAGAAGGCCTGTTAAGCTTCCTGCGATAGCACCTGTTGAGTTAAATCGTTTCCAAAAGACAGTGAAGATAATCAACGGTAAATTCGCACTTGCTGCCACTGCGAAGGCAAGTGATACAAGAAAAGCGACGTTTAAAGATTGCGCAAATAATGCAAGAATGATGGAAAGGATGGCCACGCCGATAGAAGCAAAGCGTGCCGCCTTCACCTGTTCACGTTCACTCGCTTTTCCTTTGCGGATAATCTGGCTATAAAAGTCATGAGCAAAGGCAGACGCGGCGGATAAAACGAGACCGGTGACCACTGCCAGTATAGTCGCAAAGGCAATAGCGGAAACAAAGGCAAATAATAAATCTCCCCCCAGTGCCTGTGCAAGCAGTGGCGCTGCCATGTTTCCTGCTGCATCGGCTGCCGTAATTGCATCTGTTCCGACAAAAGCAGCGGCACCGAAGCCGAGGAAAACCGTCATTAAATAAAAAATCCCGATAATCCATGTAGCGGATAGAACAGATTTACGCGCAGAAATGGCATCCTTTACTGTATAAAAACGGATCAAAATGTGCGGCAAACCTGCTGTTCCTAGCACAAGGGCAAGGTTCAGAGACAGGGTCTCTAAAGGCACATCATATTTATTTCCCGGGTGAAGAAATGCCCCACCAAGCGGGGTCGCTGTTTTCATCTGCTCAAACATCTTCAGCAGGCTAAAATCAAACTTGGCAAACACAAGCAGCGAAATAATCAGCGTGCCCAGCATGAGAAGCACAGCTTTCGTGATCTGTACCCAGCTGGTTGCGATCATGCCGCCAAACACGACATAAATGGTCATCAAGACACCTACGATCAGCACCGCAATCCAGTAATCAATGCCAAGAAGCAGTTTGATTAATGCACCTGCCCCAACAAGCTGTGCAATCATATAAAAAGTCGAGACTGTGATTGTGTTAAATGCGGCTACCCCTCGAATGGCAGGACGCTTAAATCGTGCAGCAATCATATCAGCCATCGTATATTTTCCTAGATTTCGAAGCGGTTCAGCCACGACATAAAGGACGACAAGATACGCTACAAGAAAGCCAATACTATAGAAAAAGCCGTCAAATCCATTTAAGGCGATCATGCCGGCGATCCCTAAAAATGAAGCAGCAGACATATAGTCCCCGGCGATGGCAAGGCCATTTTGAAATCCAGTCAGTCCGCCGCCTGCGGTGTAAAAATCACTCGCATTGCTTGTTTTTTTCGCAGCAAAATACGTGATGACCAATGTGAGCCCTACGATCGCTATGAATAAAATAAAAGCGGTCATACTCATTCGTCATCACCTCTAGATTCGGTTTTTAAAGCGCTTACATATTTGTCGAACTGAGCTGCTTTTTTTGCATAAAGCCCACATAAAACCCATGTCATCACAAATTGCGTGAGGGCAAATAACCAAGCCCACGTGATCGCTCCAATTGCTGGCGTGTTCAAAAAGGTGAAGTAGGATGTAGCAACCGGAAGTGAAAAGTAAAAGAGAAAAAAGAAAATCGTCATCGGTACGATAAATCTGCGTTTTTCCTCAAGAAGTTTTCGAAAATCCTTTGAAGCGGCAACCTTCTTATAATGAACGTTTTTGTCTGCCATTGTTTCCTCCTTTGTACGAATTAGGGACAAGGTACTCCAATGCATATGAGACGATCTGGTTGTTTATGACAGTATATCATAAAAAAGGCACCCGAAAAGGGTGTTTAGCCTGATCAATTGTGGATATAAATATTGGGAAAATGAAAATAAACACAAGAAGCTGGAAATCAAATATAAGATCAAAGAAAAAAACTCTATGATATCCATTGTCACATGGTCTGTAGATTCGATTTAGCAAATGAAACATTTGAGGTCATAATGCGTTGGCATATTAATATCAAGAATTACATTACATAAACATGTAGAGAAGCAGGCTGATGGAGCCTGCTTCTCTTTTAATATTTTTTCCCAAGACGTGTCGTATGTGAAACTGTTTTAACATGCTTTTTACGCTTGGAATCTTTGTAGACAGATAAGACAAATTTGTTGTTCCAGTATCCATTTTTCGGGCTGTAGTATGTTTTGAATGTGTAATGAAAGACTTTTTGACCGGTTGATCCTGAAGCTGTAGTTACTGTTGTAGCGAGTATGGCTATTACTTTTAGTGTCAAGACTGCGCCAGCTACAGCACCGGTCCCTGTCGGTAATGCCAAAATTGTTGTTGTCACAAGAACGACAATAGCAAGAGTAACGTTGAATTTGTTTTTATAGGTTTTTACAAGTCTCCATTGATAATCTTTGTTTGATTTTGTGTTAAATTCGCCGTCTTCACTTAATAATTCTGGTCCAGCTTCTTTAAATTCTTTAATGTCTACTAGTTCATTGTTGATACGAAGTTCTTCTGTTGCCCGATCAAAAGAGACGGTATCTATTTGTTCACCATTATCAATCGTTATTGTTTGAGTGCTGCCTTTAACTACAGAATTGAAAGTATGTAGTTTGCCTTCAATTTCAGTTTGATAAGATTCTTTAATTCCTTGAGGTTCTAGGGTTACTGCGGCTACGGTTTGTAATGGAACTGTTAAAAATAGCGTCATGCCTAAAAGCCCGATTATGAACTTTTTCATTTTGGATATTTCCCCCTTGTTTTTTGTGCAATAATAAACATATGGATAAAAAATGCTTTTCTTTTAAAAAAAGTTAATTGAGGAGTGATTGATGTGTTTTGGAATTGGGTAGTAGGCATGATCGGGATAATCATAGGGGCTTGTATCTTTGCAACGGAGTTCGAAGATGCTACTTTCTTCACTCGCTTTATTTTCAAGCTTATTGCGATTTTACTTCTTGTGTTTTCAGTGGCTTTTATTAAGTGGCGGCGTAAAAAAATACAACAGCATAATAATTCATAGTACTCCCTCCTTTTTTGACATGTTTTCATCCTATCATTGATCGGTTTGAATTTGGGAATTCATTGGAAAATTTCTTTTTGGGTTGCGGTGACCGCAATTTAGGTTCTTTTATATGGGAGGCGAATGTATGATGACGGTAATATCAGTATTGATGATGTTAAATGGTGCTTGTTATTTTGCTGTTGTTTTCTTTTTATTGAGTGTCCCATTCATCAATATGGTCATTACTGGATAATAAAGAACAGGCTGAAGAGCCTGTTTTTTGTTACTTAAAATACAAAAACACCACTGCGATTACGTATAAAAATCGATATGTCTTGTGCCCTACTTGCTTAAAAAATGCTTGCGCTATGCCGAAAATTTTACAAATCAATGGATAAATAGGGTTTTATTAGGAGTTGTTATGCTAACATTTATTAAAAATTGGTTTTCTAGGGGGATTGTAAATGGCTTCTATACCGTCTCCAGTTGTAGCGATCAAGATAAATGAATGGTATAAGCAAATAAAAAGATTCAATGTTAAAGAGGCTCAGAAGCTAAGAGAAGAGGTTAGAAAAGAAATCGATGTCATGGAAGAAGATGAACAGGCGGTTCTTTATTTTCAGTTGATGGAGTTCCGTCATCAATTGATGACAGACTATGTGCAGCCTTCTAAAGAACCACTTGAAAAATCGGATTACTTGAAAGCTGTAGAAGGACAAGGAAAGAAGATGTCAGCCATTCTTGAATACTATTTTAATTTTTTTCAAGGGATGTATGAATTCAAAAAAGGAGAGTTTATTAGAGCTATTGTGTTCTATAAGCGCGCGGAAAAGCGCCTAGAGCAAGTAGGGGATGAGTTAGAGAGAGCGGAATTTTATTATAAATTATCAGAAGTGTTTTATCACATGAAACAGACACACGTGTCTATGTATTACGTTGGTCTTTCTTATGATACTTATAAGGCACATAAGAGCAATTCTCTTTATATGATTCGAGAAATTAATTGTCTAACTGTTATGGCAGGTAATTTCATTGATTTTGAATGCAGAGAAAAGGCGCTTCCTCATTTATTGTCAGCTTTAGAAAAATCTAAGGCAATGTCTAATAAGTCAATGATTGTGAAGTCATTATTTAATATTGGGTGTTGTTTTAAAGGATTAGGTGATTTTAATAGGTCACTAGCTTATTTTAATCAGGTGATTCTAGAAGGAGAGCCTATTAATGCTACAGAGTTGCTTTTGGTTTATTATGAATTATCGTTATTTCATTTGAGTCAAAAGGAATTTATTGAGGGTGAAAGATTTTTCAAAAGAGGCTTGGAAGAAGCGAAGAATAGAAAAAATGATCTATTTTTATCGTTACTGATGGTATTGGACATTTTATTTTTAAAAACAGCAAACCTAAGTGAAGTCTTGAGCTCATTGGAAAAATTAGAGAATGAGAGGGGTTATCCATACATGGAAGACCTAGCGCTCGAAGCGGCTCGGTACTATAATGAGAATGGGCGTATGGATGAATCTGTAAAAATGTATGAAAAAGTGATGTACGCCCGAAAACAAATCCAAAGGGGCGACTGTTCATATGAATTTTAAAACGGTTCTTACTGGTTTTTTGAGTGCTTCAGCATTGCTAGGTGTGATCTCATTATCATCTGTCGATTTTGATGTGAATTCAAGAAATGCTACTTCTCCAGAATCCACTGATCTGACTGTAAGAAATGCTACAGGCAGTAGCGTTACTACTGAGGATTTTCCTCTTATAACTTTATCTCAACAAGATAACGATTTTGCTGTGAGGAACGGAACCCGTTCTAGTGAAAATCCTGATGTTCGTTTTGGAACCCGTGATTCTAGATTATCTACTTGATGAATCAAACAGATCTTTAGGGTCTGTCAGGCTGTCGAGGAAATCTCGACAGCCTAATTGTCCCCATTAAAACTTACATCTCTCCATTTTATAATAGAGAAAAGCATATACAATAACGGATCGGAGTGGTTATCGGTTCTACAAATCAGATCCGAAAGCATGTGCTCCGTGTCCTTTTCTTGAAAGCTGCACAAGATCTCAAAAGCACCAAAAGGCCATTTCAAGACATGTGTGGAAAGCCTTTTCATTCATTCTCACCTAACATCATGACGTGGAAAATAAAAAAGAATGTAGAAAAACATGAGTTTCTCTACATTCTGGGCACCCGAAAAGGGTGCTTTCTACCGATAATGCGCAAGAAATGTTTGTCTTGCTTTTTCATATGCTTCTGCATCAAAATGATCTCCGCATTTGTGAATACACCAGGGCTCCACTTGCCTTGCAATCCCAACCTCATATCCCTGCTGTGCAAACTCAAAAGACTGTGACACATCATAAAAATGAAAGCCGTCTAAAAGATCCTCACGCCACTTGATATCATATTGTGTTGCCATAAAAAGACCGTCAATAGCAGAAGCTTTGATATAACCTTGGGGCTCTGTCTGTGGATGACCAGATTCAAACGTCAGTAGCTGATAGGTGTCGTGCCGATATTCAATGACTTTCCCTCTGCAATCATGGCTCTCCCACCAGATTCCATTGTCTGGCACACTTTCTGCACCTATTACCCCAAGCATGCCAAGTGACGGATTTTGCAAGAAAAGTGGAATCAGCTCGAGAAGCATATGCTGTTTGACGATGAGTGTATCTTGATGAAGATAAATTTTAAACTGTGCAGGATGAGCGAGAGCTTCATTGTATGCAGAGGCCATACTTGATGCATGTCTAATGGGCAAAACCTCTACATGATACCCGTGCGGAGCAGGAAGTGAAGCGAGCTGCCGGAAGCAAGCTTGAAACATCGACTCATCATTTACACATAAAACAAATAAGATGGTGGGGCTACTCATTGAGTTGAACCGCCTCAACCACGTATTGATAGGCTGTCGCTGCCTCGTTAAAATCAAAACGGATGCCATGTTTTACGAGTAATTCATGTAGATCATTCATGACGCCCGTATAGGAAGGGTGTTGTACACGAATGGTTTCAAGCTCACGAACATGAAACCCGGCTGACTGAAAGAGGGCATGAATTTCGTGAAGGGTAAAGAAGCGTAAATGTGTTTGATCCATTAATCCTGCATCTGTATAAGAGAATCTCCCAGCCAGTAATTCTAAAACCGTTGAAATATGACCAATATTCGGAATGGAAGACAAGATGACCCCTTCCTTTTTCAGAAAAGGTTTGACCTTTTTTAAAACGGCCCAAGGGTCCAATAAATGTTCAAGAACATCTCCGAAAATGATGCAGTCAAATTGTTCATGCTGATAAGGCAGCGCCATCTGTTCAATATTGCCGCATAAAACATGATCCAGCGCTTTCTCAGCCTGCTTTGCTGCATCTTCAAAAGATTCAATTCCATATATGGTACGGTCTTGTTGTTTTAAGACTTTTCCAAGCTGGCCTGTGCCGCATCCGATATCCAAGATAGACGTCCATTCCTTGCGAATACGATGGACAATCACAGGGTTCACACCGTGATAATATTGATCCTTCTTTTGATGATAATAAGATAGGGAATCTGAACTCACGCGCCACCCACCTTTCTTCTTTCTTGTGTCTTATGCTTAATATATGGGTGGGGAGCTTGGTTTTATAACGAAAATGGGCAATTTTCATGAATGACAGCTAAAAAGGGGTCATATAAAGAACAGGGAACGGACTGTCCTCCTAAAAATAGAAAGACAGAACCCCATTGAGTGGAAGGGATTGGTATGATGAGGTGTTCAATTATTGTAGCGTATCGTCATGAAAGGATGTTTAAAAGGTCAATTGACAGGTTAGAACTTTAGCCAAAGCAATCTGAAAGACAAAGGATAACGGCGTTGATTACGGTTTGTTTATCATCTTCTGATCACCGTTGGATGTTAAAAAAGCTTGTATTTCCTCGATGCCTAGTCCAATTTTTTTCGCTTCTTGAATCAAATAAACCCACTCTTCGTCAACTCTTCTTTTCACTTGCGTATCCATAATATCCTCCAGTTCAATAAGACATATTCATCTGCAACCAATGACTTGAACAAACCGTCTAGTAACTGTACGTGTATGTGAATGGAGTACAAAAATAGATTTTTGTCGAAAAATGATGACATTTAACCTATTTTGTAAAATCTATCACCTACCACGTCCCTAAAAAAATGACTAAAAAACCCATAAATATTGAATTCTTACTTCTCATAATAAACAATTGTAAAGTCAGTTAAAAGATTATAAATTAAAATAATGATAAAGACCTAAATCATTTGACTCATATAAACCCATAAGGTTGACATATGTCATCAGCGAGAACAAAGTTCATCTTTACAGGACGCACATATTGTTCGTTTGGGAAGTTCTTCTTAAGATGGTATTCTAAAAGAAACAGAATTCACCAAGAAGGAATGAAGAAAGACATGTATAGCCTTTTTCAAAAGTATCAAGAAGTTGTCATGTATCTGATCATGGGTGTGTGTACAACCATTGTCAACATAGTCAGCTTCTATTTATTCGTTGAGATGTTTTCTATGGATTACAAAACAGCAACGGTTGTTTCATGGGTATTTGCTGTGCTCTTTGCTTATATCACCAATAAGAAGTATGTCTTCAAGCAAAAGGCTCGTGACACAAAAAGCCTGATGCGTGAGCTTTCTTCATTTTTTAGTGTCCGTCTCATGTCTCTAGGTGTAGATCTGGGGTTGATGATTTTATTTGTGAGCCAAATGGCGCTCAACGAAACCGTCGCAAAAATTCTTGTTAACTTTGTGATTGTCGTGGTCAATTATGTCGCCAGTAAATGGTTCGTCTTCAAGAAAACAAAAGAAGATGCGATTTAACACATGAAAAAGATAGGTGATGTGAAATGAGCAGCAGGCCAGACGAATTATATGATGCCATATATCAACAAACAGAAAAGCAGCATGAACAAGTGTTGAGGCTAGTCAAGGAAATGACCGCACATCCAGAAGCATTTTCTGAGCAAGAAAAGGAAAAGATCAACCGAATGGACATTGCGCTTCAAACAGCAACGGACATTTTAGAAAATTTAATGACCCCTGATACGCAAATGACCATTGTTTTAAGACAAGGGAGAATTCGTGTTGACCTGACGAAAGCGTAAAAGAAGCAGCCAATTGAAAAGCGGCTGCTTTTTATTATGCATCGCTTGTTTCCCGGAGTTGCTTTGGAGACATGCCGATTTTCTTTCGAAAGACTTTATTCAAGTAATTCGCGTTTCGGTAGCCGCACTGTATGGCGATTTCTTCAATCGAGTATTTCGTTGTTTTCAGTAACGTTTCCGCCTTTTCTAAACGAATATTGGTTAAATAATGAATCGGTGTGAAGCCAGTGGCCTTTTTGAATTCCCTCGTAAAATGACTTTTGGATAAACGTGCCGCAGCTGCCATATCGTCAGGCCCAATCTCCTCGTGAAAATGGTGGCTTGCAAATAAGGCCGCTTGGACGATGGGCTCAGGCCATTTCTCCATTTGTCCCTCAAGCTTTGGCAAATATGAATACAGTTCCATGACAAATTGATAAGCAAGGCTAGACCCCTCAAATGGATTGGTAATCCGTCTTTCACTGGCTTCATCATAAATCTTCTTTAGCAGGCGGATCGGTTTGGAATTCGGATGAAAACGCATGACCTGCTTTCCTTGATCGATAAATTGATCAAAGCAAAGGTCACAGGCTTCCCCATAAAGTGTTAAATAGAGAAATTCCCAATGTTCACTGTCTTCTGGAAAATAGTATTGATAAGCACTGGGGCTTTTCACCAGAAAGGCCTGTCCAGGCAATACTTTGAATCGTTTCTGTCCGATTTCAATCATGCCGTGTCCAGACAGTGTGAGCTGAAAGATGCACTTGCCCTGATCCTTCCGCTCTACGCCATTCCAGCTGTATAACGAAGATGATTGAACTTCCCAGCCAACAGACCAGATTTGGGCCGGCAATGTCACATCAGAATGGTGAAAACGAAATGCAAATGCTTCCTTCTTCAAATTGGAAACCCTCCTTCACAGCAAAAAACAACCTTTTTCTATTTTGAATCATGTTACACCTCATATCACATCGTACCATTCACAGCAAAAAAAGGGTATTTTTTAACGATTTTTTTACCATTGAACTTCAGCTGACGGGGCAACTAAAATAAGATTATCAGAAGAGAAAAGGGGAATGGATATGATCGACACATTAAGAGCAGCATTTCACCAGCAATTTGGAGATCAGGAAGAACTCCGCTATTTTTTCGCCCCAGGCAGAGTCAATCTGATTGGTGAACACACAGATTATAATGGGGGCCATGTCTTTCCATGTGCACTCACCCTTGGTACATATGCTGCGGGAGCAAGACGATCAGATGGACGCGTCAGAATGTATTCCTTGAATTTTGAAGAAGAAGGTGTGAAAGAGTTCGATCTTTTTGAAATCGCTTTCTCAGAATCGGACGGCTGGGCGAACTATCCGAAGGGAGTATTCCAACAGTTTATCGAAGCAGGCATGGATGTGAAAGAAGGCTTTGATATTGTGTATGCTGGCAATATTCCAAATGGCGCAGGTCTGTCATCTTCTGCCTCTATTGAGCTCGTCACGGCTGTCTTGATCAATGAATGGTCGTCATTCGGCGTAACGCAAATCGACCTAGCCCTTCTTGCGCAGCGTGCTGAAAATGAGTTTATTGGCGTGAACTGCGGCATTATGGATCAATTTTCAATTAGTCTTGGAAAAGAAGGTCACGCTATTTTGCTCAATTGTGACACGCTTTCCTTTGAATACAGCCCATTTCGGCAAGAGGGTCTGGCACTTGTCATTGCCAATACAAATAAAAAACGAACACTTGCAGATTCCAAATACAATGAGCGCCGTTCGGAATGTCAATCTGCTTTAAGCGATCTTAGAAAAGAATTAGATATCGGTCATTTATGTGAGCTCACGGTGGATGAATTCGCTACGCATGAACATTTGATACAAAATGAAACGTGTAGAAGACGTGCAAGACATGCCATCACGGAAAACGAGAGGACCATGAAAGCAGTAAATTTTCTGAAAGATGATAAAATGAAAGAACTAGGTGCACTCATGAAGGCATCTCACCTTTCTTTAAAGAATGATTATGAAGTCACTGGGCTTGAGCTAGATGCACTGGCGGAAGCCGCATGGCAACATCCAGGGGCGATTGGTTCCCGTATGACAGGTGCTGGCTTTGGGGGTTGTACCGTCAGCATTGTGAAAGAAGAGCTACTGGACTCATTTATAGAAGAAACAGGTGCGATTTATCAAGAAAAAACAGGCATTCAAGCCTCTTTTTACACAGCTGGAATTGGAGGCGGCGCTAGAGAATTAACGAAGGAGGAATTTTGATGGCAATTTTAGTATGTGGGGGAGCAGGTTTTATTGGCAGTCATGCGGTAGCGGCTCTTTTGGCTAAAGGAGAACAAGTGGTGATTGTGGATAATTTGCAGACAGGTCATAAAGAGGCAGTCGTAAAGGGTGCCGTATTAGAAGAGGGAGATTTAAGGAATCACGCTTTTTTAAGAAGTGTTTTTCAAACACATGACATTGAAGCGGTCATGCACTTTGCGGCAGATTCACTTGTTGGAGAAAGTGTAACAGACCCGCTGAAGTACTATGACAACAATGTCGGAGGGGCAACGGCTTTACTTCAGGTGATGAATGAATTTGATGTGAAACGCATTGTATTCTCTTCAACTGCTGCGACATATGGTGAACCAAAGCGTGTACCGATCGTTGAAACGGATGAGACGAACCCAACAAATCCTTATGGGGAAACGAAGCTCGCGATTGAGAAAATGCTGAAGTGGTCTGAGCAGGCATATGGTATCGAATACGTTGTGCTTCGTTATTTTAATGTAGCCGGTGCTCATACAGAAGGGATTGTCGGTGAAGATCATCAGCCAGAAACGCATTTAATCCCAATTATTCTGCAAGTGGCTTTAGGAAAACGTGATCAAATCATGATTTACGGTGATGATTATGAAACAGAGGATGGCACATGCATTAGAGACTACATTCATGTCATGGATTTAGTAGAGGCGCACATTCTAGCGGTTGAGCGTCTGCGTGAAGGAAAAGGAAGCGCGACGTACAACTTAGGGAACGGCACAGGCTTCTCTGTGAAGCAGGTCGTAGAAGCCGCAAGAGAAGTGACGGGTCATGCCATTCCAGCACAGGTGGCAGAAAGACGTGCGGGTGATCCAGCTAAGCTGATTGCTTCATCAGAAAAAGCGCTGAAAGAACTAGGGTGGAAGCCGCAATATGCAGATCTCCACACCATCATTCAAAGTGCATGGGATTGGTTTCAGAAACATCCAGATGGCTATCAAAGTGAGTAACGTGTAGCAGGCAGGGGAGGAGACAAAGGGAATGGCGATTGATATTTTTGAAAAGCTAGAACAGCTGATTCAATATGGGGTTAATAAAGAGCTGATATCACCACTAGATATTGATTATACAAGGAACCGGCTGCTAGAGGTGCTTGGTCTCGATGATGCTGAGGCAAGAACAGTCTCAGGAGACAGCGACCTTGAAGACATCTTAATGCCGATGCTCGATTGGGCAGTTGAAACAGGCCTTATTCCTGACGGGACAGATACGTATCGTGATTTATTAGATGCCAAAATCATGGGTTGCTTGGTGGCGCCTCCGAGTGTCATCTATGCAAAGTTTGAAGAGAAACGCAAGCATTGCGGACCAAAGGCAGCGACAAGCTGGTTTTATGAAATGCAGCAGCATGCCCACTATATTCATACAGGCAGAATTGCCAAAAATGTGCAGTGGTTTACACCGACAGAAGATGGTGAGCTTGAGATCACGATTAATCTATCGAAACCGGAAAAGGACCCAAAAGCGATCGCTGAAGCCAAAAAGCTTAGTCAAAAGCAATATCCTCTTTGTCTCCTTTGTAAAGAAAACGTTGGGTTTGGGGGACGCATCAATCACCCAGCAAGACAGAATCACCGGATTATTCCGGTAACACTTACAAATGAGTCGTGGTTTATGCAATTCTCGCCGTATGTGTATTACAACGAACATTGTATTGTGTTCAAGGGCGAGCATGAACCAATGCAGATATCTAAAAAGACCTTCGAGCGTCTGCTTTCCTTCATATCTATATATCCGCACTATTTCATAGGATCAAATGCTGATCTTCCCATTGTTGGAGGCAGCATATTAAGTCATGACCACTTTCAAGGTGGTGCTCATGAATTTCCGATGGCGAAAGCAAAGATGGAAGAAGTGTTTTCTCTCGAAAAGTTTCCGAGGGTGAAGGCGGGTATTGTGAAATGGCCGATGTCAGTGATCAGGCTTCAAAGCAGCGACCAGCAGACACTTGCGGAGGCAGCGGATTTTATATTACATGAGTGGAAAATGTATTCAGATCCAGAAGCGGGGCTGTTCTCTCATACAGGAGAGACCCCGCACAATACCATTACACCAATCGCACGCCGTCATGGGGATGAGTACGAATTAGATCTCGTGCTACGAAATAATCGTACAGACAAGCAGCACCCAGGCGGAATCTTCCACCCGCACAAAGAAGTTCATCATATTAAAAAAGAGAATATCGGTTTAATTGAGGTCATGGGTCTCGCCGTCCTTCCTGGAAGATTAGCAGAGGAATTAAGCCAGCTAAAAGCGGCGCTGCTATCCAAACACCCTCTTGAAGAAATCAAAGCCTGCCCGTCTATCATGAAGCACGAGTCATGGGCAGAGCGTCTGATCGAAGAGAATACCTTTACGAAGGACAACGTAGAAACCATTTTACAAAAAGAAATCGGCCTCATTTTTTCTCGTATACTCGCGCAGGCGGGTGTGTTTAAAAGAACAGAGCAAGGGAAAACAGCATTTAAACGTTTCGTTCAAACACTCCATACAGGCAGGTGATGAGTTGATGATTGAACAGGTAAGAACTTTAATGGAAGAAAAACAACTCGACGGTGTTCTCATTCAAAAGCGTAATAACTTTTCTTGGCTTACAGGAGGAAGAAGAAACCACATTGTGTTAAACACGCCAGAGGGCGTTTGTCAGCTACTTGTGTTGAAAGACGACATTGTTCTAGTTGTGAATCAAATGGAAGAAAAACGAATCATTGAAGAAGAAATGGCGTATTTTGACCATCCCTTTCAAGTCGTCACAATGGATTGGTTTGAGGATGAGACTCCTTACATTCAAACACTCATAAAAGACAAACGAATCGGTGCGGACATTCAAATGGAAGGAGTGGAATGGATCGAACCCGATTTGTCTCGTGTTCGATCGATCCTTTCAGCGCCACAGCTCAGCCAATACGAAACCCTTTGTCATGAAACAGCGGTTATTGTAGAAAGTGTCTGTCAAGAAATCGTTCCAGGACAGACGGAGCATGAAATTGCTTCGCTTGTTGCTCAAAGAGCGATCGGGCAGGGGATGACGATAGAAGTGCTGCTTGTGGCGACAGATGACCGGATTCATCAATATCGCCACCCGATCCCAACAGAAAAAGCACTTCAAAAGCATGCACTGGTTGTCCTTTGTGCTGAACGGCATGGACTCGTGGCAAATGTCACAAGATCCGTTTACTTTGGACAGCTACCAAAGGAGCTTGAAGAAAACAAAGAAAGGCTTGCGCGAATTGACACGGTCATGAATGCGGCCACTCGTCCAGGGAACACCATTGGAGATGTATTGAAGGCAGGCATTGCTCAATATGAAAAAGAAGGATTTCCTGATAGCTGGAAAAAGCTTCACCAAGGAGGGAAGACTGGATTTGTGTCTAGAGAGATCATTGCAGTTCCTTCATCCGTGGAAGAGATCCAGCTTCATCAAGTATTCACTTGGAATCCTTCCTTACCAGGATTGAAATCAGAGGATACGATGGTCGTAGAGAAAGAGGGGAATCGCTTTTTAACCTATACAGGCAAGTGGACGTATATAGACGTAGAACATGAAAGAAGCATCTATAGGCGACCAGACATTTTGGTGAGAGATGAATAAATGAGAAACCGGCGATGAGCCGGTTTTTTGCTGGAAGTCTTTAGCGAGTTTCCACTCATTTATCACCATTACCAATCATTACAGCGCATAGGGGGAGGATCGATACTTTCTTTTCTTGTCGACTTGCGTTAAAATGAGTAAGGTTTTTGTTAAATATGGGGATACCTATTTTAGAATTGTTTACCTAGATAAAATTTCATGAAGTTAAATTGAAATTTGACCAAACTTTTTTATTGTGGTAAACCTAAATTTGACAAAGTTCTTGATTGTTTGTCCTTTGCCTTCAACTCTCAACTTTTCAAATTCCTAGAAATTTATTGTGTGTGCAATAATATAAATTTATGGCGAATTTATGACATTTCAATAGAAATCTGTTGAAAAATAAATGAACTTTTGAAAAAAGGGGAGCTAACTCCAACAGATTTTGATAGCATTACAAAGGGAAGAAAAGTTTTCGAAGGCAGATGGCTTTTCACAATTATTCAGCAATTTATACATTATTTAAGGAAGGATGGTGATCTTCTTGTTCAGAGCCATTAAACCTATGCTTTTATTAGCGATGCTCGTGAGTGTTTTTGTATTAGGAGGTTGCAGCAATATCGCTGTTTTAGATCCTAAAGGACCAGTCGCAGCACAACAAAAAGACTTAATCCTTTTATCTATTGGATTCATGCTCTTTATCGTTGGTGCGGTATTTGTACTGTTTACCATCATTTTGGTTAAATACCGTGAGCGTAAGGACGTTGGAAACGCCTCTTATAACCCAGAACTACACGGGAATACGCTTCTAGAAGTTGTCTGGACAGTGATCCCAATATTAATCGTTGCTGCCCTTTCAGTTCCAACTGTAAAAACCATTTACTCTTTGGAAGAGGCGCCTCAAGCAACAAGTCATAAAGATCCACTTGTCGTTTATGCTACAGCAGTTGATTGGAAATGGATCTTCAGTTATCCAGAGGAAAATATTGAAACAGTGAACTACTTAAACATTCCAAAAGATCAGCCGGTTTTATTCAAAATCACTTCCGCTGATACAATGGCATCACTATGGATTCCTCAGCTAGGCGGGGAGAAGTATGCGATGGCTGGAATGGAAATGGAACAATATCTTCAAGCTGATGAAGTAGGCACATATGAAGGAAGAAACGCCAACTTCACAGGCGAAGGCTTTGCTCAGCAAAAATTCAAAGTCAATGCGATGACGCAGTCTGACTATGATAAATGGGTAAATAAAACGAAAAAAGAAGCACCAAAGTTAACGAAGAAAACGTATGACTACTTGATGCTTCCTGATGCTGCAGATGTGCAGACATTCTCATCAACACATTTATCTTTTGCGAAGCACGGAGAGGATTCTGAATATGCACTCCAAGCACGCAAACGTTTAGGTTACCAATCAGTTTCTCCGCATTCCAAGACAGATCCTTTCGAGAATGTGAAGAACTATAAAAGAAAACTAGAAAACGAATAAACTGACTAAGGAAAGGAGGAGGCCGTTATGCATTTAAAATGGGATGAGTTTTTTGTAACTGGAGACCCATTAATTCTTGGTGCGCAAATTTCTATCGCTCTTACTTCCATTGCCATTGTGTTTGTTTTAACCTACTTCAAAAAGTGGAAATGGCTCTGGAAAGAATGGCTGACATCAGTTGATCATAAAAAGCTTGGAATCATGTATATCCTTGCTGCTGTGATTATGTTCTTCCGCGGTGGGGTAGACGGACTGATGATGCGCGCGCAGCTGGCGCTTCCTAATAATACGTTTTTAGATTCAAACCACTATAATGAAATTTTCACAACGCATGGTACGATCATGATTTTATTCATGGCGATGCCATTCTTAATTGGTTTAATCAACGTCGTGGTTCCTCTTCAAATTGGTGCACGTGACGTTGCATTCCCGTATTTGAACAACTTGAGCTTCTGGACATTTATGGTCGGAGCAATGCTGTTCAACATTTCCTTCGTTATTGGAGGATCACCGAGTGCAGGCTGGACGAGTTACATGCCGCTCGCCGGAAATGATTTCTCACCAGGACCTGGACAGAACTACTACTTGCTCGGGCTCCAAATTGCAGGTATTGGTACACTAATGACAGGTATTAACTTCATGGTGACCATCTTAAAAATGCGTACAAAAGGTATGACGCTTATGCGTATGCCGATGTTTACATGGACAACATTGATCACGTCTGTCATTATCGTTTTCGCATTCCCTGTTTTAACAGTTGCTTTAGCACTTATGACATTCGATCGTTTATTCGGTTCAGCATTCTTTACACTCGAAGCGGGCGGTATGCCAATGCTTTGGGCGAACCTTTTCTGGATTTGGGGACATCCTGAGGTATATATCGTTATCCTGCCGGCTTTCGGTATTTTCTCAGAAATCTTTGCGACGTTCTCAAGAAAGCAGTTGTTTGGTTACAAAGCGATGGTTGTATCGATTGTGGCAATCTCTGTTCTTAGTTTCCTTGTGTGGGTTCACCACTTCTTTACAATGGGGAACAGTGCAGCGGTTAACTCATTCTTCTCGATCACAACAATGGCGATTTCTGTACCAACAGGTGTGAAAATCTTTAACTGGCTCTTTACAATGTATCGAGGCCGTATCAGTTTTACATCCCCAATGCTTTGGGCACTTGGTTTCATCCCGAACTTCGTAATCGGTGGTGTGACTGGGGTTATGCTTGCGATGGCAGCTGCGGATTACCAGTACCATAACACGTACTTCTTAGTATCCCACTTCCACTATGTATTAATCGCAGGTACTGTATTTGCTTGTTTTGCAGGTCTAGTTTTCTGGTATCCGAAAATGTTTGGTTACAAGTTAAACGAACGAATCGGCAAATGGTTCTTCTGGGTATTCATGATCGGATTTAACATCTGTTTCTTCCCGCAGTACTTCTTAGGACTGCAAGGAATGCCAAGACGTATTTATACGTATGGACCAGAAGATGGCTGGACTGCACTGAACTTTATTTCAACAATTGGTGCATTCATGATGGGTATCGGATTCATCATCCTTTGCTATAACATTTACTACAGCTGGAGACACGCGAAACGTGAAGTGTCTGGAGACAGCTGGGGAGAAGGACGTACGCTTGACTGGGCGACATCTTCTGCAATTCCGCCGCATTATAACTTTGCAGCACTTCCAGAAGTGACGTCACCAGATGCATTCCATCATTGGAAGCAAAACAATGTAGACGTTCATCCTGAAAAAGAATTCAAGAAAATTCACATGCCGCACAATTCAGGCAGACCGCTTATCATGTCTGCATTCTTCGGACTTGGTGCATTCGGTCTTGTATTTGAATGGTACTGGATTGGCGTTATCGGCTTAATCGGTGTATTCGCAACAATGATTTTACGTTCATTTGAATATGACGATGGCTACTATATTCCTGTTGAAGAAGTGATTGAAACAGAGAAAAAGAATAAGGAGGCGCAGAAGTAATGGGACATAATGATAGCAGCTATGCAAATGCACCGCTTGAATATCAGTCTGAAACAGGACGTTTAAACATCCTTGGTTTCTGGATATTCCTTGGCGCGGAAATCGTGTTATTCTCAACACTTTTTGCGACCTACTTTGTTCTTCATGGCAGAACAGCTGGCGGCGTTTTGCCAGCTGAGCTATTTGATATGAAGCTTGTATTGATCATGACATTCCTGCTATTGGTGAGTTCATTTACATGCGGGATTGCCGTTCATGAAATGCGCCGTGGAAGTACAAAAGGGGTTGTCATTTGGACGATTCTGACACTGCTTCTAGGTGCAGGCTTCGTTGGTTTTGAGATTTTCGAATTCTTCCATTATGTACATGAGGGTGCGAGCATCCATACAAGTGCATACTGGTCTGCATTCTTTGTTCTCTTAGGAACTCACGGATTACACGTATCCATCGGTATCTTCTGGATTACAGGTGTCTTGTTCCAAATTAAAAAACGTGGATTAACACCACAAACAGCAGCGAAGATCTTTATCTCAAGTCTATACTGGCATTTCCTTGATGTTGTATGGATTTTCATCTTCACAGCTGTGTACTTGATCGGATTAGGGGGGCTTTTGTGATATGGCTGGAAAAACACATTCCTCAGCAGAGCACGAACACTTCCCTTGGAAACACGTAGTCGGCTTCATTCTCTCCATTGTGCTAACCATCTTAGCATTCTGGATTGCCATCGGAGCTGAAATTGGCAGTTCTGCGAAACTATGGATTATCTTTGGTTTTGCCTTCATTCAAGCATTCTTGCAGCTGTTCATGTTCATGCACATGACAGAGAGTGAGAACGGAACTGTTCAAGTCGGAAATACTTTGTTTGGTCTGTTCTGTGCGATCATTTTCGTCATCGGGTCTGTTTGGATCTTCGCGGCTCACTACAGCCACGGAGAGAACAGCAAAGACGGTTATTCACCATCTGCGCCAAAGCAGTCTGAGCATTCAGAGAAATAATAAAAAACCACTCATCTTTCATAGGTGAGTGGTTTTTATGCTGATTGTGATAACGCTTCCAATTGATGATGCAATATCTACCTGCTGCTGAATCTTTTGCGAATGAATGGAAGTCCATAGATGAGGAATGCTGCAATGTGAGCCAGAATCACGTTAATGGCAAAGAATGCGATCATGAAGGTATGTCCTGCTGGAGATAAACTGCTTGTCATGTAAAGACCGAAGAAAATCCACATAATCATGATGGGTGGAATAGATGCTAATGCAATCTTTCTGTTTTCCAACCATAAAAACAGGGGTGTAGCTGTTGCAATACATAGGTACGCAAAGAACATATCCATCGTATCCAACTCCTTTGTAAGTTGATGTTCAATTCAAATGAGAGGTCAGGATGCAATTGTGTCTGTTTTTAGGAGATATTGTGAACATTTTGTTACAAATATTATACCACAATTGACTTTGAAGTAAACTCAATAATTGGAAAATGGGCCTTATTCCGCAGAAATTGTTTTTTTCTTATACCTCAGTTAAGCTTATGCTGGCAAGATGTTAACCTTTCATATCGCCACATAAGTCATTGAATTTTCCCCTTAAAATCTGTAAAATAATCTTTTTAAAGGACTTATGATCGGTTGTCATGATAGAGTAGAAAGGGATTTTTTCCTATTATTAGGATGAAAAGTATTTCATTTTTTGAAATTAGAATGGAACCTTTCAGGTGTCACTTCCGTCATATTTAAGGTGAGTTGCTTTTGTGAAAATTTCAATCTAATATAAATAAGGGCTTTTATGTTTTGTAATAAGGGTGGTTAGTTCATGAACAAGCAGAATACATCTCCTTACTATCAAGGAGATTTGATTTTTATATTTTTAGCCTTCTTTGCCATCAGTGTCATCGCTATTTATGCTGCGGGACAGTTTGGGCAATATGGATCTAATGCATGGACCAGACAGATCATTTACTACATGGTCGGGGTCATCTGTATTGTGGCTATTAATTACTTCGATCTGGAACAATTAGAAAAGTTAAGCTTATATATTTTTATAGGCGGCATTATGCTCTTAATTCTTTTGAAAATTGCTCCTGCACAAATTGCAGGTCATGATTTTGCTCCAATTAAAAATGGTGCAAAAAGTTGGTTTGTGTTACCGGGAATTGGAACATTTCAGCCTTCAGAGTTCATGAAAATTGGTTTGATTATGATGCTCGCCTCTGTCATTGGGAAAGCAACCCCAAGAGGAAAACGAACATTAGAAGATGATATTTTCCTACTATTAAAAATTGCTGGCGTGGCTGCTGTACCAGTCGGACTCATCTTTTTGCAAGATGCAGGTACGGCTGCGGTATGTATGTTTATTGTCGTTGTCATGGTCTTTTTATCAGGGGTCAACTGGAAATTGATCTCTCTCATCGGTTCAGTGGTTGTGCTTTTAGTTGCCGCTGTGTTAGCCGTGATTATTCTATTCCCTGATTTCGCACAAAAAATCGGGATTCAGCAGTATCAGATCAACCGGATTACCGCTTGGCTGCCTGATAGTTCTTCGACAGCCAACCAAGCCCAGACACAGGATGCATCTGGATCGGATAAATATCAAGTCGAGCAAGCCATTATGGCAATTGGGGCAGGACAAATTTTCGGGAACGGTGTGAAGAACTTAAAAGTATATGTTCCAGAAGCTCAGACAGATATGATTTTCTCTATCATAGGGGAAGCTTTTGGTTTTGTCGGCTGCGCATTTGTGGTCATCATGTTCTTCTTCCTGATTTATCGGCTTGTTGTACTGATCGACCGTATCCATCCTTATAGCCGGTTTGCGTCATTTTTCTGTGTAGGATATACAGCATTGATTGTCATCCATACATTCCAGAACATTGGTATGAACATAGGCGTCATGCCTGTAACGGGGATACCGCTCTTATTCATCAGCTTCGGGGGAAGCTCTGTTTTATCTGTTCTTATTGGATTTGGTATCGCCTATAATGCAAGTGTTCAATTAACGAAATATCAAAGTTATTTATTTAAATAAAACGGGTAAAGGGCAGTCTAAGCGTAGGCTGCCTTTTTGGCGTGAGTTCTAACTTTTGAAAAGTAATATTCATTTGACTTATGATAGTAGGAGTGAAGGAGGTCTTCGAATTGAATAAAACGATAGAAACCATCTTAAATCATCGGTCCATCCGTTCGTTTACAGATGAGCGTCTGACAGAGGAAGAAGTGCTGACACTTATCAAAAGTGCACAGGCTGCTTCGACATCAAGCTATGTGCAGGCGTATAGTATCATTGGTGTAACAGATCAGGAGAAGAAGGCGAAGCTTGCTGAACTGGCTGGAAATCAGCCATACGTTGAGAAGAATGGGCATTTTTTTGTTTTCTGTGCAGACTTGAAACGCCACGACTATATCGCAAAAAAAGCAGGAAAGAACCATCAAGAAGCGCTTGAGAATACTGAAGCCTTTCTTATCAGTGTGATTGATGCGGCGCTTGCTGCGCAAAATGTCAGTATCGCCGCAGAATCTATGGGACTTGGCATCTGCTATATCGGCGGACTGCGTAATCAGCTGAAGGAAGTATCCGAGTTACTTGAAACACCTTCCTATGTGCTGCCGCTATTCGGATTGGCTGTAGGACATCCTGCCAATCCATCATCTCAAAAGGAACGGCTGCCCGTTGAGCTGATCTACCATGAAAACACATATCAGCAAGACGAAGCTCATGTGGATCGTTATTTAAAAGAATACGATGATCGTATTTCATCATATTATGAAGAACGAACAAACGGTGAGAGAAAAGATACATGGTCTGAGCAAATGCTTCGAGGCTTTAGCCAGCCAAAACGTGCTTTCCTCGGAGATTTTGTGAAAGAGAAGGGCTTTAATCGAAAATAAATCAGGAAATCCCCCTTTCGAGTGAGAGAGGGGGATTTGTGTAAGAGGTGCGACATCATGAAATTAAGTATACTGGATCAATCTCCTTTGATTGGAGATGCGACGCCTGCTGAGGCACTGAAGCAAACAGTCGAGCTGGCGAAGCAGGCAGAGAAATGGGGCTATCATCGTTTTTGGGTATCAGAGCATCACTTTTCAAACCGGCTCGCAGGATCGAGTCCAGAGGTGCTTCTCGGTCATTTATCAGCTGTGACGTCACATATCCGTATTGGTTCAGGCGGCGTCATGCTGCCCCACTACAGTGCCTATAAAGTAGCAGAGAACTTCAGAGTGCTCGAAGCCTTGGCTCCGGGCAGAATTGATCTTGGCATTGGACGTGCTCCTGGAGGTATGCCGATCTCCTCCATTGCCCTTCATCATGGAGAACGGAAGCGACTTGGTGATCAATACCCTGAGCAGGTAGAAGAATTAAGGGTGTATTTACATGATTTAGCCGATGAATTTTATCCGCTGCCTCACCTGACTGCTTCTCCGAAGGTAGAAACTGCCCCAGAGGTATGGATGTTAGGTTCTTCTGGAGGAAGTGCACGGCTTGCCGCAAAAGCTGGAGCAGGCTATACGTTTGCTCTTTTCATTAATGGAGAAGGCGGAGAAGACTCTGTGTCGCAGTATATCAGCCGATTTGAACCTTCGGAATTTGGTGATGAGCCGCGTGTCAGTCTTGCGGTCTTCGTTTTATGTGCAGAAACAGAGGAACAGGCAGAAAAATTGGCTGTCAGCTTAGATTTATCATTATTAGCTAACGAACAAGGACAGGACCTTGGCGGCTTTCCTTCATTTGAACAGGCAAAGGCCTATTCCTACAGTCCATATGAACAAAAACGAGTAGCAGCCAATCGGCAGAGGATGGTTGTTGGCACGCCGTCCTCTGTGAAGCAACAGCTGACAGCACTCGCAAAGGCGTATCGTACAGATGAAGTGATCGCTGTGACCATCACACATCACATGCAAGACCGTCTCACATCGTATCGTTTATTAAAAGAAGCTTTTGATGCTTAACGTATGTCATTTTACCATTTGCGCAGCCAATAAAAGGGATAGAGGAGCATCATGGTGAGAATAAAGGCAGCTGTCACCGCCAAGCTAAGAGGATAAATGCAGGTGGTATAGACAGTCAGTTCACATGCTTGATGAAAAGGACGAGGCTGTTTTGCATGTAAAAAGGTAAAAAAATAAACCAAGGTGATCGTGAGAAAAAAAGCCGCCATAAAAGAAACGATCCATAGCCATATCAACATGAATTTCTCTTTCCTCCATACATGATAGAAAAGCCTTGTTGAGCTGATGGGCTCATACAAGGCTTTTTATGTGATTCTTGTTTATTCAGGATAAATATCGAATGGTTCTTTCGTTTGAACCGTATCTGATTTACCTTTCAGGCTCGCATACGCAAGCATTGTATACTCACCTGCTTCTAACTTTTGTCCTTTATTGATCGTGCCATTCCATTTCACACGATGCTCTCCTTTATCAACATGTTGATAAACTCCTGCTTCACCTAAATACTCTCCATCTGTCGAGTAGACGAGGAATGCAAGGTTCTCAGCACCGCCTGGGAGATAGCTGCTAATAACATAGCTTCCAGCACGGTTATCCGGCTCTACAGAAACCGAAGTGACGCGCGGGTAATCAGGCTCTTTTACAATCAATAAAGTAGGGATTTCAGTGACCTTTCTGCCATTTTCGCGAATGGTGATACTGCCTTGGTACGTTCCTTTTTTCGTTTTCCCATAATTCACTTGTACTGCGGAAGTAAAGGACCCTGTGGAATTCCCTTTCACTGTGATTTTTTTCGTGCCGTTTGTGCTAATGCCGTTGCCATCGAACTTATAATCAATAGTATAGGTTTTCGGTGCTTTTGACAGGTTTTCTACCTTGAACTTTTTCGTTTTGATTTGAACGCCCTTTTCTTTTAAGAAAGTGCCGTACGAATAGCTTGCATCAGACACAATAGAAGACGCTTGAAGTGATTCGATGATTCGAACGCTGCCTGTGCCCTGCGTATTGTGAGGGAACGGGTTACCATTTGGGTCATACAACGTTTCTGCTGTATTCATCATTAACGCTTTAATTTGTTCTGTAGAATAGGATGGTTTTGCTTGTTTAATAATCGCTGCTACTCCGGCTACATGAGGAGATGCCATGCTTGTTCCTTGCTTCGATCCATAGCCGTATGGCTGAGAAGGATCGTGTGTCGGAATGGTGCTGACAATACTCACGCCAGGTGCTGAAAGATCTGGTTTGATCATCCACGTATCGACAACAGGTCCGCGAGATGAGAAGTCAGCGACTTGTTCACTTAACTCTTTCACAAATTGAATCGAGAAAGTCGTTGTATTGTTACCAGCCTCAATGGCTTTAACAAGTGCTGTTCCTTCCGCTTTTGACAGCTTAATCGTCGGAAGGGCTAGACCTGGTACATCCACAGGGATTTCTCCATCGGTATTGTTGTACATGACAACGCCGATCGCACCAGCAGCTTTCGCATTGTCCACTTTATCAACAAAGGCAATGGCTCCACGTTCAATCACTGCCACCTTTCCTTTGACATCGATGTTTTCAAAAGCTTTTTCGTCACCGATGCCTGCTTGGACGAGTGTGACTTGTTTTTGGTCAAGTGCTTTTAAATCATTTTCTTGATAGTAGCCCATCACTTTTGCTGTTGAATAGTTCGGGAATTTCACGTTGTATAGACTGTACGGAAGCTGAGTGGCTCCGACAGAAATAGCATCTCTTGATGTCCCAGGAGATCCAACGGTCCAGCTGTTCGGCCCGCTGTTTCCATTTGATGTCACAGCGACAACCCCTTCAGACATGGCCCAATCCAGTGCGATGCTTGTTGCATAATCAGGGTTATTCACACTGTTTCCAAGAGAAAGGTTCATGACATCGGCTCCGTCAGTGACAGCCCGATCGATGCCTGCAAGAACATTTTCAGTTGTTCCTGATCCGCCTGGTCCAAGGACACGGTAGGCGAGAAGGGTAGCATCTTTTGCGACACCTTTAATTTGTCCATTTGCCGCAATTGTTCCTGCGACATGTGTACCATGATCTGTCGATTCGCCTCTAGGATCTCCTTTTGGTGTTTCTTGTGGAGAATAGTCATTATCAACAAAGTCATAGCCTTTGTATAATCCGAAGTTTCCTTTTAAATCAGGGTGGGTATAATCTACTCCAGTATCAATGACAGCGACTTTTACTCCTTTTCCAGAGTAGCCGGCATCCCAAGCTTTTGGGGCACCGATAAATGGAGCACTTTTATCCATGAGTGGAGAGACATCCTCATGAGGAAGCTGGACGCTTTTCTTTTTCACTTCATCTGTTTGATATGTAACATCCGGATAAACGGCTTTTACTCCGTCAACTGCGAGCAGTTTCGGGATTTCGTTTGCAGGAAGTTTCATAGAGAAACCAGAGAAGACTTTTTCATATTCTTGACGAACACTCGCTTTATCTAACTTTTTGAGTGCTGCATTCTTTACTTTAGTTCGAGATTTTTTGAGGGAGGCTTTTGTTTGTGCTTCGCCTTCTTGCTTGGCTTCAACTAAGGATTTTTCCTTTAATTCAACAATGACAGTGGTGTGTTTTCTAGACTTAACATTGATTTCGCCGAAGATTTCTGCTTTTTCCAGTTCCACCTGTTTGTTCGATGGAGCGGCAGCAGCCTGACCTGAAAAGAATGTGGATAAGGTAAAAATAGTGGAGAACAATAGAACAGAAGAACGAGAGATTACTTTTTTCAATTAATTTTCCCCTTTCTAGCTGTATATTTAGGGAGATAGCCTTTCTTTTTGTGGATAAATAGGAAAGATTCACTGCCCGTTATTAAGTATTCCATACGACGAAACCAATTCCTTTACTGAAATGGTCTTATTTTACATAGTCATAAAGAACTATTTTGTTTATAAAGTCACACTTATGCACAATAATCTGTTGATAACTCAATTTTTCAGATATATATATGGAAAATAAAAAAATCTCATACACAAAATCTAGTAAGAGGGTGTTGATATGTGGATAAACCCTGTTGATAAGATGTGCTTATCTTTGGGATAGTGTGTGTATAAAATTTTCATAGAAACATTGTGGAACATGCTCATCTTCTGCACTTTTCAACAAAACTTCTGAAAACTAGTTCGTTTTTTCACCCAGATTGTGACAAACCTCTCGTTTTTCTCGGGATATGATAGGAACAGTTAATTTGCTAGAACTGCTAGATTCTAAGGAAATCGGAGGGATGTTCAGTGAAGAAATGGAAGAACTGGTTGAGTGTATGGTTTGGTTTTGTGATGAATGTGCTTGTGAATCCTGGTGAGCTGCTGAAGAAGCAGGGGGTGAAAGTGGCAGCAGTGGATGGAGGATTCTTTCTTGCGGTGAATGAGAGAAAGCTAGAGAAACTGGCAGATGAAAAGAAGAAGAAGCGCAGGACAGAAAAGCCGTTTCAAGAAAGTCTGATGATGCTTTATGAAAAGACAACGAGAGAGGCGCGTGCCGGTCCGCTCTTATCTTTACAGAAAAGTTGAAACAGGGTAAAATCCCACATAAGACACGTTATCTGTGGGAGAGGATGCCCCTTGAAGATATATAAAATATTGAATAACAATGCAGTGGTTGTAAAGGAGGGTGATCAGGAGAAAATTGTGATGGGGCCCGGAATTGCTTTTCAGAAGGGGAAAAATGACGTCGTTCCCGTTCAAAAAATAGAGAAGATTTTTGTTGTGCGTGAAGAAAATGAGAAATTCAAACAAATTCTTGCGACATTGCCAGAAGCGCATATTGAAGTGGCAGAGCATATTATTAGTTATGCAGAGGGTGAACTCATGATGCCGCTCAGTGATCATATCCACATCTCACTGACAGATCATTTATCCTTTGCCATTGAACGCGTTCAAAAAGGCATTGTGCTATATAATAAATTGCTTGGTGAGATCAAAGTCTTATATAAGCAGGAATATGATATTGGAAAGTATGCCATTCGTTATGTAAAGGAGCGGCTTGGGGTTGACCTGCCGGACGATGAGGCAGGGTATGTGGCACTTCATATTCATACGGCCAAAATGAATACGGAGTCCATGAAGAAGACGGTCAAATACACAACGATGATCAAAGAAATGATCGAGCATATCGAAAGCGTTTTTGAGCGCTCGATTGATGAGGATAGTATTTCATATCAGCGGCTTGTGACACATTTGAGGTATGCATTAGGCAGGTTGGAATCGAATGAAGCATTTCAAATCATGGACGATGACATGCTGACTTTTATCCAAACAAAGTATGATTCGGCTTACCGGTGTGCACTTGGACTGGCTGATTTGCTGAAAAAAGAATATGGACTTCATCTCCCTGAATCGGAGATCGGCTACATCACGCTGCATGTCCAGCGTCTGCAGGATGCCGAATTGGTGTAAAGGTTGTGCCTGTCCGCAGGCTTTTTTTTATGCACACTACTCTAATTAGTGTATATGGGTCATTTGATTCGAAAAAATAGGTTGACGCAGGTCACGCTCTTATACTATGATGAAAGCGTAATCAAAAACCAATATCGTGGGATTGTGACTGTCAGGCAGGCAAGACCTAAAATTTGCGTAACGAGGGGACGTGTATGTCCTTTCATCGTTGGTGAATTTTAGGTCTTTTTTGTTTTAAAAAAAGGGGGAGACAACATGGATTATCAAAAAACAGCCAAAGAATTAACAACATTATTAGGCGGCAAAGAAAATGTCATTAGCGCAACACATTGTGCCACACGACTCCGATTGGTGATGAAAGATGAGGCGTTGATTGACAAAGATGCCATTGAAGAACTTGAGGGTGTGAAGGGTGCCTTCTCAAGCTCGGGTCAATTCCAGATCATATTTGGAACAGGTTCTGTCAACAAAGTATATGAGCCTTTTGCTCGTGAGACGGGTCTTGAGGCAGACGACGAGAATCAAAAACCTGCCAGCCATGATGAAGCCGTGAAGCAAAAAATGAATCCACTTGCACGTTTTTCCAAGACGCTATCGAATATTTTTGTACCAATTATTCCAGCGATTGTAGCAAGCGGTTTATTAATGGGCCTATTAGGCATGATGAAAGCCTTCAAATGGGCTGATCCAAGCTCTGCCATCTTCCAAATGCTAGATATGTTCTCAAGTGCTGCCTTTATCATTTTACCGATTTTAATTGGGGTTAGTGCAGCCAAAGAGTTTGGTGGAAATCCATATTTAGGAGCCGTCATTGGGGGCATTATGATTCACCCGAGCTTGCTGAATCCATGGGGACTGACAGACGCAAAACCAGAATATATGCATCTATTCAACTTTGATATTGCTCTTCTTGGTTACCAAGGAACGGTCATTCCCGTGTTATTGACTGTGTATATCATGTGCGTGATTGAAAAGAATTTAAGAAAAGTTGTGCCGAACAGTATTGATTTACTTGTGACGCCGTTTGTGACAGTGATTGTGACTGGATTTGTGACGTTTATTGCTGTAGGACCGCTAGGGAGAATGCTTGGTACAGGGATCTCGAATGCACTCACTTATGTTTATGACCATGCAGGATTCTTAGCTGGACTGATTTTCGGAGGCGCTTATTCTTTAATTGTACTGACAGGTGTTCATCATAGCTTCCATGCGATTGAGGCAGGACTTCTGAATGATATTGGACGGAATTATTTGCTGCCGATCTGGGCCATGTCCAACGTCGCTCAAGGCGGAGCTGGGCTAGCGGTCTTTTTCTTAGCAAAGCGTGCAAAAACAAAAGAAATTGCATTACCAGCAGCATTTTCTGCTTTCTTAGGTATTACTGAGCCGGTCATATTCGGTGTGAATCTTCGTTATCGTAAGCCATTTATTGCTGCAATGATCGGAGGTGCATTAGGCGGGGCGTTTGTCGTCTTCACGAAGGTAGCCGCCAACGCTTATGGTTTAACAGGGATTCCGATGATTGCCATTGCAGCTCCATTCGGTTTACAAAATGTGGTAAATTATGTTATTGGTATGTTAATAGCTGTTGCTGTTTCATTTATTCTTACCATCATCTTTAAAGTCAAAGAAGTCGAAAAATAATCAAGGAGTGGTCACAGTGATGACAACAACGGACGCAGCACTTCGTCAAAAGGTAACAGATCGTATTCGAAACTATGAGCATTTGGTGAAAAAAGATGTGTACCGTCAGAACTTCCATTTAATGCCGCCAGTCGGTCTTTTAAATGACCCGAATGGATTGATTCAGTGGAAGGGAGTCTACCATGTGTTTTATCAGTGGCAGCCATTTAAAACAGGACATGGGGCAAAATTCTGGGGTCACTACACATCAACCGATCTAGTGAATTGGCAGCATGAAGAGGCTGCCCTCACGCCAAGTGATTGGTTTGATCAAAATGGCTGTTATTCTGGCAGTGCAGTCATTGACGATGGTCGTATGTATGTGATGTATACCGGAAATGTCCGTGATGAGCAAGGAAATCGTGAGACATATCAATGTTTAGCTGTGTCAGAGGATGGGGTTCATTTTGAGAAAAAAGGTGTCGTGGCGACTTTGCCAGCAGGATTTACTGCACATTTTCGTGACCCGAAGGTGTGGAAGCGGAATGGAAAGTGGTACATGGTCCTTGGAGCACAAAGTAAAGATCTCAAAGGACATCTTGTCTTATTCACATCTGATACATTAGACAATTGGACGTTTCAAGGCATTATTGCAGGCAGTGGAAAGAATGGATTAGATCATTTCGGATACATGTGGGAATGTCCAGATCTGTTTGAATTAGACGGTCAGGATGTATTGATCGTGTCACCACAGGGGCTGAAGCCTGATGGATTCAAATACAACAATACACATCAATCTGGTTATTTTGTTGGTACATTGGATGATCGTACCTACCAATATACGCATGGAGCGTTTGAGGAGCTGGATCGTGGCTTTGACTTTTATGCACAGCAGACTTTCCAAGATGAATCGGGCAGACGCATTTTAATGGGATGGATGGGTGTACCAGATCAAGGGGAAGAGCATCATCCAACCATCTCTTATCAATGGATCCATTGCTTGACGATTCCGAGAGAGCTTCGTTTAGATGATGAAGGACGTCTTATTCAACAGCCGGTAAGTGAACTTCGATCTATGCGGACAAATGAGCAGGAGCATGTTTTTCACGTTAAACGATCTGTTCACTCCATTCCTGTTGAAGATATGACGAGCGCAGAGGTATTCATTGATCAAATTGAAACACAAAAAGGATTTGAATGCTGTATTCGTGCTGCTGCTCGTATCATTTATGATAAAGATGATGGCAAACTAACGTTAGAGAGAGATCGATTTGAAGATCGAACAAAGGAAGTTCGTGAAGTAGAAATTGAGGAATTACAGGATTTGCATATCTTTATTGATGCATCATCGATTGAGATTTTTGTCAACGGAGGCCGGGAAGTATTTACTGCACGTTACTTTCCTTCCCCGGGAAATAAATCAATCTCCATCAGTGGTAGAAATGAAACGAAGCTTAAATTGAAGACGTGGCATTTGCAAAAAGAAGCAGATCAATGATCTGCTTTTTCTAGTGAGATCAGCCTGTATCTTAAAGCCTATATCATGTATATACAAGGTTGGCCTAAAGCGGTTTGATGACGTTTTACATATATGATAACAGGTTCAATTATGGTATCATTTTAAAATATATACAGCTGAGGCTGACGTTTATCCAAATGCGGTAGGACAAAAAGGGGTTGTTTACTTGAATTCAAAACAGCAGCCGACGACTAGAAAACGCTTGGAGACAATGGCAGATCATGTTGAAGATAAACGTGAAGAATATAAAGAATTGCTGATTCAAGTCCAATCTATTCTCGGTGAACCTTCTCTAGAGCAGGAAGAATTAAAAGAGAAGCTGTCAGATACGTATAAACAAATGAAAGAATATGCCTTATTTGTTGAATCCATTGAAGCCTTTATTCGAAAAATGGCGAAAGAATCCGATCAGCAAAAGTAGGTAAAAAAGTATGGTGAAAGAGTGTACCTGGGTGCGGGTATGCTTTTTTTATTTTAGTCAGAGTATTCAGAAATATAAATGAAAGCGTTGACATTCTGTTTGTCATGATACAAAATAAATAAAAATTCATCTGAGCATATACAGGAGGAACGATATGAACCATGCAACCAAGAAATGTCTGATCACCTTTATCATTGTGCTATTTTCTATGAGTTTTCTTCATCCTTCCGTTTCATCTGCCCGAACGCAACACACATCATTTTTTACACCTACTGCCTCCGTACCATCTGGTCAATATTATCGCTCGCAAGAGGTGGCACTCCATTCTCAGGTGCCAAAAGCTTCTCTTTATTACACAACAGATGGCAGCCAGCCGACAACTCAAAGTCAGCGATATAAAAAGCCTATTCAAATTGATACCGATACGACTTTAAAAGTAAGCGTTTACAAAAATAAGCATCGCCTTGCTACGTCTACGTACAACTATCGTTTTGTCACACGAGAGGACATTGCCTCATCTTTTTTATCTTTTGAATATCAAGGAATGCCTTATCGGTTATACATTCCGAAAAATCATAAGAGGGGTAAAGCTTATCCTCTCGTCCTGTTCTTACATGGAGGAGGGGAGCGGGGGACCGATAATCAAAAGCAGTTACTTGCAAATGATGGTGCAGTTTTATGGGCTTCTCCTGAAGTTCAAAAGAAGCATCCTGCATATGTTCTAGCGCCTCAGGCTCGAAATGATGTGGATGGAGGTTTTGCTTTAACAAGAAACGCGCAAAATGAGATCGACCTGACAAATGTGTTTCAATTTTCACCAGATTTACACAAAGCGTATGAAGTGCTTCAGCATGTGTTAACTTCTTATAAGATTGATCAGAAAAGGATTTATGCGACTGGTTTATCTCAAGGCGGATTTGGCTCGTATCAGTTGAACATCACATATCCTCGTTTGTTTGCAGCGATGATTCCTATTGCGGGGGGTGCAGATCCAAGTAAGGCAGGAATTTTAGCGAACAAGCCAATATGGGCATTTCATGCAGAGGATGATTCCATTATTCCTATCAGTTATGCGAGAAATACAATTCAAGCGATTCAAAAAGCTGGTGGAAGACCGATTTATACCGAGTATGCAAGCAAGTATGGGTATGATCATGCATCATGGACGCCTGCTTATGAGACGCCAGGCTTAACAGATTGGTTATTTGCACAGAGACTCAGCTTACGATAAACAAAAAAAACCGATTCACCCAAGCGGCGGATCGGTTTTTTTTGTTTTATTTATCCAAACGATGTGCGGAATGTTTCGTTGGTCCGATGTATTCGTTTAGTTGGAAAGAGCCTTTAATGGCAGCTGTGATGAATTCTTTTGCTGCATAAATGGCTTCTTTCACGTCTGAGCCGTTTGCTAGTTCAGCTGTGACTGCGGCTGAGAATGTGCAGCCTGCGCCGTGTGTGTACTCTGTGTCGATCTTGTCTGTTTCAAGGCGTTCGAAGGTTTGTCCATCATAAAGCAAGTCAATCGCTTTATCTGGGCTTAGCTTACCGCCGCCAGTGATGACCACATATTTTGCACCAAGTTCATGGATGCGTTTTGCGGCTTCTTCCATTTGTTCCATCGTTTTGATCTCGCCAATGCCGCTTAATTGACCTGCTTCGAAAAGGTTAGGTGTGATAACTGTTGCCAGTGGTGTAAGCTTTTCGCGCAATGCTTCAGCGTGCTCTGGATAAAGGACTTCGTTCGCACCTTTACATACCATAACAGGATCAATGACGACATTTTTCAGCTCATATGTTTTGATCGTTTCAGCTGCGAGTTCAATGACGTCAACTGTTGGCAGCATACCTGTTTTTAACGCATCTACACCGATGCCTTCCACGATCGTCGAGAGCTGCGCGCGGATTGTTGATGTATCGATTGGAAACACTTGATGATCCCAGTTGTTATGAGGATCCATTGCAACGACAACGGTTAAAGCTGTCATCCCGTAGACGTTTTTTTCTTGAAACGTTTTTAAATCTGCTTGGATACCTGCACCGCCGCTTGAATCCGAACCTGCGATGGTGAGTGCTTTATTCATAGACATAGTTGCTGAACCTCCAATGTGATGTGTAACAGTTACTGTTCTATCCCTTATTATAATCAGCTTTTCCATTTATCACAATGAAACGGCACAAAAAAGCGTTCCACTCTTCATGGAACGCCTCATTCTTTATCTTTTACAAATCACCAATTTCCCTTTTTTCAGCTCCTCTAAAAGCGTTAAGGCTAATTCTTGATCGGCGCCGGTCGACATGATTTTGGCCATCAGTTCATCATCCCTGGTGCGAATGATATTGGCGATTTGATCTAAAATCCCTTGATCGACAGCTGTCATGCTCTTTGCTTCCGTGTACTCAGTAACGGTATCAGAGCGTTCGGGGTCATACGCAAAAACAAACACATCGTCCTTTGTGGATTGTATCTGTTCGATCGTCTGTTTGGCTTCTTTACTATTCTCAACCGTGAAAAATTCCATCGTCATCACTCCTTTTCATCAAAAATTCCCATTTTCTCGATCAATCAAACCGCCTTTTATATCATGAGAAGAAAGCCGATTTATGTTTTAATGAAAAAGACGAATCTATTAAAGGAGTTAGGCCGATATGAAGATTTCTTTATTAATTGTGACACATAACCGGCTGAGCGCATTGTGTGAACTGCTTGAATCCATCTCGAGACAAAGCGTACAGCCTTTTGAAATTGTGGTCGTAAATGATGCAGGAGAGCGAGTGGACGTGATTCAGGAACTCTATCCTGAGCTGCCAATCCGCTTGATTCATTTAGATGAGAATGTCCAGCATGTGAACGCAAGAAATGTTGGCGTGCGTGAGCTGACAGGTGACGTCATTATGCTGAGTGATGACGATGATTATTTTACACCTTGTCATATTGAACGTATGAGCAAGGCGTTGGAAGACGCTGATTTTGTCTTTTCGGATGCGGAAATTGTTTCGTTTGAAGAACGAGGTGCGACTCGTTTTCCAGTATCAAGACGTTTGTTTGCTTATACAGCGGACATTGAGGACATGCGTGTTTTTTCTACATACGTTCCTTCTGGCAGTATGTACAAACGCCGCATACATGATGAGATCGGCTATTTTGATCCAGCGATGCATCACTACTGGGACTGGGACTTTTTCCTGCGTGTTACGCAGCATGCACGAACCAAACGAGTGCCAGCTGCCAGTGTGATCTATGCGTTCTTTGATGGTGGGGGCAATCAGTCGAGTGATCTTGGTGAAACAAGGAAGAACTATTTAGATGATCTGAGTGAAAAGCATGGGCTCGGTGATTTGCCGACAGCGAACTTTGCTGTCCTATTAGAAGAACCAGCGATGAAAAAACGAGAATCAGAGAGTGAGATTGTATGGGATGGAAAACCGATGATCTCAAGATTGGCACAGCAGACAGAAGGAGGACAACCGAAATGAAGCCATTTTTAAATGATAGCTGGTGGGCTGTGATGAAAAGTGAATTTGAACAGCCATATTATCAGGAATTACGTGAGTGGGTAAAGGAAGAATATCGTACGCAGATCGTGTTTCCAAAGCCAGATGACATTTATCGTGCCCTCCATTTGACGTCGTATGAAGATGTGAAGGTCGTGATTTTGGGACAAGACCCTTATCATGGGCCAGGACAGGCACACGGATTAAGCTTTTCTGTTCAGCCTGGTGTCAAACATCCGCCATCTTTGAGAAATATTTTTCAGGAGCTAAAGGATGACCTCGGCTGTCCGGTCTCTAACCATGGCTCGCTTGTCAGCTGGGCAGAGCAGGGTGTCTTGCTGTTAAACACCGTGCTCACTGTAAGAAAAGGAGAAGCGAACTCGCATAAAGGCAAAGGCTGGGAACGTGTGACAGACCGCGTCATCGACGTCCTGAATGACCGAGATCAGCCAGTCGTTTTTGTGCTTTGGGGCAGACATGCGCAAAATAAAAAAGAACGCATTGATCAAAGCAAGCATTACATCATTGAGTCACCTCATCCAAGTCCTTTTTCTGCAAGAAACGGCTTTTTTGGCAGCCGTCCGTTCTCAAAAGTAAACGCCTATTTAAAGCAAATGGGGATCGATGAAATCAACTGGTGTATCAAGGACATCGAATCAAAATAGGACGAGGGAAAATCCCTTCGTCCTGTTTATTTTAAAAATTTGCGGACAATGTCGAGTCCGTTTTTCGCATTTGGATAGCGGAAAGAAAAATCAAAGCGATTGGTCTGGCGCAGGACGCTTTTTTCATGTGTAAAGGTGAAAAAGCTTTCTTTTCCATGATATCGTCCGATGCCGCTTTCACCAACGCCTCCAAATGGTAAATATGGAGTGGCGACATGCATCAGTGTATCATTAATGCAGCCCCCGCCAAATGAGAGGTTGTCTAGAATATAAGCTTCTGTTTCTTTATTTGTTGTAAATAAGTAAAGAGCGAGCGGCTTCGGTCTTGCCTTAATCATGTCAGCTGCCTCTTGAAGAGAACCAAATGTGATGACCGGCAAAATAGGTCCGAAAATTTCCTCCTGCATCACAGGATCTTCCCATGTAATGTGATCTAGAATGGTCGGTGCGATTTTGAGCTCTTGTTCATTGCGCTGTCCACCTGTCACCATCGTGCCATTTGAGAGAAATTGTGAAAGTCGATCAAAATGACGCTGGCTGACATTTTTTCCGAAATGCGGATTTGTTTCAGGCTGGTCCCCGTAAAAGTCTCGGATACAGGTCGTCATTTCACGCAATAGTTCTTCTTTGATCGATTCATGAACAAGTAAATAGTCTGGTGCAATACATGTTTGACCAGCATTTGTGAATTTACCAAAGGTGATTCGTTTCGCAGCGAGTTTGATGTCTGCATCAGGCATGACAATGCATGGACTTTTTCCGCCGAGCTCAAGTGTGACAGGTGTGAGATGTTTTGCGGCCGCTTCCATGACGACTTTGCCGACGGCTACACTCCCAGTAAAGAAAATATAATCAAAAGGCAGTTTCAGAAGCTCTGTGCTGACATCCACACCGCCTTCAACGACCGCTGCAAGATCTTCTTGAAACACGCTTTCCACAATCGTGCCAATCACGTTTGAGACATGCGGCGTTAATTCTGACGGTTTTAAAGTAACGGCATTTCCGGCAGAAATGGCTCCAACTAATGGCGAAAGGGCCAATTGGAAAGGATAGTTCCAAGGGGCAATAATCAGAACACTTCCGTACGGTTCCTTAATGATCATACTTTTCGATCCGATATGGGTCAGAGGTGTTTTCGCGCGAGATGGTTTGGCCCATTTGTGAAGATGTTTGACGGTATGATTGATCTCTTCATATACCATGCCAATTTCTGTTGTATAAGCTTCCTGTTCGGATTTATGTAAATCATGGGCTAAGGCTTGTAATATGTCCTTTTCATGATGTTTAATGGCTTTTTTCAAATCGTTAAGAAGACGGATTCGTTCTTGAACCACTGGTGTTTGCACGTTTTTTTGTTTGTGAATGAGTTCAGTGAGTTTGCTCATCTTTCAGTCCTTTCAAAGACGATATTGTTTCTTTTTTATTATGTGTGAATCTTGGGTAAGGGTCAAATAAGAGGAACAGAAGCACACAGCTTTGAAAAAAGGAACCCATTCGGTTTGTTCATTTGGTAAAATAATGTTGGAAAACGAATTTTTTAGATTGGAGGGTCTACCCTTGAATATTCATATATCAAGTCTGCTTCAAAAAATGGAGGAAGCCATTCAAAAAGCAAAACAAAGTGGAAATGATGAAGAGGTGAAACGTCAAGCGGCGGTCATCTCTTCACTATGTGATGTCATTCTCGACACATCATCACAGGTGCAAATGCCGCAGTCTTCGGTCATTTCACCACCTCCATCTATACAGACACCATCTGCACCGGCTGTGTCTACGGATCAAGCCATGCTAGAGAAATTGATGGGCACTAGCGGTGCAAAGAAATTTCAGCATAAAGAAGAGGGTCAACAAGAGAAAGATGGCAACGGTGACTCTATTTTTGATTTTTAATGGTCTTGTCACGACAAAGGGAAGGTGATCGGGTTGAAACTATTTTTGGGCGCCATTCAGTGGATGGCATTTTTTATCGCAGCTTCTATTGCTGTGCCGATTGCGATTGCACAAGCATTTGAATTAAATCAAGTGCAGTCGGCGGAACTGATTCAGAGTACATTCTTTTCACTTGGACTTGTGGCGATGGTGCAGTGTTTATGCGGTCATATGCTGCCGATCAATGAAAGTCCAGCAGGGCTGTGGTGGGGGGTATATACCCTTTATGCAGGCATGACAGGGACGATTTTTGCTACATATCCTGAAACCTTGCAAGCGTTACAAGGGGCGTTAATTTTTAGTGCAGCGTTCTTTTTTATTTTTAGTCTCTTTAAAATCATTAATTGGCTTGCGTCTTTATTTACGCCGGTTGTCACAGGTATTTATTTGCTGCTGCTTGTTGTGCAGTTAAGTCAGCCAATCATGAAAGGGCTGATGGGGATCGGCTATCGGGGAAATCAGGTAGATGGGCTTGTCTTTTGTCTATCGATCTTGATTATTGTCATCACCTTCATGATCAGCCGCTCAAAATGGCATTATTTAAGACAGTTTTCTGTGTTATTCGCACTTGCAGGCGGTTGGCTGTTATTTGCTTTACTCGGACTAGCGAAGCCTGTTCGCATTCCTGAGCAGATCATTGAGTTTCCAAAGCTATTTCCATTTGGCATGCCAGTCTTTGACAGTGGACTGCTTGTTACGTCCTTTTTTATTACGATCTTACTCATTGTGAATATGCTGGCAAGTATTCGAATTGTGGAAAGTTCCGTCAAGGCATTTGGTGAACTGCGTGAGCGGAAACGAGCCAGACCGGCTGGTTTTGTCGCCGCATTTGGTCATTTGCTGAGCGGACTGATTGGTGCGATTGCGCCTGTTCCTATTTCAGGGGCAGCGGGCTTTATACAAACAACAAAAATTCCATCGAGAAAGCCATTTTTTCTTGGCAGTCTGCTCATTGTCCTCATTAGTTTATTTCCATTATTGATGAGCTTTTTCTCTGCATTGCCGTCACCTGTGGGGCTTGCTGTGAACTTTGTGGTGTTCTCTTCTATGATTGGGATTGCCATGTCAGAATTCGATCAGTATGAAAAAGAAGACATCCCGCGCATTCGATTTGTGCTTGGCATCGCTGTTTTAGCAGGCGTGGGCGCAATGTTTGTGCCACAAGGGGCATTGAAAGGCATGCATCCTGTGCTGATTTCTTTATTGAGCAATGGTCTTGTTCTTGGCACACTGATTGCGATTGTGGTCGATCAAGTGCTGCTTCGAAAGAAGAAGAAATCCGACAATCTCGTGTCAGCATCATAGGAAAGTTGAATGTTGGATAAGACCCGCGCTATGATAAACATAATTGACGAGATAAGGAGAATGACGAATGAAACTATTTTTCATATTAGGTGCCATTAACGCCATGCTTGCGGTTGGTCTTGGAGCCTTCGGTGCACATGGACTGGAAGGGAAAATTCCTGAAAAGTATATTGAGATATGGAATAAAGGGGTTCAATATCAGATGTTCCATGCAATTGGCCTGTTTATTGTCGCCTTTCTGGCAGATAAGCTGTCAGGTGTTTCCCTAGTGCCGACCGCTGGCTGGGTGATGCTGGCAGGCATTCTTTTCTTCTCAGGAAGCCTTTATGTGCTTGCCTTGACTCAGGTGAAGATTCTAGGTGCCATTACACCAATTGGCGGAGTGGCATTTATCGCTTCTTGGATCATGCTAGTGATTGCAGCAGCAAAAAATTTATAAGATAAAAAACCGATGCTCTCATAGGGGCATCGGTTTTTTTCTTAACTCCAATAAGGAGAATAGTTCGGAGGTGCTTGATAATAAGGTACATAGTGAGAAGGGGGGACAGGGTGCGTTTGTGCCTCTTCCTCCCGGTGGCAGAACGGTCCGATAAACACACCAGGCTTCACGGGCTGCGTCGCCTGCTTCCACTGCGTTTCGTTCATGCAATAAGTATGTGCCATGATGTGTGAAGGCGTGAGGGTTAGAAGGTCTGAACCTAAGATGACTTCTGGCGTCGATGCGTTAAAAATGGCTAACAAATGGGTTTTGTCCTGCAAGGCGACTTCATAATGCCACCAGCCTTGTGGCACATTGGCTACCTGCCCGGGGGTAATGGTGTAGGTGGACAGCTTTTTTGTAAAAGGGTTCAGCATGGATACAGCAGCAGAGCCGGCGATACAATAAACAAGCTCGGCAGCATTTTGATGATAATGAGGCTCTACTACTTTGCTTTTACTCAAATATATATCCAGCAGAGATACTTGATCGAGCGAATTTAATTGTTTTTTTCCTAAAACATTAATCAGGTTGTGTTGGTCATATTTCACAAGGGGGCTTTGATTCAAATCAAATGAATATTTGACATTCGGCGATGTATAATCCAGCTCAACAGTCATTGATGTCACCTCTAGGCGTTTAATAAAAACTACTAGGCATCTTATGAGCCTTCCCCCGAAGGTGTGTCAAAAACCTAGACAAAAGAAAAAAGCAAGGGCGTCTGCACCTTGCTGCTAATATGACCTTGAGGTTATCTCGGAGAATACGTAGACATCGAGTATGGATAGTCATATTTAATTTCCCCATCAAACGTAATGTAATCAAGATAGATCGTTAACAATAAGTATCGTGTCCCTGTTTTGTTATCACTGATGATAATGTGATCACGTCCTGCGGCCTCAATGACCCCTCTAAAAATCTTAGAGTTCCATTCTTTACTTGCCTCAAACGTCATATAGATCGTGGCTACTTTGCCGCGGTTTAATCGTAAAATATTTTCAATATAGGACTGCTCAAGCGGCAGCTGACCGGTGACGTTCTGCTGATAAATCGGTCCAGAAGGAATTTGATAGGGCTGCCCGCCACTTTGCCCACCTTGGCCTCCTTGTGAAGTACCAGTAGACGGCATTGGCGAATACCCCTGCTGCATTTGACCTTGCATTTGACCCTGCGTTTGGGGAGGGACTGAATAACCCATCTGCTGCGCAGGATACGGATTTGCTCCATATTGTTGCTGGCGAAAATCTTGACCTTCGAAACCCGAACCTTGCCCAAATTGATTTTTCAATTTCATAACGTTCCTCCTCTTTCCTCATGGTGTTCTAAACAGAAGGCAGAAAAGCGCCTGTTGTTTCCATAGCATTCTTTTTCTCTTTCACACTATGAGACAGGAAGAGAGAATATGTACATTGAACGAAAAAAAGGAACTGCTTTGTGCAGTTCCTCAGTGTTCAGGCAAACCCCGTACTCGTAATTCCTAGAATGCAAAGGTTTTCAACAATCTAAGGAATGCCTGTTTACATCAACCAATTCATAGCCCGCTGCACGTCATAGAGAAGGGTCATGATGAGAAAAAATAAGGCGATCGGTGTGATGGCAATGATAAAGGCCTGCCATATTCTCAGCTTCATCACAGCAACAAGGCCTAAAACAGCCATCCCAAATATCCATGCTTTGGTATACGCATCAACCAGTGGTAAAACGCTGAGATAATACCATACTTCATAGTGCTGGTCTAAATAGGGTGAGATTTTCACAAATGTATACGGACCAAGCAACCCCACAGTAAAAATCCAAGTAAGAGCAAATAAGGTGGAAGGGAAAATGACCGTCAGTGTGCAAGCTTTGAGCACATCTCGATACGGCGCTTTACTGCCAAAAAACAGTCGTCCTAACCACTGTAAAATGAATGAACCAAAAAATAGAAGAAAATTGCCTACTAAAATACCAAAACCTGCTCCGTGTAACAGAATAAAAGGATATGGAATATGATTGCCCATATACTCACTAAAATACCCTTCGTACATCCAGCTTGTACCAGCGATACTTGCAAGGAGTATCATCAGCCACATGGGAATAGAGGTATGTTCATATGAGCGAATAATCGTTTTTGTCGCGACAAAAATTTTAAAGAATCGAAAAAAACCTTTTGCTTCCTCTTCTTGGGAGAGATCACTCTTCATATACTCCAATGTTCTTTACTCCTTTAATACACATAAATGATTACTTATATTACCAAAATTTTTACGTTTTTCAAAGATAGATCATGAAAAAAATCCAATTTTATAAAAAATAGGTCACTCTACAGTCTCTTTAAGAGGAGACACATATGATAACCATAGTTTAAAAGAGACCGAGGTGGAAAAATTGACGAAAGTAACGGTCATTATGACGAGCTACAACAAAGCGGCCTACGTTGGCAGATCAATTGAAGCGGTGCTGCAGCAGACCTTGTCAGACCTTGAACTTTTTATCATGGATGATGGATCAAACGAACAAACCCTTGCTGCTATTGAGCCTTTCCGTAAAGATCCACGCGTCCATTTTATCCAAAGCGGGGTGAAAACGCTGGAGGAAAGAACGGCGAAAACCCGCTATGCCGTCCTCATTAATCAAGCATTAGAACAGGCAAAGGGCGAGTATATTTCCTATGCCACAGATGACAATGTCTACGCACCAGACCGTTTAGAGAAGCTCACGAATTATTTAGATGCTCGTCCGAATGAAGAAATTGTCTATTCTAGTTCAAAAGTTATCTATTTAAATAGCGAAAGAGAGCCAGTAAAGGAAACGATTCGACCTGCGCAAACGGTGCAGTGGAATGCACCTTGTGCTATTGATCACTGTTCAGTTGTACATCGTGCATCCATTTTAACAAAGATTCGAGCTGAGTTTGGATCCTACTGGGACGAGAGTCCGCATTTTTATCGAATAGGGGATGCCCGGTTCTTTTTTAGATTAAATCACTTTTATCCGTTCTACCCTTTTGATGAGGTATTGGATACAAACTACATCACAGAACAGTCTATTCATTATCAGTTGGCAGAAGAAGAGAAAAGCGATTTTATTCAAGCACTTCCTCCGCAGTCTACCTGCAGGGAGCTCCGCCATATATTAAAACAAAGACATGGGAGGTGACCTTAAGTGTCGCATTATATTCATCATTATTGGCAGGTGTACTTTGAGTATGTGAATCTGATGAAAGACTTATCCTATCGCCACATACCCCTTGGGTTAATCAGTAATTTTTATCAATACATCAGTCCTGAAGTGAGGGAACGTATGGAAGATGAAGCGTTTGGTGAAGAGCTGACAACGACTTGTCCAAAGCCGCAAGACATTCAGCCCTTTTTTGATCAGCATAAACAGCAGATCAAGCGTACCCCTTATCGTCCGAGTCATGGAAAGGTGCTTCTTCACTTTGAACACTTGCGTTTTACTGAACAAAATTACACGCGGTTTCATCCGAACCAAACAGTGGTGCTCGCGCGCTGGAAGAAGGCTGATTATTTCGGATTACCAGTGATCAGTAAGCCTGAATTAGCCGGAGAGGTTAATAAAGAAGCCCATGTTGAATATATTGAAAAAGCAAATGCTCTATTGAAACCTTACGCCCAGCATCCTGTCTTTGGCAATGTCTTTTTTAGAGAAAAGCTTCGGAAGGACATTGTGCAATTTATTGATGTGATTGACCAAATAGAAACGCTATTTGAGATGCAGCCTATTGCAGCTGTTGTTGTTGGTACGACGGAGGATGCTTATAGCCGTGTGCTCGCCTTGCAAACCGTGAAGCGCCATCTCACAAGTATTTGTCTTCAGCACGGTGCGCTCATGGGAGACGAAGCCTTTTTGCCGATTTTCACCACCTGCCACGGAGTGTTTGGAAAATATGAAAAGGACTGGTATGTAGACAAAGGCTGTCAGCCTGAGCAGGTGGAGATCACAGGTCACCCGAGATTTGATTTGGTGCAGGAGCGAACACCGCTTCAACAGGAAGTGGTCTTTCGTAAATTGAACTTCAACCCTGCCCAAAAGACTGTGCTTGTGGCAACACAGCCGTTTTCAGAAGCCTTTTACGGTGATGTTCTTAAAACGATTGCAAAACGGAAAGACATTCAGCTGATTATGAAGCCGCACCCGTGGGAAATCGCTCGAAATCGTTTAAATGACTATACAGCGATTGAGCGCGCGGGGAACCATGTGAGATTAATTAAAAAAGAGATCGACTTGTATGACCTCCTGCCGTATATGGATATGGTCATTACGCTCACATCAACAGTTGGTCTGGAAGCAATGCTCTTTAAAAAGAGTGTACTAATTGGAAAAATGACAGAAGGCAGAAGATACCCTTATTACGAGTCGCTTGGCAGCTGCCACATGGAAAACCCTATTGAGCTGGCCGAGAAAGCGATCCGTATTTTATCGGATGAACAAGAAATGAAGCTGGCGAAACAGCAAGGGGCTCGTTTCATTCAAGAACATTATCCGCATGCACAATCGACCGATGTTCTGCTTTCTCTGCTCAAAACAAAAACAGGCGTGGATTTTCAGAGATGAAGATAGGGGTGTGCAAGCGATATGGGACAAAAGAGAGCACAATTTCTTCCTTATGCACTGCCTTTTATTGAACAGGAAGAAATTGATGAAGTCATTGGAACATTAAAGTCCGGCTGGTTGTCCACCGGACCAAAAGTGAGACAGTTTGAAGAAGAGTTTAGGCAGCTGACTGGAGCGAAGCACGCGATAGCAGTTAATTCATGTACAGCTGCTCTATTTTTAGCGTTAAAGGCGAGAGGCATTGGAGCTGGTGATGAGGTCATCACAACGCCTCTGACGTTCTGCGCAACAGCCAATACGATCATCCATACGGGGGCAGCCCCTATTTTCGTGGATATTGATCCGGCGACACTCAATCTAGATGCGGAGAAATTAGAAGCGGCCATTACACCACATACAAAAGCGGTTGTCCCTGTACATTTTGCTGGTCAATCGTGTGATATGGACCGAATTTTAGCGATTGCCAAAAAGTATGATTTGTTCGTGCTGGAGGATGCCGCTCATGCCCTTTATACGACCTATCACGATCAACCGATTGGATCAATTGGTGATGCGACCGCTTTTAGCTTTTATGCAACGAAAAACATAGCGACTGGTGAAGGCGGCATGCTGACGACAAATGATGATGCACTTGCAGCTAGAATCAGAAGGCTGGCGCTCCATGGCATGAGTAAGGGAGCGTGGAATCGTTATGGAGAAAAGGGAACATGGTATTACGAGGTCGAGGAACCGGGCTATAAAATGAACATGTTTGACGTGCAAGCATCGTTAGGGCTCGTTCAGCTAAGCCGATTGAAGGAGATGCAGACACGCAGAGAACAGATTGCGAAGACATACAATCAGGCATTTCAACATGAAGCTGGTCTCATCTTGCCGCCTGTACATGATGAGGGAAGACATGCGTGGCATTTATATGTGCTACAAGTTGATCCAAAAGAAGCATTGATCACACGCGATGACATGATTGATCAGCTGCAAAAGGAATATAAAATCGGCACGAGTGTTCATTTTATTCCCGTTCACTTGCATCCATATTATCAAGAGACCTACAACCATTCACCAGAGGATTTCCCTGAGGCACTCACTTATTACAAACGAACGCTTTCGCTCCCGCTCTATCCAAGTATGACAGATGAAGATGTGCAGGATGTCATCACCGCAGTCGTGTCTATTTTGAAAGACAAGAAGGCCTCTTCATGAAAGTCGTTCATGCAATAGACGATCAGGTGCTGGCATCTTGGCTGAAAACATATGATCATGAAGCGGAACGCATGGCAGAATTCAAGCAGTTTGCTCTTGTCAGCGGCGCTAAGCTCAAAGCAGTGCTGTTATACGAATGGTCCAAATGGGAGAGCGGCATTTTTGACAAGCATATTTTTCATGTGAAGTTTGTGGAAGCTGAATCAGCGCTGCTCTTTAAAGAATTGATGGAGAGATTCATCAATTGGATGAGAACAGAAAAATGTGATTTTTTCTTTTTACGGCTTGAGGCGGCTGATCTTGAAAAAAACCGCATTGTTCAAAAACTATCCCATGTGTATTATGTCGGTGGTCTCACTAGGCTTGAGGCACCGCCTGCCCTCATGGAGATGCCATCATCTGATCAAGATGTGGTGATGGGTGTGCCAGATGAAAAGGATTACGATGAGGCGGTCTTACTAGGTGATCAGGCTTTTGTGAAAAGTCGTTATGCCCTTGATCCATATTTAGACCAGCGTGTTGTTCAGCATTTTTATCAGGAGTGGATGAGAAACAACCTACTCGGACGCGCAGATATCAACCTCGTTGCCAAGGTGAATGATGAAGTGGTTGGCTTGATTCAAGGTATGACAAAGGGTCATGAGATGGGGCTTGAGCTTTTTGCGATTAGACCGGATGTTCAAGGAAAAGGGATCGGAAAAAAGCTGTTTATTGAGATGATGAAAGTGTCTCATGACAGAGGGCATCACTTCATTTCTGCGGGGACACAGCTTCATAATACGACAGCCATCCAGCTGTACGAAAAGATGGGATTTAGGACAACAAATGCCTTTTTGTATTACCATGTGTGGCCGAAAAAAGGAGAGAGGTAAGATGGCGCATTTCTATATCGGAGATCGCAAAGTGGGAGATGATGCGCCTGTCTTTATCATTGCAGAGGCAGGCATTAACCATGATGGAAAGCTGGATCAGGCACTTGCTTTAATTGATGTGGCAAAAGAAGCAGGGGCTGATGCGGTGAAGTTTCAAATGTTTCAAGCGGATCGGATGTATCAAAAGGAACCGGGGTTATACGAAACGGCCAAAGGAGAAGAAGTGTCTATTTTTTCTTTAGTGGAACAAATGGAGCTTCCGCCAGAATGGCTGCCTGTCTTATTGACACGTTGTAAGGAAAAAGGACTGATGTTTTTAAGCACCGTGTGTGACGAAGAATCGGCTGATTTATTGAATCAAACGAATCCGCCTGCTTTTAAACTGGCATCCTATGAAATCAACCATTTGCCTCTTTTGCGTCATACGGCTTCTTTTCAAAAGCCGATCATTTTTTCAACAGCTGGGGCCACCATTGCAGATGTTCATGAAGCATACGAAACGATTACGAGCCAGCAAAATAAGCAAGTCGCCATCATGCATTGTGTGGCAAAGTATCCAGCGCCTAGAGCATATACGAACCTGCGGGTGATTAAAACCTTAAGATCCGCTTTCCCTGAAGCAGTCATTGGCTTTTCAGATCATAGTGAACACCCGACGGAAGCGCCAGTAGCCGCTGTGAAGCTCGGGGCAGCAATGATTGAAAAACATTTTACAATAGATAAAACATTACCCGGAGCGGATCATTCATTTGCTCTTGATCCTGAAGAATTAAAGGAAATGGTTCAGCACATTCGAGCGGCAGAAAAGCAGCGGAATCAAGCGGAAATAGACGTTCATTCATTACCAGAGGAGCTTCTTGGCAGTTCTTATAAAACAACAACAGCCATTGAAGGGCAGATTCGAGAATTTGCGTATCGAGGAATTTTTACGACAAAAGGCATTGCAAAGGGTGAGACCCTCACGTCAGAAAATGTAGCCGTGCTGCGCCCTGGACAAAAAAATCAGGGGTTGCATCCGCGATATATGCCGGTTCTACTTGGCACAAAGGCTGTGAGAGACATCCCAGCTCATACAGGTGTTTCGTGGAAAGACGTACTCACGCAGGAGTCTCATGATGATGCATGATGTGCTTTTTGTCATTCAGGCTAGGATGGGGTCAACAAGACTGCCCAAAAAAGTGATGAAACCGATCGGCGGCATGGCGCTGATTGATTTGATTGTGGAGCGGGTGAAGCAATCAGATGATTACCATCACAAAATGCAAAATCTTATGATTGCCACAACGGTCGAGCCAGAGGATGACTATTTGGCTCAATACTGTATGTCAAAGGGTTATAAGGTGTTTCGAGGTAGTGAGGCAGATGTGCTTGAGCGGTTTGCGCAGATTGTCCGCCAATTTGAACCTAAAACGGTTGTACGTTTAACGGGGGACAATCCATTTATAGATCCTTCGCTTTTGTCGAAAATGCTTGAAAAACATAAACAGGAAAATGCTGATTACACATATACGAACGGAACACCACTCGGTATTTCCGGGGAAATGATTGAGGCATCTATTTTATGTGAAATCGACAAATTTCCCCTCACTTATTCAGAACGTGAGCATGTCACGCTGTATATCAGAAAGCATCCCGAGCAATTTCACCTTCAATTATTCACACCGCCCAAAGAACTTGCATATCCTGCTTATCGATTCACGATTGATACAGAAGAAGATTATGTGTTTGCTACCCGTTTATTAGAGAAAGCTGGTGGTTCTATTGCTGTGCCGACAGCTGAGCTCATTTCCATCTGTGAACAACATCCAGACATTGTTCGTTTGAATCAATCTGTGAGACAGAAGGATGCTGAATGAACAAAAAAATCATGATTGTTGTTTATGGGGGTTTTTTAAGAGGAATGGGTCATGTCGTCAGAATGAAACGTTTGGCAAAAGAACTGCTTCAGGAAGGGAACGATTTATATTTCTATACAAATGATCAGATTTGTGTAGAAATGCTTTCGAACCCAGAGTGGCACGTTCAGATGGTGCATGAGTCGAATGCGCTTCTACAAATCCAACAAGACATCAAAAAGCTAAAGCCTGACCTTTTAGTCATAGATGTCCTTGATTGTGATCTTCAGTTTCTTCAAACGATCAAAGATTCCTGCGATAGTGCGAGGCTGGTCTTATTTGAGGAAAAAAGAGAGGAAGCCTGTCAGCTTGCAGACACGGTCATAAACGGCATTTATGGCGGTCTGGACGGGAAGCACGAGCAGCTTAATGGCACGGCTTATTATCATGGAACGCCCTATTTATTGTTAGATCACGAGATTAATCGATTCAAAGACACATATGAGGTTCGGAAAGAATGTAAAAAGGTGGTCATCAGCCTTGGGGGCAGTGATCCGTGCGGCCTGTTATCAAAGGCTGTATCGGCGCTTCTTCAAACAAATCACCTAGACATTTTAGCGGTCGCAGGAAAAGCCTCTCACATCAAAGAGCAAGTAGAGGCGGAACATATCCAATTCATTCAACATACAGATCAACTACCGGTTCTTTTATCAGAAGCTGATGTGGCTATCGTAGCAGGCGGTATGACGTTATATGAGGTAATTTGTATCGGGGTGCCCAGCATTGTCCTATCGCAAGTAGACCACCAAGCAGTGACAGCGAGCATGTTTGCGCAAAAGGGCGCTTGTTTTCACCTTGGATTAGGTGCCCTTGTGGAAGAAAATGACCTGTTGCAAGCTGTTCAAAAACTGTCTGACAGCTATTTTCTCCGCAGAAGCATTCATCTTAATGGACGTTCACTCATTGATGGAAAAGGAATCGAACGAGTGAAAAACATTCTTATACACCTCATGAATTCACACCAAAAAGAACATAAGGATGTGTAGATGTGAAGGGAGTTATTTTAGCAGGAGGAAAGGGATCACGGCTGGCACCATTAACGAAGATTTTCAACAAACACTTGCTGCCGGTTGGTCCATACCCGATGATTTATTGGTCATTATTCAAACTGAAAGAAGCAGGAATTGTAGATGTGATGCTGATTTCACAGGAAGAACAAATTCCGTTGTTTCAAAAGTTACTGGAAGATGATCGTGAACTTGGGATGAACATTGTGTATCAAGTACAGCCAGAAGCGTCTGGTATTTCCGATGGTTTATCCTATGCAAAGTCCTTTGCTCAAGGGGAAAAATTTGTGCTGATGCTTGGTGATAATGTATTTGAAGATTCATTACGCCCTTTTGTCGACGCCTTTAGGCAACAAGAAAGCGGAGCCAAGGTTTTATTGAAAGAGGTGGCAGATCCAAAACGGTTTGGCATTGCAGAAATTGATCCTGCTCATCACCGAATTTTATCAATTGAAGAAAAGCCAGAGCATCCGACGTCATCTTACTGCGTCACGGGCATCTATTTTTATGATCAAGACGTCTTTCAATATATCGAGGAAATCTCGCCGTCAGATCGAGGTGAACTAGAGATTACTGATGTGAACAATCTCTACATCTCAAATAGCCAGCTGACCTATGATATGTTAAAAGGGTGGTGGATTGATGCAGGAACTCATGAATCTCTCCACGAAGCATCAACAAAAATGTTTGAAACGATGAAGGAAAAAGAGGGATACGAATGACGAAGTCTTATTTAATTACAGGTGGAGCAGGGTTTATTGGACTGAATTTTGTGAAGCTGCTGCTTCAAGAATCCGATGTCCGGCTGACCGTATTTGATAAATTAACATATGCCAGTCATCCAGAGGAGATGGAATATTTATCAAAGCTGCCTCATGTCCGTTTTGTCCAAGGAGATATCACGCTGCAAGACGAACTAGATCAAGTATTTGATGAAGCCTATGATGCCATCATTCATTTCGCAGCAGAATCACATGTCGATCGCAGTATTGAGTCAGCAGAACCCTTTATCCAAACAAATGTCCTTGGTACCTATCGTATGCTTGAAGCGGTCTTAAAGGGAAAGGCGAATAAACTCATTCATATTTCCACAGATGAAGTATATGGAGATTTGGAGCCGGATGATCCTGCTTTCACAGAACAAACACCACTCTCACCGAATAATCCTTATTCAGCAAGCAAGGCAAGTTCAGACCTGCTTGTGAAATCTTATATCCACACCCACCAAATACCTGCCATGATCACAAGATGCAGCAACAACTACGGACCTTATCAGCATGAAGAAAAATTAATCCCAACCATTATTAGAAAAGCGGTCAATGGTGAAAAGATTCCGATTTACGGAGACGGCCAGCAGATTCGCGATTGGCTCTATGTAGAGGATCATGCGAGAGCCGTAAAACAAGTAGTAGAAAACGGAACAGCCGGTCAGGTGTACAATATTGGCGGAGGCAACGAGAAAACAAATCTTGATTTAACCAAAACCATTCTCACACATCTAGGCATCTCTCATGACCAAATCGAGTTTATTCAAGACCGGAAAGGGCATGACAGGCGGTATGCCATTGATGCCAGTAAGCTAAAAGAAGAGCTTGGCTGGGTGCAGGCAACTTCATTCGAAAAAGGTATCGAAAAAACGATTGATTGGTACCGTGCCAAATATGATCAAAGTGAAGAAGGGTGACCGATGAAAGTTTTAATCACCGGTGCAGGCGGCCAATTAGGGAAAGAATTGACGAAACAGCTGAAAGAAAAAGACATCACCGTCATTGCTTTAACAAGGAGTATGCTGAATATCACAGATCAACAGGCAGTCAGACATGCAATGAGACATTTCCGTCCGGATATTGTTGTCAGTGCGGCTGCTTATACGTCTGTCGATCAATGCGAAACAGAAACGGAAAAAGCCTATCTTGTGAATGGGATTGGCGCCTACTATACAGCGCTTGAAGCTAAAAACGTAGGGGCAGATGTGTTACATGTCAGCACAGATTATGTATTTGATGGGCAAGCGGATACCCCTTATCAAATCGACGCACAAGCAGATCCACAAACCATTTATGGAAAGAGTAAAAAACTTGGAGAAGAATTGATTCATCTTGTATCAGATGAAGTGAAGATCATTCGGACATCGTGGCTTTATGGACATGAGGGACATAATTTTGTGAATACCATTCTTCGGCTGGCTGAAACGAAGGATCATTTGCGCATCGTCAATGATCAGTTAGGGTCTCCTACTTATACAAAGGATGCCGCAGAAGCTTTGATTCACTTGTTTGACCAGAAAGCAGGTATTTATCATGTCAGTAACCGAGCAAGCTGTTCATGGTTTGACTTTGCGACAGAAATTGTGGCAGCAAGCGGTCTGTCTACGACAATTGAACCCATTTCCACTGAAGAGTATGGTTTCCAAACACCTCGGCCCGCCTACTCTGTTTTAGATCTTCAAGCGATTGAAGCGACAGGCTGGAAGCCAAGACATTGGAAGGATGCACTTCACGAATACTTGCAGAAAGAAGGGAGATTCGAGCAGCATGATTGATGGTGTACAAACGAAAAAACTCATGAAACATTGTGATGATCGCGGCTTTTTCGCAGAGCTTATTCGAGATGACGAACCGATGCTGAAGCGCTTTGGGCAGGCGTCGTGGTCGAAAAGTTTCCCAGGAGTCATCAAAGCCTTTCATTATCATGAAAAACAAGACGATGTTTGGTTTTTCCCAGCAGGTCATGCACAGGTCGTTTTATACGATTTGAGAGAAGATTCTCCGACAAAGGATCAAACCGATGTGTATTATATGGGAGAAGATAATCCGATGCTGCTCCTCATCCCAAAGGGAGTTGCCCATGGCTACCGCGTATTAGGGGAGACGCCGCTGCAGATTGTTTATTTTACAACAGAATCGTACGACCCAAAAAAACCAGATGAGAAGAGAATTGCGTGGAATGATGAGGCGATCGGATTTAACTGGGAAACGACATTTAAATAGAGAAGAGAGGCCTTTCGCAGGAGAAAGGTCTTTTTTTGTTGAAATACATTCTATATGTGTCATTTTATGTATATTGATGAAAAGGGATGTGGATGAGTTTGTCTAAAAGAATTGCATTTGTAACAGGGGCAAGTACAGGCATTGGAAAGGCAATCGCAATAAAACTTGCCGCTCAGAGCGATATGAAGGTGATCATCAACTCTAGAAATATGGCCTCACTTGAACAGACGAAACAGCACATTCAAGATATGACAGAAACAAAGGAACCGCTGTCTCTATTCTGTGGAGATATGTCGCTTGAAGCAGTGAGGTCGGAAGCCTTTGAACAAATAGAAAAGGAGTTTGGCAGACTCGATGTGCTGATCAATAACATTCCAGGAGGAAAGCCAGATACATTTGATTCATGTGAAACTGACCAGATGCTGGCTGCTTTCTCCCAAAAAGCCATCGCTTACGTCGATACAATGAAGCGTGCAGCAGCATTGATGAAAAGACATGAATATGGACGGATCATTCAAATTGTCGGGAACCTGTGGAAGGAACCTGGTGAACAAATGTTTACGAATAGTATGATGAATGCAGCGATTATTAATGCCAGTAAAAATGCAGCGACACAGCTCGCGTCGTCTAGTATTACGGTAAATTGTTTAAATCCAGGTTTTATTGCAACCGATCGGTATGAACAATTTATCGGCAATATGATGACGAATCAGGGATTGTCACGAGAGCAGGCTGTACAAGCTGTCGCATCAGGTATTCCAATGCAAAGAGTGGGCTCAGCGAGTGAGATGGCGTCATTGGCAGCTTTTATGGCATCAGAGGAAGCTTCTTATATCACAGGTCAACAAATCTCCGTAGACGGTGGAACGATGAAAAGTATATAAACTGAAAAAAACCCGCTATTGGCGGGTTTTTTGATGAAATCGAATGGGGAGGATGGACAGGCGATCGATAAAGAGAGCAAGCTCCTCAATCGGGGCAACCATGGAAATGCGTACATGACGGCTTCCATTGGCTCCAAATACTCCTCCAGGCGTGACGACAACATCGGCATGTTCGAGTAAATAGTCAGCAAAGGCATGAGAATGTTCAAAGTCATCAGGAATCGGAGCCCATAAATAAAAGGCGCCGGGTGGACGTTCGATTGTCCAACCAAGCTTTCTCGCCGCTTGCCGGATGAAGAAATTGATTCGTTCAAGGTATATCGCCCTTAATGATTGAATATGACGGTCATCACTTTGCAAGGCAGCAGTCGCAGCGTGTTGAAATCCGCCATACATACTGACAAACACGTGGTCTTGGAAGGTGTTGATGGCTTGGATGATCTCCTCATTTCCAACAGCAAAAGCGACTCTCCATCCTGCCATATTAAAAGTCTTTGATAGAGAATATAATTCCACTCCTACACTTTCCCCGAGAGGAGTATTCATGAAGCTCACGGGTGTTTGTTCATAATGAAATGAACCATAGGCGAAATCATGAATAACATACAGCTCGTGAGCGGCCGCAAAGGCAGCAACCTCTTCGAAAAATGCCTCATTTGCAACAGCACCCGTGGGGTTATTCGGATAATTCAAGAACAGTACTTTTGCTTTTTTGACTATGTCAGGATCAATTGAGGAGAGATCTGGTAAATAGCCATTTTTCTCTTCAAGTTTGATACTGTATGGCTTGGCGTCTGCCATCAAAATGCCTGAATGATATTCAGGGTATCCTGGATCGGGAACGAGTGCGATATCTCCTGGATCAAGCAGACACTGACTCATGACATACAGCCCCGTTTTTCCGCCAGTGAAAAGAGCAATTTCCTTCTGCGGATCAATCTCAGCACCGAATTCCGATCTATAAAAATCTGCAATGGCTTGTTTGAAAAAGTCAAAGCCTCTAAAAGGGGCATACTGTTGAAATGGCAAAACACCCGCTGACTCCTGTAGGGCACTCACGATATGGGGAGGAGTTGGTAGATCAGGGTTCCCCTGACCTAGATTCATGATGTTTGCTCCGTTTTTTGTCTTTTGAGCTATTTTTTCAAAGACGGTGCCGAATTTCTGTTCAGGCAGCCGTTCAATCATTTTAGATGCTAACATTTTCACCACAGCAGCCTCTCTTTCTATCCCTTCACTAATTCATCCATTAACTGAATCGTTGCCTGTTTCTGAATGTTGCGGATGGACGCGGCAACGTCTTGTGAGGATGATCCTTTTAATTCAAGGGATACGATACCATTAAAAGCTTCAAATAAATCAAGATTCACCATAGTCCCTTTGGCAGGGAATGATTGACTGACAATCGCAGTATCTCCAACGAATGCCTCCTCTGGAATAGACACATGATCAATGGTGATATGTGTGGCTTCAGGTGGGATATGCCCACTCTCTTTAAAATGCTGAGGGTACAGGTGGCAGTCCGCTACATAAAATGTATGTCCAGAAAGCAGCTGTTTTGGCAGTACAGCCTTTTTACCATCAACTAATACATCAATCAATAGCTTCGCCATATCGACGCCAAAGACTTTTTTAATATTCGGGATCATATTCCAGCCAGCGAATCGAGCCGCTGATTCGATCAGTCCAGTTTCTCGATTTTTCATGAGTTTGATTTCTGTATGGGTTGCACAATGTTCAAGACCTAGCCCTTCATTTGCCTTCCTTGCTGCTTCAATGATGATTTGCTTGGCTTCATTGTCTAAGATCGTCGGAGTGATATGAGCCGTTTCTGTAAAACCGATTTGAGGGGTTTTATCATGTATGACAAAAGGGAGATATTCGCCCTCTACGACCAGCCCTTCTACACTGACATAATCAGCATATCCTTCATCTTCATACCAATCTTCGTAAGCACCCTCTAAATATGTTTCAGCGACAAACGGTGCTTCATACGTGACAGCGTCTGGGACTGGTATGGTTTCCAAATACGATTGTACTTGTAAAAACAAGTCATCACTTCCGGCTTTGTCATGAAACAAGGTGACGCCAATAGAACTGGCTAAATATGTAGGCTTTAAAATGAGCGGTGTTCCGATAGACTCAATGGCTTGTTGGAAATCAGATAAAGTCGTGACAGGCTGAGTTTTCACCGCTTTGACGCCAGAGGCATTGAATGCAGCCCTCATTTGGCTTTTATCACGCGCCATTTCGGCTGCCTTGACACCGGCACCTCGTAGCCCAAGACGTTCAGCGGCCTTTGCCATCGGTGCAATGAATAATTCATTATTGGTCGTGATTGCATCTGCTTTGAAAAAGGAAGCTACTCGAATGAAGTCTTCCACAACTTCTTCTTCTGATTTTGGATAATCATCATGTGCCCAGTAAATAGAATCAGGGTGTTCAAAAGAAGGGTGTGTCTCAAAATAATCACGGTCTTTGATGACGGCAATGGAGTATTTTTCGATTAGCTCGGCATGTCCCTTTGTAATCGCAAAGGGTCTTGGGATATAAGAAACGATATGGTATGATGCCGCCACGCTTTCATAAAACATATGGGGCGGGCACCCTCCTAAGTCAGCAATGACAAGTACAGTTTTTTTACTCAATGAAAGCACTCCTTTTATCTAGCGGTGTAACCGCCATCTGCAGTGACGACACTTCCAGTCATATAGCTGGATAGGTCAGAGGCGAGAAACAGCATCACGCCAGCAATTTCTTCAGGTTTTCCAAGCCGTAGCATAGGATTCACCTTTGCTTTTTCCTTTTTGACGATCTCGAGACTTTCTGTGTGATTGTCTAAAAAGGACTTCTCGTTTAATGGTGTATCAATGATGCCAGGGGCAATACAATTCACCCTGATTTGATGAGCGGCATAGTCGATGGCCATTGATTTGGTGAGCTGAATGACACCGCCTTTTGTTGCGTTGTATGCAGGAATGTCAGGCCAACCCACAAGACCTCCGACAGATCCGGTATTGATAATACTTCCACTCTTCTTTTCAAGCATATGCGGCAATGTATGCTTACTCATGAGAAAGACGCCGGTCAGGTTGACCTGAAGAATACGATGCCAATCCTCCAGTGCCATCTCATGAATGGGTGAGACAATTTCGATGCCTGCATTGTTAATGAGGACATCAATGGCACCGAATCGGCTCAGCACGCTCTGAACGGTTTGGTGACAGTCAGACTCCTTCGTAATATCTGTTATAAAAAATGCAAGGTGCTCATGCGGTAATGACTCAATGAGTTGGTTGCCGCTGCTTTCATTGATGTCAGCGACAGCTACTTTTGCTCCATGCTCGAGGAAGAGCTTGACAGCAGCAAGCCCAATCCCCGACGCACCTCCTGTAATGAGGACAACTTTTCCATCCAGCTTCATTTCTTCACCTTAGATGCCTTTGGCTTCAAGCGATTATAGCGGGGAGGGAAGAAGAGATTAATAGACTTTGATGCTTCTGGCTTTGGATTGATGGCCCCATGATCTTCCCGTGGGTCACAGAAATAGGTGGTGCCAAATTCCATCTTTTCTGTAAAGCCTTCGATTGTCATATCATACCCTCCGCTGATGCAAATACCGATTTGTTCATTTCTATGTTTATGAAAAGGCATTTCTCCACCGTTTCCAGGGATATTGGCAATCATCAGCTCCATCCAATCCTCCACAAAAAAAGTCACTTCCATGCCAGGGAGTAAATCCCGTGTTTTGAAAATGTCTAAGAAATAAGTGGGGGGAGCTGTATATTCTTCGTCATCCTTTAATCTCTTAATATCAATGGCGATCACTTCTTCATCTGTCAGATTTGAAGCGCCGTGAGGGACAAACGGTGGTGCGATATAGGCTGATTCTAATGGGGTGAGCAGTTGAGTCGATTGGCCGACAGTCATTTGAAGCTCGCCTTTTAATACAATGCCGATTTGTGCTTCGGGATGTTCGTGAGGTTCAATGATCGTGCGGGGAGGGACGTATGAAATTAATACTTCCGTACCGCCTCTTACAGTGGAATATTGGATAACGCCATTATCCCATTCTAATTTTTTCGCTTGAGGAAAATATCGTTCTTGCGTCTTTTGTTCAGTTTGCATCTTATATCTCTCCTTTTCCGAATATGGACCAGCTCATGGGTATACTTTTAAACGTTCGAATGAAGATGAGGCCATATGTGGCTCTTGCCACCTCATTCGTTAAAGCAAAATCAAATTCGCCGTCCCTTACTTTCTGCGCGGCAGTACTTGTAGAATTAACAAGTTCAAATTCAGCATTTTGGTGAATGAAATATTGAATTAAATTGACAGGTGCAGGATGTGAGACAATTTTTAAATGGTGTAGCATTTGTTCATTGAATGGGAAATCAGGTCTGACAGCCAAACCATACATGGGCGTGTCACATCTGAAAATTTGTAAAAGCTGTAGATCTGGTCTCATGTAGAAGTGTTTGATGCCTTCATATGCGTGTGGAACGAGAGTAAATTGAAGTGGTTGAGAGAGAGTATGTTCAATGCAAGTTTCGAATGTGTCATAAAGGGATAGTTTCGTATGAGTGCCGAGTGTAGTGGTGGATTGAGAGATGAAATGTTTTGCTGCGTATTCACTGCTTGTCCCCTTAGGGCCTAGTGTGTTGACTGTAAACATCTTAGGTGAAGGGCTTGGCTCTTCTTTGAAATGAAACACATCATCATTCTTTAGGATCATGTTTACCATCCAATCTTTTTCAAATTTTTACTAGATTATAAAATTTAAAATTGGCAATTGTCAACAAATTTTATAAAAAATGTAATATATGATGATATTAAAAATTGATCTAAAAAACTGCACATATCGAGATGTGCAGTGAAATGTGCTTACGTTTCAAGTGTAGTTGGCTGTTTTTTCTGTAAGGCACGTTCTCGTTTATAGCTGCCGAAGCTGATGATAAAACCAACAAGTGTGATCAATGCACAGACAAGACCTACCGTATGATATCCGAAATGGACATAAACGGGTCCCATCAGTGCGGAACCGAGCATAACAGCAAGGTTGGAGGCCAGGCTGTAAAAAGCCATCACTTTCCCGCGATGGGTTTGAGAGCAGTCGCTTAGAACGGTGCTTAGAAGCGTGACAGATAAGCTTTGCATTGCACCCCAAATAAATAGGGCGAAAATCAGCAACATCCACGAGAATGGCGCATAAGGAAGCAAGGCTAGAACAAGCGCAATTCCACCCAGCACGAAGACAAGGGAACGGGTTTTACCGAACCAGTCTGCTAATTTTCCAGTAAACATACTCATAGAAAAGCCGACGCCATAAGCCATAATAAGAAGTCCAGCTGTTGATTGTCCGCCATCAAACAGACTTTGCAGATAAGCACCTAAAAACGAGTACATGCCGTAAAATCCAAGCATATTGCAAAACGTCACAGTCAAATAGGCAGGCACACGATCAATTTTCAAAGCTCCCCATAAAGAGCCTGTTGTCTCTCTAGCTTGAGGTGCCTTCGGATCAGCTGCTCTGACTTGTTTTCTTGATTCAAGGATGACGAGCAGCAGGACAATGAGACTCATCATAGCGAAGATCCAAAACGTCCAGCGCCAGTTTAAACTCTGGCCGATAAAGGCGCCAATGGGCACACCAAGGACAAGAGAAAGAGACCAGCTCGATACAATGAGTCCCATCACTTTGCCGCGGTATTCGTATGGAACCCGGTCGCCCACAAGAGCATAGGCTGTTGGCACAAATACACCTGTCGCCAGCCCAGAAATAGCACGGCCTGCAAAAAACACTGCCAAATTTGGGGCAGCAGCACACATCACTGTTCCAATTAAAAAGAAGGACAGCCCAATTATCAAACACAGCTCTCTTGAATATCGGTCCCCTAAAGGAACGAGTAGCGGAGCTCCAACCAGCACAGCTAACCCATAAATGCTGATGGAAAGAGCGAGAACATCAAGAGAGTGCTGAAAGGAGTTTGATAAATCAGGCAGCAGTGGTGAAATCACCAGTTCCTCCGATCCCGCCGCAAAAACGCCAAGTGTGAGTGCAATGGCAAGTGTGATGGGAAATGTTTTAGAAGCCTGGCTGTCTAAAGATTCTTTCATCAAGTGATCCCTCCATACTTGCTTTTTCATTCAATTCCGTTAAAATAAATTCTACCATTATTTAGTTTTATTTTACATTTCGTATCATAAGTATCATCATAAAATACTTTTCAAATGGAACGATTTTGGGATAGGAGCGTAACGAATGAAAATCACCGATGTGGATGTGCATATTTTAAACGAATTGAGAGAAGATGCCCGCTTATCAATGAGGGAATTGTCCAAACGAGTGAATTTATCGGCGCCTGCGGTAGCAGAAAGAGTGCGAAAACTAGAGGATGCAGGGATTATCGAAGGGTATTCTGTTCAAGTCAATTATAAAAAGCTGGGTCTGATGATAGACTGTTTACTGGAAGTCACCGTATTAAATGGGGAGTATCAGCGTTTTGTGACATTTATGAACCAGCATCCACGCGCCTTTTTTGCTTATCGAGTGGCAGGACAGTCCTGTTTTTTCATTAAGCTGTCTGTTTCTTCTCTTGAAGAAATTGAAGCCTTTATTCAAGATGTGTCTGGCTTCACAAAAACGGTCTCCCATATTGTCTTATCAGAGCATTCCTTTACCCATCCCATTCAGGAACGTGTGAAACAAATAGAAGAGCCAGAAATGACCGTGGTGAAATAGAAAAAGGACCTGCCCTCAGGTCCTTTTGATTCGTTTATCTGACTGATAGCTCATGATCGTAATGATCAATCCAATGAATGTTACACCTGCCGCAAAGAGTGGGACAAGCTGTAAATGTGTGATTTCGATAGCAAGACCGCCAAGCGCTGCACCGCCGGCATTTCCAATATTAAAGGCAGAATGACTGAGCGTTGATGCGAGTGTCGGGGCTTCATGTGCCATGTTCATCGTGCGGTATTGCAAGGTAGGAACGAGAATAAATGAAATAATTCCCCAAACAAAAATCGTCAGCACGGCAGGCACTTTAAAGGCAGATGTATATGTGAATAACAACAGAACAGCCATCAGCAAGATCAATGTGATGATAATACTCGGCATCAGCTTCCAGTCGGCAAGCTTTCCGCCGACTAAATTCCCAATGGTGACCCCAAGCCCAAAGAGGACAAGAATGAGGGTGACCCCGTTTTCCTGAAAGCCAGTCACTTGCAGCAGGATCGGGCTGATATACGTAAAGGCGGTAAACACACCCGCAAAACCGAATATCGTCATCGCAAAGGAGACGAGAACCTGCGGCTTTTTCAACACCGATATTTCATTTCGAATATCTAATACTTCTTCTTTCGATTGATTTGGTACTAAACTGATTATACCGATTAAGGAAATGAGACCAATGACGGCAATGACGAGAAATGACATGCGCCAGCCGAATTGATTTCCGATAAAGGTGCCAAATGGCACACCCAGTACATTGGCTACTGTCAGTCCTGTAAACATGAAGCTGATCGCACTTGCGCTTCGCTCCTTAGGAACGAGCCGTGCAGCCATAATGGCGCCGACACCAAAGAAGGTACCATGAGCAAATGACGTTAAAATACGTGCAGCCATCAAGAGACCATAAGAAGACGATACAGCTGCGACAGCATTTCCTGCTACGAAAAGAATCATTAATAGAATGAGGAGACGTTTTCTCGACATTTTTCCAGTTGATAACGTTAAAATAGGGCCGCCAACTGCGACACCGAGTGCATATCCGGTAATCAGCTGACCTGAAGCAGAAATAGATACATGAAGATCATCTGCTACATTTGGCAAAAGTCCCATGATCACAAATTCAGTCATGCCAATCGAAAACGCACCGAGCGTTAACGCAAAAATAGCGATGGGGAAGTTTTTCATGATGAGATCACCTTTCTAAACAAATACATAAAAAGGCTTCGGAAAGATCCGAAGCCTTAAGAGTTTATCATACATGGAAATAAGACGCTAGTTGCTCGTTTGCTAATCGGTTTCCAACAAAGAAGGAACCAAATTCGCCGTAACGTGCACTCACTTCATCAAATCGCATTTCGTAAACCAATTTTTTAAATTGAAGCACATCATCAGAGAAAAGAGTGACGCCCCACTCATAATCATCAAAGCCAACAGAACCTGTAATGATCTGTTTTACTTTCCCAGCATAGCTTCTGCCAATTAAGCCATGGCTTCTCATAAGGGATTTACGTTCATCCATTGAAAGCATGTACCAGTTGTCATTGCCAGAACGTCTTTTATCCATTGGATAGAAACAGACATATTGAGAAGAAGGAAGCTCTGGATAGAGGCGCGCACGTACATGCGGGTTCTCGTAAGGGTCTCCGCCATCTCCGCCTCCTGCTAAGTAGTTGCTGAGTTCAACAACTGACACGTAAGAATAAGCTGGAATCGTAAACTCAGCTAGTCGTGTCTTGTTGAATTCAAGTTCAATTTCACCTAGTTCTTCCATGGTCGGACGTAAAATCATGAGCATAATATCTGCTTTTTGGCCGACAATACTATAGATTGTTTGGCTTCCAGCCTGATGGTGCTCGGCTGTTTTCCATTTTTCTAATAGACCTGTGAACTCATGAATGATCGCTTGACGCTCATCGCTTGTCAGTAGCTTCCAAGCCGTCCAGTCGATCGTTCTAAAATCATGCAGCGCATACCAGCCATCTAGTGTTTGAGCTGCTTCATTTGTTGTATGTTGTTCGCTCATTTCTTTCACTCCTATTTACAGTTTTCCATCTGTTCCAACTATAACATAGTTTGTCCAAATGAAGATGTGATCAAAACTTGAACGACGAAAACGCTTTTCTAGAAATTGATTTAATTAGTTTGAAAAATAAGAATTTAAATTGTAAGCGCTATAATGTAAGTTGGTAGTTTGAATTTATGTAGAAGAAGAGTATGCTTAAAAGAGAACGCTTTTTTTGTAAAATCAAGGAGGGTATTGAAGTGGCAGATATTTTTTCAACAGTTCAGGAAAAGGTTGCAGGTAAAGGAGTTAAGATCGTTTTTCCTGAGGGAATGGACGAACGCATTCTAACAGCCGTTCAAAAACTAGCAGATGGCAAAGTATTGCAGCCAATTGTTGTAGGTAAGAAAGAAGAAGTAGAAGCAAAAGCAAAAGAATTAGGTCTTACACTTGATGGTGTTGACGTGTATGATCCTCATACATATGAAGGTTTTGAAGATCTTGTACAAGCTTTCGTTGAAAGACGTAAAGGCAAAGCGACAGAAGAGCAAGCGAGAAAAGCATTACTGGATGAAAACTACTTCGGTACAATGCTTGTGTATAAAGGTCTAGCAGACGGCCTTGTAAGCGGAGCAGCACACTCAACTGCTGACACAGTGCGCCCAGCACTTCAAATCATTAAAACAAAAGAAGGCGTAAAGAAAACTTCTGGCGTCTTCATTATGGCTCGCGGCGAAGAGCAATATGTGTTTGCTGATTGTGCGATCAACATTGCACCAGACAGCCAAGATCTTGCTGAAATTGCGATCGAAAGCGCAAACACAGCAAAAATGTTTGACATCGAACCACGTGTAGCAATGCTTAGCTTCTCTACAAAAGGTTCAGCAAAATCAGACGAAACAGACAAAGTATCTGAAGCGGTTCGCATTGCAAAAGAAAAAGCACCTGAGCTTGTTCTTGATGGAGAGTTCCAATTCGATGCAGCGTTCGTTCCTTCAGTGGCAGCGAAAAAAGCACCAGATTCCGTCATCAAAGGCGATGCTAGCGTATTTGTTTTCCCTAGCCTTGAAGCAGGAAACATTGGCTACAAAATTGCCCAGCGCTTAGGTAACTTTGAAGCTGTAGGTCCAATCCTGCAAGGTCTAAATCAGCCAGTAAACGATCTTTCAAGAGGCTGTAATGCCGAAGACGTTTACAATCTTGCGCTGATTACAGCAGCTCAAGCACTATAAAATAGCATCTCGACTAGAGCAGTCAGTACGATAGATTCGTGCTGGCTGTTTTTTTATTTTGTCCAAATGTGTACAATAAAGAGTGAAAAGAAAACACGAATCGTAGATAAAGCCGATAGGATAGGCAGGTGCTATAATGGAGGATTTAATATATAAACTTCAGCATAAGGTCGCATTTTTAACCGATGCGCAGAGGAGAATTGCAGATTATATCGTACAAAATCCAATGGAAGTCGCTTTTTTAACTGTCGATAAATTGGCGTCAAAAGTCGGGACGAGTACAGCAACGATCATGCGATTCTCTGCTGCGATGGGGTATTCCGGTTTTTCTGAGTTCCAAAAAGAGCTTCAGTCAGCTATGAAGCATAAAGCCGACCCTCAAACGAGACTTGAAGCGAATCTCAAGCATTCAAATAAGAATAAGCTCCTGCATGACCATGTAGAACTGCAATTTCAAAATATCCAGTATGCACTAGACAATATCACGGAAGAAACCTTTCAGCAGATTGTTGGGAAAATAGCCAGCGCACGCCACGTTTTGTGTACAAGTGTTCGAAGTGGAAGACCTGTTGGTGAGTATCTGTCACTCGGAATCAATCGGTTATTGGGGAATTGCCAATACATTGATGCAGACAAAAGCGACTGGGTGGATGATCTCGTTCATTTTCATTCTGATGATTTCATTATAGCGGTCAGCTATCCGCGGTATGCAAAACGCATGAAGGACTTGCTCGAAGTAGCGAAGTCTTATGGGGTGGAAGTGCTTTTAATCACAGACAGCTACAGCTCTCCATTAACCAAATATGCACAATATGTATTACCATGTTCCTCAGCAAGTGTAGGCTCTCATAACTCTGTCGTATCTGCTATCTTTATCGTCGATTACATTTTAAGTGCCTTAGCGATGAATGATCCTGAAAGAACAAAACCACGTTTAGATCAAATCAATCATATGTTAACGAAAATGAGTTACCACACAACACATTAGTCGTGTGGAACTCATTTTTTATTTTTTGAAAGCGCTTTACTAATTGAAAATGAGGTGGTATGATCATATCACAAAAGTAATAAATATTACTTTAATAAAAATAAGTGTAATGAATATAACTCAAAGGGGATGATGGAAACAATGAGTACTGTTCATTTCGTGTCAAATGATCTTATCGCTAGGGCAAAAAAGCTTAACTCGACCTTGCTGTCAGACGTAATGGGATGCACCGGCGCGATGGATCATCAGATCAAACCAGTTGCGAAAGGCATGAATGTAGTCGGCACAGCTTTTACTGTTAGCTTACGGCCAGGGGATAATTTATTTCTTCATCAAGCGATCTACTCTGCTAAAGAAGGAGATGTACTGATTGTGGATGGGAAAGACCATAAGGGTCATGCCTATTTAGGGGAATTGATGGCACATTCAGCAAAGGCTGTAGGAATAGAAGGAATCGTGATTGACGGGCTTGTTCGCGACAAACTCTCTTTAGAGGAGCTGGCTTTTCCAATCTACAGTAAGGGATTTATGCCAAACGGACCTTTTAAAGATGGTCCTGGGGAATTGAATCAAACCATCTCGTGCGGCGGTGTCAAAGTAGCCCCAGGTGATCTAGTCATTGCTGACGATGATGGAGTCGTCATCGTTCCAAAGGAAAAGGCGGAACACCTGCTGACACTAGCGGAAGAGAAACAAGCGTATGAACATCAGAGATTAAAAACGATTCAACAGTATGTGGACGAAGGAAAGCAAGACATCAGTCTCTTAGCACCGGCATGGCTGGAAGGCAGAATGAAAAAATTTCAAGGATAGGGGAATCGGTGATGAAAATAGGCTTTATCGGATATGGTGAAGCAGCATATGAGCTGTCAACGGGATTGAAAACAGAAGGATTAAATCAATTTTATGCGTATGATGTCCTATTACAAAGTGAGAAATTAGCTGGCTCATTGAAAGAAAAAGCATCGCAAACAGGCGTTCAATTAACGAGCAGTATTAGCGAAGTCATTGAGAAATCTGATCTTGTGATTGCAGCTGTGCCAGCGAATAAAACCTTAGAAGTGGCACAATCCGTATCGGGAAGTTTGAAAAAGAATCAATTATATGTCGATGTATCGGCATCAACACCAGACATCAAAAAACAAGTAGCAAACGAAATTGAAAAGCAAGAAGCTCTATTTGTAGATGCCGCCATGCTAGGGCCTCTTCCAATCAACAAACACAAGGTTCCGATCACGGCAAGCGGCAGTGGAGTTGACCAATTCATGAAAGTGATGAATGCTTATGGTATGAATATCACAAAAATTAGTGACCAGCCAGGAGATGCTTCGGCACTAAAGCTAATCAGAAGCATTTATATGAAGGGGATTGTCGGTCTCTTGATTGAATTTTTGGAAATTTCCAAAAAATATAATGTGGAACATCAAGTAATTTCTTCACTAAGCGATACAATCGATAGCAAAAGTTTTGAAGAGACCATGAACCGTCTTGTGACAGGGAGTGCATTGCATGCAAAAAGACGGGCGATTGAGCTGCTTGGCTCTATTGAAATGCTAGATGAAGCAGAGATTGATGCCAGCATGTCTCGGGCAGCACAACAGAAGCTTGAGAGATTAGCAGACTTTCACTTTGCTGAACGATTTGACGGGGTAAAACCTGCTAGCTGGGAAGAAGTCATTGACGTGATGCAGCAAGGGGAATAAATTGTAAGCGTTTTATTTAATAAAGGGGAGGCGAAGAAACGATATGGGTTTTATTGCGTTGATTGTGTTCATAGCTGTCATCATTATATGGAATGTTATGGTGAAACGGAATATGGGAGAAGCCATGCTACTAGGCTTTATTGCGACCACATTATTTGGCGGATTGGATGCGTTAAGACTTTTCTGGGATGGTTTAATATTTGCATCCACATATGAGGTGCTTTATGCAGCTGTCGCATTTGTATTTATGGCCTATTTAATCGAAAAGTTGGAATTAATTCATGCACTCTTACGAATCCTAAATTCGGTTGTAGGCAAACTTCCTGGTGGAGCGGCTTATATGAGTACGTTAGGTTCAGCAGTGTTAGGCGCTCTTTCAGGTTCAAATTCTGCAAACACAGCTGCGACTGGCTCTATCACCGCCTCTTGGATGATTAAATCCGGGTGGAGCCGGACCCATACGGCCACGATTCTAGCAGGGAATGGCGGACTTGGAGCGGCACTGCCTCCGAACTCTTCCATGTTTATCATGCTTGGGTTTGCCCCGGTTGCCGCCCTTGTATCTGAGGGAGATTTATATATTGCCCTTCTAATAGGAGGACTGTATCAAGTCGTATACCGATTTATTTTGGTGTATCTTCTGGTGAAAAAGAATAAAATTCAGGCCATGCCGCCAGATGATATTCTTCCTTTCTGGGAAGCTGTGAAACAAGGGTGGAAGTCGATCTTTATTTTTTTCGGTGCCTTGATTCCTATCATGATCACCATTGGTCCGTTGGCAAACTACTTAAAAAGTAATCCAAACATCGGACCGGAGGCAATGGATCAAATTTCTTTAATTACGTGGATTCCGATTCTCATGATATTAATTAGTCTAACAATTGGAAGAAAAAAGGCGTCTGCTTTAGATTGGTCTCAATTTTTCAAATCAGCCATTCCTAAATTCACAACGATTGGCGCTTTGATGCTGTTTGCAGTGGCTGCTAGTCAAGTGCTTGCTGAATTAGGGCTCGCAGATGATTTGACGCAAATCACATCAGTACTTGCCATTCCGAAATGGCTCATGGTGCTCATTGTGGGTGTTCTTGTCACACTGGTGGCTGGCCCTCTATCTTCAACAGCGACATTAACAGCAGTTGGGCTTGTCTCATTTTCAGCTTTAATCTCAGTTGGAGTGGACCCAGTTGTGGCTGTAGTTGCCATTCTTGCTTTTTCATCAACTGAAGGCGCTTCCCCGCCTGCATCAGGGTCCATATTTATCGCTTCTGGTCTAGCAGGGGCCAGACCAGAAAAAACCTTTATCCCACTGATCCTCTATTATATGCTTCCGATCGTTGGCATTGGCTGGCTCATTGGAATGGAGATACTTCCCGTATAGAAAGGAGAAACAGATGAGAGTATTGATGGAATTCTTATTTAAAGTGCTGCTTGTCCTATTTCTAACGTCAGGAACGTTGTTGGTATTCGGTCAAATACTAGGAATTCTCTTGCAAAAGGGAGATATGATCATTGCTAGTACGAACCTATTTAAAAACCCAACACTGGTGTTAAGTGCCTTTTTTAGCCTTGTCGGGTTTTCACTCCATTATATCCCTGAGAAGAAAGACGCTGCATGTAACGATCATGGCTCAGCATCAGTCGGTGAGACTTTAAAATAAGCATCAAAAGCTGGATCCTATCGAAGGATTCAGCTTTTTTTATGTGAATTAGGTATAAAAACCCAATACATACGATTCATTTTTTAGTGAATTCGTTTTCAATCATATGCCTCTTGTGCTAGTAAATGGTAACATAACGGAGGACTATTTGAGGAATAGAGGTGTTTGACGATGTCTGGAGCTATCATCGGTTATACAACAGCCTTGTATTCGTTAAAGGCAGACATATCCATAAAAAAAGAACAAATCATAGAACTGAACATGTGTCGAAAAGAAATAAAAGAAGCAAAGTCTGCTCTGGCAGATGCTAACAAGAAAATGACTCATCCAGATCTGACATCACATACATGGTTTGGCCATCTCGCAGATACGTTTGATGACATTCGAGCCGAGATGGCATCCGCCAGTCAAGAGATAAAAAGTATACAGCTGACCAATCTAGTGAACCGAATTGATGAGAAAATCAGCGACTTAAAATCAGAGATCCATTCATTAGAACATGAAATTCATTCGGTTGAAAGAAAAATAGAGAAAGAAAAGCAGAAACAATTGGAAGAAAAAAGAGGGTAGTCACATGAGCAGAGAAATTAAAATAGATGCCAGTCAGGTCAAACGAGTATTGCAGCATGCAAAACAATCAGGCGCTCAAATGAATGCAACACTTCCAACAACCATCAAAGGAAGAAATCAGCTCCTGACGGCAGACACATTAGAAAAAGTCAATCAGCAGCTGAACGAATTAAGTACATCCTATATAGACATTCTTCAGAAACAACTTGTACAAACAGAACAAGCGGTGAACACCATGATCGAAACGGACAAGGCGCTTGCTTCCAGCAGTAAAAGAAAATAAAGGAGAACGCAATGAAAACCCTTGATGCTTTTGCGCTAATAAACGGAATTGACCAAACGCTGAATACATTAAAACAGCAATCACAACAGATTAGCTCCATAGAAAAACAAATCCAACAGATCATCTCACTTGATGGCGCACTAAAGGGAGAGGCGGGACAAGCCATCCGCTCCTTTTATACAGAATGCCATATTCCCTTCCTGCAATTTTTTCAGGTTGTCATTGAGGAATACAGCTCTGAGCTCAAACAAACAAAGCAGGCGCTTCATGCACTTGAATCAAATCAGCAAGGCTTTATATCACAAGCATTTATTGAACACGAACTTGATTCAGGTTTAAAAAAAGCGGAGCGAGCGATTTCTGACATCGTTTCAGATGTGAGCCAGGCGATCGGCAGGGTCAGTCATATCGTTCACTTGCCTCATGTAGACGAGTCTGCTTTTCAACAGAGCTATCAAAAAGCGTGGCTTGAGACATCCAGAACCATTGGACTGCTCCATGCCTTTGACAGAGAACAAACAAGTGCTATGAATGAAACAACAAGTGCATTGCAAACAATGAAGCAATACATCAACACGCTAAGCACCATGTTCACCGGCCCAAAAATTGACATCACGAGCTATCAAAAAGGGTCTATTTTCAAAAATGGAAAAGAAGAAAAAATAAGCAGCACGATCAGCGGATTGAATGACAAAATAGACAACATGAAAGAAAACCCGATGATGATCATGTTGAAGAAGCTGAGAGAGAAACAACAGGCGGATGTGGAGACGGTGGTTCGGGAAATGTCGTCTAGTAAAATTAATCAAACCACCGTAACCTTAAATGGAAAAGTATACAAGTTAAATGAGTACAAAAAGATTAACTTCGAAAATGCAAAGACGGTTGAAGTCATGAGAGATGGAATGCTGTATCGGTTACGGATATCAGAAAAAAACAAAGTAACGATTGAGAGCGTTAAACCGATTTCTGATGTGAAAACAGGCGATCAACCCCAAAATATTTTAAATGCAGCAGTTGAATTTACAGGAATAAACGACGCGATTCGGGTTATTACAGGAAGAGATCCAATAACAGGTGATAAAGTCGCAGGTATGGATCGTTTGGTATCAGGGGTGTACATGGTTCCAAGCGCTAACATTGTTAAAGTGGGGAAATATGTTTTTAAGATTATTAAAGGGGAGAAGGTAGCTAAGAGGGTTGAGAAGAGTGCAAAGGGTATTGGAAGAGGAGAACAAATATTAGATAAAGTTAAAACCTATGAACAAGCCAGAAATAAGACAGTAGACTTAGTTGGAGACCTAGGACCCAATGCACAACCATATACAGGTACGCTTAAGTCGAGTGCTGGGTATGGTAAAGTTGTTGGTAGGCAGTCTGCTGACGGAAAAGTAAGATGGAGATTAGATTATGATCCTAATAAGGGACCACATATAAATATTGAAGATTTTCGTAATGGCAAAGGAGCTAATGCAAAGAAAATCGCTATACCATTTGAAGGTAACGAAGGTACTTTTAAATCTTTATTAAAACATCTGAATAGATAAGGAGATTTTATATGAGTTTATTTGAAGAATGTATTGAGGCACTTGGTGAGAATGTACACGTTTTATATGATAATAGTAGGGAGAAAATATTAAGCCATTTTGAAAGTTCATTTCCATTTTCTGATTGGGGGCAAATTGAATGGAAAAATTTATCTTCTTATGCTGAAGTGAATACGTTTGATGAGATACAATCCTTTTTAAATCAAAAAATGGATGAGTATAATGATGTTGTTTATATCATTTGGGATGAAGGGACGTTACCAATTATTCAATCTACTTTAGATAAAGTTTTTGAAGCTATAGATGATGTTACTGCAGTCAGTTTTGATACATGGATTTTTTCACCATCTTCTGGTTATGTTATTGAAATATTTCATAATGGTGAAGTGAAAGTAGGATTAAAGTAGGGATGTAATAGAATGATGAATAATGATTGGATAACTGTTCAGGAAGTTGAAGATGATACTCAAATATGGGCCGGAACCGTAGTTAGAGTTTTTACGGAGGAATTAAATAAGGATAACCTAGAACGTAATTTCTATGATTACATCGTTTCTTTTATTTATGATAACAATGAATATTTACAATTAACCTGTCTTACTCAAGGTGAGGGTGGAAATATTGTTTGTGTATTGCAAACAGAACCAGATTCTAATTATTCATTAGGTAAGGAATTAAAAAGAATGATGGATGATGGTACAAACTCTGTTTTTGTGAAATTTTCACCTGAATGTATCGTTAACTGAACCTCTAATAGGAGTGGGAAAGACCAGGTTCTTTTCGAAAAAAATGAGAATAAGTGATAGAAAAGGTGACCGTATTGAAAATAAAAAAAATAAACTGGATTTCACAAGAAGCCTCAGAAGCTGAAGTGATTGTAACAGATGGCGAACTGGAAATAATGTGTTTTGCTCAACCATTAAATTACCTTGAAGAAAATGAACTATTAGAACCTATTTATTGTTTAGACGTGTCAGACTTAGTGAAAGCTGAATTGTCAGAGTATAGAATTGAAAAATTAGATGATAATTTCAGTTATAGTTTTTTAGGACAATTAATTGATAAGCGTGATGAAAAAGTGAAGGTAGGCGGACTTTTATTAGAATTAGATTACAATATACCGGGAGATATAAATGAAGGCGATTTTATAAGTTTTAATTGTCAACGGTTAGATATTTATTAGTATGAGCCAAAGTCTTAAGGAGCATTAAATGCACAAAAAACAAGAACTAACAAAACAAATCCAAACGGTCATCAACATCCTAGAAAAAGAATATTCGCAAGAGATCAATCAAGGTGTACTTGAATTAATATATAGAAGATACAAGAATGCCCAAAGAATCATGCAAGCAAATGATGATCTCCAAAAGGTCTTTATTATTGGCGGAGTTAGGGCTTACTTGGATAGTCATAATGATTATCTAAATCCATTTTTAGATGAATTACATAAAGCGGAAAGTCTACTAAAAGAATTGTTGTATTGATTATATAGTGATAGGTAGAAGTCTTTGTATTAGAAAGCGATACAAAAACACAGAAAGGAATTCGTATGAATCAGAAAAAACACATCAACAAAAAAACATTCAATTGGCTATTAAGCATCAGTGTTCTTCTCGTCATTGGGACAGCTTTTATGAGAGGGGTTTATGTCCCACATGCCGGTTCGGATTATCGAGGTTTTCCCATTGATTGGCTAGTCCTGCATTCAAATTATGGTGTTGAATTTCTATTTTTAGGTTTTATACTCGATGTCATCATTTTCTATTTTCTATTAAAGGTGCTCCTGCGGGTGTATAAAAGGATTATGACAAAATCAGCTGAATAAACGCTAGTTCAACCTTTTAGGAGGCGTTCAAAATGATTCATTTTTCTCAGATTCCCAACCTGATCATAAACAAACCAGCAAGTGACATACATATCAAAGAGGCAGAAGCTGAACTAAATATGATGTTTCCTCATGCCCATCAAGTCTTACTGAAACAATCAGATGGATGTTCCATTGGAGGCGATGTTCTTCTATACGGAACTGAAGACATAGTAGAACGCAATAAAACATGGGAAGTCCATCATTATGCCAGCGGCTATGTAGCCATTGGTGACGATGGCGGCGGGCGAGTATTTCTTATGCGGCAGGCAGAAGAGGAGAAAAAAGTGTGGATCGTCGATGCTGGTGTGATGGACCCTCAGCATGCGGAATTGGTGGCTGAAGACTTGTTAAGCTGGGTAAGTCACGGCTGTTTCATAGAAGTTTAGTCTATTAAGGAGATGATCGATTTGCCGTGGAACACATTGATCGCTGCATGCCTCGTGGTTGGGGTTCCTGTCGTTTTGATTGCAGCTGTTTATTTCATTTCGAAAAGGAAGAACAAGAAAACCAAATCCAGTTGAAAAGCTCTGTGACGTTCCTTGTCATAGAGCTTTTTTCTCTCTCATTCTCCCTCCATGTTATAATAAACACAGTTTATGAACGAGAGGATATGCAGGACATGAAAAATGAACCTATTGAGTTATTGACGCAGCCGACATGGCGAATCATAGATCAATCGAGCCTTGGTCTCTATGTAGACCCAAAGCAATCTTTTGCGATGGATGATACGCTTTGTGCGTCGGTCGGGAAAGGACTCTCACCAGCGACAGCACGTTCTTGGGTGCACCACAATACGATCGTTCTTGGGATTCAGGATACAAGGCTTCCATTTCTCCAAGAGGGTGTAAAGCTTCTTGAGGAAGAGGGATATCGCGTGATTGTACGCAATTCAGGCGGTCTTGCTGTTGTGCTGGATGAAGGCGTACTAAATGTGTCTTTAATCTTTGCGGAACAAAAGAAGGGCATTGATATTGACCGAGGATATGATGCGATGGTGGAATTGATCCGCCGGATGCTGTCGATGTATGAGGTGGACATTGAAGCCTATGAAATTGTCGGCTCTTACTGTCCAGGTAGCTACGATTTGAGCATCAATGGAAAGAAATTTGCCGGCATTTCTCAGCGTAGATTACGCGGAGGGGTCGCTGTGCAAATCTATTTGTGTGCAGATGGAAGCGGCCGGGAACGAGCTGATTTGATTCGCCGTTTTTATGAGGCAGCCTTAAAGGATAAACGGCATGAGGTGAAAGCGGTATTCCCTGATATACAGCCTGATACGATGGCATCCCTATCAGAATTAACTGGAGAACCCATTGACTGTGCGCTTCTCATGCGTCTTTTACTAGAAGAACTTCAAAAGCTGAGCGAGCAACTGACCGCTTCAGGGTTGACCACCGAGGAACAACTGGAGTTTGAGAAAAACATGACACGGATGATTGAGCGGAATGAGAAAGTGTTCTCGTAAACATATCTTTCCAGCCATCTTAAAAATAGGGGTGATGTAATGGAAACGAAACTTCTGAAAGCGATTGAACTTCGAGAAAATGGCCATCTTCAAGAATCCAATGACATGCTCATCCGTCTTGTAGAAGAGTATCCAGATCATGCCTCCATTCACTATCAATGTGCTTGGAGCTATGATGTGTTAGGGAAGGAAAAACAAGCTGTCTTTTTTTATGAGAGGGCCCTTGAACTAGGTTTGTCTTCAGAAGAAAGAGAAGATGCTTTCTTAGGATTAGGAAGTACATACAGAACCTTAGGGGAATATGAAAAGTCAAAACAAATATTCCTCCATGCGATGGAAGCTTATCCGCATAATAAAGCCATTCAAACGTTTTATGCCATGACTTTGTATAATTTAAATGAACATAGCAAAGCAATGGAAATATTACTGAACTGTTTAACTGAGACGACAAATGATCCTGCTATTTTGAGTTATCGAAAGGCCATTGATTTTTATTCAAATCAGTTAGATCGATTGTGGAAATGATTTATATAGACATGGAGGGGCAATGTAATGGAAGAATCCCCTCCTTTGCTATGACATTTTATATGTGATAGTCCTTTATGACATAAGAAAGAAGGAAAATGTTTTGTCACTCATCACCACGTATTACCCGCTGTTTATGCTTTGTATTTTGTCTCTGTTGTATATGATATATCGTATCCAGCCAATGGCCTCTACTGTGAAAAAAGTCATCATTGTGCTATGTGTGTTAACAAATGCTGCCTATATTTGCTGGCGCCTCTTCTTTACATTGCCGCATGAAGGTACTTTTAATATTGTCATGGGCATTTTGCTTGTTGCCTGTGAATGCATTGGGTTTATCCAGCTGCTTGTGTTTTATACACTGGTTTGGAAGCCTTCAAATCGGAAACAAGTCATGATCAGTGATCTTGACAGGCTGCCAACAGTTGATATTTTCATAGCTACATATAATGAACCGATTGAGGTGCTGAAACGCACTGTTGCAGGTTGTTTGAATCTCTCTTATCCGAAGGAAAGCTTTCAAATTTATTTATGTGATGATGGCAATAGGGAAGTTGTAGAGCAGCTTGCTTCTGAGTTTGGTGTTCATTATCTGACAAGAACAGATAACAGATTTGCTAAGGCAGGTAATTTAAATCATGCGATGTCTCAAACGGATGGAGAGCTGATTCTGACGCTTGATGCAGATATGGTTCCTCTTCCTTCATTTTTAGAAAAAACAGTGCCCTATTTTCATGATGGGGCAACTGCGTTTGTTCAAGTTCCACAGGCGTTTTATAACGAAGATCCTTTCCAATATAATATGTTCTCGAAAGATCGAATTCCAAATGAGCAGGACTTCTTCATGCAAACTCTCCAAGCTGGTAAGGATCGGTTTAATGCCGTCATGTATGTTGGGAGTAATACGGTTTTTAGAAGAACGGCATTAGATGAAATTGGCGGATTTGCGACTGGAGTGATTACAGAAGACATGGCAACAGGAATGCTTCTCCAAGGGAAATTAAAATCTGTGTCTGTCGGAGAAGTATTAGCCGTCGGTCTGGCACCTGAAAGCTGGCTTGATCTGTTAAAGCAGAGAGATCGCTGGTCGAGAGGGAACATTCAGTGTGCCCGTAAGTTTAATCCTTTGAAGGTTCGCGGCTTAACGCTGATGCAGCGTGTTCTTTATTTAGATGGCATTGTATATTGGTTTAACGGTTTGTTTAAAATGATTTATATTCTCACACCGATTTTGTTTTTATTGTTTGGTATTCAAAGTTTCTGGGCAGATTTCCAGTCCGTTTTCATGTTTTGGCTGCCGGCGTTCTTTAGCTCGTATTTAGCATTTAAACTTGTGTCGAATCAAAAAAGAAGTATGTTTTGGAGTCATATTTATGAAAGTTCAATGGCATTCCACTTAGCTGGTGTGGCACTCAGTGAACTGTTCTTGAAAAAACGTGTTGAATTTCTGGTGACACCGAAGGGGATTCAAACGGACAAAAGGCATTTTCATCTGAAAACGATGATTCCCCATCTGATCTTCTTGTTGCTCTCATTGCTTGCCCTTGTGAAAATAGGTTACGATGTGAAGGTAAATGGGACGATGAACGCTGATCTCATGTTGATTAATATTTTTTGGGTGCTTTATAACGGTGCAGGCTTATTCATGGCACTGCTTGTGGCGTTTGATCGACCGCGTTATCGGAAATCAGAGCGATTTGTCATTGAAAAAGAGGGGCATCTTCGTTCTGATCATCAAGATCAGTCGATTGCTTGTTTTCTACTAGATATGAGTGATTCAGGTGCGCGTCTATCCATTCCATTGGACCAAGCGTCTTCTCTTTATCAAGGACAAACGCAATTATTCTTTTCAGAGGATGAAAGTGTGGCGTGTGACGTGGTTTGGAGCTATCCAGAGGGAGACAAGCTGATGGTTGGTGTTGCTTTTACTGACACACAAAAATCAGAGTATTTATCACTGATCCGTTTCTTATTCACACGAGAGCATGTAGCGGTGACGGATCGTGAGAAAAAATCGTATGCTGTTCGGACGTTTCTCCGCTTTTTAAGAGAAACGGAGAAGGTACCAAAGGCTCTACGGCGCAAATGGATGAGAAGGCCATTGCAAGGTGTGACAGGCACGATCGCCTATGAGGACCGACTAGCAGAGAAGATGCCGGTGATCATACATGATATCAGTTTATCTGGGTGCAAAATTGAGTTTGAAGATTCAATTGAATTAAATGGGCAAGTGCTGATCACCATTGACACAGAATCTCTAACGGATCAGCCGGCGATTGCGATTTGGACATCACAAAAGCGAGGTCGTACAATGGCCGGACTCAAGTTTGTTCAGCCTGAAATCAAGCAGATAGAAGAAAGAGAGGGAGTGGTTTCTTGAAATCTAAAAATGGCGGTTACCTCTATTTACTATGGCTTCCTGTCATCATAGGAGCCGGCTACGGCATTTCGCTTTTCGTGCCGTTTCTTCAGCCTGTACTGACGCTTGGTATCGCAGGGCTTTATATTTTTATCTTTGGTGATTTTCAGGTGAGGCAAGTTAGGTACATTTTTATGTTCGTCTTCTTGATCAATGTCCTTTTTAGCGTGATGCTATTTTTGGATATTTAAAAAAGTGCTTCCCGCAGGTGGGGAGCACTTTTTGGTTATTCTGCCATTTTTTCAAGGTTGCCGTTCCGGTCCATTTTAAAGGTTGGTGCGGCACTGTCGTCCTCTTCAAACAAAACTAGTTTTCTTGCACGGTTCATGATTTTGACGAGTGTTTCATAATCTTCTTGAATGGTGAGCTGATCCTTTTCAAGCTTTTTCACTTCAGCTTCTAGTTGAGACACTTTATGTGAAAGTTCGTTGTTTTCTCGTTTTAACCGGCTGTTTTCCATCCGTAAGGCAGATGATTGCTGTCCATCGCCTTCATAGCGGCGTAAGAAATCAATGATATCCTCAATGGTTAACTCTTGGCGCTGCCCAAATGGATTGGCTTCTGGCTTTTTCTCTGTCACTTGAGAAGCCTGTGACAATAAATGTGATAAACTAGCTAACTCTTCATTGTAGCTTTGATCCACAAACTGAAGCTGTTCGGCTGTTTCGGCTGCAGGTGCAAATGTTTCTTCTTGCGCAGGTTCCAGTTCTTGAGAGAACTCTTCCTGTGTGATCGTTTCTTCAACTTGCGGCTGATAGAGCAAACGTTTTTTCGCAGGCTGTCCATTGCCGAGTGCACGCATGCGTTGTTTACGCTGTTTTTTGGCAAGTGCCAATGCTTTTTCATATTGATGCCTCACGACAGCATTCCATCTAAATCCGCATGCCGCTGAGGTACGGTTTAGCTTGTCTCCAACTTCTTCAAATGCGTTCAGTTGTGTACTGCCCTCTCTGACGTGACGTAAGACGGTTTCTGCCAGAAGGAGATCATTTTCCTCTGACCAAGCATCTTGTCTTTGTTTTGACATGTGTTTAAACCCCCATAAGATTTGATGGTATTAGATTAGCCAAGTTCAAGAAGGTTTATACAAGTTTGCTAAAAGGATAGTGGAAAATACTAGCTTTTATGTGAATACGTCTCTGTGCTGACAATGCTTCTTGCAACTCCAGTCGCTTCGATGTACAATGTTGGGTGGTATATTATTCACTCTTAGTTGTCCAACTGTTTCATATAGAATGAAGTTTCATCATTGAAAGGAAGCGTAAGAACATGGCTAATGAGTTTCGCGTATGTGACGATTGTGATGCGACGAACCTAAAAACGTTATTGCCTCGACTTAAATCGGTTGACCCTGATGCAAAAATTGAGATTGGCTGTCAATCGTATTGCGGTCCAGGACGAAAAAAGGCTTTTGCGTTTGTGAACAATCGCCCATTATCCGCACCAACAGAAGATGAGTTACTCGAAAAGGTTCAAAAAAAAGTCAAATAAATGTCACTGAATGTGTTCAGTCGACCTAAAAAGAGGTCCGTCCCTGTCAGGTCGGGCTTTTTACGTCCGTTCAATCTATGAGAACACATTCGCCAGCAAATTCAAGGATGTTTTCGGGAAAAGTTACCCGATATAATAGAAACACGTCTTAAAAAAAGAGGGACGAAACGATGGCGTATCCAAAAGGGAAATTATCCGAAGAAAAGGTATTTAAAGATCCTGTGCACCGCTATGTTCACGTACGGGATGCATTGATATGGGATTTAATCGGAACGAGAGAGTTCCAGCGCCTTAGACGAATTAAACAGCTAGGCACCACTTATTTAACGTTTCATGGGGCAGAACACAGCCGATTTAATCATTCACTCGGTGTATACGAGATTGTCAGACGAATTGTGGATGATGTGTTTAAAGGAAGACCCGAATGGGATGAAGGGGAGCGTGAGCTTGTACTGAGTGCCGCCCTACTTCATGACCTTGGACATGGTCCGTTTTCTCATTCCTTTGAAAAGGTCTTTCATTTAGATCATGAATCGTTTACAAGAGATATCATTTTAGGGCAGACGGAAGTAAATGAAGTGCTGCGCCGGGTCAGTGACGATTTTCCAAAGCATGTAGCAGAAGTCATTGCCAAAACGTATCAAAACAAACAGGTGGTCAGTTTGATTTCAAGTCAAATTGATGCCGACCGAATGGATTACTTGCAGCGTGATGCTTACTATACAGGCGTCAGCTATGGTCACTTTGATATGGAACGTATTTTACGCGTAATGCGTCCAAGAGAAGATCAGATTGTGATGAAACAGAGCGGGATGCATGCCGTAGAGGATTATATTATGAGCCGCTATCAAATGTACTGGCAAGTCTATTTCCACCCAGTGACACGCAGTGCGGAAGTCATTTTAACGAAAATTCTCCATCGTGCAAAAGAGCTGCATGAAACGGGCTATATTTTCACACATGCTCCTGTGCATTTTTATTCAATTTTTGAAGGAAATGTCACCACAGAGGACTATATTAAGCTGGATGAATCCATTGTCTTATTTTATTTTCAGGCGTGGGAAGATGAAGAAGATCACGTGCTGGCTGATTTGTGCCGCCGTTTTATGAACCGCCGTTTATTCCAATATACAGAGTTTAATCCAAATGAAGAAATGACGAAATATTTCAAGCTGACGGCTTTGTTCAAAGAAGCAGGAATTGATCCTGACTATTATTTAGTGGTCGACTCTTCCTCTGATTTGCCTTATGACTTCTATAGACCGGGCGAAGAAGAAGAACGGCTGCCGATCCATCTCTTGACGCAAAGTGGTCATATTAAAGAACTGTCGAGACAGTCAGATATTGTTGACGCCATTTCCGGTAAACGAAGAACCGATCATAAACTTTATTTCCCGATGGACTTAATTGTAGATATGTCGGAAAAAGCTGAAGAAAAGAAGGCGATCATGAAGCTGCTTGGATTGGGATAAGGAAGTACTGAAAAAGGAGATGTCGGGAATTTGTTGAAAGAGCATGCAAAGTTGATGAAGGTGTTCTCTGAATCTGGGGAAATCGTTGGACGGAAGAAGCTGCAAAAAATGATTTACATAGCAAAAAAGCTAGATTTGCCTTTTTACGAGAAATACGATTTTCATTTTTATGGCCCTTATTCAGAGGAGTTGACGCTCAGAATTGAAGAGCTGTGCAACCTTGGATTCTTGGACGAAATGAAGGAAAAAAAGGGCGGATACTTTCAATATCGCTATTCGCTGACGGACAATGGGAAAGAGTTTCTCGATCAGTGTGAAGTGGACATGCCTGACCTCAAAGTGCTGACGCAGCAGATGAATGAGCAATCGTCTCGTTTTCTAGAGCTTGTCTCAACGATTTTATACTTTGATGATCTGCCAAAAGATGAGGTAAAGGAAAAGGTCTTCACCATTAAAAGCAAGCAGCGCTATACGGACGAAGAATTTGAGGCAGCCCTTGCGTATATTGATCAGTTGAAGGAATTGAACTAACTTTGCAAAAGCCCAATTTTTGGGCTTTTTTTGTTTTGTAAGACCCGGACCGAAAGCGCTATTTTTGAATAAAATGTGTGTCAAAATATCCGAAAAATTAGTGAAAATGACATGTTTCGACTTTCTTCCTGTATATCCAATTCCCTGTTTTTGACTGAATAGAAGGAAAATGGTGAATTTTCAGTGAATATATAACCTTGTGAAAAACAAAGGAGGGATAGGAATGAAAAAGCGTTCAGTCTTTTTGTCATTTTTATTGGTAGGTAGTTTGTTACCGGGGGTAAGTTCAGCTTCTGCACCAGTTGCAAGTGCAGGTCATGGGCATGATCATGGTCATGCGCCGTTTGAAACACATATTAGTGAAGGGTTGCCAAAGGCAAACGATTTTAAAGATTTGACGAAGGCACCTCCTATTGAAAGAGATGTGACAACAAAGATTTTAGATGAGTCTGGTAAACAGGTAGGGTCTAGAACCTTTAAAGCAAATACAGGAGATTCGATTTCAACAAAAGCTAGTACAGGCAGTCAGAAAGTGACCGTCTATGCAGTAGCTGATGCGCAGTATCGTGCGAAATATAGTGATTGGCAGACGCGCATTGTCAGCATCATTGAGCAAGCGGATGTGACATTTAACCGTGATCATGATGTGGACTTTGTCGTACAAGCCGTAGGGTCTTGGACGTCTTCAGGATCAAATGCATCACAAATTTTGTCTAACCTTCAGCGCAGCTTTGATGGCAGAGGATACGATTTTGTCACAGGATTTACAGCAAATCCAAACTTTGATGCTGGCGGAATCGCTTATGTCTACAATAGTGCACCAAGCGGAAGTGCATTCGCCGTTAACCTTGACCAAGGAACAGCGAATACAGCAAAAGCGGCTACGCATGAATACGGCCATAACTTTGGCTTACCGCATGATCCTCAAGGAAGCGGAATTGTCTGCTTAATGAATTATGATTATTCTTACACTGTCGATTTCTTCGATGCGGCTCATAAAAATCAAGTGAACCGTAATAAAGCTTGGTACAGATAAGGTAAGAGAAAAAAGGACAAACACCGAAAAAGTGTTTGTCCTTTTTATATGCTTACAGGTCGCTCATTCGCTTTCCTGCTACAGCATAATGTTCTTTTTTCATTTCTTCAATAATGACAGAGACTTTCTCTGCACCTGCACCTGTTGTTTCAACAACGGCATCTGTGACTTTCTCCACAAGAGCTCTTTTCTGCTCATCTGTTCTTCCTTCAAGCATTTGAACGGTGATAATCGGCATAATGGCAACCTCCTTTTTCCTGTAGTGCTACGCTTCCCTTTAGTTTAAGGGACTTCTTATAGTATACTGAATGAAGTAAATCATTGTATAGAAAGAAAGAGGGATTCATGCCTTTGAACCAATTTCTTGTTTATCCATTAGAACTGATTCCATATGTCGCCATTACGCTTGTTGTGGCTTTTACGATGCACGAGCTGGCGCATGCATATGTTGCGTATCGTTTTGGAGATCCGACAGCTAAAAATCAAGGGAGACTGACGCTCAATCCATTGAAGCACCTTGATATTTTCGGGACGATCTTGATCTTTGTGGCTGGGTTTGGCTGGGCGAGGCCTGTACCTGTGAATCGGTACCATTTCAAAAACCCACGTCTCGCAGGGATATGTGTGTCGATCGCAGGACCTTTAAGCAATTTGGTTTTGGCATTTTTGGGCTTTTGTGTGTATGCGCTTCTTCAGAAATTTGGCGGGGAGTCGCTCATGCGCTTTGAGCCGGGGGTTGATTATTTCTTCCAAATCTTTATTAACTTGAACGTGATTTTGTTCCTATTTAACTTATTACCGATTCCGCCGCTGGACGGATATCGTATTATTGAGGATGTTGTCAGTCCCGGCATCCGTGCAAAGATGACGCAATTTGAACAGTATGGGATCATCATTTTCCTCATCTTCGTCATCACACCGCTAGGTCAGTTTGTTTTTGTTCCATTGATCGGAATGCGGGATCAAATCATATACTGGTTTAATCTTATTTTGAAGCCGCTGCTTTAGGAGGTCTAATGAATGGAAGGTAAAAAGAAGAAACCAATTGGTTTTAATATCATTAAAAAAACAGATGCAACGGATGGACATGGAGGTTTTGGGGCAGGTGCCCTCAGCCTTGATAATATCTCGCCGGTGATCATTGATGTGGAGGAAAAGGAAGCCGTCATTGATATTGGTGCGATGCATGCAAGAAGTGCCGTCGAAAAAGGAATTAAATTTTTAAAAACCAAAGAAGAGGTACCTAACGGAAAACCGTATTGGCTCGTATGGGTGACGATTGACCGCAGAGAAGAGGGGCCATATTATGCAGGAGTCACAGCTTGTGAAATGACAGTTGACCGCTCGATCCGCAGAGGATATAAGTCACTTCCTGAGCATGTGAATTTAATGGATAAATCCATGAAGCGTAAAATCGTTGTCAGTCATATGGATGATGTATCGAAAAAGGTGCTCGCTGATTTCTTGAAGAGTCACAATGAAGCGTTATGGGAAGCATCTACAGATGAATTAAAAGAAGGATTGGCTGTTCCTGAGTAATTGTGAAATTTTTGTGAAGAATGATGAATGGATACCAATTCCAAGCGTTTTTTCAGTAAACTGGTGTTAAAGCTAGGACATGGAGAGTCCCGAGATGCAGATCTCGGGGTTTTTCATGTCCATTTTTAACGTTTCAGCCACTTTTCCCACCATTTCTTAGGCTGTTGATCTTGAGCTTTGTCTTGCTCAGAAGCTTTGTTCTCGGCACCATAGCAGACACCGGTCGGCTCCGTTCCTTCTATAAAATAGGTAAATACCTTTGATTCGCATCCTGGGCCTGCGAGATCACCGGTTTTTGGATTGATATATACGCCTTTTACACCGTCTGGCGGCATGAAGGAGGAGGCTGGCTGATTCGAGAGGGCTGATTCCATAAAGGAAGCCCATATCTTTTTCGCATAGGCGGTTTCTTTGACCGAGTCAATGGTGCGTCCTTTATCGTAGCCGGTCCACACACCTGTGACGAGTTGGGGAGAGAAGCCGATCATCCAGCTGTCAGCACCTGTCGTCCCCGATTTCCCTCCATACGTTCTGGTAAGATCTTTTGAAATGGTACGACCTGTGACACTTGTATAGCCATTTAATTGATGATTGAACATCCCTGACATCATGTCAGTGGTGACAAATGCTGCTTTTTCATCTAGTACTTGCTCTCGTTTTTGTTTCTCCTCAAAGAGTACGTTGCCCTTTGCGTCCGTTACTTTCGTAATAAAGGTTGGCTTGACGCGTTTTCCTCCATTGACCAGCATCGCGTAAGCATTGGTCATTTCGATTGGTTTGACAGGTGAAGTACCTAGCGCAAGTGAAGGCACTTGATCTAGTTTTTCGTGAATCCCGAACGTCTTGCCTGCACGTACAAGCTGTTCCATTCCTAAAAATAGATGGGTTTTCACAGCGTAAATATTATCAGATAGCGCTAAAGCTTGAAGCATTGTAATGCCGTCATTGGCGTAATAGCCGTGATAGTTGCTTGGTGAATAAGCAGCGCCGCTTCCTTGTTCATCCAGTTCAAAAACGGTTTCTTCACTGCGCATCACGGTTGCTGGTGTAAACCCATTTTGCAAAGCCATGTAATAGAGAAGCGGTTTCATTGTTGAACCCGGCTGTCTTTTCGCTTGTGTGACCCGATTGAATGGGCTTTTCTCGTAATCTCTTCCCCCGATGAGGGCAAGGACATGACCTGTTTGGGGATGGATGGCAGCAAAGCCGATTTGGATATCTGATTCAGCATCCATGATGTTGGTTAAAGTCTTTTCAGCGATTTTTTGTAATTCAGGTTGTAAGGTCGTTTCGATATGAAGACCATACGTTTCAATTTGTTCCTCGGTTAAACCCAGCGTTTGTTTCAGTTCGCGAATCACATCATCATAAAAATACGGGGCCTGCTTTGCTTGTAGCTGTTTTTGTTTGAGCGGGCGATAGGACAGCTTTTCCTTGCTGGCATCAGCAACCGCTTTTTTCGTAATCATGCCATCCTCTTGCATTTGCTTTAGGATCATCTTTTTTCTTGCTTCGGCTCTTTCTTCGTTCACATAAGGGGAGTAGAGAGAAGGCCCCTTAGGAATACCGGCAAGCAAGGCAGACTCAGCTAAAGTTAAGTTCTTCGCTTTTTTTCCAAAGTAAAGGCGGGATGCCGCTTCCACGCCGTATGCGCCGTGGCCATAATAAATGGTGTTCAAGTATCCTTCTAATATCTCATCTTTTGTATAGTTTTGTTCTAAGCGGATCGTGTAAAAGGCTTCATTCCACTTTCGCTTCCATGTTTTATCATGATCTAAATATAAATTTCGTGCGTATTGCTGGGTGATCGTGCTGGCGCCTTGTACCTTTGCCATTGCACGAATGTCTGCCACCGCAGCACCCGCCATGCGTTTCACATCAAAGCCGTGATGCTGATAAAAGGTTTTATCCTCAACCGCGACCACTGCCTGCTGTATATGAGGGGACATGTCCTTTAACGGAACCCAATATCTCTTTTCTCCAAAGTTTGATTCGCCAAGTTTAGACCCATCGGCTGCATAAATGGTCGTGGATTGGGGAACTTGAACAGAGGGAGCGCCTTGCCACTTAGCAAGTAAAAGAATCGTCAAAAAGACTGTGCCTGCAAATAGAAAAGCGAGCAAGCCGATAAAAAAACAGGCTCGAATCGTTTTCACGGTCATGCGGATTTTTTTATTACTCATGATTGTGTCCATGCAAAGCCCCCATTTTGACGGTTTTTTATCAGTATGGGACAAAGAAAACCGTTTTAAACAGGCGACTGCAAGGGTGCGCTTTAAAAATGAAGTTATCTCATGCGGTTCTTTACAATTTGATATGAATCCACTATACTTTTTTCTTGGACAATCGATATAGTCATAGCTGATAAAAGGCGCTAACAATAGATGTTTGTTTATTATTGGATGAGAGGAAGATGAACAATGAGCGAACTTTGGTATACAGAGAAGCAAACGAAGAATTTTGGCATTACATTGAAGGTGAACAAAACCCTTCACACAGAACAAACAGATTTTCAGCATTTAGAAATGGTGGAAACAGAAGAGTTTGGCAATATGCTGTTTTTAGACGGTATGGTGATGACATCAGAGAAAGATGAGTTTGTATACCACGAAATGGTGGCACATGTTCCTCTTTTCACTCATCCAAACCCGGAAAATGTCCTTGTTGTAGGCGGAGGAGACGGCGGTGTTATTCGTGAGATCCTCAAGCACCCAAGTGTGAAAAAAGCGACACTTGTTGATATTGATGGCAAGGTCATTGAATACTCGAAGAAGTTCCTTCCTTCAATTGCTGGGAAACTAGACGATCCTCGTGTAGATGTAAAAGTCGGAGACGGCTTTATGCACATTGCGGAAGCCGACAACGAATATGACGTGATCATGGTTGACTCAACTGAGCCAGTTGGACCAGCTGTGAACTTGTTCTCTAAAGGTTTCTATGCAGGAATCTCAAAAGCACTAAAAGAAGACGGTATTTTCGTTGCACAGACGGACAACCCTTGGTTCACACCTGAGTTAATTACAAATGTACAGCGTGATGTGAAAGAAATTTTCCCGATTACGAAGCTTTATACAGCGAATATCCCAACATATCCAAGCGGTCTTTGGACATTTACTATCGGTTCTAAGAAGTATGATCCACTTGCTGTAGAAGACAGCCGTTTCTTTGATATTGATACGAAATATTACACAAAAGAATTGCACAAAGCGGCATTCGTTCTGCCAAAATTTGTGAGCGATTTAATCAAATAAATCAAGCGAAATGGAAATGCGCAAATGTCAGTTTGCGCATTTTTTGAAGCGTAAAAGGAGGAATCTTGCATGAGATTCGACGAGGCTTACTCAGGAAAAGTGTTTATTGGAAGTCATCCGACATGGGAAGATGCAAAAGTCATTTTATACGGGATGCCGATGGATTGGACCGTCAGTTACCGTCCAGGCTCACGTTTTGGCCCGAACCGTATTCGTGAAGTATCCATTGGATTAGAGGAATACAGCCCTTATTTAGATCGTGAACTGCACGAGGTGCCATTCTTTGATGCTGGCGACATCCCGCTTCCATTTGGCAATGCACAGAAAAGCTTAGATTTAATTGAAGAGTATGTTGACAGCATTTTAGAAAAAGGGAAGTTTCCATTAGGAATGGGCGGCGAGCATCTTGTGTCTTGGCCGGTTTTCCGTGCGATGTATAAGAAATACCCTGATTTGGCCATCATCCATATGGACGCACATACCGATCTTCGTGAGGAATATGAGGGTGAGCCGCTTTCACATTCGACACCGATTCGTAAAGTGGCAGGACTTATTGGACCTGAAAATGTATACTCTTTCGGCATCCGTTCTGGGATGAAAGAAGAATTTGAATGGGCAAAAGAAGCAGGTATGCACATTTCTAAATTTGAAGTGCTGGAGCCATTGAAGCAAGTATTGCCAAAGCTGAAAGGCCGCCCAGTTTATGTGACAATTGACATCGATGTACTTGACCCGGCACATGCGCCTGGTACTGGAACTGTGGATGCTGGCGGTATTACGTCAAAAGAATTACTGGCATCTATTCATGCCATTGCTGGTTCTGATGTGCATGTCGTCGGTGCAGACCTTGTAGAGGTAGCGCCTGTATATGATCATTCCGATCAAACGGCGAATACAGCAAGCAAACTTTTACGTGAAATGCTGCTTGGTTTTGTGAAATAACATTGATAGAGGAGCTTGTCATCTCATATGGACAAGCTCTTTTTTTACATTGGTGACATGATAAAGGAGGCAGGTCATGTTTTCTTCTGTATTGATGGTATTACTCGCTTTATGTGTGTTAGCGGCAGGCTTTCTTACGCTGAAAAGAGAGCTTGCAGCGAGTCCGCCTACTTTTACCTCGAAAAAAGAGGCAAAGGATGAGATGGTTCATCTGTTTCAGGATCGAGGCTTTTTCTATCTCACTGGCATTGCGCTGTTGCTGCAGTTTGTTTATAAGCAAGGGCATCTTCTCCCATTTGATTTGTTTCAGGCATTTTTGGCAAGTTCAGGTATCCAAGCACTGTTTTATCTCATCAATCGAAAAAGCGCAGGGCTCAAGACTGGACTCGTGATAGGCGTGAGCTTCATTTTTCTTTTTTTCTAAAGAGACATGTGAAGATCAAAAAGGGGGGTTCATCCACACGAAGATGAGAAATGATGGGATGATAGGCAATCGGGATTATGGTATACTATTTTAGTTAAACGGGTCTTAGCAAAGGAAGTGCAAAATGACACAAAACCAAATTTCAATTCATGTAAAGTCAGTGATGAAACCAGAGACGGAACCGGCTGAAACGATCGAATTCCGAACAACTGGAACGTATCAAGAGAAGAATGACAAAACGTATCTCACTTACCATGAAGAACATGAAATGGGTCAAGTAAAAACTGTTGTCAAAATAAGTGAAAAAGAAATTTTTGTCATGAGATCAGGTGCAATTCAAATGAAGCAGCGCTTTCTCATTGGAGAAACGACCGTGACACATTACACGATGCCATTTGGCACACTTCAGCTCGATGTGCACACACATGGCATTGATCTTGATGTAGACAATGGGCTTCTGCACATTACGTACGATATGCTGACAGGTGAAGATCAAAAGCATTTACATACATTATCGATTTCATATAAGGAGGATTTACGTTCATGAATATCGCAGAACAGGTCAAAGATGCGTTAAAAGAAGAAATCATTGCGGCAGTCGTCAAAGCAGGACTTGCTGATGAAAGCCAGGTGCCGGATGTTCTTTTGGAAGTGCCAAAAGACAAAACTCACGGTGATTATTCCACCAATATGGCGATGCAGCTTGCCCGCATTGCGAAAAAAGCACCACGTCAAATCGCCGAGGACATTGTGAATGCATTTGACAAAGGCAAAGCGTCAATTGAAAAACTGGATATTGCAGGTCCAGGATTCATCAACTTTTATATGAACAATCAATATTTAACGAAACTGATTCCGGCAGTTCTTGAAGCAAAAGAGGCTTATGGCGAAACGAATACAGGCGGCGGTCAAAAAGTGCAAGTCGAATTCGTCTCAGCCAACCCAACAGGTGACCTTCATCTTGGACATGCCCGCGGTGCAGCTGTAGGAGATTCTCTTTGCAACATCCTTGATAAAGCAGGCTTCGACGTGAGCCGTGAATACTATATCAACGATGCAGGCAATCAGATCAATAACCTTGCTCTATCTGTAGAAGTACGTTACTTTGAGGCGCTCGGTCTTGAAAAAGAAATGCCAGAGGACGGGTACAGAGGAGAAGACATCAAAGGCATCGGGCAGAAACTGGCTGATGAATTTGGTGACCGTTTCGTGCATGAATCAGAAGAAGAGCGTATGAAATTCTTCCGTGAGTACGGTTTAAAATATGAACTAGAAAAACTACGTGTCGACCTAGAGAATTTCCGTGTCCCATTTGATGTGTGGTATTCTGAAACGTCTTTATATGAAAACGGAAAAATCGAACCAGCGCTAGAAACACTTCGCGCTAAAGGCTATGTCTTTGAAGAAGATGGCGCAACATGGTTACGTTCAACTGATTTTGGTGATGACAAGGACCGTGTCCTGATTAAAAAAGACGGCAGCTTCACGTACTTGCTTCCAGATATCGCATATCACAAGGACAAATTAGACAGAGGCTTTGACCAGCTCATCAACATTTGGGGAGCGGATCATCACGGCTACATTCCTCGAATGAAAGCGGCGATCCAAGCACTCGGATATCCAGAGGACAAACTGGAAGTCGAAATCATTCAGCTTGTTCACCTTTACAAAAACGGTGAAAAGATGAAAATGAGTAAACGTACAGGTAAAGCCGTCACAATGCGTGACTTGATTGAAGAAGTGGGCTTAGATGCTACTCGTTATTTCTTTGCGATGAGAAGTGCGGCGACACATATGGACTTTGACTTAGACTTAGCGATTTCTACGTCTAACGAAAACCCTGTGTACTACGCGCAATATGCACATGCGAGAATTTGCAGCATGCTCCGTCAAGGGGAAGAAAAAGGCTACGAGCCAAACCTTGAAAAAGCAGATTTCTCTCACATTCAGTCCGATAAAGAATACGATCTTCTGAAAATCATCGGCAGCTTCCCAGAGGTTGTAGCAGAAGCAGCAGAAAAACGTATTCCGCACCGCGTCACAAACTATATCTATGATCTAGCATCAGCCCTTCACAGTTTCTACAATGCCGAGAAGGTCATTGATGTTGAAAATGAAACAAAAACAACAGCACGTCTATCGCTCATGAAAGCAACACAAATCACGCTTGCGAATGCATTAAAACTCATTGGCGTATCTGCACCGGAAAAAATGTAATGCAAAAAGCCCCGCTCTATTTTATGAGCGGGGCTTCTTTATATAAAAAACCCGCTATTCTCGAGAGATAGCGGGTTTTGAACATTAACCAAGCGTATTAATAATGTTAGAAATAGAATCGAATAATTGACTAAGTACATCAGAGAACATGAGCGTATCCTCCCTTCGGCAAGCATGTAGTATGTGTGCGTTAATGGGATTAACCAAGCGTATTAATAATGTTAGAAATAGAATCGAATAATTGACTAAGTACATCAGAGAACATGAGCGTATCCTCCTTTCAGAAAGCATGTAGTATGTGCGTGTCATAGGAATTACCCAAGTGTGTTAATGATGTTAGAAATAGAATCAAATAATTGGCTAAGTACATCAGAGAACATAGTTTGTATCCTCCCTTCAGAAAGCATGTAGTATGTGTGCGTTAATGGGATTATCCAAGTGTATTAATAATGTTAGAAATAGAATCGAATAATTGACTAAGTACATCAGAGAACATGTTTTTGCCTCCTCTCTTTTCTTTTTACATCTACTTAACGAAGGGGATGAAGGGTTGGATCACTTTTTCTAAAAAATTTTAAAAAGAAATGATGGCATAGAAAAAGCACCAACAAATGAGGGTGCTTTTTAGGTTTTATTTATGGATGAACACGCCATTGGATTTGTCCGCCGTAGCAGGATAGTTCAGCACTCCCGCCAATCGGCAAGGTGAAGACCGGCTGTGTATGTCCTATGTCTACATCATAGATCACCGGGATGTGTTTGAGCATTGGATGTTTATCTAGAATGAACCTCAAATGTTCCTCTGTCATCTTGGATTTCTTTTGAAAACGTCCGATGATTAACCCTTTAATAGATTCGGCATGTTGCAAGAGCGAGGCAAGGTCTCTGGCAAACATTTCAGGAAAGACCAAGTCATCATCCTCCACAAATAAGATGGCATCCTTGAGGTGAGGCATAAAGGGTGTCCCTTGCAATAAGTTCAGTGTACAAAGATTTCCGCCATACAAGGTGCCTTCAGCTGTTCCTTCCTGATAAATCCCCCATGTTGTCGGATGAAACTGCCTATTTGCTTGATCAAGATACCACGCATCATCACTCCACTTTGTAGAAGGGGTGACATCAAATGGCTCGCTACTCATCACGCACGCTTGAAACATGGCTGTCTGCTCCTCTTGTCCTTGTTCCATTTGGAAACTGGAGAAATGAGGACCTGAGTACGTCACCATGTCACATTTGGCGGTAATGGCGTTTGCAAGTGCGGTAATATCACTGTAGCCGCAAAGAACTTTTGGGTGCTGACGGATCAAATCATAATCTATATAAGGCAAAAGCTCATTGCAGTTAAAGCCGCCGATTGCTGTCAAAATACCGTCGACTTCATCATTTGAGAATGCCTCATGTAGATCAGATAAACGGTGTTCAATAGAAGAAGTGGAATGCAGATCACATTCAAACACGTGTTGTCCAAAAGAAACAGTGAACCCTAATGCCTCTAAACGTTTTTTCGCCTGAGCCATTCCTTCTTCTGATAAAATGCTGGCACTTCGGCTTGGAGCAATTACCCGAATGTGGCTTCCCTTTTTTAAAGCAGATGGTGTACGCATCAGTCATTCGTCCCTTCCTTCACATATTTTCCATTATATCGGATCAAAACGCTCCAGTCTGTAAAAGCTAAAAGAAAGCAGCAAACCGTGCGTTTCAGACAAGCTGTGCAAAGGGTATGGAAAAGAAAAAGACAGAATGAGGGCGGAGAATGTGAAAAAGAGGAGACTGGAATTTCTATTTTTATATTTCATGATATTTGGGGCATATGTGGTGTTTTGGTGGCCGGTTCCAGCGTGGGGTTTTCAGCTTTACGCAGCTAGTTACATCGCCATCATTTTATTTAGTATTATCTCGCTTATGCTAGAGAACCGGACATCACAGCACACGCTGTTATGGATGTATGTACTGATCTTTTTCCCGATCATCGGCTATATGTTTTATTTGTTCTCAGGACAGCTTTATGTCAAAGGACATTTGTTTAAATCAAAGAGAATGTATAACCGAGAAAAATTACGCAGAATATCAGAGCTTGAGAGTAAGCCGGATGAGACGCGTTTAACCGATAATCAGCGTGCTTTTTTTCATTACACAGAAAAAGCAACAGGGATGCATGTAAATACAAATAGTGATATGGAGATTTTAAAGAATGGAGAGGAAACCTTTCCACGTATTTTTGAAGAATTAAAAAAGGCAAAAACGTTCATCCATATAGAATATTACATGTTCAAATCTGATTTTCTCGGTCACCGGATGATGGAGATCTTGATTGAAAAAGTGAAAGAAGGAGTAGAGGTTCGATTCATCTATGATGCGGCTGGCAGCATTCGCTTCTCACGAAAAGATATTAAACGATTGAAGCAGGCGGGGATAAAGGTCGCTCCTTTTCTGCCATTAAAATACGGATTCTTTAATCAAAAATTCAATTTCCGAAATCACCGAAAAATCGTGATTATTGATGGAGAAACAGGATTTGTTGGTGGGCTCAATGTCGGGAAGGAATATGTAGGACGCGATGAAAATATCGGCTTTTGGCGTGACACGCATACGATGTTAAAGGGTGAAGCCGTTCAGACACTTCACTCCATTTTTATGCTGGACTGGGAGTATGTATCAGATGAAGTGTTAATTGATGATCCGAAATATCACACCCCGCATCCTGTGACAGGAGAAGATGTCATTCAGGTCGTGCCGACTGGACCTGATATGAAGGAAAGTATGAGTGATTTATACGATGCGCTCATTTCGAATGCACAGCAATTTGTTTGGATTGCGACGCCTTATTTTGTCCCAAATGAATCCATCCGCACAGCATTAAAAATTGCGGCGACAAGAGGGGTGGATGTGCGTGTGATGGTGCCTGAGATTAATGATGGATTTCTCACGCAATACGCCACACGATCTTATTTTTCTGAGCTTTTGAAAGAGGGCATCAAGGTGTATCACTATCAAAAAGGATTCATGCATCAAAAGGTCATGATTGCAGACGGAGAACTTGCCTCTGTCGGAACGGCCAATGTTGATATGAGAAGCTTTCAACTCAATTTTGAGGTCAATGTCTTTACAGCGGCAAAGAAACCGATCGAGCAATTGATGGCTCATTATGAGGAAGATATGAAAGAATGTGAGCAAATGGGGCCGGTTCATTTTTATAAAAGGGGTTTAAAGGAACGTTTAAAGGAATCGTTTGCTCGGTTGTTTTCAGGTGTATTGTGAGGGTTTCTAGGGGAAGAAATCATTTCCTGATCTAGTAATTCGATAATGATTCCTCTATAATTGAAAATGATTATCAATTATAGAGGAAGTGAGGTTCTTTTACATATGCTAAAACGCTTTTTTGCCTATTACAGGCCCTATCGTGGTCTGTTCTTTTTAGATTTCTTTTGTGCTGTGGCCGTCGGACTCATGGAACTAGGTTTCCCGCTGATCGTGAACTACTTCATTGATACATTACTGCCGACAGGGAACTGGACGGTCATTGCCTGGACCGCACTTGCGCTGTTTGTCATTTACGCACTCAGCTCAGTGATGCAATTTATCGTGTCATATTGGGGGCACATGCTTGGCATTAATATTGAGACAGATATGAGAAAAAAGCTATTTGATCATTTTCAGCGTCTGTCCTTCAAATTTTTCGATAATAACAAAACAGGCAAACTCATGTCACGGATGACAAATGACCTCATGTATATTGGTGAGGTGGCGCATCACGGACCTGAGGATTTGTTTATTGCGATTATGACCATTCTTGGCGCCTTTGCCGTCATGCTCATGATTAACTGGCAGCTTGCCATTTTAACCTTCTTGATTATGCCAGTCATCATCTGGTTAGCCCTTCATTTTAATAAAAAAATGACACAGGCAATTACACAACTCAACAATGACATTGGAGATTTTCATGCAAGGGTTGAGAACAATATTGGCGGTATTCGTCTTGTTCAAGCCTTTGCAAATGAACATTTTGAGAAAAAGCGCTTTGCTGAAAACAACAACCGCTTTCGAAAAGCGAAACTTCTTTCCTATAAAATTATGTCGGTTAACGGATCAATCAGCTATATTCTCACAAGGCTTGTGACGTTGTTTGTCCTTCTGGCAGGTACATGGTTTGTCCTTCAAGGTCAATTAACGGCAGGCGGATTTATCGCCTTTGTCTTGATCACAAATGTGTTATTCAGACCAATTGATAAGATCAACACGGTGATTGAAATGTATCCAAAAGGCATTGCCGGTTTTAAAAGCTATGTCGATTTGCTTGAAACAGAGCCAGATGTGAAGGATACAGAAGGAGCACGTGATATTTACGGCTTGAAAGGTGAAATTGAGTATCGAAACGTGACATTTGGCTACGATGAGCACAGTCATGTATTGAAGGATATCAACTTAAAGATCAAACAAGGAGAAACGGTTGCGTTTGTCGGGCCATCAGGAGCGGGGAAATCGACCATTTGCAGTCTGCTGCCTCGTTTTTATGATGTGGACGAAGGAGACATCACCATTGATGGTGTGAGCACGAAATCGATGACCTTGTCCTCTTTAAGACAGCAGATTGGCATTGTGCAGCAGGATGTCTTTTTATTCTCAGGCACCATTCGTGAGAATATTGCGTACGGCAACCTAGAAGCGAGTGATGCAGACATTTGGGAGGCGGTGCGACGTGCCCATTTAGAGGAGCTCGTTCAGCGTTTCCCAGAAGGGTTGAATACGGTCATTGGTGAACGCGGTGTTAAGCTATCCGGCGGTCAAAAGCAACGCCTGTCAATTGCACGGATGTTTTTGAAAAACCCGTCTATTCTTATTTTGGATGAAGCGACGTCAGCACTTGATACAGAAACAGAAAAAGCGATCCAAGACGCACTAAGCGAACTGGCAGTCGGTCGGACGACACTCGTCATTGCTCACCGCCTTGCGACAATTAAACATGCAGACCGAATCATCGTCGTGACAGAGGAAGGCACCCAAGAACAAGGCCGCCATCAAGACTTAATCCAAATGGGCGGCGTCTATAGCAGACTGCATGAAGCGCAGTTTGGTCATTGAAGAGAAGTGATTGAATGAGTCCAGTTATTAAGCTGGGCTCTTTTTCATATTGAGATATTTGCGACGCTGGCCATCAGTTTTACTGTCATCATATTTGGCCTGTTTAAGCTGTTAAATTGAAGTGTACTTTATTTTTAAATCGAGGCCCTTTTGAAAAAGGGCTTTTTTTGCTAGGATAGTAAAAACTCGTGTAGGAAGGATCTGATGGAATGAAGGGGCTTCGGCATTTACAGAAGGGCGATAAAATAGGTATTTATTCTCCCTCAAGTCCAGCATCTGCCACCTCGCCTCTTAGGTATGAGCGGGCGAAGGAATGGCTTGAACAAAAAGGATTCATTGTGGTACCAGGATCATTAACAGGGAAAGAGGATCACTATCGTTCGGGAACAATTCAAGAACGAGCAGCTGAGCTGAATGAGCTGATGGCGAGAGAAGATTTGTCCTGTATCATGTCGATGATTGGGGGGACGAACTCGAATAGTTTGCTTCCTTATCTCGACTTTGAGCTGCTGATGAAGCATCCGAAAATCATGATTGGTTATTCAGATGCGACGGCAATTCTTTTAGCGGCTTATGAAAAAACGGGTCTTCCTGTTTTTTACGGGCCTGCACTTGTGCCGTCTTTTGGAGAGTTTGAACCATTTGTCAATCATACATATCAATCTTTCGAGGACATTCTCATTCATCCGCAGCCCATCCCGTATCAGGTGAAAAAACCGCCCTTCTGGACGGAAGAACGGATCAACTGGGAAGAGAAAATACGAGAAAAAGAAAAACGTCCAAACGAGTGGATGTGCGTCATTGAAGGGCAGGCAGAAGGCAGACTGATCGGCGGGAACCTAAATGCCATGTATGGCATATGGGGAAGTGAATTCATGCCTCAAATCCAAAAAGGCGATATCCTTCTCATTGAAGATTGTATGAAAACCGCCTCCATCGTCGAAAAGAACTTCTCTCTGTTAAAGATAAATGGTGTGTTTGAACGGGTATCTGGTATCCTCTTAGGGAAACATGAGCTGTTTGATGATGAAGGAACGGGCAAAAGGCCGCACGATCTCTTACTTGAAGTACTGGGAGATACAAAGAGGCCGCTCATCGCAGAATTTGACAGTGCCCATACGCATCCGATGCTCACGATGCCAATCGGTACACAAGTAAAAATGAATGCAACGTCACGCGAGGTTTGGCTGACAGAAGCGTGGATATAGAAAAAAGAGCAGCTCTAATACTGCTCTTCTTTACGAAGCATGTTCTTTTTCAAATGGCTGTAGAAGGTCTTGTGCCTCTTTTCCTTCTACCACGATTAAATAGTCTGATTCTAAATGAGTAAGCCTAAAGGTTTCTAGCTCTACGATGTTCTTAATGTTGCACATTGTTTTTTTAGAATATACATATAAACGATGCTGAGCGTGCTGGCACTTTTCGTATAGAGAAATAAGCTTATGTAAATTCAATGCTTTCGCAGCAATTCGGATTGAATAGATTTGTGACATCTTCATATCCTCCTGTTAAATACTTTCTCACAATAGCTTTGTTACCCCCGTTGTGATAGAGGTAAACCTTTCTCTACGATTTCCACTCAATGGTGCCTCCGCCCGTCCGCCGATTGCCTCTGATCGCTGACAGCTCCTCAACAAGACGGAGTAAGGCCTGATCCTTTTTCTTTGCCTCAATCATAAAATCCACATCACGACCATACGGCTTTAAAGCTTGAAAAAGTGGCAAAACAAACGACATCTCCACTCCATCCGCATGGCTTCGTATCGCCTTTTCTGATTTTGGTGAGGATAAGTGGATTTTAGGCGGTATGCCAGTGTTTGCCCACGTGTCAAACACTCTTGGCAGAATGTCATCAAGCGCCGCATCATCATCTTTGTTTTCCATGTGATGGTGGTAATCAAATACAAACGGGATGCTATGCTTTTCACAAACATCAAGCGTTTCTAATGACGTATAGGTTTTGTCATCATTTTCAAGCGTCATTCTCGCCTTGATATGTGCAGGAAGCTGCTTTATATTGTCATCAAAACGCTGTAAAGCAGATGCCTTGTCGCCATATGCACCTCCGACATGAATGTTCATATAGCCTTCCTTTTCAAGCTCCATGGCCTCAAGCATTTCATAATGATAGGTCATATCAATGACGGCATTTTCTGTAATGGATGGCTTTGGACTTGTGAACAAAGTAAATTGATTGGGGTGAAAGCTCACTCGTAATCCGTGCCGCTTTACGAGTTGACCAATCTCTAGAAATTCTTTGCGAAAGGGTGTCACAAAGTCCCACCGCACCTCAGGATGGGTGGCGAGCGGGACAATCGAGCTTGAAAAACGGTAAAGCGGAATATCATGGGCAATCGCAAAATAAAGTGTTCTTAATGTATTGACGAGGTTGGCTTTCGTCGTTCGCAATAGAGCCTCTGTCCTCTCTTCCTTTGAGAGCTTACTGTATCTTGCAAAGGTCAGCGACTTGGCAGGTGAAGCTTCCCATAAAGTGACGGCGTTGGATACATAACCAAATCGATAACGCATAGGTCAACTCCTTTATAAAAAATACGAGAACAGGGCGCCTATCCACTCAATTGGACGCGTGAGAAGTGGGCGTTGTTTGTATTTTTCTTCAGTCATCAGTTCTGAAACTTCCATGTGTTCACGAATCTTTTCCTCTACATGTGCGGTGAAGGCGGGATCATCAATGGCCACATCCACTTCTTCGTTGAAAAACAAACTTCGTTTATCAAAGTTCGCCGTACTGATCATACAACGGCTATGATCGATGAGAATGGCTTTCGCATGATAAAACCCTTTATAAAAACGATACACAAGACATCCGGCAGCGATCAGATCTTTCAAATAATGAAATCCAGCTTCTTTCACAAGCGGGTGATCTGCCTTCATTGGGATGATGATGTCGACAGTCACGCCTCGCTTCCGTGCGTCAAGAAGGGCGCTTAGAAGAGGAGCAGATGGAATAAAATAGGGCGTGCAGATGGTGATTTGCTTTTTCGCCTGTTGAATATCGTGAAGAAATAAGGCTTCTAAAGAAAAACCTGCCGTCGCACGTGTTGTGCACTGTAATGTTCCCGGTTCCAGTGTAGGAAAAACCTCGTATTGCAGCTGGTGAATACCAGATGACCGGTACAAATCATTCAGAAACACATGCTGGAGGTCTGCGACAACCTGTCCTGTCATGCGCAGGTGATAGTCCTTCCAAATGCCAAACCTACCGTTTTTCCCTACATATTCATCGCCAATATTAAACCCGCCAATGTAGCCGATCTTCCCATCGATCACCGTGATTTTCCGGTGATTTCTCATGTTCAAGCGATAAATGAAAAAAGGAAAACGTGGTTTATTTAAAAAGTAAAATTGAATGCCGCTTTTTTCTAGCATCTGAATGGATGTTTGATCAAATGAATAGGAGCCTAACCGATCAGTGAGCAAAAAAACCGAAACACCTTGCTCTGCTTTCGCTTTAAGTGCTTGCAGAATCCTTTGCCCAATCTTGTCGTTCTTTACAATAAAGAACATCATATGAATAGAAGAAGAGGCTTGCTGTATATCCGTAAGAAGCTGATCAAACAGTGGTTCGCCATCATGATAAAAGGCTGCATCGCCGCTTGTTTGGTCAAAAGACCGTTCAAAAGCATGGGTAGAAAAATATTTTCTCCCTATATAAAGATCTAGCCTGACGAGTAGAACAATGACGAAGACGACGAGTAAAATGATCCATGCGATCATGAAGGTTCCTCCTTTTTTACATATGACGATAGTGTACCCAAATGGGCAAAAAATATTGACTGAATACTCATTCATTATTTATGATAGAGGTACAACATGGAAACGGAACAAAGTGGGTCTTGGGGAATGAAAGGGGGAGCAAGATGAATAGCCTTTTAATTGTTAACTTGATTGCATTTGCGGCAGTGACCGCTTACGCTGTGTATTTGTTTATTTATCTCATTCGAACACGAGCGGCGTATATTCGTCTTGGCAAAAAAGAAGAATTTCAAAAAGACATGAAAAAACGCTTAGAACGTGTTTGGGTGAATGTGTTTGGGCAAAAGAAACTGCTGAAGGACAAGAAGAGCGGCATCATTCATGTGCTGTTTTTCTATGGATTTATTTTAGTGCAGTTCGGAGCCCTTGATTTTATTATGAAGGGACTTGTTCCAGACAGCGGGCTACCATTAGGTCCGCTTTACGGTGTCTTTACGTTCTTCCAAGAGGTAGTCACACTTCTCATTTTAGTGGCGGTGGTTTGGGCGTTCCATAGAAGATATGTCGAGAAGTTAGTCCGTTTAAAAAGGGGCTTTAAATCAGGGCTTGTCCTTTTGTTTATTGGCGGATTGATGCTGACCGTATTACTGGGAAACGGAATGAACATCATTTGGCATGGGCACTCACTATCAGCAACTGAGCCAATTGCTTCCGGCATTGCTTTCTTGCTGGGCTGGCTTTCACCACTTGTAGCAACAACTGTGTTCTATGTCGCATGGTGGGTGCATCTTCTTATTTTACTGACGTTCTTAGTGTACGTCCCGCAGTCTAAGCACGCCCATCTCATCGCTGGCCCGGTCAACGTATTTGTCAGCAGATTGGACCCGCCAGGCAAACTGCAAAAAATTGATTTTGAAGATGAGACACAAGAAACGTTCGGCGTTGGGAAAATTGAAGATTTCCGTCAATCTCAGCTGATCGATCTTTACGCTTGTGTGGAGTGCGGGCGCTGTACGAATATGTGCCCGGCGACAGGGACGGGGAAAATGCTGTCTCCAATGGATTTGATTTTACGATTAAGAGATCATTTAACAAATAAAGGGGCTGCCATTACTTCAAAGACACCGTGGGTTCCGCAGCTTGCTTTCAAACAGACGACAGGAAATCAGCTGGCATTACAGGCAAGGGGAGCTGGAGCGGAAGAATCTGCGGCGAGCGCAATGTACCATCCTTCTCTCATTGGTGAGGTCATTACAGAAGAAGAAATCTGGGCATGCACGACATGCCGAAACTGTGAAGATCAGTGTCCTGTCATGAACGAACACGTCGACAAAATCATTGATATGCGCAGATACTTAGTGCTGACAGAAGGAAAAATGGATGCAGATGCACAGCGTGCGATGACAAGCATCGAGCGACAAGGGAACCCATGGGGATTGAACCGAAAAGAAAGAGAAAACTGGCGTGAACTAAGAGAAGATGTGCACGTACCGACGGTGAAAGAACTGAAAAAAGCAGATCAGACCTTCGACTATTTATTCTGGGTTGGATCGATGGGTGCATATGACAATAGAAGCCAAAAGATTGCTCTTGCCTTCGCAAAACTGCTCAATGAAGCAGGGGTTTCTTTTGCCATCCTAGGCAATAAAGAGAAAAATTCAGGCGATACACCGAGAAGACTTGGGAATGAATTTTTGTTCCAAGAACTTGCTGCAAAGAACATCGAAGAATTCCAAAAAAATGACGTAACCAAAATCGTCACGATCGATCCGCATGCTTACAATTTATTTAAAAATGAATACCCAGACTTTGGGCTCGAGGCAGAGGTGTACCATCATACAGAATTACTGGCAGAGCTAGTAAAAGAGGGGAAATTAACGCCTATTCATGAAGTGAACGAAGTCATTACTTTCCACGATTCTTGCTACCTAGGCAGATATAACGAGGTCTATGATCCGCCAAGAGATATTTTAAAAGCCATTCCTGGTGTGACACTGAAAGAAATGGAACGGAATCGTGAATCGGGGATGTGCTGTGGTGCTGGCGGCGGCTTAATGTGGATGGAAGAAGAGACAGGTACTCGAATTAACACAGCGAGAACGGAGCAGGCCTTACAGGTACAGCCATCCATTATCAGCTCAGGGTGCCCATATTGTTTAACCATGCTTGGGGATGGGACGAAAGCGAAGGAAGTAGAAGAGCAGGTCGGCACATTTGATGTCGCAGAACTTCTTGAAAAATCAGTGTTTGGCGAAACGAGAACGCAGGCTTCATAAAGGTGTCAGGCCGATGGATCTACTGTCCATCGGCCAGTGGACACCGATATTTTATGAAATGTCTAGCATTTATGTAAGCGGTAACAAATAGGAGGGGAAAGAAATGAGCACGACGGTCATTGTATCTGGAGCGAGAACACCATTTGGAAAACTAGGTGGAACTTTAAGTCGTTTGACTGCTGCAGAATTAGGGGGGATGACGATAAAAGCTGCGCTGGAAAGAGCCTCAAATGTTCATGAAGTGGATGAAGTCATCATGGGCAGTGTCCTTCAAGGAGGACAAGGTCAAATTCCTTCAAGGCAGGCAGCTAGACATGCAGATCTTCCTTGGTCGGTTCCGACGCAAACCATCAACAAAGTCTGTGCTTCAGGAATGCGCAGTGTCACGACAGCCGATCAAATCATTCGAGCGGGAGATGCCAAGGTGATCGTGGCAGGCGGCATGGAATCCATGTCCCATGCTCCTTATCTTCTAAAAAAAGCACGATGGGGTTACAAAATGGGAGATGGTGCTGTACAAGATGCCATGATTTTAGATGGATTAACCTGTTCGTTTACAGGTGTTCATATGGGTGAGTATGGAAGCATGGCGGCGAAAGAGCTTGGCATCACACGAGAAGAACAAGACCTTTGGGCGTTAAGAAGTCATGAACGAGCCATTGAGGCGCAAAAAAGCGGCTTTTTTAAAAATGAGATCATCCCCGTTACCGTCAAGAATAAAAAAGGAGATCAGCTGATTTCAGAAGATGAAGCCCCGAGGCGTGATACGTCATATGAACGTTTGTCAAAACTGACGCCCGTTTTCGATCAGGCAGGTACGATCACCGCTGGCAATGCACCTGGTGTCAATGATGGTGCAGGTGCGCTTCTATTAATGAAAGACACATACGCCATGCAGCAAGGTGAAAAACCTCTGGCAGTTGTGCTTGGGCATGCGCAAGTAGCAGTAGAGGCAAAGGACTTTCCGAAAACACCAGCCTATGCCATCGAAAAAGTGTTAAAGAAAACAGGGAAGCGAGTAGAGGATATTGATTTGTTTGAAATCAATGAGGCTTTTTCAGCGGTTGCATTGGCATGCGAAAAAATGCTTGGGCTGGGTCGGCGGAAAATGAATGTGAACGGAGGGGCAGTCGCGATTGGTCACCCGATTGGAGCAAGCGGAACACGTATTATATTGACCTTGATCCATGCACTCAGACAAAGAGGCGGCGGGATCGGCATTGCGGCGATTTGCAGCGGCGGGGGTCAAGGTGATGCGATCATGATCAAGGTGGATTAAAAGGGAGGCGTTCATTGTCATGAGTATAGAAGAGACCGTCATGGTCGTTGGGGCTGGGCAAATGGGCTCAGGTATTGCCCAAGTATTTGCACAGTCAGGTTATACAGTCCTGCTCCATGATACAGAAGAGGAGCAGATTCATCGAGCCATTTCCTCAATGACCAAACAACTGACGAAACGAGCAGAAAAAGGAAAGCTGGCACATCAGGCAGTCCGTGATATTACACAGCGGCTGGCTGTTTCAACAGATTTAAAGGATGTACAGCAGGCGCATTTAGTGATTGAAGCCGCATCTGAACAAATGAAGATCAAAAAACAAATCTTTGAAACCCTCGATCAATTTGCACCTGATGACACGATATTTGCGACAAATACGTCTTCCTTGTCGATCACAGAATTAGCAGCCGTGACGAACAGGCCAGAGAAAGTGATTGGCATGCATTTTATGAATCCAGTTCCCGTGATGAAACTTGTTGAAGTGATCCGTGCGCTGCAAACGGATGATGCCACGTACCAAGTTGTTTTTGATACAGCAAAGACATTAGACAAAACGCCAATTGAAGTGGAAGACTTCCCCGGTTTTGTGTCAAATCGCATTTTAATGCCGATGATTAATGAAGCCATTTACACCCTTTATGAAGGCGTAGCAGATGTAGAAAGTATTGACGGCATCATGACGCTTGGAATGAACCATCCAATGGGCCCGCTTCGTCTCGCCGACCTCATCGGGCTCGATACTTGTTTATTTATTATGAATACCCTTCACGAGGGTCTTGGAGATAGCAAATATCGACCTTGTCCTCTTTTGAAAAAATACGTGAACGCAGGCTGGCTGGGCAAAAAGACAAAGAGAGGTTTTTACACTTACCACGACCACTCATAGGGGGAGTCAAGATGGATGTGTTGCTGACAGAAAAACAACGTCTTTGGAGAAAACGAGTAGCAGAATTTGCACGCCAGCATGTCTTCCCTGAAATAGAAGTGATGGAACAGGGCGTGTTCCCGAAAACGCTTTTAGCTGAAATGGGTCGGCAAGGCTTTTTAGGCATTCCGATCCCAGATAAGTATCATGGATTAGGGGCAGATTTCACAACCTATATCTTGGCGATTCATGAATTATCCAAAGTAAGTGCAACCATCGGTGTCATTGTATCCGTTCATACATCTGTTGTGACGATGCCTATTTTGGCGTTTGGAACAACTGAACAAAAAGAATCCTACGTTCCCAAGCTTGCGTCCGGGCAGAAGCTGGGCGCCTTTTGTCTAACTGAACCGAAGGCAGGATCAGATGCCTCTAGTATTCAGTTGAAAGCAGAGCGCTCAGACGATCACTATGTGTTAAATGGAACGAAAATTTTTATCACAAGCGGCGGTGAAGCGGAAGTGTATCTTGTATTTGCTGTGACAGACCCTGCTTCTACTAAGAAAAATATATCAGCGTTTATTGTGGAGAAAGGGACACCAGGATTTACGATCGGAAAAGATGAGAAGAAGATGGGCCTGCATGGATCAAAAACAGTCACACTTCATTTTGACGGTGTTCGAATTCCAAAAAAACAGCTGCTCGGTGCAGAAGGAGAAGGCTTTCGGATTGCCATGTCTAGCTTAAATGCGGGGAGAATTGGCATTGCGGCTCAAAGCCTTGGCATTGCAGAAGCCGCATTAGATGAGGCGGTGACGTATTTAAAGCAGCACCCAGCTGGCCTTGAAACGACCATTCGGTTGGGCGATCTGGGCACCAAGCTGGAAGCGGCAAAACTTCTTGTCTATCAAGCCGCCTCTTATAAAGAGGCCAATCGCCCTGTCACGAAGGAAGCGTCGATGGCGAAGTTATTTGCATCTAAAACAGCGGTTGATATTAGTACAGAAGTCATCCATTTGCTTGGTCTAGTCGGTTACACGAAGCAATACCGAGCAGAGCAGTACTTTCGTGATGCGAAAATTTGTGAGATTTATGAAGGAACAAGTGAAATACAAAGGCTGGTTATTTGTAAACAGCTAATATGAAGTGAGGTGGCTCATGATGCAGTTCCAATTAAGTGACGAACACGAAATGATACAAAAAATGGTGAGAGACTTTGCGAAAAATGAAGTGGAGCCAACAGCAGCAGAGCGAGATGAAACAGAATCGTATGATCCCGCTATTTTTCGTCAAATGGCGGAGCTTGGTTTAACGGGAATCCCTTGGCCAGAAGAAAATGGGGGGATTGGTAGTGATTATTTGGCCTATGTCATAGCGGTTGAAGAGCTCTCACGAGTGTGCGCCTCAACAGGCGTCACCCTATCTGCTCACACATCACTCGCCTCATGGCCAATCTATACATTCGGAACAGATGAGCAAAAGGAGACGTATTTAAAGCCGCTTGCAGAAGGACAGAAGATCGGCGCATACGCACTGACCGAGAGCGGCTCGGGCTCAGATGCCGGCGGAATGAAAACAACAGCAGTAAAAGCAGGGAATGAATACGTCTTGAACGGGGCAAAGATTTTTATTACCAATGGAGGCATTGCGGATTATTATATTGTGTTTGCCGTTACCGACCAAGATCCTTCATCCCGTAATACAACCGCTTTTATAGTAGAAAAAGAGACGCAAGGCTTCTCAATCGGCAAAAAAGAAAGCAAACTGGGCATCCGCTCATCGCCAACGACAGAAATCATCTTTGAAGACTGTCGTATACCCGAAAGGAACCGGCTTGGTCAAGAAGGCGAAGGTTTTAAGATAGCGATGATGACACTTGACGGCGGCAGAAACGGTATTGCCGCACAAGCTGTTGGCATTGCTCAAGGTGCTCTGGATGCAGCAGTCAATTATGCAAAGGAGCGCAAACAATTCGGCAAACCAATCATTCAGCAGCAAGGCATTGCTTTTAAGTTAGCGGATATGGCAACGGCAATTGAGGCCTCAAGACTGCTCACCTATCAGGCAGCATGGCTTGAAACGAAAGGGCTTCCGTATGGGAAAGAATCAGCTATGTCCAAGCTCTTTGCCGGTGATACAGCCATGAAGGTGACGACAGAAGCCGTACAAATCTTCGGCGGATACGGCTATACAAAGGATTACCCAGTCGAACGATACATGCGTGATGCGAAAATCACTCAAATCTATGAAGGGACACAAGAAATCCAGCGGCTGGTCATCTCACGGAAACTGCTAGATATGTAGAAACCAAGTAAAGACCACCTGATGTGAGGGGGTCTTTTTTGGTACGGTTCAATTAGTTTTAAAATTTTAAAACAGTAACAAAATCTAAAGGTTTTTTTAGGGTGGAAAAGGATTGTATAGTAATATAACCAGCTTTAACTTAAGAGTGATCTGTCACCGATGATGTAGAGAGTATTGATTCATATGAACTGGCAACAAACCTACTAAAGTATTAGACACTAAATAAAGGAGTAACTAAATCTGTACAAAAGGTAATAGCCGTTTTTTCCTGAATTTAAGATAATTTCCAGTATCGACCCATTTTATCATGGGGTTATGTTAAAATTGAAGAAATATAAATATTTGGAGGTTATTATGACCACTACTACCATCTTAGGAATCGTAACAATGGTTATATGGATTTTGGTTTCGACAGAACTTTCTAAGAATTCAAAAAAGGACAGTGATCAAAAAGAAAACAGTCGTAGAAAATTAATTGTATTAATGTTTGCAGGAATTGTATTGACCATAGCTGTAGTAATTTCATTATTTCAAAAACTTTAGATTAAGATAAATAAAAGTGTATAGCTATAAAGTTTTCATCATTTAATTTTTAAACATATTTATAAGTGAGGCGATCGTCTCACAGACATTACATATTTAAAGCAAATCTCAATGTTTGAGAAATATATAACAAATCAATAATTAGCTTATTTCTAAAAGAGAATGAATTTCTAAAATGCTGGATATTATTCAAACATAGATGAGGAAAAAATTTTATTTGTCCGAAATTGAAAAGATCTCCGTGAGGTATTTAATACAAAATAGCCAAAATTAATACTAGTAACCTTTAAAATGAAAATAAAACCTTTATTAAAGTACCTTTATTCTGTTATCAACCTAAATCGGGACATCTCATAATGAGTGTCTCGATTTTTTGGAATACAAGAAATTGGTACAATTTCATTGGTTGACTTCATCCGTTCCAGTCTTTTTCAACATCCATATACAGGGACTTATGTTGGGTTTTTAAGAGTAGCATGTTTATCGTATTTTCTAATATTTTTCAACTTTTTGAAGACTTTCATAGGAATTGCGATGTATAAAGATACTGACATGTTCGATCATACTAATATAATTTTAAAAAATTATAAAGATCTTGTCTTTACAAGGTTCAAGGGGGTAGGATTAGTACTGCCAATTCAATTCATTGATTCGATTAATGCCCAAGAACGCCCTTTTTATTCTACATCCGTGAGCAGTTTATAGAAAATAAAATGAGAGAGATCTAATCATTAAATTTGGCTCTGCCTCTGTCTTTAGTGAAGATGGACTTATTTTATTAAGAACATTATATTAATAAATTCAAGAAATAAAGGAGCTAATCATATCTTAAAAATATAAATGCCATAATTATCTCAGTCATGATAAAAGTTACCTACCTCTAAGACTAAAGATATGAGATGAATTGATTTTTAATAGTGTTTTATTAGAAATTTTGACTAGAGTTTGGCGAATTAGAGTGTTTTATGCCATTACATAAGTAACCTGTAAAATGGAAAAAGAGCTTAATCCCTAAAAAATTGATTATAAATACCTCTATATAAATAATTATTACAAATTTTCCAAAAAAATATTGAAATGTAATTTAATTCTTGTTAGACTAAAGGAGTAGTAAATAATCGAAGGAGGTCAAATTATGACGAAAGCAACAGATTCTAGGTTTTATGTTTTATTATCGCTGTCACTTCTGGCGGTAACATCAGTAGCTTTAGTGATTGGTAATGGTTCTTTGATTGCAGCAAATCTTGGTGTTAGTACTGGAACCGCATTTACAATAGTTAATTTCTTAGATACTTGGTCCTCGGTAGCAACTGTCATTACTATCGTTGGCATGTTCACTGGCGTCGGAACAATTAGTGCAGGTGTAGCTGCTTCTATTTTGGCTATCCTCAAGAAAAAAGGAAAAGCTAAAGCTGCTGCTTTTTAATCTCAGAAAAAATCATCTCAATCTTTATTGAGATGATTTTTTCCAATATTATTGTATGGTCAATAAATGGTAACTTTAAAGATAATTTAACATTGTATGCCCATTTTGGATTATTATAAAACATCAATTAGGAGGTATTTTTTTGATGATAAAACCCAAAAAAACTTACTTATTCTCATCATTGTTATTTGCAGTTACAATGGCAGCTTTTTTTGGTGGTAGAGGTTCTTTGATTGAAGTAAAGTTGGGTGTTAGTAATGGGAATGCTGGTATTTTGGCTGTGCATGGGAAAGCCAAAGCTACTGCTTGTTAAAGTGACTTATGTACAAACTAAATAAGTTATTTAAAATGTATGATCGAAGTATAATGGGGTACCTCAATTATATTGGGACGATCCTTTTTTCTTTTATTGTCATGGTAGGGATTATTTTCTATCGTGGCATGATTCCTAACTCTTACCTGAACAGCTTTATTTTTACTTCAATATATATTGTGGCTACAGCTAATATCAATCGTTGTGTATTACCATACAGAAGACAACAACCAGGCTTGGTCTTTATCTCTAAACAATTGTTGATGAAACATTTATTCTTTACTATGAAAAAAGGATATGCAGTTCAACTACTTCTTGCTTGTTTAATCTCTTCAATCTTTTTGTTAGTAGAAAAGGAATATTTAATTATTATACTATCTATTGTTGCTATAATACTTTCATTTGCATCTCAATTATTGTCGGGTTTATTCAACATTATGAATAGAGTACTTCTTTTGTTGCAATTTTGGTATATTATAACATCTATTCTTGAAGCAGTTATTATACTGCAGATAGTACAATCTCTTCTTATTTATATTTACATAAGTAATTCTCATAGAATACCGATGACAATTGGACTTTCATTTTTAAAAAGTGCTAATAAGAAATATAGATCTGGTAATATTCTGCATCTATTTTTATCCTATATGAATAGCAATAAAATATTAATAGTCTTAATAGGTACCCTAGCTTCAGTGCTTACTTATTTTGCCCAATCTCTTTTAACAAAAGTAGAAAACCTGCCTGCGCTAATTCTAGTCTATATAAACTTTATAACGATCTTAGAAATTTTAATAGGGTCAAAAAAGGAAGAGATCATGCTTGATAAGGCCAGAGTTGAGATGTTACAAGCATCTTTGATTGTAGGTCCATATGAGAGATTTAAATCTAGTACGATTTATTTACTATGCCTTGTGCTCATTTTTATAAGTGCGTGTGGAATAGTCGGAGTAATGATAAACACTTCTGATATCTCAATTAATCTTAAAAATATGTTGTCGATTCCTATAATAATCTTTATTGGGGTTGTATATTTCAGAAAAACCGAACTATTAATCAACGATTATCAACATACATTGCTGAAACTTTCTTTGCCTATTTTATTACTAATATGCATTACAATATTTACTATTACTTCATGAAAAGAGGAGGAAAATGATAAATAAAAGATTTAAATGTTTTCTTTGGTACTATTCTAGCTACTGTATATTACTGATTAGTATAGGAATTTATTTTGGAAACATAGTCAACAAAGAATTATTTGAAGCAGTACCGCCAACTTCGGGTCAAGATTTTATGTCTGTAGTGCTGATGCATAACTTAACGAATTTTGGAATGTATTTATTGGGTTTTTTATTTTCGCCATTATTTCAAATAATGGATTTCGGAGGTTCGTCCTTCGTTATTACAATGGGTTTTAGGACGTTAGGAGCGCAAGAAGCTTTAGATAAATTAATTCCTCATGGTTTATTAGAATTCCCAAATATGCTGCTGTATCAAGGAATAAGCCAGTATGTGCTTTTCACATTAATCTATACGAAGTCAATTAAAGCTGCTCTAGGTGTCATGAAAAAAATGATTCCTTATTATGTCCTATCGTTAGTCATCCTAATAATAGCTGCCTTTATTGAAGGGTATGATTCCTTATTATTTTCTATCATTATCAACATTAGCTGATTTTATTGAAGACTCTATATTACAGAGAAGGGGATTCAAGTGGGATTAGAATTTGTAGAATGTACAAAGAAATTCAAAAATAATATGATACTGGATAAAGTGAATTTTTCAATTCCATCGGGTCTCTTTCATTTAGTAGGCCGAAATGGTGCAGGTAAAAGTACTCTCCTTAGAATGATATCTGGTTTAGATAAAAGATACTCTGGGGTTATTGAGATAAACAAAGAATCGACTCTTTATTTAAATGTGGACTCTATTGGTATTCACCCATTTACGATTAGAGAAAATCTAGAGATCTTGTGGAATACGTTTAATATTACACCTAATGAAGAACAAATGTGTAATGTGAATGATTTTTTTGATGGCAACCTAGATGGTTCGTATAGTAGAGCATCTACGGGTATGAAAGCGAAGGTAGGGTTATCTTTAGTGTTCGTAAAAGATTGGGAAACAATACTAATTGATGAAACCATGTCATCGCTCGATTCAGAAAGTATAGATATGCTATCTGAAAGGTTAGTGAAAATTTCTAAAAAAAATGCAACCATTATTTATGTTTCCCATAGCATGGTCAATAAACACTTAAATGATAATTCAAGCATTTTTAGTATAGGAGATGGGATGCTTTTATGGAACAACGTCCAAGAATAACATCACTGATATCATTGGTCATTTTTATTTTTGTCAATTATTATTTTGTAACTTTTGCTATTGAGTTGAATGGCTACATTTCTAAACTAGATGATTTGAAAGCTTTGTTAGAGGATATCTCCTATGAAACAATGCTGAATCTAATTGTTGTCATCACTACAACTTTAACAACAATAAGCCTTTTAGTGCAGTATCTAATTGGTAAATTCTTATTGATGATCTTTGCTCCTGAAGTTAAGAGTAAGTTGTTTTATGCTCTGATTCCTAAGATTCTCATTATGTTTATCAATGTAATATGCATGGGGATTTTGCAGATAGATAACTTATTGTTGTACATGTTGACAGCGCTTATAGGGTCTGTTCTCATTTTGCTCTTTTTCCAGTACAAAAAAGAGAACTGGAAAGCATCAATTCTTTTTGCTGCGCCGTTTATCATTGATGCATTAATCTCCTTAGGGAAAGAAATTGTCTCTATACTGTGATGTATGATAAGTAGAGCATGAACTTGCACTTATAGGTAGTTTATAAACAAGGTCTGTGAAAAAGGGGAAGCATATTAATGCAAGTTAAGAAAAGATGCATCTAAAAAATGTACAAGAAGTTTTATAAAAAGGTACACGTAGACTTAAACCCGTTTATGTGTACCTTTTTATAAAATGGATAATCGCTTCGTTCAATCGATAGCCGATCAGGTGCATTGTCTTTATTGTATTCATTCCTAACATTGCCTTTCATAGAAGGGACACTTGCAAAAAGTATATCACACACAGGAATAACGCCAATTTAACGCAAATGACTGGATTTTAACGCTCTTCATACGAAAAAATCAAAAATTAACATCAATAAAGGTGGCATAAACTCCCCTAATTTGTTTATAATGAGAGGTATGGTTTGTCGTAAGAATAAGGTATAAATACTTATTATTTCACTGATAAATGGATACATACATGTAATAGAAAGGGAGTGTCTGACCTTGAGTTTGAAAGAATACTCACAGGAACAGCTCAAACAAATGTCTTTAGTTGAACTTGCTTATGAAATTTTCAGAGACAGCAAAACACCGATTACGTTTTCCGAGTTAATAGATGAAATGGTCCGTTTGCAAGGGATACAAAAATCAGATCTTGATGATCGACTTGCTCAATTTTATACAGACTTAAATATAGATGGCCGCTTTATTTCGTTAGGTGATCAGAGATGGGGACTTCGCAGCTGGTATCCAGTTGATCAAATCGAAGAAGAAGTTCAGCCAGCTGTGAAAACAAAAGCGAAAAAGAAAAAAACAAAAGCTGCTGTCGTTGAAGAAGACTTCGATGATATTGAAGAGGAAGAAGAAATCGACGAGCTTGAAGAAGATCTTGATCTTGTTGAAGACGACGAGGACCTTGACCTAGATGATGAAGAAATCGATGAAGAGATAGAAGACTTCGACGAAGATGATGATGAAGATGATGACGGCTTAACGGAAATTGATGAAGACGATTTAGACGATGATGAGGAAGACAAATAACCCTCACAAACCGGTCCTGAAAACAGGACAAAACCGTCTTGACTTTCCAGAGCGAACTATGTAGTATGTATTTTGGGCTCTCTAAAAAAGAGTACGTAAAGATACGTTCATTTACGCTCCCTTTCATTTATTTGAAAGGGAGCTTTCTTATTTTTCAAGAGATTTAGGGATACACTCTAAAAGGATGAAGCTGTGCATGTCTAGTCATGCAAGGGTAAAAAAGAGAGGAGCATACGAAATGACAAAGTATATTTTTGTAACAGGAGGAGTTGTTTCCTCACTTGGAAAAGGGATCACGGCTGCATCGTTAGGCCGCCTTCTGAAAAATAGAGGGATGGATGTCACCATTCAAAAATTTGATCCATATATCAACGTAGACCCAGGGACAATGAGTCCATACCAGCACGGTGAGGTATTTGTTACAGACGACGGTGCTGAAACAGACCTTGACTTAGGTCACTACGAGCGTTTCATTGACATTAACTTAAATAAGTACAGCAACGTTACAACAGGTAAAATCTACTCTACTGTTTTGAAGAAAGAGCGCCGCGGCGACTACTTAGGTGGAACAGTACAGGTTATTCCCCACATTACAAATGAAATCAAAGACCGTGTGTACCGTGCCGGGAAAGAAACGGGTGCAGATGTGGTCATTACAGAAATCGGTGGAACAGTAGGAGACATCGAATCCCTTCCATTCCTTGAAGCGATTCGTCAAATGAAGAGTGACATCGGCCGTGAAAACGTGATGTACATTCATTGTACTCTTGTTCCTTACATCCGTGCTGCAGGCGAACTGAAAACAAAACCAACACAGCATAGTGTAAAAGAACTTCGTAGTCTAGGTATTCAGCCAAACGTCATTGTGGTCAGAACTGAAATGCCATTGGCACAAGACATGAAGGACAAAATTGCGCTATTCTGTGATATTGATACGAAAGCAGTCATCGAATGTCAGGATGCAGATACCCTTTATTCGATTCCGCTTGATTTACAAAAACAAGGATTAGACAAGCTTGTATGTGAGCACATGAAGCTTGACTGTCAAGATGCGGACATGACGGAGTGGACGGCGCTTGTTGATAAAGTGCAAAACCTTTCAAAACAAGTCACGATCGGTCTTGTAGGGAAATATGTTGAGCTGCAGGATGCATACATTTCTGTCGTTGAATCCCTTCGTCATGCGGGCTATGCATTTGATGCGGATGTTCAAATCAAATGGATCAACGCAGAAGAAGTCACAGCAGAAAATATGGCTGATTTCGCTCAAGATGTAGACGGCATTATTGTTCCTGGAGGCTTCGGAGACCGCGGAGTAGAAGGGAAAATCATTGCAACACAATATGCGCGCGAAAACAAAGTGCCATTCTTCGGAATCTGCTTAGGTATGCAAGTCGCATCTATCGAATATGCGAGAAACGTACTAGGTTTAGAGGGAGCACATTCCGCTGAAATTGATCCAGAAACAGCATTCCCAATCATCGACCTTCTTCCAGAACAGAAGGATGTTGATGACTTAGGTGGAACACTTCGCCTCGGCCTATATCCTTGTAAATTAAACGAAGACTCAAAAGCATTTGCTGCATACAATGACGAAGTCGTGTACGAACGCCACCGTCATCGCTATGAGTTTAATAACGAATTCAGACAGCAAATGGAAGCAGCAGGTTTTGTCTTCTCTGGTACAAGCCCAGACGGACGCCTTGTTGAAATCATTGAACTGAAGGATCACCCATGGTTCCTTGCTTCTCAGTTCCACCCAGAATTCATTTCAAGACCGACAAGACCACAGCCGTTATTTAGAGATTTCGTTGGTGCTTCACTACAGGCATCTGAATCAAAATAAAACAAAAAACTGCCGAGAATATCATCTTCTCGGCAGTTTTTTTATTCATATTCCTCAACGATTTCTTTCACAGTAAACGATAGAGCATGGTAGACATATAAGCAGGTCATCAGTGCAGGATAGCCGAACCTTGTTCCATCTTCAGCAGGCACAAGTGGTTTTTTGAGCTGAAAATCAATGTGGACATCACAATGCTCTTCAATGAATGACGTCTCCTTTTGTGCAGGACCGACCCCGACAATAGGTGTACCTTGTTCGTGCAGCTCTTTGACAAGGGATTGAATCTCTTGATCTTCTGGATCTGAATAAAATAAAAGCACCCTGTCACTTGGATGAAGTAAGCTGCGCTCCTTTTGATCCAGCGGCAGAACCTTCGCACCCGGAAACGGCTCCTTGCTCTCAGATGCCTCTAAGGCTACAGCCGCCAGTTCATTCTTGCCATGAAAATACACGGCATGTCCACTGACAACGGCCTGAGCAAGAAGGCGTGCACCGTCTTCGATCGCTTCGGCCTGCTTATCTCCAATACGTGAAAAAATACCTGATAATTGGGTAGTGAAAATTTTTAACAAGACTCATTTCCTCCTTCTGTCAGATCATTTTATAATAGAATATAAAGAGAATATTAGGAAAAATGCTCAGAAAATGTCGTAAAGTAAACTATTATAATTAAAGGAAATGTGAAAATCAAACAGAATTATTTAACAACAGCTCTTTTTATGGCGAAAAATGAAAGCAATGGGGTGTAACAGATGAATGAGAAAATTTTAATTGTCGATGATCAGTACGGTATTAGAATATTGCTGAATGAAGTGTTTCATAAAGAAGGCTATCAAACCTTTCAAGCCGCTAACGGACTACAGGCATTAGATATTGTGAAAAACCATAGACCAAACCTCGTCCTGCTTGATATGAAGATTCCCGGAATGGATGGCATTGAGATTTTAAAACGCATGAAATTAATTGATGAAGACATCCGCGTGATCATTATGACAGCTTATGGCGAACTAGATATGATTCAAGAGTCTAAAGAGCTCGGTGCATTAACGCATTTTGCTAAACCATTTGATATTGATGAAATCCGTGATGCGGTCAAAGAATACTTGCCGCTCGAAACAAATGGCTAGATGGAAATGATTGAATCAAGTCATTCTGTTGCCGATTTGTCGAATAATTGGTATTCTAGATAAGAAGAAGAAAGCGATCTGACTTTGAAAGTTTACATATGGCGAGAAATTCTGGTCATGCTAGGGTGGAGAGCTTTTTTTAGTAAGCAAATTAGCTACATAGGGAGGATTTTTCATCATGCCTTTAGTTTCAATGACAGAAATGTTGAAAGACGCAAAGGAAAAAGGTTACGCTGTTGGACAGTTTAACTTAAATAACTTAGAATTCACGCAAGCGATTTTACAAGCTGCTGAAGAAGAGAAATCTCCAGTTATCTTAGGAGTATCTGAAGGAGCAGGACGCTACATGGGCGGCTTTAAAACAGTTGTCGCAATGGTAAAAGCGTTAATCGAAGAATATAATGTAACAGTTCCTGTTGCGATTCATTTAGATCACGGTTCAAGCTTTGAATCTTGTGCAAAAGCCATTCATGCAGGATTTACTTCTGTGATGATTGATGCTTCTCACCATCCATTTGATGAGAACGTAGCGACAACTGCAAAAGTAGTTGAGCTTGCACATTTCCACGGTGTATCTGTAGAAGCAGAGCTTGGAACTGTTGGTGGACAAGAAGACGACGTCATCGCTGAGGGCGTTATTTATGCTGATCCAAAAGAGTGCCAAGAGCTTGTAGAACGTACTGGTATTGACTGCCTTGCGCCTGCACTAGGTTCAGTTCATGGTCCATACAAAGGTGAACCAAACCTTGGTTTTGCTGAAATGGAAGAAATCGGTAAAACAACTGGACTTCCACTTGTTCTTCACGGCGGAACAGGTATCCCAACTGCTGACATCAAGCGTGCGATTTCACTTGGTACAGCAAAAATCAATGTAAACACTGAAAACCAAATTGCTTCTGCGAAAGCAGTTCGCGAAACACTTGCTGCAAAAACAGAAGAGTATGATCCACGTAAATATCTTGGACCAGCTCGTGACGCAATTAAAGCGACTGTTATCGGCAAAATGCGTGAATTTGGTTCTTCTAACCAAGCATAATTTGATGAGAACCGAAAGCCGCCTGAGTCACAGGCGGTTTTCTCCATATCTTGAGAAAGCGCAATCAAATTTACATTTCAGACAATTTATTGATAGGAGAGTGGCACAGTTATGTTATTTTTCGTAGACACAGCGAATATCGCAGACATCAAAGAGGCACACGAGCTTGGCATTTTAGCAGGCGTGACAACAAACCCTAGTTTAGTAGCGAAAGAAAAGGATGTATCGTTCCACGACCGCCTTCGTGAAATCACTGACGTGGTATCAGGTTCAGTTAGTGCGGAAGTCATTTCTCTCAAAGCAGAAGAAATGATTGAAGAAGGAAAAGAGCTGGCTGCTATTGCACCAAATATCACAGTGAAAATCCCAATGACAACAGACGGTCTTAAAGCAGTCAAAGCGTTAACAGACCTTGGGATTAAAACAAACGTCACGTTGATTTTTAGTGCAAACCAGGCACTTCTTGCAGCTAGAGCTGGTGCGACGTATGTCTCTCCATTCCTCGGCCGCTTAGATGACATTGGCCAAAATGGTCTTGATCTCATTAGTGAAGTGAAAACCATTTTTGATGTTCATGGATTAGATACACAAATCATTGCTGCATCCATTCGTCACCCGCAACATGTGACAGAAGCTGCGCTTAGAGGTGCTCATATCGGCACAATGCCGCTGAAAGTCATCAAGCAGCTGACAAAACACCCATTAACGGATGCAGGCATTGAGCAATTTTTAGCAGACTGGAATAAATAAGTGATTGTGGCAGACGGATACGCATCCGTTTGCCGCAGTTTTCCTTAAATACGCTAAGAAATGTTTTGTGCAAAGAAGAGAACATCACAGCCTCGCAAAGCTTCGATTATTTTTCTTCCGACAAATTTCGTTTAACCTGTATTCTTTCTCTTGATATTGGCTAAATTTTGGACAAGACCTTTTAAAGCGCGACATCCACAAACAGTATAACTCCAACAGTGATCTTCTTTAAGAAGGGAGACAAATATGGAAAAGTTAAACATTGCCGGCGGTGACCCCTTGCGCGGGACCGTACATATTAGTGGTGCGAAAAATAGTGCTGTGGCACTGATTCCTGCCACGATTCTCGCTGATTCTCCAGTAACCATTGAAGGCCTTCCGCATATTTCAGATATTGACACATTACGAGATCTGTTAGAAGAGATTGGCGGAAAGGTCACGTTTGAAAAAGGTGAGATGGTTGTCAATCCTGCCTCCATGATCAGTATGCCGCTTCCTAATGGGAAAGTGAAGAAACTACGAGCATCCTATTATTTAATGGGCGCCATGCTCGGTAGATTCAAGCAGGCTGTCATTGGATTGCCAGGAGGATGTCACTTAGGACCTAGACCGATCGATCAGCATATCAAAGGCTTTGAAGCACTTGGAGCCGAGGTGACAAACGAACAGGGTGCGATTTATTTGCGCGCTGAAAAATTAGTCGGAGCCCGTATTTATCTTGATGTTGTCAGTGTAGGTGCGACCATCAACATCATGCTGGCAGCCGTGCTAGCTGAAGGGAAAACAGTGATTGAAAATGCCGCAAAAGAACCCGAAATTATTGATGTAGCGACACTGCTTGCAAGCATGGGAGCTAAAATCAAAGGTGCGGGGACGGATGTGATTCGGATCGAAGGTGTGGAATCTCTTCATGGCTGCAGGCATTCCATCATCCCTGACCGCATAGAAGCAGGTACATTTTTAATTGCAGGTGCAGCGATGGGGGATGAAGTTGTGCTTGATAATGTGATCCCAACTCATTTAGAATCAATTACGGCGAAACTTAGAGAGATGGGATTCACAATTGAAACAAGCAACGATCAAATGCTGATCGTTGGCAGAAATGAAGGACTCAAGCCTGTCGATATCAAAACCCTTGTGTATCCGGGCTTTCCGACCGATCTTCAACAGCCGATGACGGCTTTGTTAACAAAGGCGAAAGGCACGAGTGTCGTGACAGATACCATTTACTCTGCCCGCTTTAAACACATTGACGAATTGCGTCGAATGGGTGCTAACATGAAGGTGGAAGGAAGATCTGCCATTATTACAGGTCAAACGCAGCTTCAAGGTGCAAAGGTCAAAGCAAGTGATCTGCGAGCAGGTGCTTGTCTCGTTGTTGCAGGGTTAATGGCAGACGGTGTGACCGAAATCACAGGGCTTGAACATATAGACAGAGGATATAGTATGCTTGAGGAGAAGCTTGAAGGCTTGGGTGCAACCATCTGGCGTGAAAAGCTGAATGACCAAGAAATAGAAGAACTTCAAAATTCATAAGGCTTTGACTGTGAGAGGAGATTTGGACAAAAATGGAAAGAAGTTTATCGATGGAACTAGTACGGGTGACAGAAGCAGCTGCATTAAAATCTGCTCGTTGGATGGGTAGAGGTTTAAAAGACGAAGCGGATGATGCTGCAACAAGTGCCATGCGTGATGTATTTGATACGATTCCGATGAAGGGAACTGTGGTCATCGGCGAGGGAGAAATGGACGAAGCGCCAATGCTTTATATTGGGGAAAAGCTTGGAAACGGATATGGACCTCGCGTGGATGTCGCTGTTGATCCATTGGAAGGAACAAATATTGTGGCAAGCGGCGGCTGGAATGCTTTAGCTGTTATTGCTGTTGCAGATCATGGCAACTTGCTGAATGCACCTGATATGTACATGGATAAGATCGCAGTAGGTCCAGAAGCGGTAGGCTGCATCGACATTGAAGCGCCTGTCATTGACAATCTTCGTGCTGTTGCAAAAGCGAAAAACAAAGATATTGAAGATGTTGTTGCGACAATTTTAAACAGAGAGCGACATGAAAAGATCATTGCTGAGCTGAGAGAAGCTGGAGCAAGAATCAAGCTGATCGATGATGGTGACGTTGCAGGAGCCATTAATACAGCATTTGATCACACAGGTGTTGATATTCTATTTGGTTCAGGTGGAGCGCCTGAAGGTGTCCTTTCTGCTGTTGCGTTAAAAGCACTTGGTGGAGAAATCCACGGTAAGCTTCTTCCACAAAGTGAAGAAGAGCTGAGACGCTGTGAGAAAATGGGACTGGATGTTGGAAAAGTCCTCAGAATGGAAGACCTCGTGAAAGGCGATGACGCCATTTTTGCAGCGACAGGTGTAACAGATGGCGAGTTATTAAAAGGTGTTCAATTTAAAGGCTCTGTTGGAACAACACATAGTGTTGTCATGCGTGCGAAATCAGGTACTGTTCGATTCGTCGATGGCAGACACAGTTTAAAGAAAAAACCGAATCTTGTCATTCGTCCGTAATCTGAAAGCGGGTATTCTTTACCCGCTTTTCATATAGGTGTCAAATATATATCATTTTCTTTTTAAAGTTGAATATTCCCTGCAAATGAGGTAAAACTAAAGAGTGCTGCGAAATTTTCTGCGAATTTACTTCTTTTAAGCTTCAACAAGTTTAAATACTGCCGCATCATGACGATATACTCATTATCCTTCTCTATGTTGACAAAGCTCAATTTATCATTGTTCCTATCTTTACGATAAAACGAGTGGGAGCGTTACCATGAGAGCGAGGTCATTCCAACAAAAACGGAATTAAAAGCTAATCAAATACAATGGTCATGCATTTGTAATGAAATACATTGACTAGAAAAGTGTGGTGTCCATATTGAAAGATGTTTCGATTTCATCTTTGGAAAATATGAAATTAAAAGAGCTGTATGAGTTAGCAAAAAAGTACAAAATCTCTTATTACAGCAAACTAACAAAAAAAGAATTAATTTTTGCCATCTTAAAGGCGAATGCTGAGCAAGAGGATCTCTTATTTATGGAAGGGGTTCTAGAAATTATTCAGTCAGAGGGATTTGGTTTCTTAAGACCAATTAACTACTCCCCAAGTTCTGAAGACATTTATATTTCAGCTTCACAAATCAGACGCTTTGATTTAAGAAATGGTGATAAGGTGTCTGGAAAGGTACGACCTCCAAAAGAGAATGAACGCTACTATGGCCTCCTTCATGTCGAAGCGGTAAATGGGGACGACCCAGAATCAGCTAAGGAACGTGTTCACTTTCCTGCACTCACGCCGCTATTCCCTGATCGTCAAATGATTCTTGAAACACAGCCTAATCACCTGTCTACTAGAATTATGGATATGATGGCGCCAGTTGGGTTTGGGCAACGTGGTTTAATTGTTGCACCGCCTAAGGCTGGGAAAACCATTTTGCTCAAAGAAATTGCCAACAGCATCTCTGAAAATCATCCAGAGGCAGAACTGATTGTTCTTCTTATTGACGAACGTCCAGAGGAAGTAACAGATATCGAACGTTCTGTTGCAGGTGATGTCGTTAGCTCAACCTTTGACGAAGTACCGGAAAACCACATTAAAGTAGCAGAGCTTGTATTAGAGCGTGCGATGCGTCTTGTTGAACATAAAAAAGATGTCATCATCTTAATGGACAGCATCACAAGGCTTGCTCGTGCATACAACCTTGTCATCCCGCCAAGCGGCCGAACGCTTTCCGGCGGTATTGATCCAGCGGCTTTCCACCGTCCAAAACGCTTCTTTGGTGCTGCGCGTAACATCGAAGAAGGTGGGAGCTTGACCATTTTAGCTACTGCACTTGTTGATACGGGATCACGTATGGACGATGTGATTTATGAAGAGTTTAAAGGAACAGGAAACATGGAGCTCCATTTAGATCGTTCTCTTGCAGAAAGAAGAATTTTCCCAGCCATCGACATTCGTCGTTCCGGTACAAGAAAAGAAGAACTGCTTGTGCCTAAAGAACATCTTGATCGTCTATGGGCGATGAGAAAATCAATGTCAGATACACCTGATTTCGCTGAGAAATTCATGCGCAAAATGAGAAAAACAAAGACAAACCAAGAATTTTTCGATATTTTAACGCAAGAGTGGAAACAAGCAAATATGTCTGCATCAAGAAGATAGCTTCTTAAAAAAATACATTTGCAATCATAGACTCACACTGTTATAATTTTATCATGTGCGTTTCAGAATTTATTCTGAGATATTAACTCTGTTTCCGAATTGGATTCAGGGCGGAAGGAGATGACAGTAGATGAAAACAGGAATTCATCCTAACTACAAAAAAGCTACAGTCAAATGCGCTTGTGGAAATGAGTTTGAAACTGGATCAGTAAAAGAAGAGGTACGCATCGAGATTTGCTCTGAGTGCCATCCTTTCTATACAGGCCGTCAAAAATTCGCTTCTGCTGATGGACGTGTTGACCGCTTTAACAAAAAATACGGTCTTAAGTAATAATAGATACAATAAACAGGCAGGAATCCGTTCTTGCCTGTTTTTTTACGTGGATTGATGGAACTTTAAAACGGGGGAGAAGACCTTATGTATGTGATGAAACAAAGCGGTTGGCTTGAAGTCATCTGCGGAAGTATGTTTTCTGGAAAGTCGGAAGAATTGATTCGGAGAGCCAAAAGAGCCACCTTTGCCAAACAAGAAGTAAAAATATTCAAACCAGCGATTGATAACCGGTATAGCACAAGCTCAGTTGTGTCACATAACGGTTCATCGGTCGATGGGATTGCAGTAACCTCACCAAAAGACATAATAACGCACATATCAGAACGAACCGATGTCATTGGCATTGATGAGGTGCAATTTTTTGATGAGACAATCATTGATATTGTCACTCAGTTGGCTGATAAAGGCTACCGAGTCATTGTTGCAGGCCTTGATCAAGACTTCAGAGGAGAGCCATTTGGTGTTGTTCCGCATTTAATGGCATGTGCAGAGCTTGTAACAAAACTTCAGGCAGTTTGTTCGGTATGCGGCTCCCCAGCGAGTAGAACACAACGCTTGATCGACGGTAAACCCGCATCCTATGATGATCCCATTATTTTAGTAGGTGCGCAGGAATCATACGAAGCACGATGCAGACATCACCATGAAGTACCAAAATTAGATGTTGGTACAACACTTGACAATTAAAAAAATAGCAAATGCCGCTGTGTTTCGTTTTTCGAGATTTTGGCTGAACACCCATCATTTGTACTTAAATAAATTAAATAACGCTACGAAAAAATTATCTAATTTTCAACGCTTGCGTTTTGGTATAAGCAGGCATAAAATGACTAACTGTAGTGTAAAGCATTTAAACGAAAAGTTCGATTTCTTGTCATAATTTTTTTGATTAAGGATTTTTCTCCTTGATCGTTCTTTGTATTAATAGTTCACTTTATTTATATTTTAGAAAGAGGGTAGTTTTTGATGAACAACGTGAAGAAAACAAAAGAAGGGTACCTCGAAACCACTTTGACAGGTAAAGATGTATTATCGATTCCAACGTTGAACAAAGGCGTTGCTTTCTCTGAAGAAGAAAGACAAGAGCTTGGACTAGAAGGATTACTTCCTCCAACTGTTCTGACTTTAGAACAGCAAGCAGAGAGAGCATACAAGCAATTTCTAGCTCAGCCAGATCGTCTTCGTCAAAACGTATACTTAAGTGATTTGCAAAACCGTAACGAAGTATTATTCTATAAGCTTCTAACGGACAAGCTTCGTGAAATGCTTCCTGTTGTTTACACACCAACTGTTGGTGAAGCGATTCAAGAATACAGCCATGAATACAGAAGACCTCATGGTGTCTACCTTTCAATCGACAACATTGACGGTATTGAGAAAGCATTTGAAAACTTACATGCAACAGCAGGCGACATCGACCTCATCGTAGCAACTGACTCTGAGAGTATTCTTGGAATTGGTGACTGGGGTGTTGGTGGTATCAACATCGCAATTGGTAAATTAGCTGTTTACACGGCTGCAGCAGGGATTGATCCAAGCCGCGTGATTCCAGTTGTATTAGATGTTGGAACTAACAATGAGAAATTATTGAATGATCCATTGTACATCGGGAACCACCACAAACGTGTACAAGGTGAAAAATACGAAGAGTTCATTGATGCGTATGTAAAAGCAGCGCTTAAATTCTTCCCGAAAGCATTGCTTCACTGGGAAGACCTTGGAAACAAAAATGCGCGTAACATCATGAAAAAATACAACGACAACATCTTAACATTTAATGATGATATCCAAGGTACTGGTGCCATTACTTTAGCGGGTGTTCTTGCAGCTGTCAAGAAAACTGGTACTCAATTGAAAGATCACCGTGTGATGATTTTCGGAGCTGGATCAGCTGGAATCGGAATCGCCGATCAAATGCGTGACACAATGGTTCTTGAAGGTCTAAGTGAAGAAGAAGCAAACAATGCATTCTGGACGTTAGACTACAGAGGATTGCTAACAGATCAGTTTGAAGATGAAGTGCTTGATTTCCAAAAACCATACCTTCGTTCTTCTGATGAAGTAGAAGGCTGGGCTCGTGATGAAAAAGGACAAATCTCATTTGCTGAAGCTGTTCGCAAGGTGAAGCCAACCATTCTTATTGGTACATCAGGTCAAGGTGGCGCATTCACTGAAGAAATTATTAAAGAAATCGCAGCTCATACAGAGCGTCCAGTGATCATGCCGATGTCTAACCCAACTCCACTTGCTGAAGCAGTACCGGAAGATCTATTCAAATGGACAGACGGTCGTGCGCTTGTTGCAACTGGAAGCCCATTCGAAAATGTCGAGTATAACGGAATTGAACATGAAATCGGACAATCAAACAATGCGTTCGTTTTCCCTGGACTTGGTCTTGGTTCAATCGTAACGGAATCAAAAATTATCACAAAAGGCATGTTCGTTGCTTCTGCAAATGCGATCGCTGAAATGGTTGATCATGAAAAACCAGGCGCTGGACTGCTTCCAAGCATTGATAAATTGCAAGAAGTATCAATCAAGGTAGCTGTTGAAGTAGCAAAAGCAGCAATTAAAGATGGTGTCGCAAGAAGAACGCCTGACAACATCGAACAAGCTGTGAAAGATGCTATGTGGATTCCTGAATATAAAAAAATTGTAAGAGCATAATAAAATGTGTAATGCGGCATTGTTTCGGGTAATGTAAGCAATGCCGCTATAAAATAAGAAACATGTAAAGGATTCAAGGAGGAATAGTAAGATGGACTTTTTAAATATTTTGATCCTCCTAGCACCGATTTTTTTCGTTATCGCGCTGGGTTGGTTCGCAGGGAACTTCGGCAGCTATGACGCTAAATCTGCAAAAGGTGTAAGTACACTTGTTACAAAGTATGCTTTGCCAGCGCACTTTATCGCCAGCATTCTGTCAACTCCAAAAGATAAATTCTATAGTCAAATTCCATTTTTCGTTGCATTGATTCTCGGAATCGTAGGCTTTTATATCATTATCCTTTTAGTTACGAAATTTGCTTTTAAATATGATTTAACAGATTCATCTGTTTTCTCATTAAACTCAGCACAACCGACCTTTGCATTTATGGGGATTCCGGTCTTGGGTAGTTTATTTGGGGCTCAAGAAGTTGCAATTCCGATTGCTATTACCGGAATAGTTGTAAATGCATTGCTTGATCCAATTGCTATTATTGTGTCAACTGTCGGTGAAAAAACAAAAGGAAAAGCCAAAGACGGCGAAAGTTTCCTAAAAATGACGACGAAAGCGATTTTGCACGGTTTATCAGAGCCGCTTGCGCTTGCACCGTTAGCAAGTATCATTCTTGTTCTTTTAGGATTTAAACTTCCTGAAATCGGACATGAAATGCTAGAGGAAATCGGAAGTGTGACATCAGGGGTTGCGCTCTTTGCAGTCGGTGTCACAGTCGGTATCCGCAAAATTAAACTGAGCTTACCAGCTTTCAGTATCGCATTGCTCAAAGTAGCTGTACAACCGTTACTTATGTATTTTATCGCCATTCTTATGGGTCTTTCGGCGGATGAAATTACAAAAGCTGTATTGCTTGTTGCCTTCCCAGGTTCAGCTGTTGCGGCCATGATCGCCACTCGATTTGAGAAACAGGAAGCAGAAACAGCATCGGCATTTGTGATCAGTGCGATCATGTCACTCATTACATTACCGATCATTATTGCACTTACCGTATAATATAGTAGAAAGGCTGCCTTATAGGCAGCCTTTCTTAGCGAAATGAATGAAACAGAGGGAAGAGCACACGCTTTTTTTTCATTTCGGGATGTGCCTTTTCCTTTTCTTCTTCTTTTGATGGTTTTGGTTTTGTCAATGTGGCTGTGAGGCGTTCTAATTTTGCAGTTAATTCTTCAATTTCTCTTCTGTGCTGGAGGAGCTGGTAGGAGACACCTTCATCTGCTTTCTTAGCGAGTTTCCGTTCCATTTCTTGAAAACGCGCTTCAATATGACTGACGTGTGATTGCTCTTGAAGGAGCTGTTTCACTTGTTCTTCTAAGGCTTCTATCCGTTTTGATGAGTCAGAAGTTTCTACAGCAGGTGATAATTGCTGGGCGGTTTCTTCATGGATCGGCAGTCTAATGTCATGGAAAATCACACCTTCGTTCATTTGGTGTTTGACCTCTTTGAGCAGCTGGACAATATCATCGTGAAATTCGTAATGTCCAAGTTCATTCCGGGCGACAGGGATGTTGAGCTGTTTGACCCAGCGCTGAATTGTTTTTGAAGATACACCAATTTCCTTTGCAACCTCATTTGTATTCAAACCAAATGCCCTCCCTTTTTTCAATTATAAGTACCATTCTCTTTCGGGAGCATCCGTTCCTTCACGTTAGACAAAACAAGTAACCAATCGCCAAAGATCGTGTTTTCTAGTGAAAAATTGCAGAAAATCAATTGTTTTGGAAATTTTTTTGACTGTCATACCCCGCTATACTATAATTAGACTGTTACGCACAAAACAGAGGTGAAGACCATGTTAGACCGTTTAAAATCAATTGAAGAACGCTATGAAAAGCTAAATGAATATTTAAGTGACCCTGAAGTGGTGAACGACCCTAAGAAGCTTCGCGAATACTCGAAGGAACAATCTGATATTCAAGAAACTGTTGAGGTATATAGACAATATCGTGCGGCATACGATCAGCTAAGTGATGCGAAAGCCATGCTTGAGGATAAGCTGGATGCCGACATGCGCGACATGGTCAAAGAAGAAATTTCAGAGCTCACAGATGAAACAGAACGTTTAGAAGACGAGCTGAAAATCTTGCTCATCCCGAAAGATCCAAATGACGATAAGAACGTTATTGTGGAGGTTCGTGGTGCAGCGGGCGGAGAAGAGGCTGCGCTGTTTGCAGGAAACCTGTACCGTATGTACAGCCGTTATGCTGAAATGCAAGGCTGGAAAACGGAAGTCATGGAAGCGAGTGTCACTGGAACTGGCGGTTATAAGGAGATCATCTTTATGATTAGCGGTAAAGGTGCATATTCTAAACTAAAGTTTGAAAACGGTGCACACCGCGTGCAGCGTGTTCCTGAAACTGAGTCAGGCGGCCGTATTCATACATCAACTGCGACAGTTGCTGTATTACCTGAGGCTGAGGAAGTTGAAATTGATATCCACGAAAAAGATATTCGTGTGGATACATTCGCATCAAGCGGACCAGGGGGACAAAGTGTTAATACCACAATGTCTGCTGTTCGTTTGACTCACCTTCCAACAGGTGTAGTGGTTTCCTGTCAGGATGAGAAATCACAAATCAAAAACAAAGAAAAAGCGATGAAAGTTTTGCGTGCGAGAATTTATGATAAATTCCAGCGTGAAGCACAAGCTGAATATGACCAAACCCGTAAATCTGCTGTTGGAACAGGGGATCGTTCAGAGCGTATCCGTACGTACAATTTCCCGCAAAACCGCGTGACGGACCACCGTATCGGATTGACGATTCAAAAGCTTGATCAAATTTTAGAAGGAAAACTTGACGAGGTCATTGATGCATTAATTATGGAAGACCAAGCAAGAAAACTTCAAAATGCAAAATAAAGAGCGAACGATCTTTGAAGCCCTTAAATGGGCTTCTTCTTTGTTAAAGGAAGCGGGCAGAGACCAAAACGCAGCAGAGTTAATGTTGATGCATGTGCTTGGATGGAGCAGAAGTGAACTTCTTGCCCGTTTTCATGATCCACTGCCAGAGGAGCAAGATTCACAATTCCGCGAGTTCGTCGCGCAGCACAAGCGTGGAGTGCCTGTGCAGCATTTAACGGGTGTTGAATTTTTTTATGGGCGTCCTTTTGAGGTAAACAAACACGTTCTGATTCCTCGTCCTGAAACGGAGGAAGTGGTGCTGGCGGCATTGAACATGATGAATCGTGTGTTTCCTGATGATCAGCCGCTCAAAGCTGTTGATGTAGGAACAGGTAGCGGTGCAATTGCGATTACGTTAGCTCTTGAAAAAGAATCTCTCACTGTGACAGCGACGGATATTTCACATGAAGCACTTGAAGTAGCAAAGCGAAATCAAGAAGCGCTTGGTGCAGACGTTCATTTTGTCCAAGGGGATTTACTTGAACCGATTATGGCTCAAGGCATCAAAGTCGATGTGTTTATTTCCAATCCGCCTTATATTGCGGCAGAAGAAATGGATGGTTTATCAGAGGTTGTCACAAAGCATGAACCTGTCAATGCGCTGACAGATGGGCGTGATGGCCTGTGGTTTTATGAGCGTATCGCCTGTGATCTCCACAAGGTACTTCATCAGCAAGCGGTGGTTGTCTTTGAAATAGGACATACACAAGCACAAGATGTAAAAGCGCTTCTTTTGCAGGCGTTCCCTTCAGCTGATGTTCATATCATCAAGGACATCAACGGAAAGGATCGAGCGGTTTGCGCACACATTCAAAACGGAAGTCCGGCTGAATAAAGTCGGACTATTTTATTATGTAAAGATGAAACTTATGGTAAAAGGGAAACGTATATATAGAAGAATGAACATTCTGATCATGATTTTTTACATAAATTTGTTTTGAAGGAGCGAATGGTGTGAACAGAAGGTATGCGATGGTGTTGGTCATCGTCAGTGTACTATTGATTGTGAGTGCTTGCGGTAAACCGAGCTTTAAAAAAGAAGCAGCAGCATTTGGGGAAAACTATAAAAAAGCACAATACACAGTGAATCGGACGGATGACCTATCTGACATGAAGGAGAAGTTGAAGGATTATTTAACCGAGCATGAGTATCAAGAATATACACAAGACAGCATGTTTCCAAGTGTATTAGAAGCAGCAAAAGATCAAGATTGTCAAATTAAACTGAAAAAAATTACGTTTACACCTTCAGATGAAAGCGATGACAGGATTGAATTTGACTATGAAATGATCATTCAATTTATTGACCATAAAGGAAAGGTCAAAAAGGAAATTGAGAAAAAAGGCGCAATGACAGTCATCAAAACAGATTCGGGTTTAAAAATCAGCCGAGATTGGGATGGGAGATTGTACCCTTCCGATTACCAATCCTCACTAAAAAGCCGTTCATAAGTTGTTGAATGGCTTTTTTGCATGCAGAAAAAACATTGATTCGCTCACCTCATGTAGTTGCTTTTTACTCATAATCTATTAAAAAAATCATTTTTGCTGTTTACGAGATGCGTTTCCTGGACACAATGTTTGTAGCGAAGAGAAAAAGTGGGGGGAACACATCATGTTCAAAAGTAAAATGATGATTTGTCTTTATATGTTTCTATTATTATGTGGTGCTTTTGCAAACCTTGGAAAAGAGGAGACGGCGGCTGCTTCTGCTAATCAGCCTGTTGTGATTCCAGATGAAGCCATTCGTTTACGCATTTTAGCCAACAGTGACCAGTCGGCAGATCAAGATGTGAAACGAAGTATTCGAGATGAGGTCAATGCCAATATAACAGAGTGGGTGAAAGACCTCACATCCATTGAAGAAGCCAGACGTGTAATTCGTTCAAAGCTTCCAGACATCAATCGTATCGCCAAAGCAAAATTAAAGGAACAACACATTGATCAATCCGTATCGGTCAGCTTTCAAAAAGCCTCATTTCCAACAAAGCTTTATGGCAACTTTGTTTATCCTGCTGGGAAATATGAAGCCATTTTGATTACGTTAGGGGAAGGAGACGGAGCCAATTGGTGGTGTGTGTTATTCCCACCTCTCTGCTTTATCGATTTTTCAAACGGAGAAGCGATCGCCTCACCAGAAGGAGATGATAAAGAGCAGGTAGCCGCAGAGCCATCAAATGAATCTGTCAATGAAGTGGTAAAAGAAGAAGAGACGGGTGAAGTGAAATTCTTTCTGTTCGAATGGGTCTCTAGTCTTTTCTCTTAAAAAAGGTCTAAATCTGTTTTTGCCTCATAGAGTTGAAGTAAGAGAACAAAAAGAGGTGAAAGCATGTATTATCAATTAAGAATAGCGACAGAAGAAGATGCCCCGGCCATTAATGCCTTTCTTGAAAAAGGCCAAGCAAAAGGCGGGGTGACGATTGCAGAGCGTACGTCATTTGTGGTCATGGAAGATGCAGACGGTGAGCTTGCAGGCTGTTTAGGTCTTGAACGACTAAATGAACAAGAAGGATTGCTAAGATCACTTGTGATATCAGATAAACTGGGTCAGGGGCATATCGTTTCTCTGTTCCAAAGTGTTCAAACGCTAGGGGAAAAACAAGGTGTGGACACCTTTTATGTTGTAGCCAATCACTCCTCTTCGCATGATTTTTTAGCGCTGATGGGCTTTACGCCTATAGAGGAAATCCCAGAAAGTGTGTGGGTATCTGCGCATGCAAAAGAGTCATTGGGAAAAGAGCAGGCGGTTGTGCTGCAAAAAACAGCTAGTTAATCACAAAACACCGGACTTATTCACATACTTATCCACTGTAAAACAAGCGTTATCCACAAATTGTGGACAACGCTTGTTTTATTTAGCATCATCTTTTATACTTTCAAAAGGATAATTGAGATATATCAACAGTTTTATCTTTTTTAAAAGGAGTTTGTATGATGTTAAATACAAAAAGGTGGTCTGTGGATTTTAAAAAGGATTTATCCACATACTATCCACAAATTGAACAAGCAGCTCTGTTGTTGCGACAGAATGAAGTGGTCGCTTTTCCGACAGAAACGGTTTATGGACTAGGGGCAAATGCAAAAGAGACAGAGGCTGTGAAGAAAATTTATGAAGCGAAAGGACGCCCAAGTGATAATCCGTTGATTGTTCACATTGCGGATGTTCAACAGCTTCATGAATTTGCGCAAATAGAAAATGAAAAAGTAACAGCGCTGATGGATGCTTTTTGGCCAGGCGCTCTCACCATTGTTCTACCTTGTAAGCCGGGCACATTATCAAAGCAGGTGACGGCAGGTTTATCTACAGTAGGCGTAAGAATGCCTGATCATCCTGTTGCGCTTGAACTCATCCGAGCAGCTGGTCTGCCAATTGCCGCGCCTAGTGCCAACCGTTCGGGAAAACCGTCGCCGACACTTGCGGATCATGTCGCGAGTGATCTTGATGGGAAAATTGCTGGCATTGTCGATGGTGGTTCAACAGGTATTGGCGTGGAGTCAACGGTTGTATCCTGTATAGACGAGATTCCAGTGATCTTAAGGCCGGGCGGTATTACAAAAGAAGCGTTAGAAGAGGTCGTAGGAACAGTCAACATAGATCCAGGGCTGACGAAAAAGGATGAGGCGCCTGTATCGCCGGGAATGAAATACACACATTATGCACCTGAAGCACAAATGTATATATTTCATGGAAGTGATGAAGACATGCAGCTGCACATTCAGAAGTACCGAGCTGAAGGGCTAAAAGTAGGTGTGCTGACGACAGAAGAAAAGAAGGAATGGTTTGCGGCAGATGTTATCTTTAGCTGTGGATGGAGAGAAAAGCCTGAAACGGTTGCGGCAAACTTATATCGTGTGCTGAGACAATTTGATGAAACGGATGTAGACTTGATCATTTCAGAAGCCTTCTCAGAGCAGGGAGTGGGTTCTGCGATCATGAACCGTCTGCAAAAAGCGGCAGGAGGGCGTACCCTCTCTTCGTTCAAATAGTTCTAACCTCTCTTGGACAAACATAGGTTAAAGGAGAATGCGTGTCCAAGGGGGATTTACATGAATGAACTAGCTGGCGAATTGCTGACACTCAGTATCATGGCTTTTGCACTTGGAATGGATGCCTTTTCGGTTGGACTCGGCATGGGGATGATTCAGCTGAGATTCCGCCAGATCCTTTATATTGGACTTGTCATTGGGATATTTCATATGTTTATGCCTCTTTTTGGCATGCTGACAGGTCAGCTTTTATCTGGCTGGCTTGGGCTCCTAGCAACCTATATTGGCGGGGCGCTGCTTTTGGTGCTGGGTCTGCAAATGATCATCGCTTCTATCCGAAAAGAAGATAAGCCATTTATCGCACCTGTTGGGGCCGGTCTCGTTCTTTTTGCAACAAGTGTGAGTTTAGATAGTTTTTCCGTTGGCTTAAGCCTGGGGATTTACGGTTCTCGGGTGTTGATGACCATTTTATTGTTTGGCTTTTTTAGTATGATGCTCACATGGCTTGGATTATTACTCGGTAAACAGGTTCGGTCATGGGTAGGTTCATATAGCGGTGCGCTTGGCGGGTTTATTTTACTAGCCTTTGGAATCAAATTATTATTTCCGCTCTAGCCAGTCTCCTTACATAACATGTAGAATGAAATGCTATATAATAGAAGAAAAGGAGGTCGAAAGATGAATATCTTATTTGTTTGTACGGGAAATACTTGCAGAAGTCCGATGGCTCAAGCCCTTTTTTCCTCCATTGCAGATGAAAAAGGCTTACAGGTCACTGTAAAATCAGCGGGCATCTTCGCCTCTGATGCAGGGAAGGCTTCTCCTCAAGCAGTCGAAGCATTATTTGAGAAAAGCATTCCACTGAATCACTCATCATCTAAACTAACAGAAGAACTTCTTCATGAAGCAGATTATGTCTTCACCATGACGATTCAGCATAAGCAGTTGATTGTGGAGCAATATGCTCATGTGAAAGACAAGGTCTTCACTCTAAAAGAATTTGCGACAGGATCAGAAGGTGACGTGTCGGATCCATTTGGAGGGAGTCTCTCCATTTATCAGGAGACACGAGATGAACTAGAAACGCTATTGTATCAACTTGCTAAAAAGCTTAAACAGGATCACAAATCCTCATAAATGGACAACCTGTAAAACCGTTGCGCAAACGGTTTTTCTGCTTTTGTTTGCAAATGACTAGGCAGAGGTTAAAATATAACTGTAAATAAAGAATGAATGTAAGACATGACAGATCAACTCACCCTTAGGAGGAATTGCCCGATGAAAGTAGCCATTGCATCCGATCACGGCGGAACGAATATTCGTGAAGAAATCAAACAATTAATGGATGAATTAAAGATTGAATACATTGATATGGGTTGTGAATGTGGATCAGGTTCTGTAGACTACCCAGACTATGCTTTTCCTGTAGCCAACATGGTGGCAAACGGAGAAGTCGATCGTGGCATTTTGATTTGCGGGACAGGTATTGGTATGAGCATTTCAGCAAACAAAGTGAAAGGCATCCGCTGTGCACTGGCGCATGATACATTCAGTGCAAAGGCGACGAGAGAACATAACGATACAAATGTTCTTGCGATGGGAGAACGAGTCATTGGACCAGGATTGGCAAGAGAGATTGCTCACATTTGGCTGACAACAGAATTTACTGCAGGACGTCATGCTGTGCGGATTGGTAAAATCGCTGATTACGAAGAAAAGCACCTGTAAGGAGCGCTTAACATGAACATTGGTCAAGATTGGCTTGAAATGTTAAAAGAGTTTCATCAAACAGTTGAACTGCGAGCCGGCCACATTTTAGTGATTGGCTGCAGTACGTCAGAAGTGGCTGGCGAGCACATTGGGACAGCGGGAAGTGAGCAAATTGCTGAAGCTATTTATCAAGAGCTCGATCAACTGAGACGCGAGACAGGAATCGAATTGGCTTTCCAATGCTGCGAGCATTTGAATCGTGCCCTCGTTGTGGAAGAAGAGGTGGCGTACCGGCTTAACTTAGAGATTGTAGCGGCTGTACCTGTCCGTAAGGCGGGTGGTTCTATGGCGGCTCATGCGTATCAGCAAATGGAACACCCTGTGCTGGTTGAATCCATTTCAGCGCATGCAGGGATTGATATCGGTGATACATTCATCGGCATGCACTTAAAGCGGGTAGCCGTACCGATCCGTCTCAGCCGTCATCAATTAGGACAAGCACATGTGACGTTTGCAAAAACTCGTCCAAAGCTGATTGGCGGAGAACGAGCCGTTTATACAAGATCATAGTTCGGATATATTTCTAATATAATGTTGAATGATGAAGACGCTTCACCCTTTGAATATTCGGGTTTTCATAAAAAAGAAGTCGATTTTCCAAAAAAACTTTTACATTTTACTCAAAAACCGTGTACAATGAGATGGTGAAAACATCGAATGGAAATAGATTGGAGAGGATTTCGCTGATGAAACATTTACCTGAGCAAGACGCACAAGTATTCAAAGCAATTCAACTAGAGCGGAAACGCCAGCAGGACAAAATCGAATTAATTGCATCAGAAAACTTCGTAAGCGAAGCAGTCATGGAAGCGCAGGGCTCTGTCTTAACAAACAAATATGCAGAAGGTTACCCTGGTAAACGCTACTATGGCGGCTGTGAACATGTAGACGTTGTAGAAGATATCGCACGTGACCGCGCAAAAGAAATTTTTGGCGCTGAGTATGTGAACGTACAGCCTCACTCAGGAGCTCAAGCGAATATGGCCGTATACTTTACAATCCTTGAGCATGGCGATACAGTGCTAGGCATGAACTTATCACATGGCGGGCATTTAACACATGGAAGCCCTGTAAACTTTAGCGGCGTACAGTACAACTTTGTAGAATACGGTGTAGATAAAGAAACACAACATATCGACTACCAAGATGTACTTGAAAAAGCACGTGAGCATAAGCCGAAACTAATCGTAGCGGGTGCAAGTGCTTACCCACGTCAAATTGATTTCAAAAAGTTCCGTGAAATTGCCGATGAAGTCGGTGCTTACTTTATGGTGGACATGGCTCACATCGCGGGTCTTGTTGCAGCAGGTCTTCATCCAAATCCAGTTCCTTACGCTGATTTTGTGACAACGACAACTCACAAAACATTGCGCGGACCTCGCGGCGGAATGATTCTATGCCGTGAAGAGTTTGGTAAAAAGATCGACAAATCGATCTTCCCTGGTATTCAAGGTGGACCACTCATGCATGTGATCTCTGCAAAAGCTGTTTCTTTCGGTGAAGTATTGAACGGAGATTTCAAAACATATGCACAAAACGTGATTGATAACGCAAAACAACTAGCTGAAACACTTTTATCTGAGGATATTCAGCTTGTATCTGGTGGAACAGATAACCATCTTGTTCTCATCGACTTGCGCTCTCTTGGCATTACAGGAAAAATTGCAGAAAACGTTCTTGATGAAATTGGTATCACAGTGAACAAAAATGCGATTCCTTATGATCCAGAGAAACCATTTGTTACAAGTGGTGTACGTGTAGGTACAGCAGCAGTGACAAGCCGTGGCTTCGATCAAGAAGCGATGAAAGAAGTTGGTTCCATCATTGCGCTTGCGCTGAAACATCATGAAGATGAAGCGAAATTAGAAGAGGCGAAAAAGCGTGTATCTGATCTGACAGCTCGTTTCCCTCTATATCAAGAATTAGATTATTAAGATGCAGACCCATTTGCCTATTTTTGGCATGTGGGTTTTTTTTGTAGGATTTGCGAATCATATTGAAAGATGATGTCTTTTTATGTAGAATTGTAGGAAGTGTGCAAAGTTCACCGGAAGATGACAGAAAAGGAGTTGTAGCAAGCAATGGCAAAGGTTTATGTATTTGATCACCCGCTTATTCAGCACAAACTTACATATATTCGTGACGTTCATACAGGAACAAAAGAATTTAGAGAGCTAGTGGATGAAGTCGCAACATTAATGGCATTTGAAATCACAAGAGACTTACCGCTTGAAGAGGTAGATGTAGAAACACCTGTACAAGTCGCTAAATCAAACGTGATCTCAGGTAAAAAACTCGGAGTTGTGCCGATTTTAAGAGCAGGTCTTGGAATGGTAGACGGGATTTTGAAACTCATTCCAGCTGCCAAAGTGGGACATGTCGGTTTATACCGTGATCCGAAGACATTAAAGCCTGTTGAATATTATGTGAAGCTTCCATCTGATGTGGAAGAGCGTGAATTTATCGTAGTAGACCCAATGCTTGCAACGGGCGGATCAGCAGTAGAAGCATTAAACAGTTTGAAAAAACGCGGTGCGAAAAACATCCGCTTCATGTGTCTGATTGCTGCGCCAGAAGGTGTAGAAGAAATGCAAAAACATCATCCAGATGTTGATATCTACATTGCGGCATTAGATGAGAAGTTAAACGAAAAAGGTTACATCATCCCAGGTCTTGGTGATGCTGGTGACCGTATGTATGGAACAAAATAAGAATGATTCATGAAAAGCCCACATGCAAACGTGCATGTGGGCTTTTTTGAAAAATATGACAAACGGTTGATATCGTTCTTAGAAAAATCAATGTATACTGAACATTAGCAGTTTTTTTGCATGAATGTCACAACTCTCCTAAAGTTTGATGAAATTGTGAACATTTTGTGTGCTCTCTCATTATAGAAAAGTTTTTTAACTTTCAACGGATTGACACATCATAGACGCTATTGTATGCTAAACGAGGGTATTATGGTAAGGTTTTCATAGCCTATAGCACTCTACTAATCCTCATTGTGAACCCTTTAATAATCAGGGTTTGTATCAGCGAATGAAGCAGAATCCCATAGATCTAAAGATTTCAAGTCTGATTGCACAATTAGACCGATGGGTGATTGATTTTTTTCAAACAGGACGGCTTATCATAAGCGTCTTCTACGCAGTTTTCATCACCATTTATCACCTTTTTTACAATATTTTTCATCGGGAGTCAGATGAATGAACGATCCAAACGTCATTTTCCGCAGACAGAGTAAATATATGTTCTATTTATTGGCAATTTTTGTGTTTGGCTATGCCATGCCTGGTTTTAAACCACTGTTTCTTGGTTTCATTATCGGCACAATTTTTGCTTTCTTTAATTTATTCCTGCTTATTCGGAGAATGCATGCTTTTGATCGAGCAGTTAAAAAAGGAAAATCTATTCGTTCAATGGGAAGTACAGCCAGGTGGGCCAACGCAATTCTCGCAGTAGCGATTGCTTGGCGTTACCCTAACGAAGTTCATCTGGCAGGTGTTGTTATAGGATTAATGACAATATATCCTGTCATTATGATAGATTCCTTCATTCAACTTAAACGTTCTACTATGGAAGAGAGGTGAATACTCTTTGGGTCACAGTTCAAAAACTACAGAATTTTTAGGGTTAACGTTCAACTTATCCAATGTTCTCATGATTACGATTGCTAGTATCATCGTTCTTCTCATAGCGGTGCTGACTACTCGTGTTCTGGCTATTCGTCCGACAAAGGCGCAGAACTTCATGGAATGGATTGTTGATTTTGTTCGAAATATCATAGGTAGTTCGATGGACATGAAAACAGGAGCCCCATTTCTAGCGCTTGGCGTTACATTACTCATGTACATATTTGTTTCAAACATGCTTGGACTGCCATTCTCGATTACGGTCGATCACAACTTATGGTGGAAATCACCAACTGCTGATCCTGCAATCACAATGACACTAGCGGTTATGGTCATGGGATTGACACACTACTATGGTGTTAAAGCAAAAGGAGTCAAGGAATATACAAAAGACTACTTTAGACCAATCCCACTTTTAGTACCGCTGAAAATTATTGAAGAATTTGCAAACACATTAACACTTGGTTTGCGTCTTTATGGAAATATTTTCGCTGGAGAGATTCTTCTTGGTTTACTTGCAGGACTTGCGACTAATTTCTATTCGCAAAACCTTGCACTAGGTATCATTGGTACATTAGGTGCCATCGTGCCGATGATTGTATGGCAGGCATTCAGTTTGTTTGTCGGAACCATCCAGGCATTTATCTTCACCATGCTGACAATGGTGTATATCTCCCATAAAGTCAGCGACGAACACTAAAAAATTGAGAGTCCAAAAAGGACGTTATTTTAAAGGAGGAGCTTTTTAATGAATTTAATAGCAGCAGCAATTGCAATCGGTTTAGGAGCACTAGGAGCAGGTATTGGTAACGGTCTAATCGTATCTAAAACAGTTGAAGGAATCGCTCGTCAGCCAGAGGCTGGTAGAGAACTAAGAACACTTATGTTCATCGGGGTAGCTTTAGTTGAGGCACTTCCAATTATCGCTGTCGTTATCGCATTCTTGGCATTCTTTGGTTAATATGTGAGAAGCGTTCTAATATGAATTTTAATGGCGAAGATCAGATTAGTTCGAAACTTCGCCATTCCTTTATGTTTTGTTTCTTAACATATTATTTAAAGAAGGGAGTTGCCGTACTAAATGTCTCAGTTACCAGTGGTTTTAGGAGCAGGGGGCTTAAGTTTTAATGCCGGGGATATGTTGTTCCAGCTAATCGCTATGCTCATCCTGCTTGCACTTTTAAAGAAATTTGCGCTTAAGCCTTTATTAGGGATTATGAAACAGCGTGAAGATTATATAGGAAATGAAATTTCAAGTGCTGAAGAAAAGCACGTTCAAGCTGAAAAGCTTCTTGAAGAACAACGTGTCTTATTAAAAGAAGCACGCGAAGAATCACATACACTCATCGAAAATGCGAAAAAGATTGGTGAGAAACAAAAAGAAGACATCATTCAAGCAGCACGTCAAGAATCAGAGCGCTTGAAAGAGTCTGCTAGAACTGAAATCGTGAAAGAAAAAGAACAAGCTGTGGCTGCACTGCGCGAGCAAGTTGCATCACTTTCTGTATTAATTGCTTCTAAAGTGATTGAAAAAGAACTTGATGAGCAAGCACAAGAGAAATTGATCCAAGAGTATCTTAAAGAGGCAGGCGAAAGCCGATGAGCGTGACTATTGTCTCTAAGCGTTACGCTTCTGCTCTTTTTGACATCGTTCTTGCTTCTTCGGCAGTAGACGAAACTGAAAAAGAGCTGAATGAGATCAAAAAAGTTCTGAAGGCTGACCAAGAATTAAATGACTTTCTTGTTCATCCGAAGATTACGGCAGACAAAAAGAAACATCTGATTGCAGAAGCTTTCAAAGGTGTTTCGACATATGTTTTGCACACAATGTATTTATTGATTGACCGCGGACGCACGAATATTTTTCCTGAAATGGCGTCTGAGTTTGTGAAACTTGCAAACCGTACGAAACAAATAGACGATGCGATCGTGTATTCAGTTAAACCGCTCAGCGGAGCTGAAATTCAATCTTTATCTGAAGTATTTGCCAAAAAAGCCGGAGTCACATCACTGCGTGTTGAAAACGTGATTGACAAGGATCTAATAGGCGGAGTGAAAATCCGTATCGGAAACCGCATTTATGACGGCAGTGTCAGCGGAAAGCTTTCCCGCATTGAACGTCAGCTTGCAGGCGAAAATCGTTAGAAGGGGTGAAACCTTAGTGAGTATCAAAGCTGAAGAGATTAGCGCGCTGATAAAGCAGCAAATCCAAAACTATCAATCTGAAATTGAAGTAAAAGATGTCGGTACAGTCATTCAAGTAGGGGACGGTATCGCGCGTGTACATGGCCTTGACAACATTATGGCAGGAGAGCTTGTTGAGTTCTCTAACGGTGTAATGGGTATGGCTCAAAACCTTGAGGAGTCTAACGTAGGTATCGTAATCTTAGGACCTTACAAAGATATCCGTGAAGGTGACGACGTAAAACGTACAGGTCGTATCATGGAGGTTCCAGTAGGGGAAGAGTTAATCGGACGTATTGTGAACCCACTTGGTCAGCCTGTTGATGGACTAGGTCCAATTTTAACAAGCAAAACACGTCCAATCGAAAGTGAAGCACCAGGCGTTATGGATCGTAAATCGGTACATGAGCCGCTTCAAACGGGAATTAAAGCAATTGATGCCTTGATTCCAATCGGACGCGGACAGCGTGAATTGATCATTGGGGACCGTCAAACAGGTAAAACATCTGTTGCAATCGATACGATCCTGAACCAAAAAGATCAAGACATGATCTGTATCTATGTAGCGATCGGACAAAAAGAATCAACTGTTCGTGGTGTTGTTGAAACACTTCGTAAGCATGGTGCGCTTGACTACACAATCGTTGTCACAGCTTCTGCATCACAGCCAGCTCCACTTCTTTACCTTGCTCCTTATGCAGGTGTAACGATGGGTGAGGAATTCATGTATAACGGCAAGCATGTGCTTGTTGTGTATGATGACCTTTCTAAACAAGCGGCAGCTTACCGTGAGCTTTCATTATTGCTTCGTCGTCCTCCAGGTCGTGAAGCATTCCCTGGTGATGTTTTCTATCTTCACTCTCGTTTATTAGAGCGTGCAGCGAAGCTTAGTGATGAAAAGGGTGGCGGTTCTATCACAGCATTGCCTTTCGTAGAAACGCAAGCTGGTGATATCTCTGCATATATCCCAACAAACGTTATCTCAATCACAGATGGACAGATCTTCTTACAATCTGACCTCTTCTTCTCAGGCGTACGTCCAGCGGTAAACGCAGGATTGTCTGTATCTCGTGTAGGTGGTTCTGCACAAATCAAAGCGATGAAAAAGGTAGCAGGTACACTTCGTTTGGATCTTGCTTCTTATCGTGAGCTTGAAGCATTCGCTCAGTTTGGATCTGATCTAGACCAAGCGACTCAAGCCAAATTAAACCGTGGTGCTAGAACAGTTGAAGTCTTAAAACAAGACTTGAACAAACCGCTGAAAGTTGAAAAACAAGTAGCGATTCTTTATGCACTGACAAGAGGATACTTAGATGATGTAGCGATTGCTGATGTCAAACGCTTTGAAGCTGAGTTATTCATGTACATTGAAGAAAACCATAAAGACTTGTTTGACACAATCTCTCAAACAGGAAACATGCCTGCTGATGAAGAGTGGAAAGCAGCGATCGAAGGCTTTAAACGTACGTTTGCACCAAGCAACTAATTAGTAATCTTTCCGAGAGAAAAAGATTCTCTTTTTCTCTCTTTTCACGTAAATGAACACGGATTCCTGAAAAAAGGTGGTGAAATCTTTGGCCTCATTACGCGATATTAAGTCAAGGATCACGTCAACAAAAAAATCGAGTCAGATCACAAAAGCGATGCAAATGGTATCAGCTGCGAAACTGAATCGTGCTGAAAATAATGCGAAGTCCTTTGTTCCATACATGGAGAAAATCCAAGAAGTCGTTGCGGCAATCGCAACTGGAACAAGTGCTAAGCACCCAATGCTTCTTTCAAGACCTGTTAAGAAAACAGGGTATCTCGTCATTACATCTGATCGAGGACTTGCAGGACCTTTTAACAGCTCGATTTTACGTGCCGCTTACCAAGCCATTCAATCTCGTCATCAATCTGCTGATGAATATGCGGTGATTGTGATTGGTAAAATCGGACGCGACTTCTTCAAAAAGCGTGGTATTCCAGTTATTTCTGAAGTAACAGGGCTTGGAGACGAAGTAGCGTTTGCTGATATTAAAGAATTAGCAAGCAGTACAGTGCAAATGTTCTCTGATGAAGCGTTTGATGAGCTTTACATGTTCTATAACCATTTCGTCAGTGCCATTTCACAAGAAGTAACAGAGAAAAAATTATTGCCGCTAACGGACCTTTCGGCCGCAGCGACACCAAATAAACGTTCCGCATCTTATGAGTTTGAGCCTTCTGAAGAAGAAATTCTTGAAGTTCTCCTTCCTCAATATGCAGAGAGTTTGATTTTCGGTGCGCTTCTTGACAGCAAAGCAAGTGAACATGCTGCAAGGATGACAGCGATGAAGAGTGCAACAGACAACGCAAAAGAATTGATCGACAGCCTGACACTCTCTTACAACCGTGCTCGTCAAGCAGCGATTACACAAGAGATTACAGAAATTGTCGGCGGAGCAGCTGCCTTAGAATAGAAATAATTGTCAGGAGGGAATGCAATGAAAACAGGACGCATCAGTCAGATCATGGGACCAGTCGTAGACGTTCGTTTTGAAGACGGTCACTTGCCTGAGATTTATAATGCGATCAAAGTTTCGCATAAAGCGGAAAGCGAAAGTGAAGTTGATATCGACTTAACTTTAGAAGTAGCACTACATTTAGGTGATGATACAGTGAGAACCATCGCAATGGCATCAACAGACGGTGTGAAGCGCGGTATGGAAGCTGTAGACCTTGGAAAACCAATTTCAGTACCAGTTGGTAACGTAACACTTGGACGTGTATTCAACGTACTGGGAGATAACATTGACTTAGATGAGCCACTTGGTGTGGAAGCGCAAAGAGACCCAATCCACAGACAAGCGCCTTCTTTTGATCAACTTTCTACAGAAGTTGAAATTCTTGAAACAGGTATCAAAGTTGTTGACCTTCTTGCTCCTTACATCAAAGGTGGAAAGATCGGTCTATTCGGTGGAGCCGGTGTTGGTAAAACCGTTCTGATTCAAGAATTGATCAACAACATCGCACAAGAACACGGCGGTATTTCTGTATTCGCTGGTGTTGGAGAGCGTACACGTGAAGGAAATGACCTTTACTACGAAATGAAAGATTCTGGCGTTATCGAAAAAACAGCGATGGTCTTCGGCCAAATGAACGAGCCACCAGGTGCACGTATGCGTGTAGCTCTAACTGGTTTGACAATGGCAGAGCATTTCCGTGATGAACAAGGTCAAGACGTATTGTTCTTCATCGATAACATCTATCGCTTTACACAAGCAGGTTCTGAAGTATCAGCCCTTCTTGGACGTATGCCTTCAGCGGTAGGTTATCAGCCAACTCTTGCAACAGAAATGGGTCAGCTTCAAGAGCGTATCACGTCTACAAACGTAGGATCGGTTACATCGATTCAAGCGATTTATGTACCTGCGGATGACTATACAGATCCAGCTCCAGCTACAACGTTCGCTCACCTTGATGCAACGACAAACCTTGAGCGTAAGTTGACAGAGATGGGGATTTACCCAGCGGTAGATCCACTTGCTTCAACATCTCGTGCCCTTGCACCTGAGATTGTTGGCGAAGAGCATTATGCGATCGCGCGTGAAGTTCAGCAAACATTGCAACGTTATAAAGAATTGCAAGATATCATTGCCATTTTAGGTATGGATGAATTATCTGAGGACGATAAGCTTGTGGTACACAGAGCTCGTCGTGTTCAATTCTTCCTATCTCAAAACTTCCACGTAGCAGAACAGTTCACTGGCCAAAAAGGTTCTTATGTGCCATTGCAAGAAACTGTTAAAGGCTTCAAGGAAATCTTATCTGGTAAATACGATCACCTTCCAGAAGATGCATTCCGCTTAGTCGGCCGCATTGAAGAAGTGGTTGAAAAAGCCAAAGAGATGGGTGTAGAGGCCTAATCTGGTCCTTAGGAGGGTAAAAGCATGAAGACCGTTCAAGTCAATATCGTTACTCCCGACGGCCCAGTGTATGAAGCGGATGTGGAAATGGTCAGTGTAAGAGCAGAAAGCGGTGAGCTTGGGATTTTAGCTGGCCACGTTCCAATGGTTGCTCCGCTAAAAATCGGTGCAGTTCGCTTAAAACATAGTGGATCAACTGAATTGGTTGCAGTAAGCGGTGGATTTGTTGAAGTTCGCCCCGAAAAAGTAACCATTCTTGCTCAGGCTGCTGAAACATCAGACAAAGTTGATGTTGATCGCGCTAAATCAGCGAAACAGCGTGCTGAAGAGCATTTGAACCACCCGAATGAAAGTGATGTACGCAGGGCGGAACTCGCATTAAAACGGGCATTAAACCGTTTAAATGTAGCAGGGAAATAAAACAGAAAATCCTTCTTATCATTGCGATAAGAAGGATTTTTTTAGGATGACATGAGAGACTGATACATCGACACATACGGATGAGATGCTTGCTTTTCAAGATATAAATGCTCGCAAAAATGCGTACTATGCCACGTTTTATTGTTTCGGCGCAAGCCAAGGGTATATTGATGCGAAGAGTCCATATAAGGCCGCACGACCCAATCAGCATCTGAATGATGCTTGATGACAACCTCTCCCATGTACACACTCAACATCGCTTCCAATGCATCAATAGGCATTTTCCACTCAGCAAAAAGCTGCTGACGGAAGGCATCGAAGTATAATGACTCTAACTGATAAAGGCTTTCCTCTGAGTAATCCAAAGAAATGTTATGAAAATGACACAATTGTGCTAATTCTTCTAGCTGTGTCTGTCTATAATCAAAGTAGAAAGCAATGGCTTCCCATTCATGTTCAAATGAGGGAACCAGTTCTCCGTACAAATCAACAAAGTCAGGAAAAGAATCTTTCAAATATGATCAGCTCCTTCCACCGCAGTATATCATCTCCTTCGCATCAGAATAAGAGGGGATTCACTCTAAATGTAGCTCTTTTTTCCAAATGATTCATCTTTCCGATTTTGGAGGATATAATGAAAGGGAGTTTTCCTTTACAGAAATCAATAAAAGGAGGATTCAAGTGTATGGAAGACGTAGGACAACAAGCAATTGTCAGTATTGTGATCCACCTATTTTTTATCGCCATTACGTGGTGGGCATTGCTTGCGGTGAATATCGATCCACTGATTAAAAAAGGAAAAATTATTCAAGCTAGATTGCTCATGATGCTGCTCACGATTGCTATTGCATCGGCAGTCAGCAATTTCTTCCTTGATTATTTAAATTTCTCCAGACAAATCCCTTATATGTTTTAACATAAAAGGTTTGGTCACTGCCTTCTGCGGGAACGTAAAAAGAAGTGTCAAAAATATGGCCTTTGATGACTTTTCCACGTATGCATTGATCTCCTTGCGGCAACACTTGTAGCAAGGGGGAATGACAAGTGAGAAAGTATTTAAAAGGTTGGCCATTATTTGCATTTATTCTTTTTTTTGTTCTGATGATTCAAGGTGTTCGGGCAGAAGAAACATCGACGCTCGCCCAAATAGCAGAAGGTATGAAAAACCAGCAAATCGAAGTAAGTGGATGGACGCTTCATGCCAAAACAAATATAGACATTTCATCCGAACAATTTTCAAAAAAAGTGAAACGTTTGAAAGACGAACTACGACAGTATGAGTGGACCGAAAAAAAAGAGAAACATGTCACCAAAGTCACAGGAATTTACAAAGATGAAAAAAATGATACATTATCGAAAATTTTACTCGTGAAGACCGACACAAAATCAAACCAAAAGTCGTATTTATTATATGAGCAAAAAGGTGCTCGCCCACTGAATACCTGGGAGCATACATATGATCAGTTCGTACGTCATGCAAAAAGCATATTACAAGAAAAATTTGTGATTTTTACTTGTCTCGATGGTCATGTAAATGGTATGATGGATGTTGTTTTGCAAAAAAAAGCTGAAATGATAGCAAATGAATTTCAAGCAAAACCAGTTGAGTATCTCGTTGAGTCTAATTTTGTGTCGCTTTCCGCTTACACAGAGAAGTGGGAACAGTTCATTATGACTTCAAATGATAAAATGAATGTTCAAATTGCCATCAGAAGTTCGGAAATGAACGAAAATCATACGATTACGGTTGGCACACCAATCGTAACGACTGAATATTAATATAGAGAATTTGGGACGCGGAGGGGAAGACCTTGGAAAAAATCATCGTCCGCGGCGGTCAAAAGTTAAACGGCACAGTTAAAGTAGAAGGCGCAAAAAATGCCGTTTTACCAGTTATCGCTGCATCTTTGTTAGCAAGTACAGAAAAAAGCGTAATTTGTGATGTACCTACGCTCTCCGATGTATATACAATCAATGAAGTGTTACGTCATTTAGGAGCAGAAGTACATTTTGAAAATAACGAAGTATCAGTAGATGCATCTCATGCACTAGAAACTGAGGCTCCGTTTGAGTACGTCCGTAAAATGAGAGCATCTGTGCTCGTCATGGGACCACTTTTAGCTAGAACAGGTCATGCAAGAGTTGCATTACCTGGTGGTTGTGCGATTGGTTCAAGACCAATTGATCAGCATTTAAAAGGCTTTGAAGCAATGGGAGCTAAAATTCAAGTAGGTAATGGTTTCATCGAGGCTGAAGTAAATGGCCGTTTAAAAGGTGCAAAAATCTATTTGGATTTCCCAAGTGTAGGGGCAACTGAAAACATCATCATGGCAGCAGCATTGGCTGAAGGAACGACGATTTTAGAAAACGTAGCAAAAGAACCTGAAATTGTTGATTTGGCAAACTATATCAATGCCATGGGCGGTAAGGTTCGCGGTGCTGGAACTGGTACAATCAAAATCGAAGGTGTAGAAACACTTCACGGTGCAAAACACAACATCATCCCTGACCGAATTGAAGCTGGTACGTTTATGGTGGCAGCAGCCATTACTGAAGGAAATGTTCTTGTAAAAGGCGCTGTGCCTGAGCACATGACTTCACTTGTGGCGAAAATGGAAGAAATGGGTATTCAGATCATTGAAGAAGAAGAAGGTTTAAGAGTCATTGGACCATCTGAGCTCAAGCCAATCGATCTAAAAACAATGCCGCATCCTGGTTTCCCAACGGATATGCAATCTCAGATGATGGCGCTATTGCTTCGTGCGAACGGAACAAGCATGATCACAGAAACTGTGTTTGAAAATCGTTTTATGCATGCTGAAGAATTCCGCCGCATGAATGGCGATATTAAAATTGAGGGTCGCTCTGTGATAATCAATGGACCTGTTCAACTTCAAGGTGCTGAAGTGGCAGCGACTGATTTAAGAGCAGGAGCAGCACTTGTACTTGCTGGATTAGTGGCAGAAGGTCATACACGTGTCACTGAATTGAAGCATATTGACCGTGGATATGTGAACTTCCACCAAAAACTAGCAGCAATCGGTGCAGACATTGAAAGAGTAAATGATGAATCAGCAGATGTGACACAAGAACAAGTTGTATCAGATCTAAACGCATAATCATAAAAGAAATCAGTGTGTCCATTTGGGTATGCTGATTTTTTTTTTTTAGAATCATAGACTGGTTTCATTTTCAAAAGCTTATCATTAGTGTATCCAATCGTTTTAAATTTTATTCATAAAGACGAACAGTAAATCAAATGATGAAGAGCACAAACATATCACCAAAAGACTTGTCCAATGAATGAAAGAAGCTGTCATATTAGCTTGTCCTTGCCCATAGGATAAAAGAGATTCAATGACAAATGGGGGCAGCCAATATGAAACCAATGATATGGACAATCGCAGGAATTTGCATCATCATTTTAATGATTCCAACCTTACTCGTGTTGCCGACGTTCCAAGGAAAACCAGCAGCCAGCCAACACGTAGCAGCAGAACCATCAGTTAAAAAAGAAGTGAAAGGTTCAGTCAAATTGAAACAATCACCCGTCTCCATTCCCGTCTACCGTTCAGCGCATCAGCAGGTAGAAAACATCCCCTTAGAAGAGTATGTGATCGGTGTCGTCGCTTCTGAAATGCCAGCCGATTTTGAAATAGAGGCGCTCAAGGCACAGGCACTCGCCGCTAGAACGTATATCGTCAGACAAATGATCATTGATAAAACCGTCAAATCTCCACAGGGTTCTCTTGTAGATGACACCCAAATGTTCCAAGTGTACAAAAATAAACAGGAACTGAAGAAAATTTGGGGAAAAGCGTACAATTGGAAATTAAAAAAGGTCACAGAAGCGGTTGCCAGTACACAAGGGAAAGTACTGACGTATGACGAAAAACCAATTGATGCTTCCTTCTTTTCAACAAGTAATGGGAAAACCGAAAATGCAGAAGCTTATTGGAAAAATGAAATCCCTTATTTGAAAAGCGTCTCAAGTAAATGGGACGAAAAATCACCCAAATTCCAAAACAAGAAAACCATCACAGTGAGTGAATTTCAGCAAAAACTGGGTGTGACCCTTGGCCAGCAGCAGGTGGGAGAAATTGTAGAACGAACACCAGGCAATCAAGTAGCCAAAGCCGTCATTAACGGAAAAACATTGTCGGGCAGAGACATTCGCGAATCACTAGGATTGCACTCTGCAGACTTTACATGGGAACGAAAGGGTCAGCAAATCGTGATTACGACAAAAGGGTATGGCCATGGTGTGGGCATGAGTCAGTATGGTGCACATTATATGGCACAGTCAGGCAAAAAAGTAGAGGCGATCGTGAAACATTATTATCAAGGGATAAAAATTGAATCAGCTGATCGCTTTCTGAACACATATATGGCTAAGAAATAAAAGCAAAGGTGCCTCAAAATGGGGGCATCTTTTTTTATGTGTGAAGAGGTTTGAACAGAATGTGACAAATTGCGACTTAAGACGCACCTCAGGAAATCTTAAACATTTACATCCCGACAAGAACCGATGGCCGATACAAAGCCCCTCGAAAGAATGAGAAAACGAGGGTGACAAAAGAGTCTTTAGGTGAATATATCTAGACATCTGACAGAATTTTAGTGATTTTGATGAAAGAGAAAAAGGGATCGAGTCCTATACCATTCCAAGACAGAATATTTTACGATTAAGATGTTTCAATCAAATACATAAGGAGGAAGGAAAAGCATGTTGAAAAAAGTATTTACACTCGTAACCTTAGCTGTATTGACATTATCAATGTCAATCTCTTCACCAGTATTTGCAGAAGCAGCATCAGCCAAAAAACATAAGAAAGATGTAAGAGTGACCATCTTACTTGATGCAAGTGGAAGTATGGCAAGAAAAGTGGATGGAGAGCGCAAATTCGATTTAGCAAAACAAGAGGTATTTAAATTTGCTCAGTCTCTTCCGAAAGATGCTAAAATCCGTATGAGTTTGTTTGGGTCTGAAGGAAACAACAAAAACTCAGGTAAAGCTCAATCATGTGAAGTCATTAGAGGCGTTTATGGCGTTCAGCCTTATGAAAAGGATAGTTTCGAAAACTCTCTAAACGGTCTTGGACCAAATGGCTGGACACCGATTGCACGTGCTCTTGAAAGTGCAAAGCAAGCGGATAAACAGCTTCATAAGGGAACAAAACACATTGTGTACTTAATTACTGATGGTGAAGAAACTTGTGGTGGAGATCCAGTGAAAGTAGCGAAAGAGCTTCATAACTCAAAAGGATCTACTGTAGTCAATGTGATTGGATTAGACTTTAACGATGGCTATGAAGGTCAATTGAAGCAAGTAGCTAAAGCTGGTAAAGGTCATTACTACCAAGCAAGCACTGGGAAAGAAATGGGTTCTATCCTTACAGCAGAATCATTAAAACTACACGAATAACTTGCTGAAGAAAAGGGAAACGATTGATTGATGCTTTCGTTTCTCTTTTTCTGTACAAATGAAAAAAAGGGAGATTTTTTAATGAAAAGAAATATTATATTAACCGTTTTAGCGAGTCTTGTTCTGCTTCTTTCTTCACCAGCTCATGCTGTAACGAAAAAGGAGCCTGCTCATGTGGTGATTTTACTTGATTTAAGCGGAAGCATGGCACAATCGGTTGAAGGCGAAAAGAAAATCGATATCGCAAAACGCTCGATCCAAAGTTTCGCAAGTATTTTATCAGAAGATACACAAGTCTTGCTTCGTGTTTTTGGTCATGAAGGAACGAATAAAAATGCAGGAAAAGCCGTTTCTTGTGCAAGTTCCGAAGCAGTTTATGGATTTGGAACATATGAGCAAGCAACCTTTCAACAAGCGCTAAATGTGTATGGTCCAACAGGCTGGACACCACTTGCCAAAGCATTAACTGATACGAAACAAGATTTTGAAGATCACCAAGCTAAAGGAAAAAATATTGTATATGTTGTCAGCGATGGTGAGGAAACATGCGGCGGAAGCCCATCACAAGCAGCGAAGCAATTACATGAAGAAGGTATTGACACAATCGTCAATATCATTGGCTTCGATGTAAATGAAAAAGAAGCAAAAAGTCTAAAATCTGTTGCCAAAGCTGGTGGTGGACAATATCAACCAGCAGCAAATGCAGAAGAATTGAATCATATTCTTCAAAAAGAAGCGAACGCTTTTGGTCAATAAGATGTGAATAGACAGCTGGGGAGAAACCCCCAGCTGTTTTTTCATAAAGGATCAATTTAAAGTCGTTTCTAATTCATCAATCCGTTTCTCCACGTAGTGCTGATCTTTTCTTGCATGAAAGGTTTCGGCTTTTTCTAATATCGCGGTGGTATTGTATTCTGGAATCTGGGAATAGCTTTCGTAAACTCCTTTTGGTATTAACACGTTTCCTTCAGGCCAATAAACTGCAATATTTCCACGTTTCAGCTCTCCGAATTGAGCAACTCCTTGGTAGGATCCATATTGATTGAAAAGGACAACAGGATCGCCTTCTTGGACGTAAAGCTCTTTCGCATCTTCTTCATTCATCAAGATAGAATGCCGCTTTCCACCATTAAAGGCATCCTTTTCACTGTAAATCATAGAGTTGAATTGCTTGCCTCGTCTTGTCGTGATATTGAAATGCCCCTCAGTTTTTCGATATTGGGGCAGCTGTGCTGGGAGCAGGTGTCCTTTTCCATCCGGTGTTGGACACACCCCATCTTCGCAAAGCCATGCGCCACCCCATTGAAAGACATCCCCTTTATGACGCAAATGCTGGATCCCATCATAGTTCCGATTTGCGATGGCAATCTCACGACGAATGTCTTCAGCATGGTCAAAATGAATCAGCTTCGCATCTTCTGGACGAACCCTTTTTGCTAGGTCAATATAAATGTCCCATTCAGCTCTGGCTTCTTCAATGCGTGGCCCTTCAATTTCCGGACTGAAATACACCATGCGTTCCGTACTGGTTGATGTACCGCCGCCTGGCTGTTCATATCTTGTCATTGCAGGCAGAACAATCACAGTCTCTTCTGCTTCTACCAGTGTAGAGGTGTTCAAAATAATATCTTGATGGACACGGAGTTCAAGCTCGGATAGTGCTTTTTCAATCGCTTCAGGATTTGGCATTGTTTCTAAAAAGTTTCCACCGCTAGTAAACAGCATCTTCAGCTTTTGCGGGTGTTCTTTTGGAAGAGCCATTTTTTCAAATGATTGCCCAATCGTGTCACCATGCCATTTTGGAATATCAAATCCCCATATCTTCTCGATTCTTTTAATATTCTCTTCATCAAAATCACTGCCGGGCAATACGAATGGATCGGCACCCATTTCGCCTGAACCTTGGACACCGCTATGGCCACGAATAGGCATAACGCCACAATGTTTTCTGCCAATAAACCCGCGTAACATGGCAAGGTTTGCGACTTGTGATATATTATCAGTGGCAAAGCGATGCTGAGTGAGACCCATACTCCAAATAAACACCCCTGAATTGGCATTGGCAAGCAGTACAGCGAATTCCTTCATTCTTTCTTTAGATAAGCCTGACGATGCTTCGAGATCCGACCATTTTAACTGAGTGACATGCTGCTTTACATCTTTTATGCCGGTTGTATGCGCTTGGATAAATTCATGGTCAAGAGCGGAATGAGGCGCTTGCTCTTCCATTTCAAACCAATGTTTGATGACACCATTCATAAACGCAATATCGCCGCCTATATTGACTTGATAAAAATCATCCGCTATTTTTGTGCCGAATAAAGCACTTTCTGGGATAGAAGGGACCCAATATTTTTCCATTGCAGGCTCTTTATATGGATTGATGACAATGATCTTGGTTCCTTTCTTTTTAGCGGCGTACATATATTTAGTGGAAACCGGCTGGTTGTTTGCTGCAACAGAGCCCCAAAAAATCAATACATCTGTTCCAATCCAATCACTGTAATTACAGCTGGATGCACCTATACCAAGGGAGCGTTTAAGAGCGGTTTTGCTTGGTGAATGGCAAATACGAGAAGCATTATCGATATGATTTGTTCCAATATATCGCGCAGCTTTCGCCGCAGTATAGTACACTTCATTCGTAATCCCTCTAGCTGTTAAATAGAAAGCAAGCTGACGTTTATCAATCGATTTGATTTTAGCGGCGATTTGATCTAATGCACCATCCCAAGAAATGCGTGTAAAGGCATTCTCACCTTTTTTTCGAATCAGGGGATAAGGAATACGCCCAAGTTTTCGAAGAGACGTGCTATCCATTTGTTTGAGCCGCTCAATATCTTCGAACCATTTTGGATCAATAGCTGGCATTGTGTTAAGCCGTAGCACATTCAGTCTTGTTGTGCATATATGGGGTCCTGCTAGTGTTTGATCGTATAAACCTGATACACCAAGAGCGCAGCCGTCACAAACGCCCTGAGTCAATATACGGTACGCATAGGGGAGGTTATCTTTGTTCTCCCATGCCACTTTCAGTGTGTCTCGAATGTGTTTCGGTTTTACTTTTCCAAGCCCCATAGGAGCAAAAGAGGCCCATAGCTTTGGTGAGGGTTTTTTGTTGAGTTTAATAGGCCCCTTGTGTTTTGTTTTTCCCATGATATCGTCACCCTCCTATCACTTTGTAAAGCGTTTTCATATCTAAAAATTACCTGTAGATTGTCATTCTGTCAAATTCATCTTAAGAGCGGACCGTGACAGAAGAAGGAGCAGTAAGATTTGATTCACGAAGTTGTTTAATATCCTTCCGAATGAGAAGAGATATGATAAACGCAATGAAAAATAGGCCAGAGAAGACCATGAGACTTTGTGTGTAATTGCCTGTAATGTCACGAATAAAGGAGGAAAATAAAGGTCCTGCTAAACCAGCAGCGGCCCAAGCGGTGAGAATATAACCGTGTATGGCACCTAGCTGCTTCGTACCAAATAAATCTCCGATATAGGCTGGAATTGAAGCAAACCCTCCTCCGTAGCACGTATAAATGATTGCCATCACGATTGAAAAGATGAGCGGTTCTTTTAAGTAGGGAAGTAAGGGAAAAGCAATGAGCTGTATAGTAAAGAAAATCGTATACGTATTTGGCCTTCCGATATAATCAGAGAAGGATGCCCATCCGATCCGTCCTAGCCCATTAAAAGCACCTAAAATTCCAACAAGAGTAGCTGCTGCACCGGCCGTGAAACCAACACTTTCTTGAGCAAGCGGTGATGCTACAGAAATAATGGCAATTCCGCATGTGATATTAATAAAGAGCATGACCCACAAATAATAAAAACGCCGTGTTTTAATGGCTTCATTTGCTGTGAGCTGTGATAAATCTTGAGGAATTTTCCTTTGGCTTGTTTTTAGCACGTTAAATTGTTTGACATCATCAGGTGTTGGTGGTGATAAATAAAGAGATGAAACGACCATGATGATAAAATAAGAGATTCCGAGAATATAGAAGGTGTTTGCAATATCAACTTTTTCAATGAGAAATTGAATAATGGGACTGCAAATCAGAGAAGCAAACCCAAAACCCATAATGGCTAAACCCGTTGCGAGTCCTCTTCGATCTGGAAACCATTTGACTAATGTGGATACTGGAGCAATATAGCCTACACCTAATCCGATTCCAGCGAGTACACCATAAAATAAATAGAGGAGAGGTAATGAAGACATGTGGACAGCAAACCCTGATCCAGTCATCCCAATGCCGAAGAAAATAGCTGAGAAGAGCCCTGATGCCCTCGGCCCATACTTTTCAACGAAATGCCCCATAAAGGCAGCCGATAAACCTAAAAATAAAATAGCGATGCTAAATGTCAGGCTTATTTCTGTTAATGACCATTGAAAGGTTTGATGTAAAGGATTCGTAAAAACACTCCATGCATAAACAGATCCGATAGATAAATGAATCCCCACAGCACTTGTAGCGATCAGCCAACGATTTTTTGTTTTATTCATTGTGTTCCCTCCATATAAAGCAAACAAAAAGTTTGATAAGATAGAAATATGTTACATTTTTATGACTTTTTAAAATAATATCACAATTCGTCTGGTTCATATAACTAAATTTGTGTTGAAAGGAAGATCAGATCATGAATCCTTCTGTTAAAACGAAACGACGCATACACCAATATCGCAAAGGTCAAATGACATGTAAAACAGATGAAGTTGTAGAAGAATTCCCTTTAACCGTGCTAGTGAATGGTGAAGAGTTTGTCACACTCGTTTGTTCACCGGATCATTTGAAAGAATTGGTGATCGGTTTTTTAGCTTCAGAAGGAGTCATTCGATTTGAAAAAGAGATTAAAAGGTTTACAATAGATGAAAGTATGGGTTTTGCATATGTTGACTTACATCACTCAACTCATTTCCAATCCTCAGATTTTACAAAACGAGTGATCGGATCTTGCTGTGGGAAAGGAAGACATTTTTATTTTCTCCAAGATGTGAAGACGGCAAAAACAGCCATTGACCGAATCAGCATTTCTGCTGAAACTTGTATTCATTTAATGAAATGTTTACAGGAGGAAAGTCAGCTATTTCAGCATACTGGTGGTGTCCATAATGCTGGACTGTGTGATACAGAAAAGCTATTCATCACTAGGACGGATATAGGACGGCATAATGCGTTGGATAAAATCTATGGATATTGTTTACTTCATAAAATCCCACTGAGAGATAAAATCCTTGTATTTAGCGGCCGGATATCATCTGAAGTTCTGTTGAAGGCAGCAAAATTAGGAGTATCAATCGTCATATCAAAATCAGCTCCTACTGAGTTAGCACTTAAAATGGCAGAAGAATTAAATATAACAACAGTTGGGTTCGTAAGAGGAGAATCTTTTAATATCTATACTCATCATCAGCGTATTACAGAATAGGAGGCTAAGTATGGTCAGTATTTTGGATAAAAGACATCGACCATTGCGCGATTTAAGAATATCCGTAACAGATCGCTGTAATTTTAGATGTACGTACTGTATGCCTGCTGAAATCTTTGGACCAGATTATCCTTTTTTAGATAAAGAAGAGCTGCTTAGCTTCGAGGAAATTGAACGACTTGCTGCGCTTTTTGCAAAGGAATTAGGTGTGGTGAAATTACGTATTACGGGCGGTGAACCTTTAATGCGTAAAGATTTGCCCGTTTTGATAGAAAAACTCGCAAAAATTCCAGGTATTGAAGACATCGCGATGACAACCAATGGAACGCTGTTACCTTTGTACGCAGATAAGCTAAAGAAAGCAGGTCTGAATAGAGTCACCATTAGTTTAGATTCTTTAAATCCAGATCGTTTTAAGCAGATGAATGGAAGACACATTTCTATCCAAAAAGTATTTGATGGGATAGAGGCTGCAAAAAAAGCTGGACTTGCTATTAAGATCAATATGGTTGTCCAAAAAGGTGTGAATGATCAAGATATCTTACCAATGGCAGCCTATTTTAAAAAAGAAGGACACATTCTACGATTTATTGAATTCATGGATGTTGGCAATACGAACAAATGGAATCTCAAGCATGTATTGACGAAAAAAGAGATTATGGAGCTAATTCATTCAAAATACCCTATTAAACCAGAACCCCCTCGATATCAAGGTGAAGTAGCCAAGCGTTATTTTTATGAGGATGGGTCAGGAGAGATTGGCATTATTTCTTCCGTTTCAGATGCTTTTTGTGGATCGTGTAATAGAGCTAGACTATCTGCACGTGGCGAATTATTCACCTGTCTTTTTGCATCATCGGGCTTTGATCTGAGACGATTTATCCGTAATTCAGAAAATGATGAATATCTAGTGAACATATTGAAGGAACTTTGGTCAAACAGACAGGATCAATATTCAGCTGAGAGAGAGCAAAAGAAAGATCAGAAAAAAGTTGAGATGTCCTACATCGGCGGGTAATGACAACAAAGTATCATGATCATCGATTTTTGAAAAGAAGAGAAAATGCTATAATCACTGTTGAAAATCTTCTTTTAACATCAGGACAATTTTTCCTATAAGCTCATCCCCATAAAAAAACAGCAGAGATTCTGCTGTTTTTTTAAAATGCTATTTTGTACCTCAAAATTGACGGAGTAAGGATGAAAAAAAGATTTTTATTCATTTTGTCCTACTTTACATTGACAGGAACTATGCTAAGATCAAATCAATATTTACCAACTCGATTTTTTCACTCCTGGAATCTGTCCTTTATAGGCAAGCTCACGAAAAGCAATTCGAGACATTTTAAATTTTCTCAAGTAACCTCTAGGACGGCCAGTTAATTCACAGCGGTTTTTTAAGCGAGTGGGTGAAGAGTCTCTAGGTAGTTTCTGCAAAGCTTCATAGTCACCTTTTTCTTTTAGCTCTTTCCTTAATTGTGCATATTTCAAAACGAGCTGCTGCCGCTTTTTTTCTTTTGCTATTTTTGATTTCTTTGCCATTTAAAACCCTCCTGGTTTAAGTGTGTATGTTCCATTGAAAGGGGTCTTCAAACGTTGTCCAATCTTGATCAAATTCTTCAGGTGTGAGTAAGCATTGATCTAGTGTACGAATAATATCTGCTTTAGGTAAATCTACACCGATAAAGACAAGTTTTGTATGTCGATCACCAAACTCTGCATCCCACTCATCTAGAATTTCTGGTTCCTGATTTAAGATCCGTGATCGTTCTTGCTCAGGTAAGGCAGCAATCCAGTATGCGATTGGTTCAATTGCAACAGATTTTCCGGCTTGTGAAATTAAAATGGTTAAATCATGATGTGTCGCTAGCCATATAAATCCTTTCGCTCGAACAATCTGCTCTGGCATTTGATCTAACCATGCATTCAGTCTGCCAGTATGAAAAGGAAGCCTTCTTTCATAAACAAAAGATGAGATTTGGTATTCTTCTGTTTCAGGCGTATGCTGAGAGTGTCCAGCATTAATTTCTTTGATCCAGCCCGCAGAAGCACTAGATTTTTCAAAATTGAATAAACCAGTATTCAAAATATCACTAGGCTGTACGTTACCTTTAGAGGTTCTAATAATGGCTGCTTCTGGTTGAAGTTTGGTTAACACGTGCTCAAGCCGATCTAGTTCTGATGCTGATACAAGATCACATTTATTGATAATGAGCACATCACAAAATTCAATTTGATCAATAAGTAAATCGGAAATCTCTCGTTCATCATCATCTGAAACTGCTTCTTTACGATCCAATAAACTTTCTCCTGACTGGAAATCTGTCCAGAAACGGTTTGCATCTACCACCGTTACCATCGTGTCTAATCTGCAAAAACGTGTCAAATCTATGCCCATTTCTTCATCAATGTAAGAGAAAGTTTGAGCGACAGGAATTGGTTCACTAATACCTGTAGATTCAATGACAATATAATCGATATTCCCAGCCTTACAAAGGCGTTCTACTTCAATTAATAAATCTTCTCTCAATGTGCAACAAATACAACCATTAGATAGTTCAACCAGTTTCTCATCTGATCGAGAGAGTTCTCCGCCTTGCTTAACTAATTCTGCATCAATATTTATTTCGCTCATGTCATTGACAATAACAGCTACTTTTAGCCCTTTACGATTCTGTAGAACATGATTTAATATCGTGGTTTTTCCAGCTCCTAAAAAGCCGCTTAGAACTGTGACAGGTATTCTCTTATCCATTTGGTTTAGTCCTTTTGAACATAATCATTTTGTATGCCGCCTCGCTTAAATAGTAATTGTTACGATTTGAATCCCGAAAATTATTTTGTTTCCCGATGAAGGGTGTATTTCTTTAATCGTGGAGAATATTTTTTTAACTCCAATCTGTCTGGGTTCGTTCGTTTATTTTTTGTAGTGATATAGTTTCTGTCACCTGTTTCTGTACAGGCTAAGGTGATTTTCACGCGCATAAGTGCTATAACCCTCCTTTATTCCGTAATGATTACGATTTGTATTTTAAAATGATAAAGGCTGATTGTCAAGTTTAGTATCAAGGCTATGCCAACTCAAATAAAAAAGGGGTATCGCATTTTATTGATACCCCTTTCTATTAATAAAAGTCACCAAGTTCTTCTTCGTAATAATCTTCGTACTGTTGGACATCGGTAGGAAGCTCTTGGAGAAAGGCTAGCCCGCCTAGTATAAACATCAAAACGATAGCGATGAATGAGAGAATAACTGCGGCAATACTTGAAATGGCAAACAGTGTCTGCATTTTCATCATCTTAGCATATTGTTCCAATAATTCTTCGTAAGAAGTATCAGGCGCTTGAATCAATTGTTCAGCTGCTTTCACGGATTTTTGGACATGAATTCCCATCATAATCAGAAAAACGCCAATGGCAGCAGGAAGAACAAGCCAAAACCCACTGAGGATGGATAGACCACCTGAAATATAGAGAAAGATGCTCCCAACCTTTCCCCACTTTGTTATTGAATGAAGAGATTGAATGATTTTCTCAGTTTGTTGCAATTGTGTTCACTCCTTTATGTATTCACTCTATATCATACTTGAGCAAGTAGTACTTTAGGAAGAGTGAATTGACCTTATTTCTATCTTTTATTTACTTTTTATGGATAAATAAATTATTTTCGAATACGAAAAAAGTAACAATTACTACAATTCTAATCGAAAAATTTTGTCGTAAATAAGAAAAGTAGTTTGAAGTAATTAGAAAATTTATCAAAATATGTTGTTAGTTGTCTATCCATTGGTTATTATTGTATTGTATTACCATAAAAATTGGAAGGTGGAATTCATATGTTAGATCGAATTTTAAACAAAATGACCAATGTTCAACCTGCAGCTGCTAGATGTATTTTGCAAAGATTGGTAACTTCTTGCCAATCAGCACCAACTTGTTTCCTTCAAGGCGTTGGAACTTTCCGTTACTATGTGGATCGTGACACAGGTGAGATTTGTACTAGCCAAGAACGCGTTAAATGTGGCTGCTAAATTTAAGTATCTTATTTATTAGGGTGTGAACGCATGAGCATAACTCCAATTTCATTAGTAACAAATGCTATGCAGACGTCAAATAAGCGTCAAGCTGGCCATACATCAAATTCTTTTTTGACCCAAGCAGCGCAAATTGTTCAAGGCGACCATTCTCCAGAAGAGAGAAAGGCGTTATTTCAACAACTGACTTTAGTTCAGCAAGGAAAAGATTTAGAGCTTCATGTTTCTAAATTAAAGGAACTAGAGAAAGAGGTTCAAAAAGAGGGGTCTTCTTCCGTTACTGTGAATCAGCACGGTGATCAAGTTGACATTTCAAATGAAGCTCGCAGTGAGTTTGAACAAGCTGAGGAACAAACATCCGCTTCAAGCGAAGCTAATGAAATCGCTGCAGAGGAAAAAGGGAAGGATGTTCAGCCGAATTCACAATAATAAAAAATGAGGCATGTGTTTGATGCTCTTCACATGCCTCATTTATCTTTAGTTTGCAGCTAGTCTTGAATAAAGACCGTCTGGAAAAGGTGCTGCATATGAGATGGTATCATTGTCTTCTACCATAATGTAGAACGGAAACTCCTGAATTTGGAATGCGTTTATCAATTGTTCGTCTACCGGAATAATTCGCAAGTTTGTTTCGTTATCACGATATAATTCTTGGTCCTTTTTTTGCCCGTTTTTCAACAAAATACTCAATGAAACGTTTAGTTTACGCTGCTTTTTTGTTTCTAGGAATTGTTCGAGTGATGGAATGCAGTGCGGACATGCTGTGTCAGTGAAGATCAGTAATTGTTGTGTACGATTTGTTTGCAGCAGATCATTCATGTGAATGGGTGATGGCTGTTCGAGAAGTGGATGCGCAAGTTTCTGCCCCACGTGTTCTATAGGTAAGATGATAAGCTGCATCTGTTGTTTTAAATAGATGATAATTCCAGCCGTTAATAGAAGACTGCAAATCATAAGAGCGAGCTGTATAAGAAAAATTGAATTCATCGTATATCGTCCTCTCAAAGTGAAGTTACGCAAAGCTATCATATTACAAATATCAAAAATATGTCAATTATACTAAATGGTGTAAGGTGGAGCATCTCATGAGTACAGTGAACCATTGTTTATATGCAATCTCCTATACTTGGAAAAAAAGTCGTTCTTATCTTCTTTTAACTTTGTTCATTCAAGTGATCGTTGGTTTTATGCCTTTGGCTAGTGTCTGGATTATTCAAACTTTGATTAATGAAATTATTTTATTTATGACGTCTTCAGGTGACATCCAAAAGGTTTTGTGGTTATTTGGACTGCAAATGGTCATTGTGATTTTAGGATATGGGCTTCAATTTATTCTTCAGCTTAGTCAACAGAAAGCAACAAATCTGATCGGTCTCCATTTGAAAGGTGAATTGCTTCAAAAAGCGATAAGACTGCCGTTTATTACGTTTGAGCACCCGTCCTTTTACAATGAAAGTCAACGTGTGATGAACAGTCATCAGCATGTTCTCAGTATGGTGAGAAGTATTTTTACAATGATGAGCGCGTTGATTACTGTTGTATCACTTCTTATTTATATGATCGGTATTCATTGGGGCTTAGCGGTCATATTGTTCTTGTTTACCTTGCCAGTATTATGGATTGAACTTTTCTTTGGAGGCGCACGTTATCGATTAAATCGTTTGTTAACGGCTAATGATCGAAGAGAAATGTATGTATCTGATCTCGTCGCACAGCGAGATTCTTTAAAGGAAGTTCGTTTATATGGAATAGGGAATTATCTTCTTCAAAAGTGGAGAGGTCACTACGTTAAAAGTGCAGATGAAAAATATAATTTGCTGAAACGCCAAGTGCGCTGGGAGATGGCAGGCGGGTTGCTCATGACATTGGCCTATGTGTGCTGTGGTTTATTGATTGTCTTTCTTATTTTTCAAAAAAAATTAGCTGCGGGTACGTTTGTTGCAGTGCTACAAGCTGTACAAAACATTCAAAGTGGGTTTCAAGATTTAACGAGGGAATGTTCTAGTTTATATGAAACGAGCCTATATGTTGATGAAATGAGAGCTTTTCTAAAGAGAGAAGAGGAAATGCATGAACAGACGGAAGAGGCAGCGTCGCTTCAGGGAATTGAGCATATCCAGTCCATTACATTAGACAATCTCTCTTTTACTTATCCGAATATGAAAAAACCAGCGATTGAGCATATTCATTTTCATATGAATAAAGGTGAACGAATTGCATTAGTAGGAGATAATGGGTCCGGTAAAACCACTTTAATCAAATGTTTAACCGGCTTATACGATCCAGATCAACAGAATATGCACAAAGTCAATGGAGAGGATATTTCCACCATCCATAAAAAGACCTATCATGCGAGAATGGCTGTTCTTTTTCAAGATTTTATGAAGTACGAGTTCACTGTGAGAGAAAACATAGGGTTTGGCCGTATTGATGATATAGAAGAGGAAGAGCGGTTGATTTCAGCCGCCCGTCAAGCAGGTATAGAGAAAAGAATTAATGAAATGGAAGACACATATGATGCGCAGCTAGGTCGCTTTTTTGAAGAGGGACATGAATTGTCTGGCGGACAATGGCAAAAGCTTGCGATGGCGAGAACCTTCTTTAGAGAAAGTGATTTTATTATTTTAGATGAACCGACCTCTGCTCTCGATCCATTGTCGGAGATCTCACTCATTCGAAAGTTGTTCGATCATACGCAGGATCAAGGTGTTTTGTTTATTACACATCGTATGGGAGCGGCCCGCTTAGCAGACCGTATCATCGTCATGAAAGATGGTGCTTTCATTGAAGAGGGCAACCATGATGAACTGATGGCATTACACGGAGAATACAGAAGGCTATACGAGGCACAATCTCAACTATTTCAACAAAAGGAGATGGTGTAAGGTGAGTGTCTTTTATTTCATAGGAGTCTATTTACTAGGAATCATTTTTGCAGGTGCATGGCTGGATAAAGCAAGGAAACAGAAGGCACATGTCCAGCAGATCAATGCTTATCGGCTGCTGCCGCCTTCTTTCGCGGCACCCATGTTTTATTTATTTTTGTTGATTGAGTTGGTTTGTACGATTCATTTGTTTATATGGAACATGTCTGTCCTGCCTGCAGTGGGCCTTACAGCCCTGTTATGTATTTACTCTGGAGCGGTTACGTTCAATTTAATGAGGGGGCATCGTGATATTTCGTGCGGTTGTGGAGGATTACTGGAAAACGATCGCCTGCATTGGGGGATTGTGATTCGTAATCTGCTGATGCTTACTCTTGTGGCAGGGTTATTTTATGTACATCCTAGTGTTGAAATGATTTCATTGCGGTTGAAAATGATTTGTTTTCTCATTGCAGCGGCTGTCTGTTTGATCATAGCGGTCAGCCAAGAAATTGTGCTATTGAAGCGAAAGTGGATCGACTCATTCCAGATTGCAGATGGATCAATTATAGAAGGAGATAAAATGAAATGACAGATATTTTATTAATCATTGTGTTATTAATTGTCATTGCCCAGCTGGCTGTCGTGTTTTTGCTTGCCCGTTTTATCGGGAGATTTATGAATAAAATAAAATCTCTTGATGGAATTGAATTGAAGGAAGCGGATATTGGTGACCCGGCTCCGTTATTTCGCAGTTATTCGCATGTAGGTGAAAAGGTGATCTTGAAGGAGTATTTGCAAAATGGGCGAGCTGTGATGCTGTTATTTGTGAATTCTACTTGTATGACTTGTAAAAGTATTTTGTCTGATGTGCAGCCTCAAACTTCACATGATGATGCTCATGTGATTGTTATTAATGGAGATGAACAAGCCGATGATGCCTCGCTTCTTCAATTGCTGCCGGAGCAAGCTGTTTATATGCGCTCATCACAAATTATGGAGTTGTATGGAGTAACAGTTGTTCCGCAAGCGCTTCTGATTGATGAACATGGTATCATTCTGAAAAGAAAATCGCTTCAAAATGCGAAGCAATTTGAGCAGTTGGTGCATGCTTCATAAAAAAGCGTCTCTTTCTTCAAGAGACGCTCCAGCGTGTAGACAAACCTTCGCATTCTTTGTCAGTCCTGCGTGCTGGTGCTCACGAATGTGACATTCGCTCCGCGCCAGTACTCGTCCTTCCTCGGGCTGCAAAGGTTTTCTATCACGCTGAAAAGAAGACAAAGGGCTAAATTAAAGTTCATTTTAGCCCTTTGTCAACAATCTAAAGCGTGTCTTTCTTCAAGAGACGCTCAGTTTATAATTCTTTTCCTAAAATATCTAAGTCGTACCGATTGCCGTCCATTTCTGCGATGCGTGGCAAATGTCCCCAAGTCTCAAATCCGTGCTTCTTAAATAATTTGATGCTGGCTTCGTTGTGGCCGAAAATAAAGGCAAGTAACGTTCGGATGCCTAATGAGGGTGCCAATTCGAGCGCCTCTTGTAAGAACAGTGACCCTAAACCTTTTCCTCGATAGTTTTGGTTCAAGTAAATACTCATTTCAACAGTACCGTTGTATGCAGGTCTGCCGTAAAACGTTTCAAAACTGAGCCAGCCGTAGATATTTCCTTCCTCATCTGTTTTCACATAGAGAGGACGTTTCTCTGAATGATTCAAAAACCACTGACGGCGGTCTTCTACTGTAACAGGTTCTGTATCGGCCGTTACTTCTCTTGAAGCAATCGTTGAATTGTAGATATCGACGATCTCTTTGAGGTCATCTTCTGTTGCCATGCGGTTGAAAGTTTTCACCATATGTACCCCCATCTTTTTTCATTCATCATACATATTATTGATGCGATTGCGCAAAATAAAAAGAAAAATGATTTCGTGTGTATATATTTTTTGAAAAGTGTTCAGAATGTTGCTGAGGTGATGAAAAATGAGAGAGGAAGAAAAGAAACGTACTTCCAAAATCACAAAAGTTCAGCAATTTTTCCGTAAGCGCTGGGTATTCCCTGCTATTTACTTGGTCAGCGCAGCGGTCGTGTTAACAGCCGTTCTTTGGTATCAAGCTGTATCGAAAGATGTGAAAGACCAATTATCTGATGGAAATCAAACAGGACAAGAACAGCGTGATGATGCCGTTGAAGTTGGAAAGCCAATTGAAAATGTTGCTATGCCGGTCCAGAATTCTGAGAATGTTTCTGTCGTGAAAAAGTTCTATGAAGCAGATGCTGATCAAAAAGAAAAAGAAGCAGCACTTGTAAACTATAATAACACCTATACCTTAAGCAAAGGTATTGATCTTGCAGATAAAGATGGCAAAGTGTTTGATGTCACAGCTGCTCTTAGTGGAACAGTCGTTCAGGCGAAAAAAGATCCAGTTCTCGGTCACGTTGTTGAAATTGAACATGAAGATGGATTGTCTACTGTGTATCAATCGTTGTCTCAAGTGAGTGTAAAAGAAGGCGATGAAGTAAAGCAGAATGATGTCATCGGTGCTTCTGGTAAGAATCTATATGGTGCTGAAAGCGGCAACCATGTTCACTTTGAAATTCGTATGGAAGGTTTAGCGCTTAATCCGCTTAGCTTCATTGATAAGCCTGTTTCTTCCATTGAAAAAGCAGCGCAAGAAGTGACAGAAGAAGCAAAAGAACCTGCACAGCCAAAGGCTGATGAAAAAACGAAGGAACCTGCTGCTGACGATAAGGCAAAAGAGCCGGCTGAAGAAAAATCTGAAGATAAGTCTGATGAGAAGGGGAAATCCTCTGATCAAGAAAAGTCTTCTGATTCCTCTAAAGACCGCAGTCAGTCAGAAGAAACAAAACAATCTTAATGTCATGTCAGATCCTCTGTGTAGATAAATGCACAGAGGTTTTTTTCTGTCTTTAAAAAAACCTCCGCCATATGGCGGAGGGGATGCTATAAGGCGGCAGGTCCTTCTTCACCTGTCCGAATGTTGATTGCATTTTCTATCTCATATATAAAAATCTTCCCATCCCCTGGTTCGCCTGTACGCAGTACTTTCTGTGCTGTTTCCACGACCTGTTCAACAGGTACTTTGCTTAAGACGATTTCAATCTTTAAACGTTCGTACACATTGCTTTCCTTTTTGACGCCACGGTATAGTTCCGTATGTCCCTTTTGTAATCCGCAGCCGTGCACATTGGAAAAGGTAATCGAGGTGACACCAATCTTTCCAAGCTCCACCTTTAATGTTTCAAAATTAGCTGGACGTGTGACAATCTCCACTTTATACATTTTGCTCATAGAGACACCCCTTTTTTCTTTAATCTTGATATGCTTTTTCGCCGTGCATCGTTAAATCAAGACCGACTGATTCTTCTTCTTCAGTTGCGCGGATCTTGAAGAAGATGTTGACGACTTTGATGATCACGTATGTGACAACTGCAACAAAGACGTATGTGGCCACGATGGCGACAACTTGTTTCCAAAGTAAGCTTGGATCGCCGTAAAATAAGCCGTTGGCTCCGCCATCATTGACAGATGTAGTGGCGAAAAGGCCTGTAGCAATGCCTCCCCACGTACCGCCGATTCCGTGGAGACCGAATGCATCCAGTGCATCGTCATAGCCGAACTTGGCTTTGAGTGAATAGACGCCCCAGAAACAAACGATTCCGCCGATGATTCCGATGATGATCGAAGCGAATGGTGTGACAAAGCCTGCGGCAGGTGTAATCGCTACTAGGCCTGCAATGGCTCCAGAGATTGCACCTAGCATCGTTGGTTTTTTGTTGATCATCCATTCGACTAACAGCCAGCCGATGATTCCTGCAGCAGCTGCTGTATTGGTGTTAATAAAGGCATACATGGCGACACTGTCTAATGTGAGGGCACTTCCTACGTTAAACCCAAACCAGCCAAACCAAATCACAGCTCCACCAAGAAGTGTGTAGATCAAGTTATGCGGAGAAGAACTTGCCGCTTCTTTTCGCTTCCCGAGAACAATGGCTACGACTAGACCAGCCACACCGGATGATATGTGGACGACGTTTCCACCGGCGAAGTCAAGTGCTCCCATTTCTCCAATCCAGCCGCCGCCCCATACCCAGTGTGCGACTGGAGCGTATACAAATGTGACCCAAAGGAGTGTAAACACGACCACCGCTGAGTAACGAATACGTTCAGCGAAGGCACCAGAGATAATGGCTGTTGTGAGGACGGCAAAGGTCATTTGGAACATCATGAACAATGAATGTGGAATCGTGTCACTATATGAACCAGGTTCAAAGCCAACGCCTTTTAGTCCAACCCAGTCAAAGCCTCCGATCCATGCATTGCCTGGCGCAAAGGCGAGTGAATACCCAAACACGATCCAGACGATAGAGACAATGGCTAGTGAGGTTAAGCTGTGCATTGTCGTACTTAACACGTTTTTACTTCTCACAAGTCCTCCGTAGAATAAGGCTAAACCCGGTGTCATTAACCACACGAGTAGTGCGCAGAAGAACATAAATACTGTATCACCCATTTGCATGCTGCATTCCCCCGAATCATTCAGAATTAATAGATTTCTTAATTCTTCATTATAGAGAGAAAAGTCATATATAACATATTCATGTAAGTTTATCTAACATGGTTTTTTGGTCATTATCAATATAAATGGATGAAAAGTTCGTAAAAAATGAGAATAAACGTGCATGAATCACGAAAAATAAAGGGCGTTTGACCTATAAAATCGAACTGAGAAACAATTTGGTTCGCTCCTCTTGAGGAGAATCAAATAATTCTGATGGGGTACCTTGTTCGACGATTCGTCCTTCATGCATATAAACAACTCGGTCAGCTACTTCTTTTGCGAAGCCCATTTCATGAGTGACGATGACCATTGTCATGCCTTCTTTGGCAAGACTTTTCATGGTTTGCAGCACTTCGCCTACAAGCTCTGGGTCCAGCGCAGAAGTAGGCTCGTCAAATAACATGACATCGGGCTTCATGGCGAGAGCTCGTGCGATGGCAACGCGCTGTTTTTGACCGCCTGATAGCTTTGAAGGGTACACTTTTGCTTTATCCGCTAGTCCGACTTTCTCTAATAAGACATTGGCTTCAGTTATCGCTTGTGCTTTCTTTGTTTTTTTCACCATGACCGGTGCTTCGATGATGTTTTCAAGCACGGTTTTGTGCGGGAAGAGATTAAAATGCTGAAACACCATGCCTATTTTCTGCCTCATTTCGTTTAATTGATCTCGTTTTGGATGAACGGGACTGCCATCAATGATGATCTGACCGTCATTTTTTATTTCTAAAAAATTCATACAACGGAGCAAGGTGCTTTTCCCAGAGCCGCTTGCACCAATTAAGACGACGACATCATTTTCATATACAGTGAGATCGATATCTTTTAAGACATGCAGCTCTCCAAAGTATTTATTCAGTTTTTCAACACGAATGATCTCTTTTGATTCTGTCATGCTTCTCCTCCTAATGATCACTGACTGAAAGTTTCTTCTCAACGGTTTGCACAGCGAATGTTAACAGCAGGACAAGAACTAAGTAATAGACAGCCACGACAAGTAAGTACGTCATGTTGTCAAAACTGTTGGAACCTTGAGTGGTGGCTATGTTAAAGAGTTCATTGACGCTGATGAAGGCGGCAAGTGATGAATCTTTTAAGCCGATAATAAACTGATTGCCGAGAGGGGGAAGGGCACGCCGCATCGCTTGCGGGAGAATGATACGTCTCATGGTTAGAAATCGCCCCATGCCAAGAGAACGTCCTGCTTCTTTTTGACCTTGATCGATTGATTGAATCGCACCTCTAAATATTTCTGCTATATAGGCACCGTTATGGAAGGCAAGCGCAATAGAGGCTGCCCAAAAGTCGGGTATATTTAATTCTGTAAGCCCAAAATACAGGATAAAAATCTGCACAATGAGTGGTGTCCCGCGTACAAGGAAGATATAGGCATTTGCGATATAACCGAAAACGGCTACGCGGGATATTTTTAGTAAGGCAAAGAAAAGCCCGATGAACATGCCGATGAAAATACTGATGACAGTGAGTTGTAAGGTAAGCAGCATTCCTTCTAAGAAAACGCCTCTAGAATCAATCAGCGTTTGAAAAAAGTGTGATAAGGTAGGCAAAACAATCATCTCCATTTGAAGAAAGTGCGCCTAGAGAAAGGCGCACAATCGTGGTTTTAATCCTGTTTGACGGTAATATCTTCGTCAAAATACTTTTCGCTAATTTGTCTTAATGTTCCGTCTTTTTTGAGTGCATCAATCGCATCATTGATCTCTTTCATGAGCTCTTTATTGTCTTTAGAGACAGCGATTGCTTGCTCACTTTGCCCGAGTCTTTCTTGTGCTTCAATTTTAAGTTTTTTCTTCATGGCTTCTGCACCTGTGGCAAAATCAGTGACGACCGCATCGTGTTTGCCGTTGGCTAGTGCTTCTAAAGCGACAACATCACTGTCGTAATATTTTGGTTCCTGCCCGCTATGTTCTTTGGCAATATCCGCATAGGACGAACCTTTAGAGACAGCGATTTCTTTGTTTTTTAAGTCATTTGCACTGTGAATGTCTGCGCCGGGTCTTGTGAAGATTTGCGGACCGGAGTAGTAATACGGTTGAGAAAAAAGGACGTGTTTTTTTCGTTCCTCGTTGATGGTATGACTTGCAACGGCCGCATCAAATTTGCCTGCTTTGACGCCTTCGACGATGCCTGCGAATTTATATTTTTTCTGTACAGGCTCGAGGCCTATCTTGTCGCTAATCGCATTGCCGACATCAATATCAAAGCCGGACATCTGGTTTCCATCCATGTAACTGAATGGGTGGAATTCACCTGATGCTGCAAAAATAAATTTCCCATCTTCCAAAATCGGCGACCCTTTCGCTGTAGAATTACGTTTATCTCCGTTCCCATTTGTTTCATTTGAACCGCACGAAGACAGAAGTAATACTGCAACCGAGAAAAGGGCTGGGACCCAAAACCGTCTTTTTTTAATAATAAGCTTCTCCTCCTTTTCAGCCGTTCTCCGTATAAGGAGAAAGTAGGCTTTTAAATATGTGTAGCATCTTACCATTTGTTCCTCATATTCTCAATTTTATATGCGCTTTTCCAACACTTGCCCTTTTTAGAATGTATGTCTTGCTTTTCGGAGAGAGAACTTGAATTGCTAAGGGTAAAAAAGGGAAATGAATCTCATAATAACGAGGAGATAGACAAAGAACGTGTATGTCAAAAGAAGGGGGCGGGTGTATGATCAAATGGAAAGACAACCGGAATGTTTTTTTAACGGCGATTGCTTTTGGCACGATGTTAAATCCACTGAATTCCTCGATGATTTCTTTAGCCTTGCATCAAATTCAGCATGAGTTCGGTTTGTCGTTTACGACGGTATCTTGGCTCATTTCAACCTTTTATTTGGCCAGCGCGGTCACGCAGCCGGTGAGTGGACGAATTGGAGATCATGTGATGAGCCGGAGAACCTTATTTTTATTTGGACTAGTTCTAGTGGCAGTCTCAGCCATTTGTGCGCCGTTTGCCCCGACTTTTGCGGTGCTGATTGTGATCCGGCTTCTTCAGGCGATTGGAAGCAGTGCGATCTATCCTTCAGGTGTTGGACTGATTCGGGATCATGTGAAGGAACGACAAGCTTCTGCTTTAGCGGTATTGTCCATCTTTGCTTCAGCGATGACAGCACTCGGGCCGACACTTGGCGGGTTTTTGATGACGATCGGCAGCTGGCCGGCGATCTTTTTAGTGAATCTGCCATTCATATTGATCAGTTTTTTTCTAGGCTTTTCCTTATTTCCTAAGGAGAAGAAGAAAAAATTGCGTATCGGAGACACTGTCCGAAAGCTTGATTTGCCAGGGATGTTGCTATTTACAGTTTGTATTGTCCTTTTGCTTTCTTTTTTATTATCACTATCTGATGGTATTCAGTATGTACAGGGCATTCTCTGTCTTTTGAGTGCGGGTGCTTTTATATGGTGGGAGCATCAGGTGGATGAGCCATTTATCCAAATTCGGATGTTCAGGCAGGAGAAACGGCTTTCACTTGTGTATGTGCAATTTATCATTTTAAATATTTTCTTCTATTGTCTCTTTTTTGGCTTGCCAAGTTATTTTCAGGATGAATTGGGCTGGCGTGTGGAGATGACGGGTCTCTTTATGCTTTGCATGTCTGGCGTGAGCATTATGGTATCGCCGCTGACTGGCAAGTGGGTAGATCGCGGCGATGAACGGCATCCTGTTTTGGCAAGTGCTGTGCTCATGCTGGCCGGCGCTTCCGCCATGACTTTCTTTTTTATTCCTGCGCCATTCTGGGGGAAAGGACTGGTTCTTGCTTTGCTTGGACTCAGTTACGGGATTGGAAATGTTGCGCTTCAAGCTGCGATGTTAAAAGCGAGCCCTCAACAAATGATTGGCACGACCTCTGGGCTTTTTCAAACATGCAGGTACCTCGGTTCCATTCTGTCATCTGCCGTGCTTGGCATGCTGTTTGGTGAGGAAATTGCAGGTTCTCATTTTGACCAATTAGGCTGGACATTGATCATGATTTCTCTTGTCGGCATTAGCGTCAGCCTTTATTTTTCGAGTATGGTCAGAGGAAAACAAACAATGAAAAAAGCGGCTGGGATAAAGTAGAAGAGAGGTCTTCCATACTTTATCGCAAGCCGCTTAAGAGTTGGACAGGTCTGACCCTTGGTCCTTTTGCTTCCTTCTGAAAATTTTGCCCACAATGTTCTCGTAAAATGTCACGATACGGTCAATTGGAGAGTCAAAGAACTTCCATAATTTATTCATGATAAAGACAACCACAATCGATACGATCAAGCTGCCTAATACATCAAATGGATAATGATGACCGACCCAGATGCGGGAGAACCCTGTCAGTAATCCAAAAACAAGCAAAATATTGCCGAGTTTTTTATTACGGGATCGAATGGCTAGTGAAAGAGCCAGTGCACCTGTTGTGTGGTCACTTGGGAAGGAAGCGTCTGCTGAGTGCGGGATGAGTGTGTCGACTTTGTGCGCCACAAACGGCCGCTCTTCATAATAAAACAGCGTAATGGCAAAATTGACGATGAGTGCCACGATGCCTGTTACACCGGAAAAGAAGACATGCTTCTTAAATTTGTGATTACCTAAAAACCAGCAAATCAATAAGACGAGGGCATATACGAGAATGGCCTTTTTCGTAATGAAAATCATGGCCTGATCTAAAAACTCAGAATGATGAGCCATCCCGTGTATGACTTTAAACAATTCGTAATTCAAAACATCACCTATACTTTCGCTTAACGCCAACTATTTTTCAAAAGACCTATCTGTTCATTTGAAATATCCTATATTTTAGCATGTTTTCAGTGAAGTTTAAAACAGTATCCTATTCTGATAGGGAAACCTTTTGTGCTTTTGCTTCTTGCGGTTTTCGTTCGCTCCAATAAAAAACGCCCATGCTGAGTAACACGACAACGCCCGCAATGAGATATACATTTGAAAAATCTGTGAAGCTGACAAGCAGTCCGAAGACAAATGATCCAGCGGCAATCCCCGTATCATATAGGGTAAAGAAAGTTGCTGTGGCGTAGCCTGTACGGTGTGCTGGTGAGTGCTGTATCGCAAGTGTTTGTAGACATGGCACCAAAGAGCCGTAGCCAAGGCCGATGACAGCGCCGGATAAAAGAAGCATGGTGGCTGTTTGTGTAGCGGTCAGCATCCATAAACCAATCGCAAAGAGAGCAATCGATGGATAGATCACAATATGAGGCCCGACTCGGTCAAACAGTCTGCCTGTAAATGGACGTGATCCAAGCATCGCAGCTGCAAATACAATGAAGAAATAACTGCTTGCACCCATTAGGTTCAGGGAATTGGCATAGACTGAAATAAATGAAATGATTGGCGAGTAACAGAAGGAGATAATGATTCCAACTGCTGCCGTTTTTAAAGCACCTTTTTCAAACAGGTGAGAAAAAGTGAATCGAAAGATGACACTTCCGCCGTTTTCAGGCTCTGGCTGTCTAATCAGCATCGTGAAAGCTGCACCGATAGAGACGATGATCGAAAAGAGAAGAAATAAAGAATGGAATCCTACTTTTCCGACTTGATTCAGTGCGATAAACGGACCGATGACCACGGCAAGGTTCATTGACATCACAAAGTATCCAAGACCCTCTCCTCGTTTATGTTTCGGAATCATATCAGCTGCAATGGCACTTGCTACGGTTGTCAAAATGCTGAAGAAGATTCCTTGCACGAAACGCAGCATGAGAAGTGTTTGGAATTGATCAATTGGAATGTATAAATAAGTGAGCAGGGCAAAAGCCGTTGAAGAAAAAATCGCCATGCGTTTCTTGCCGAATTTCTCAATAATGGCCCCTGAAAATGGTCTTGTCACAATTGCTGATAATAAGAAGACCGTCACAAGGAGGCCGCCCTGTGATTCTGTTCCATTTAATTCATCCATTGTGTAAATGGGGAGTAGTGTCAAAAGGGCATAAAAAGAGGTGAATGTAAATAAATTCACCAGGACAATCATGATAAAGTCTTTTGTCCAAATGCGTTCGTTCATGGTGTATGTCACTTCCTATTCAGTTGATAATTTGTGTAAAAGTGTATGGAGGAGTTGTTTTTCTTCGTAGGTAAAATCTGAAAGACACTCTTCTTCAAATTGTTCCATCGTCTGTTTGATTTCTTTAAACTTTGCTTTTGCATCGTCTGTCATGACGATGAGATTCTCACGTTTGTCTTTTCCTTGGACTCGTTTCACCCAGCCGTTTGCTTCTAGACGCGTCACGGTTCTTGTAGTCGTCGGTGCTTCAACGTTCAAATAGGTCCAAATGTCTTTTTGCGTTTTAGGGCCGAATGTATCCAAACAAAAAAGTACAGTCCACTGGGACATGTACAAGTCATAAGCAGCAAGCGCTTCGTTCGCTTTTTTAGACAGCAGCCGCGCGCTTTGATGTATTTGATGTAAACACTCTCTGTTTAACGTATCCATAGGCTCACCTTTATTCATTATTTATCTAGGTAAATAAATTCACCTTTCCTATTTTACGTGTTACACCGATGCTTGTAAAGTGAAAATTTTCGGCACTCGAAATGATTTTTTGTTTTGTCTTTTCTGATAAATCCCTTGTCCCATCTTCATTTTTAGCATATTCCCTATGCAATGCTAATACACTGTTACAAACCTGACAAAGAGAGTGTTTGAGGTGAGGGATCGTGTTTGGCATTTGCTACCTAATGGATGAGAAATTTAGACGAACAAGCGCCGCTGAAAATGGATAATATTGATACGGATCTCATTTCACACTTCTCACATCCATTTTAGGGAGGTCGAGTGGTGTGCACGATTACATCAAAGAGCGAACAATCAAGATAGGAAAGTATATCGTGGAGACAAAGAAAACCGTTCGTGTAATTGCGAAAGAATTTGGAGTCTCTAAAAGTACTGTACACAAGGATCTAACAGAAAGACTGCCAGAAATTAATCCAGATCTGGCTAACGAAGTGAAGGAGATACTGGATTATCATAAATCAATCCGTCACCTGCGAGGGGGAGAAGCCACAAAGTTAAAGTATAAAAAAGAAGAAATTTTAGAAGGTGAGCCTGTAAAACAGTAAGCTTTAGTTCTTTGTTCATAAACATGATATATATATCTTCCTCTTATCGGTAGTTTCTAACCACAAATTTTGTAAAGACTTTTGTAAAGAAATATCTTTTTTTCTGCAAATTATGATAGAATATATAATTAGGGCAGAATGTGGTATTTGCTATGGAAACAGATTTTCAAGGAGGATATATATAGATGTTTGCTAGGGATATTGGAATTGATCTTGGTACTGCAAATGTACTGATTCATGTCAAAGGAAAAGGAATTGTGTTAAATGAACCATCTGTTGTCGCTCTTGATAAAAACAGCGGGAAAGTATTAGCTGTTGGAGAAGAAGCGAGACGTATGGTTGGACGTACGCCTGGGAATATTGTTGCGATTCGTCCATTAAAAGATGGCGTAATTGCTGATTTTGAAGTAACTGAAGCGATGCTCAAGCATTTTATTAACAAATTGAATGTGAAAGGGCTGTTCTCTAAGCCGCGTATGCTCATCTGCTGCCCGACAAACATTACATCTGTTGAGCAGAAGGCAATCAAAGAAGCTGCTGAAAAAAGCGGCGGGAAGCATGTATTTCTTGAAGAAGAGCCAAAAGTAGCAGCAATTGGTGCTGGTATGGATATTTTTCAGCCAAGTGGAAACATGGTCGTAGATATTGGAGGCGGAACGACAGATATCGCTGTCATCTCGATGGGTGACATTGTAACCGCCTCTTCTATTAAAATGGCTGGAGACAAATTTGACCTGGAAATTCTAAACTACATTAAAAAAGAGTACAAGCTGTTGATCGGTGAGCGAACTGCAGAGGACATTAAGATCCAAGTTGCAACGGTATTCCCAGACGCACGTCACGAAGAGATTTCGATTCGTGGACGAGACATGGTGACAGGATTACCAAGAACGATTACCGTCACAAGCAAAGAAGTAGAAGAAGCATTACGTGAATCTGTATCTGCCATTGTTCAGGCTGCGAAACAAGTTCTTGAAAGAACACCACCTGAATTATCAGCTGATATCATTGACCGCGGCGTCATCATTACTGGTGGCGGAGCGCTTCTAAACGGGCTTGATCAATTGCTTGCAGAAGAGCTGAAAGTACCAGTTTTCGTTGCAGAAAATCCAATGGATTGTGTAGCAGTTGGTACTGGCGTGATGCTTGATAATATGGACAAGCTGCCAAAGCGTAAACTCAGCTAATGATTTCCCTCATTCTTTTTAGAAAGAATGGGGGATTTTTATTAAAGAAGCCTGCCAATATGCCGATATATTTCATAGAAGATTGTGTACTGATGATCTTAGGTCATGTGAAAGAATTTGAATGAGGTGAGCACGTGTTAAAAGGACTATACACCGCAACATCTGCCATGATCGCTCAAGAGCGGCGGACAGAAATGCTTTCAAATAATATCGCAAATGCGAATACTCCAGGCTATAAAGCAGATGAAGGGGCCATGCGCGCATTTCCAGAAATGCTGCTAAGCCGAATGGAATCAGGACGTTTCCAAACATCTTCAGGCAAAGGCTTTAGTATCCCGCAGCAAACGGCGATTGGCGGAATTAATACGGGAACATACATGCAGGAGTTAATTCCTCAATTTACACAAGGAACATTAAAAACAACGGATCAAACAACGGATATCGCATTAGTAGAAAATAATGTACCCATCAACCCAGAGACAAATCAAAAGTCAGCGCTTTTTTATGCTGTGAATACACCAGAAGGCGTTCGTTATACGAAAAGCAGTTCCATTACATTGAATGATCAAAATCAGTTGACGATCAATGGACGTGCCCTTCTTTCCGTGACGGGCCAGCCGATTACCGTTCAAAGTGAGAATTTCAAAGTGAACGCAGATGGAACCGTGAGTGAAAACGGACAAAACCTTGGACAAATTGATGTACGTGTTGCAATGGATACAAGAAACCTTGCGCGTGAAGGAAATGATTTATACCGTACAGCTGATAATCAGCCTCTTCCAAGTGCGGTCAATAACGGTCAAATGTCCTATACATTAAGCCAAGGTGTATCAGAGCTGTCGAACGTTGATGTGACGAAATCATATACAGAAATGACAACAGCCTACCGCGCATTTGAAACAAACCAAAAAGTGGTTCAGGCATATGATAAGAGTTTAGAAAAAGCAGTGAACGAAATCGGAAGAGTGTATTAATGAAGAAATGAAGAGAGAGGAGGATTCTCATGCTTAGAACGATGATCAATGCAGCTGTGTCGATGAACGAGGTGCAAAAGCAGCTTGATATCATTAGTAATAACATCGCAAACAGTGAAACAACAGGGTATCGCGCGAAAAACACCCGTTTTTCAGAGCTGGTCAGACAACAGTTTAATCAGGTAGATGAAAAAAATGAGCAGGTGGCAAACAGTCGTCTGACACCTGCTGGTTTAAGGCTTGGAACTGGAACGATGGTCAATGCATCCATTAACTCATTGCAAGGGTCTATTAAAGAAACAGGCCGTGACCTTGATGTTGCATTTGGTGCGCCATCTCAGTATTTGCAGGTTAATGCTGGCGGTAACATCCGGTATACAAGAGATGGCTCTCTTTATTTACAGCCAGGAAATAATCGGAATCAAGTCCAGCTGGTGACAAGCGAAGGCCATCCGATTCTTGACGAAAACGGGAATGAGATTGTCTTAAATGCGAATTTCCGTGATATTTCTATCGATAAAAATGGCCGGCTTACAGCTATTTCTCGAGGCAATCAACCGAATCAGCAGGTGAATCTTGGGGTTGTTCAAGTGAATAATTCTTCAGCACTCATCTCTGAAGGAGAAAATTTGTTCTCAGTCGACGGCAACTATCAAGGCGCTTTAATGGCACTGAATGGGGCAAACCGTCAGGCCATTCAACTTCAGCAAGGTGCACTTGAAACGTCGAATGTGGACATGTCTAAAGAATTAACAGACCTCATGACAACACAGCGTTCGTATCAGATGAACTCAAGAACCATTACGATGGGCGATCAGATGCTAGGACTCATTAATACCATTCGATAATGAGCAGGCGGATGTCAGCCTCTCATGATAAAAAAGGCGGCTCGCTCAAAGTCGCCCTTTTTTTTATAAAAATCTGAGACATCTGCAAGCAGATCTTCAAGATCAATCCAGGCTTCTTTTCGTTCAAGACATGTGACGAGTGTAGCAATCTGTTCATCTGCCTTGGGCGTTTGGCTGTAGAGAAGGAATAAAATTTGGAACTTGATTCTTAATAGATCAAATTGGGCATCAACGGCTTCTTTTAGCCCTTTTTGAATATACTTCATTCCTTCATCAGTTAAATTCTCTTTAAAGCAGGAACGCACAGTTTCATAGAGACACGATACATAGGAGTGGGCAGATTTCCGGTATGCTGGGAGCCGAAGCGCTTTTTTAAAGTATTCTAGTGCTTCCTTATGACGATTCTGTCTCGACTTGATAAAACCAGCGTCATAATACACGATACCAAGCAGTTCTTGGTCATCAATCATTTTCACGTATTCGATAATTTCAATCAAAATAGCTTCTGCTTCTTCATATTTTTTTTGATCACTAAAGTTAAGGGCGAGCACAATTTTGCACCGATAAATGCTGTGGATATCCCCGTGCTTTGCAAAGATATCCATGGCTTTTTCAACATGTCGAATGGATAACAGTGAATAGCGGTTGTTATAATAAACACCACTTGTACGGAAATGAAACTCCGCTTCCTCAAGTTCATCGTCTAGCAGGGGCAGTTTTTCTTCTGCTTTTTCAAGATAATGAATGGCATCATTTTGATCGCTCTTTAAAGATTCGTATAAACCGAGAAAAAAGTAAAAATAATATTGCAGTTGATCATTCATTTGATCTTTGTGGAGCATGAGTTCATGCTTCAGTTTTTCTAAGTCTTCTGTTTGGTTCATCCAGAGCTGGTGCCGAAAAAGCATAAGCTGATAATGTAAATGAAGCTCCTGTTTCTTTGACAATCTACGTTTATATTTGGTTAAGGACGTTTTGATCTCTTCAGCCTTCGAAAAATGTCGATGTTTTAGCATTGTATACCACGAATGGAGAAGTTTTTTAATGGATTTATCGCTTATAAAATTCATTTTTACCCTCTTATTCAATCAATGATGTAATATATATTACCATATTTGTGAAAAAACGATGAGTGTAGAGTGGATTATATTTCATGACAATAGGTAATGATAGATTCTATTTTTTACCATAAATGTTGGCTGAACATTGAAAAATGACTGCATTCATAATATACTTCAATAGGAATCAAATGAAGATTAGCGATATAGAAAAGAAGGAGAGATCAAGACATGCTTGATGCTCAGCAAATTCAAGACATTATTCCACACCGTTATCCATTTTTATTGGTTGACCGTATTTTAGAAGTTGATGGTGAGAAAAGAGCGGTTGGAATCAAAAATGTCACAGTAAATGAAGAATTTTTTAATGGCCATTTCCCAGGATACCCCGTCATGCCGGGTGTGCTTATTGTAGAAGCGCTTGCTCAAGTTTTTGGGGTCATCATGTTAGGTAAAGAAGAGAACAAAGGGAAAATTGGTTTGTTTGCAGGGATTGACAGCTGCCGATTCAAAAGACAGGTCAAGCCAGGCGATCAGCTACGTTTAGAGGTTGAAGTCACACGTCTTCGCGGTCCAGTTGCCAAAGGAAAAGCAGTTGCAACAGTAGATGGCGAAGTGGCATGTGAAGCAGAACTGACATTTTCTATCGGTCCGAAAGTATCGTAATGTGTCTGACGGTTCATCTTGTATGAACCGTTTTTTATATGGAAACATTCAGCCAGAGCGGATAAGGACTTGCTTTTTTGACAAAAAAACGTCATATTAGACAAAAAAAGATGAAGGTGATAAAGAATGCTGAAAGAATTTAGAGAGTTTGCCGTCAAGGGGAATGTGATTGACCTTGCTGTCGGTGTCATCATCGGGGGAGCATTTGGCAAAATTGTCACTTCTCTTGTGAATGATTTAATTATGCCGCTTGTTGGTATTATTGTTGGGGGGCATGATTTTAGTGGATTGTCTATTAAAATCGGTTCTGCTCAAATTTTGTATGGAAGTTTCATTCAAACAGTGGTCGACTTCTTGATTATCTCCTTTTCCATTTTTATCTTTATTCGTTATTTAAATAAATTAAAACGGAAAAAGGTAGAGGAAGAGGAAGTGGTTGAAACGCCAGATCAAACGGAAGTGTTGTTAACCGAAATTAGAGATTTATTGAAAAAACAAAGCCAATCGAAAGATGTGCAATAGAAAAAGAGCGGCTCATCCCGCTCTTTTTTATGTGTTCTGTTTAAAAGCATCCAGCAGTTTTTCTCCTGATAGCCCCTCTTTGACGAGGTCTTTTAATACTTCTTCGGTTTCTGTTCTGTAACGATTTGTGATCATTTTACCGTCGAGTAATACAGATATGTTTTCTTCTAAGGCAACGATGTTTTTGACTTGGACCGATAGATGAACAGGGCGGTTGTTTTCTTTTGTAATCGTCACGAGAATCTTTACTTCTGTATGCTGCTGAAAGAGCACTTCAAACACTTGTCTATGCTTCTTTGGAATCAGTGCCTCGATCATCCAGTGATTTTCGCCATCTTCTTTATTAATGATTAAGCCGTCACGAAGGGGAATGCTGGACATTTTATCTTGCTTTGGATCAAGTTCGATTTTTAAATCAATCAGCCTAAAGGTTTTCATATTTATCACCTCACAAGCGTTCATTATTCGTAAGTATCATTATAGCATACAACATCTGTATAAATGAAACCGCTGCCTACTCAGAACTAGCTGCATATAAGTGAAAGGAGATGTTTTATGGAGTCCTATCAACTTCGAAACATACAGATTGGTGAGGAAAAGGAAAGCAATGTGAGGGTCTATACATGGGGAGATATTCTCTCATTTTGTGATGTGTATATGGAAGAAGGGGAGTCCCTCACTTTTCAATACGTGACAGACGATCAAATGGACTGTTTTGAATTTCAATTGTCAATTCATGATGGAAGGCTTTGTTTTTATTGGTTCGCGTGGGACGGGTCTGACTATATTCACATGCCTTCTAGTAATTGGATTCATTCAGATGTTTTTTATCAATTTATTAAAAATAAGTATTTCGTCAAACAAAATAAGATGATGTTTTATACGCAAGCGGTAAAAAGTAAAAATGATTGAGGAAATAAAGAATTTGAAGAACGATTTTGTCATTTTCGTTTTTTGTCTCTTGTGCTATTTCTCAGTAGACTAGGGTTAGCTGAAAGGAAAGGAGGCAAAAGGCAAAGGTCTATCATCTCGCGGCCCCCCTCTAGCTATAGCTGATAGACTTTGTCTTGTACACATATTCACTGCGTAATAGTAGAACCAAGGTTTCTTTGTATCAGTCATGTGTCCCCTGTGAATCCCCTTATGCGTATCCGGTCATGTAGCGTGACCGGGTACTCTTATATTCATTGATAAGCCGATCATCCCTTGCAAATAGTGGATACTCATTTCATAATGATGATGGATTTGATAAACGGAAGGTCAACTGAAAATGCAGGCAAAAAAGGAGAGACCGATGACAAACATTCAATTAATCGCAACGGATTTAGACGGAACTTTATTGAACAGTGAGCACAAAGTGAGTCAGGAAAACGAGCAGGCGTTAAAGGAAGCAGCGGCGAGTGGGATTGAGGTTGTCGTTTCAACAGGAAGAGCGTATTTTGATGTGAAATCTATTTTTGATCAGCTTGGGATGAATACGTGGGTCATCAGTGCAAATGGAGCTGTGATTCATGATCCCAAAGGTCAGGTATATCATTCGGCTGTTCTAGAAGAAGAAAAAGCAAAACACATCTTATCATGGCTTGAGGAGCGTGATTATTACTATGAAGTGTTTACGAATGAAGCCATTTACACACCAAACCGCGGCAGAGAGCTTCTGGCGATAGAAATGGACCGCTTAAAGAGTGCAAATCCAGAAACGGATCAGCGTGTTCTTGAGCAAGCGGCTGAAGTTCAATACAGCCAGTCAGGTTTTGCTTATATTGATACATATCAAGAATTGTTTCGTGAGGATCAGAAGCTTTCATTTTATAACATCTTAGGTTTCTCATTTTTTCAAGACAGATTGAAAGCCGGATGGGATGCGTTTGGACATGATTCTGAATTAACATTGGTCAGTTCGGCTGATCATAACTTTGAAATTGGTGCAAAGGAAGCGTCGAAAGGGCAGGCGTTAACCAGGCTGGCGGAAAAGCTCGGTATTCCATTAAGCCAAACAGCGGCTGTAGGAGACAGTTTAAATGATGAATCGATGATTCGGGCAGCTGGGGTTGGAATTGCAATGGGGAATGCGAGAAAGGATATAAAAGAATTAGCTGATCACGTCACGTTAACAAATGATGAACATGGTGTGGCACATATGATTCAACATCTTTTGAAATAATTGAATCGTATGTATTTGTATAAATGACATAGGATGAAGCGCATTCTACAAAAGAGGAATTCAGAACTACTTCTATTTACACCTGCTATGGAACATCATATAATTTAATTATGAATATAACCCGCTTGTAAGGAAGTTAAGGAGAGTAAACGAATGGCGCTGGAATCTTATAAGTCCGACAATCTGCATTTAATCAAGGAAGCCTTAGACTATACTCAGGTTGGCCTGACGGTGACGGACCCGTCTTTACCTGATAATCCTTTAATATATGTGAACAAGGGCTTTTTAGATATGACAGGCTATCAAGAAACCGAAGTATTAGGAAAGAACTGTCGTTTCCTTCAAGGAGATGAAACTGAACAGATTGCTCTCAAACAAATTAGGGCAGCCATTGAAAACAAAGAGGCTGTCACTGTACAGTTGAAAAACTATAAAAAATCTGGTCAAATGTTTTGGAACGAGTTAAGTGTGGCGCCTCTATGGATTGATGAAAATGAAGGGAAACGCCTTTATTTCGTCGGTCTGCAAAAGGATGTTACGAAAGAGAAGGAACAGCAAGAGCTTCTTGAGCAATCTATTGATGAAGTATTGAATATTTCTGTCCCGATTGTTCCGGTGAAGGATGGTATTTCTGTACTGCCGATCATTGGTACGTTAACAGCGCCAAGATTTGATAAAATCATCTCAACGGTCTCCACTTATATCTCTCAATCCAAAGACGATTACTTCATTGTGGATCTGTCTGGTTTATTAGAGGTGGATTCATTTGTGGCGGATGCGATCTTTAAGCTGAACGATTTGATTTTAATGACTGGCACTGAACTGATCGTGACAGGTATTAAACCAAATCTTGCGATGAAAATGGGAGAAATGAGAGAGGACTTCCGTGAGTTGAATACGTATATGAATGTGAAATCTGCATTGAAAAAGCTACAAATTTAAGCATTCCTTTATATGAGATTAAAAAAAGAGGACTTTTCATCACGCCCTGAGAAAAGTCCTCTTTTTGCTGTCATTAAGATGATTGAGCGGCTGCACTTAACGTGAATAAATCTTCTAGTTCGTTCGTTGACAGCTCTGTAATCCAGCTTTCACTTTGGATAATTTGATCATTTAACGTTTGTTTTGTTTCGAGCATTTGATCAATTTTTTCCTCTATCGTGCCGGTTGTGATCATCTTATGGACGTGAACAAACCGCTTTTGCCCGATGCGGTAAGCACGGTCTGTTGCTTGGTTTTCTACAGCAGGATTCCACCATCTATCGTAGTGAATGACATGATTGGCGGCGGTTAAGTTTAGTCCGGTTCCTCCTGCTTTTAAAGAAAGAATTAAGATGTTGAACTCTTTTTTCTGGAAGCGTTCCACCATTTTGTCCCGATCATGTTTTGATAAGCTCCCATTTAAAAATTGAACTGGTTCTCCAAACATCTTTTCAGCCAGCTGTTTGATCATGTTGCCCATTTCAATATACTGCGTAAAAATGAGACAGCTTTCTCCTTGTTCGTGTATGGCTTTTAACAGCTCTGCTAATTTATCCATTTTTAATGAACGTTTCAACAATTTCACATCTGTCCCGCTCTCTTTTAAATAAAGAGCAGGATGATCGCAAATTTGTTTGAGTCTGCCAAGCATACTTAAAATGATGGCTTTCCGCTGCATCCCTGTTAATGAGGCCATATGTTCGAATGTATCTTTGACCAGCTGTTCATATAAAGATGCCTGCTCTGCAGATAACGGGATGAATTCTTTTTCTTCTAGTTTCTCTGGCAGATTGAGTGCGACTTCTTCATCTTGTTTTGTTCGTCTTAATAAGAATGGCTTGATCAGCTGCTGCAGCTGTTGGATTCTTTTTTCTTCACGGTCTTTTTCAATCGGAAGGACGAACTTTTTATGAAAACTGGTCAGGCTGCCGAGATATCCTTTGTTCACGAAGTCGAAAATAGACCAAAGCTCTGTCAAGCGGTTCTCCATCGGTGTCCCGCTGAGGGCAATGTGGTGCTGTCCTTTTAATTGCCTAATGGCTCTCGATTGTTTCGTATGGGCATTTTTAATGTTCTGGGCTTCGTCTAAGCAAATGGTATTCCATTTGGCTGCTGTTAATTCATCACGGTCAGAATGTGAGAGACCATACGAAGTGAGGACGATATCTGTTGATTCGTACGCTTTTGTAAAGTTCTCACCTTGTGGACGTGACGGTCCATAATGCAGAGCGACATTCAAATGTGGTGCGAATGTTTCAAGCTCTCTTTGCCAGTTCCCTAATACGGAAGTCGGTGCAATGATGAGAGATGGAGCAGCGTCTTGTTGATGCTCCTTCAAATAGGTGAAATAAGCGATCATTTGAATCGTTTTTCCAAGCCCCATATCATCTGCTAAACAAGCCCCGAATCCATGAGACCTTAAGAACAGAAGCCAGTTGACACCGTGTTGCTGATACGGGCGCAGTGTGCCCTTAAAGGACTCACTCATCTCATAGGATGGCAGTTCTTGTGTATCATTTAACTGATGAACAAGCCCTCGTAATTGAGACGAAAGTTCAAATTGAATATGGGCAAAGGCTGAACTGTCTAGCAGCTCAGGAATCGACTCAGAAGAGGCTTCTTGGTCTGCGAGTTCACGTGATAAAATATCCGACATATGAAGTCCTTCGTTCTCAGCGCGCTCCATCCATTTCTTCATTTGCTGGATAAAGGTCGGATCAATTTTAATCCATTGTCCACGAATGTTGACAAGACGACGTTTACTTTGAACAAGCTCGTTGAACTCATCTTCTGTCAGCTCAATCCCATTTGTGGCAAAGCGCCAATTAAAGTCCATAAGGGCATCCATTCCAACGTGCGATTCGCCTCGTGGTGTGGAGGAAATCCGTGCTTTTAGCATCATGGTGCTTTCTTTGACGATTTGCCACCATGATGGAAGCAGGATCTCAATCCCCATGTTCACAAGTGTTTCACTCGCTTCAGATAGGAAGAGCCACGCTTCTTCTTCTGACATGAGGGTGGTACCAGATGTAAATGAGAGCCAAGGGACAATCTGACCGAACCGCTCTAGCTCTCTGGTGATTTTTTCTTGAAACGGACGCCATGATTTTTTTAAAGAACGGATGCCTTCAAAGAAATGCAGATCACTGTTTTTCTTATCACGCAAAAACAATTCAATTTTCCAATCATCTCCGTCGAAATCAGGCTCATTTAAACGCAAGCCGACAGTGAAAGGCGTCTCATCATCAATCCAGCCGATCGTTTCCAAGAAATCCTGTTCATCTAAAAAATGTCCTTGGAAGGAGGAAAGAGCAGGCGATTGTGCAGTCATTCGGTTCCATTTGTGCTGCAAGGCATCATCATATTGAATGTAATCCTGTACGGCAAAGGAGAACCAATCAGCTGTGTAGCCATCTAACAGGCCTTCTTTGTCTTTAAAGCGAAGCATCCCTTTTGTCCATGCCTCGAAATCTGGGACAAAATCTTCATCCTCGATGAATTCGTAAATGGTTGAGGCTGTTTTCATAAGCGGCTCTGTTTCATCCGTTAACGTCACATGGCTGAAAGTATTGAATGAATTCTTCCCTAGCAATTCAACGGTCATCCAAGGACTTAACAGGAAGGCAGGTGTGCCAATAAAGCTCACATCTTCTAAGAATGTTCCGTAAAAAGATGATTCGTGCCATTGGAAAAGCTGCCTCTTCATTTCATTTAGCGGTACAGGCTGTCCGTCCTCTGCTTGCGCTGAAATGGTGAAAGAGAAATCTTCGGTTTGTTCTGCATGAATGACAATTTGTTTATGGCGTGTCATCAATTAATTTTCCTTTCTTCATTTCCTCTTGGAACGCACGCAGCCGTTTTGTTGAATCTTGCAGCTGCTGTACATATCTTTCCCACACTGCGTTTTTTTTCGTTTTATGATAAAGCGTACGCAGTTTTTTGAGCATTTTCACAGATTCCCGGTAAGCACTTCGATTCTTTTGATCGAGAAGCAGTGAGATTTCCCGGTGGTACGAAGGAATGAGTGCTTCAGGCTCTTCCTTTGCAATCTGTTTTATTAATTCTTTCTCCAACTCACTGATAGAGAAACCAACGAGGCTGTGTATTTCAATCCATTCTGCATAGCGTTGTTGTGCATATAAGAGCTGACTATATTCAGTAAATGCATAAGGCATACAGATTTGGAGATAGCGTTCATACAAGAAATGATCTTTCGTCTGTTTAAAGTATGCGTCTAAATAAAAGAAGAAATCGCTGACGGCTCCACGCAGTTCTCTATAAGATAGGTCAAGCTGGCAATATTCTTCTAATACATATGTGATCTCTTGATACCAAAGTTTGAGACGCTTCCAGTCCTTGCGGTTTGTGAGATCCTTTAGCCAATTGAGCACATTTGGCAGCATATCTGCATTGAGCAATTTTAATTGCTGGAAGAGTCTTTCGTCTTCTTTTAGCAAATAATCCATATGCATCAGCCCAATGGTGCGCTCAACCGTTTGCTCCTGCTGTTGGGCGCTCTTGAGTAATTCTGTTTCTTTTTTGACCCATTTCCCTCTATTTAATATAGTTCCCCACATTTCCATAAAGACCGCAACTCGTTCATGCTGGAAAGGTCCGCTGATTTGAAGAAGTGTCCGAACGGCAGTTGGTGTGTTTTCAAGAAACGGATCGAGGGAAAAGGAAAGGGCGTATGTCCTCAAATGATCCACTGAATCAAAAATGGTGTTCATGAGCTGTTCTACATATGGATTCATCGAATAAAAGTCTTTTTCGGCATCAAGACGGCCGAGATCGATTAGCTCATGGAGCCTTAACCACACATCGATGGACGTATGAATCGCGTACAAACTCTTGAATTCAGGTGAAGTGGGTGCGTGTTTTTTCAGGATCGATAAATAGCCGTAATACAAATGCTGTGGTGTTTGCTGGTGCTTCGGTGTCCGTTTCAGCCAGAGGTGAAATTCCTCCTGGAAAAAATTCAGCCAGCTCTGAAGTGATTGTTCATCTGGGCGCTTCACTTGGAAGTGCTGACGAATGAGTTCTTTGCTGCGCTGTAATTCATCCTTCTCTGACCAATTTTCTGTAAAGCCGGTCACACTCTCTACTTGAGCGTATAGCGAAAAGAAGACAGCGAGGATGTGTTTACATAGTCCATCAGCTGGACATGAGCAGCTGCTTCTCACTGGAAACAGCACATGAAGGTGGACTCTTGCTGCCACGACATCATGTACATAAGCTGACCATTCGGTATCAGACTCTTGCTTGAGCCGATATACGCTGTCCTGTCTATAAGTAATCAATGCTTTTTTGATGAGTTGCTTGTTTTCATCTGTTGCAGGAAGAAGTTCTTTGATCTGTTCGGCTGTTTGTTTGATTTCTTCTTCGTTGATGTTGTGCTGAAGCATTTGATCCGCTCCTAACCAAGTAAAAGATTCCAATTCTTTTATTATAGCTCAATGGTGATTTATAAAAAAGTTTTTCATGAAAATGGTCATAAATTTCAAAAGCTGTCGAATGATGTATTAGAGTATTGCATAAACCAACCATACAGCATATAATAATGAAATTAGTGGAATCGAAAGGATACAGACATGGATAATAAGGGTTTAAATCAAGAAGAGTTTTTAAAGATTTTGATGTACGCTCATGATATTGGTGAAAATTCCAATGATGTCACAACAAAAGAAATGCTTGAAAATCTGATTGCTCATATTCGAAATGGCCTTGTTTCATAAAAGTAGCCCCCTGCTCTCTCAGCAGGGGGTTTTTGTATGCTTTTATGAATGGAACGAAAATTCCCGGCATACGATGACATTACAAGCATAAGGAGTATGGGGAGCTGATGTGTCATGAAGGTTGCGATTGCAGGCTGTGGATATGTAGGGCTTGTCACAGGGGTGTGTTTAGCAGAGGCGGGACATGATGTGACATGTATGGATATTGACCGGCGGAAGGTCATGCAGCTGAAGCAAGGGAATCCTCCGATGTACGAGCCGGGATTAAAAGAACTGCTCAAACGGAATATGGAGCAAGGACGCATTCGTTTTCATATGAATGGAGCGTCAGCCTATTCGCAGGCTGACGTGTTAATGATTGCTGTCGGTACCCCGCAGCAGGCAGACGGTCAAGCTGATTTGCAGTATGTCTTTCAAGCGGCAAAGGAGATGGGCTTACAAGCAAAGCCAGGCGCAGTGCTTGTCGTGAAAAGTACAGTGCCTGTCGGAACGGGCGATCAAATTGATCATTTGATTCATCACGTGTTAGGTCGTAAGGAGCCATTATCTATCGCATCGAATCCAGAATTTTTACGAGAAGGCTCTGCCATCTCAGATACGTTGCGAGCGGATCGGCTGGTGATTGGAGCCGAAACAAAGAACGGATTAGATCAGCTAGAGTCTATGTATGCGGATTTCCACATTCCATTCGTGAGAACAGATCGGAAAAGCGCAGAGATGATCAAATACGCATCAAATGCATTTCTTGCCACAAAAATCAGCTTCATGAATGAAATTGCTTCGATTTGTGGAAAAACAGGAGCTGATGTTGAGAGAGTTGCAGAAGGGATGGGACTCGATCAGCGGATTGGTGCTTCGTTTCTTAGGGCAGGCATTGGTTACGGAGGTTCCTGTTTTCCGAAGGATACAAATGCCCTTGTCCAAATTGCAGGGCATGTGTCCCATGATTTTGAGCTATTGAAGGCTGTCATCAAAGTCAACAATGAGCAGCGAGCAAGTTTTATTCGAAGTGTGAAGGAGCGGATTGGAGAAAACTTGGAAGGGAAGAGAATGGCTCTCCTTGGCCTTTCCTTTAAGCCGAATACAGATGATATGAGAGAGGCGCCGTCAATCCCGATCGCTCATCAGCTCCATCAATTAGGAGCGGAGATCGTAGCCTATGATCCTGCTGCCGCTCGCAATGCAGCTCAAGAACTGCCTGATCAAGTCCTTTTTGCTCAAACAATTGAAGAGGCGATCAAGGATGCTGATGCTGTCTGTATATTAACTGAGTGGGCGGATATTCAGTCATTTCCACTTTCAGCTTATAAAGATTTCATGAGGCAGCCGATCATTTTTGATGGCCGGAATTGTCATACGCTTGAAGCGGCAGAAGTAGCTGGGGTCGAGTATCATTCTATTGGGCGTAGGCCTGTCTCTCCTATTTATATGTAAATGAAAAAACCGATAACAGTGAGATTATCGGTTTTTTTCGTTAATGAGGAAGAATAAATCCGCCATATAAAAATGCAGCCACAATCAGAAAGGCAGGGTGCAATTTGAATTTGGTCATAAAGAAAAATGAAATGGCAGCAATGGCAAGTGATTGCGTCCAGCCAATGGCTTTCACGGCATCTCCGCCAATTTCCCATGTTAATAAAAGCATCATCATGGCAATGACAGGCTGTACAGATAGGGTCATGCCTTTGACGACAGAAGATTGGCGAAAACGGTCAATGAGTTTTAGCAGTAAGATCAATCCGATCGCAGACGGCAGGACCGTCGCAAGCAGTGCAACGATAAAGCCTGGCCATCCCATGACATCATAGCCTACATAAGCCGCAATTTTCGTAGCGATTGGACCTGGAAGTGCGTTGGCTAATGCGAGCATATTGGAGAACCCTTCGTTCGTCATCCAATGAAAATGATTGACGATTTCTTCATAATTGAGCGGAATGGAGGCAGGTCCTCCGCCATACCCTAACAGATTGGATAAGAAGAATGCCCAGAATAAAAAGAGAATCAGCATCACGAAGACACTCCTTTCTCTTTATTTGTTCGAGTCCAGCGATCTTTCAGTTTGAAATGAAAGGCACCATAACATAAAAAGATGATGACAATGATTCCTGGATGAATCGAGAGTACTTGAAGACCGACAAATGCCAAAAGGAATAGGGCGATTCCGAAGATCATGCCGAAGCCCTTCAACGCTCTTTGTCCAAATTCATATGCCATCATTCCTAACAGAACGGCAATCACTGGTGTCACAGCACCGATCATATTTTGAATGATGACTGAAGAGCTTAAGACGCTGACAAGTGTAACAAGTGCCACCATAGCGAGACATGTCGGTAAAATATGTGCAGCTGTTGCAACAATGGCGCCAGATACACCTTTTAATCGATAGCCGAGGTATGCCGACATTTTCGTAGCAATCGGTCCGGGTAATGCGTTGGCGATGGCGAGTGTTTCTCCAAATTCGTCATCATTGATCCATTTGTATTTGACGACCGCTTCATGGCGAATGAGCGGGATCACAGAAGGTCCTCCGCCAAATCCCAGAATACCGGTTCGCACCATGGCGATCATGAGTTCAAGATATGATTGCAAGTGTTTCAACTCCTATCTACAATTTCATGCCCATTCGGCTTTTGTATCGTTTAATGAGCATTTGACAGTCCACACTGACGACGCCTTCAAGCGGGTACAGCTTCTTTGTCAGGAACGTCTCCATTTCCTGTTCATTTTGAAAAATGCCATGCATATGCAGCTTGCTTGGTCCTGTCATATGATAAAGGCTTGTGACGGCTGTTTCCTGCTCAAGCTGAAGGGCGACTGTTTCTAAACATTTCGGCTCAACCTCTACGTTAAAAAAGACAGAGACATGAATGCCGATCTTTGCTGGATTAATGACAGCGGTGAATCGTTCAATGACACCTGCTTCAATGAGCTGCTGAATACGGGCTTGTACAGCAACACGGGAAAGGCCGACTTGTTTCCCTAGATCCGTGTAGGACATACGCCCGTCCTCGTGTAATAAGGAAAGAATTTGTTTATCTCTTTCATCTAATGTTAAGTTTGGAATGCGATATTCATGTGCCACCGTATAACCACCTTTCTTCTGTTGATATTCTATCATATTTTATTACGAATAGAATGTTTGATTTTTAATTGAGTAACGAAATGAAATAATAAAAGAAGGTAATATATCTTTTTGTATAAAAAAACACCCCGGTATCACCGGGGTGTGTTCATTTTATTTTTCTGGGCTGCTTTCCGCACTGGCAATTTGCTGTGCAAGGTCAGCACGATCAATGTCTGCTTGGAAGAACTCCTGCGTATTTGGAAGGTGTAAATTCATGTGACGTTTTTGGGAAATTCGGATGGTCACTTGATCCACAGTGTAATCAAATACATGCCCGCCTACGCTTCGATCATCATCAATAAAGTGGAGATGATATCCACTTACCGCAATGCCATGTGCATACTGTGGTGTACGGAAGCCTGCAATCGTTCCGCGAATATTTTCAAAATCGAAAATAGGCTGTGACTTGACTGCCTCTACCATCGGAACATAAGGTTTTTCCTGTTTTTCAACCGTACGGGTTTGAACCTTTTTGAATGACCCATCGATGCGGATTGCATAAAAGACATTCTTGCTCGGTAAGATTCGGTCGATTTCTTCCTCTAGCTCTTTGGACGTCATCGGTGCATCAATTCGATGAACGATGTCCGTTTCAAAGAATGCTAGAGAGCAGAATGGTGAATAATCTTGATCGGTTACTGGTGTGGCTGTTCCATCAGAGCGCAGTCGATAAAAAGCGCCATCAAAGCCGATTAGTTCCCCATCTAATTGATTGAATGTGCCAATGCCAAAATCACCATGCTCGGGAATATGTGATAGGGAGAAATCTCCATCGTATACGGCTTCCAGCAAGGAGGTCATGGTTGATACTTGATAGACCTCTTGCTTTTTGTCCTGCGGTATTGTGTTGTTTTGTTGATTCATTGGGTGCATCATACCCATGTCCGCTCACTCCTTTAACGTAATGTATCGAAGTCTTATCTGACGTTCGTTGTGTGTTTTTCACGAAAGACTTCTGGCCATTTTTGACTGGCGAGGTCTGGGTTGTCTTGATAGTCTATCGGAATATCAATAATAACGGGTCCTTCTATGTTTATACCCTTTTGAAGGACAGTTGAAAGCTCTTCAGGTGAGTTGACACGTAATCCAGTTGCTCCAAAGCTTTCTGCATATTTCACTAAGTCGATCTGACCGAACTCAACACAAGACGTACGGTCATACTTCATTTCCTGCTGGAATGCCACCATATCGTATGTGCTGTCGTTCCAAACGAGATGAACGAGATTTGTTTTCATGCGCACGGCTGTTTCTAATTCCATGGCGGAGAAGAGAAAACCGCCATCACCTGAGACTGAAATGATCTTTTCATCTGGATTCAATATGGAGGCTGCAATCGCCCACGGTAATGCCACGCCAAGTGTTTGCATTCCGTTACTTACTAGGAACGTGTTCGGTTCATAAACACGGAAGTGGCGAGACATCCAAATAGCGTGCGATCCGATATCACATGTCACTTTCGTGTCATCTGGGATGATACGTCTCAACGTATGAATGACATCCAGCGGGTGTGATAAATGACTTTCTCTTTCTGGTGTTTTTTCGATATCACTTAACAGCTCTTGTAATTCTGTGACGAGATCTACGTTCTTTTTGCATAATGAAAGTGGAACGCTGTCGTGGGCTAGATGTTGCACCGTTTCAGATATATTGCCCACAAGCTCAAGCGTCGGTTCATAGAAATGGTCAATATCTGCCTGCATGTCATCCACATGGATGATTTGACGCTGCTGCGGTTTCAAATTCCAATGCTTCGGATCGTATTCGATTGGATCAAAGCCAATAGTTAAAATCACATCCGCTTTCTCAATGAGAAGGTCGCCTGGCTGATTACGGAATAAGCCGATTCTGCCCACATATTGAGCCTCAAGCTCTCTTGAGAGAACACCGGCTCCTTGGTACGTTTCGACAAATGGGATACCAAGTGTTTTTAATAATGTTCTTGTCGCATTTGCCGCAGCAGGACGGCTAGCTTTCATTCCCACAATTGCAACAGGTAAGTGCGCATTTTGAATTTTGGCGATGGCCGAACTGATGAGAGCATCCGGTGCAGGACCTAGTTCTGGAGAAGGGTGAGCAGACACTGGTGTTTGTGTGGTGTGTTCGGTCACGACATCTTGTGGAAAGCTGATAAATGCTGCCCCAGCTTGACCTCTTTGTGCCGCGCGAAAAGCATTTGTTAAGGCTTCTGGTATATTGTTTACGTCTTGTACTTCAACGCTATATTTTGTCACTGGTTTGAATAATGCCGCATTGTCGAGTGATTGATGTGTTCGTTTGAGCCGATCCGCACGGATGACGTTTCCAGCGATTGCAACAACAGGGTCACCTTCTGTATTGGCAGTTAATAGACCTGTCGCTAAATTGGATGCGCCAGGACCTGATGTAACGAGACAAACGCCTGGTTTGCCAGTTAAACGACCGACAGCTGCTGCCATGAATGCCGCATTTTGTTCATGTCTGCATAGCACAAGCTCTGGACCTCTGTCTTTTAATACATCAAATACTGCATCAATTTTTGCACCTGGAATCGCAAAAACATGGGTCACACCTTGGGCAATGAGCGTATCGACAATCAACTCTGCTCCTCGTTTTGTTAGGGGTTGTGTTTGAGAATTCATTTACCCCGCACTCCTTTCGGCAAGTAAAATTTTTTATGAAAATATATTTTCATGATATGATTTACTATACATTTCACAAAATAAATTTTCCAATATATGTTTAACGTAGTTTTAATATGTTTCACGAATAAGTGTTTGAGGAGTGAAAGGATGGAACTGAGACATTTGCAGTATTTTGTCACAGTCGCGGAGGAGCTGCATTTCGGCAGAGCGGCCGCACGATTGAACATGACACAGCCTCCACTTAGTCAGCAAATTAAGCAGTTTGAGGAAGAATTGGGATTTCCTTTGTTTCACCGGTCTAAAAGGGTGGTGGAGTTAACAGCTGCTGGAAAGGTTTTTTTACATGAGGTCCGGGGGGTGCTGCATCAGCTTGATAAAGCCGTTGATCATGCCCGGCATACGGCAAGAGGGGAGCTTGGGAAGATTATCATCGGTTTCGTTGGTACAGCGACATATGATATTCTGCCGCCAGTTGTCCGTGAATTCAGAGAGCGGTACCCCTCTGTCAGTATTGAGCTGCAACAGCTCTCTGTCCCGCAGCAGCTTGAGGCGCTTTTGAATGGTGAGATTGATATTGGTTTTTTGCATCCTACATCACCGCAAGAAGAATTGGTCAGTCGTTTAATGAAGCAAAGTGAATGTATTTTTGCGATTCCGAAAAACCATCCGCTGGCGGAAAAAGAAGCGGTCACGATTGAAGATATTCGTGATGAGCCGATTATTTCTTTATCAAAGGAATCATGGCCGTCCCTTTATCAGCATTTTGTCCTACTTTGTGAAAAGTACGGATTTTCACCCAATATCGTGCAGGAAGCAGCAGAATATCAAATGGTCATTGGGCTTGTCACAGCGGGAATCGGAATTGCTATCATTCCAACATCGGCCCGGCGTTTATTTAATTTAGATGTGGTGTATCGGTCAATTGAAGGTGAGGAGCTATTGGCGGAATGGACCATTTCTTATAGACGAGAAAATCATAATCCGGCATTGTTTCATCTTGTCCATCATATTCTCCATCGCGGTGAGCCGGAATAAGGGAAGAGAGAACTGGGTATGGTATGATGTCGTTACATACAAGAGGAGGCATGTCTGAAGTGATTACATTACAAATGGATCAGTTGTCACGAAAAGAAGCATATAAAGTATTATCTGGTTCCGTCGTTCCAAGACCCATTGCATTTATTACAAGCCTTTCTAAAGAAGAAGTCGTCAATGCTGCACCATTTAGTTTCTTTAATGTCATCAGTGGCCATCCTCCGCTGATCGCTGTTTCTATTGGACGTCGTCAAGGAGAGATGAAAGATACAGCAAAACATATCATCGACAGGGAAGAATTTGTTGTCCATGTGAGTGATGAAGCGATGATTGAAGATATTAATGAAACAGCTGCTACTTTGCCAGAGGAAGAGAGTGAGCTGACTCGTACCGGTCTTCATCAAGTGAAGAGCAGCGTGGTGTCAGTGCCAGGAATCAAGGAAGCACGCATTCGCTTTGAATGTCAGCTGGAAAAACATCTGACCTTTCAAAATGATGAAGGGGAGATCACAGTCGATCATATCATTGGCCGGGTGGTGTGTGCGCATTTAGATGAATCCGTCTATGATGCGGAAAAAGGATATATTTTTACGAATGAATTAAAGCCAGTTGCGCGCCTAGCAGGTAATGATTATGCCCATTTAGGCACGCCATTTGTACTGAAGAGGCCGGAATAACATCTAAAACCCCCGAGGCTATCGGTGGTCCAGCGTGTAGACAAACCCTCGCATTCTTTGTCAGTCCTGCGCTTCGGTGCTCACGAATGTCAATTCGCTCTGCTCCGGTGCTCGCCCTTCCTAGACTGCAAAGGTTTTCTATCACGCTGAAAAGAAGACAAAGGCTAAAATAAAGTTCATTTCAGCCTTTGTCTATAATCTAAAACCCCCGAGGCTATCGGGGGTTTAGTGTTTATTTCTTTTGTTCTAGTTTCAATGGAGCGGCGATATTTTTCTCTACCTTTTTCCCTTTTAATACATCGTCAGCAGCGCCGACTGCCAGTTGACCGATCAGCTCTGGCTGCTGCGCGACTGTTGCAGATAGTTTTCCTGCTTTGATCGAGTTGAGTGCATCTTCATTACCGTCGAAACCGACGACAAGAATGTCTTTTCCAGAGCTTTGGATGGCCTCTAGTACGCCAAGTGCCATTTCATCATTGTGGGCAAAAACGGCTTTGATGTCAGGGTTTCCTTGAAGAAGGTTTTCCATCACGTTGAGCCCTTTTGTCCGGTCGAAGTCAGCGGCTTGTTTTGCTGTGACATCTAACTTTTTGTCTGCAATTTGATGGAAACCTTTTCCTCGTTCACGTGTCGCAGAAGCACCTGGTACACCTTCTAGTTCAGCCACTTTTGCTCCTTTACCGACTTTGTCGATAATAAAGTTAGCTGCCATTTCGCCGCCTTTGATGTTATCAGAAGCAACAAGCGCTTCAACCTTTCCGCTTTCTGCCGAGCGGTCTAATGTGATGACCGGTATGTCTGAAGCATTCGCAGATTCGACAGCCGTTGATATGGCAGAGGAATCGGCTGGGTTAATGAGTAATGCATCGACCCCTTGTTGAATTAAATCTTCTACATCACTTGTTTGTTTGGCTGAATCATTTTGTGCATCGGCAATGACAACTTCGATGCCAAGCTTTTTCGCTTCTTTTGTCACACCGTTTTTAAGAGAAACGAAGAATGGGTTATTTAAAGTCGAGATCGACAGTCCGATTTTAATGTCTTTTTTCTTGCCATCCTTTGTTGATTTGGCCCACTCTGGCGGTTCAAGCGAGCAGGCAGAAAGCATGAATAGTGAGAGAGTCACGATCAGGATTACATATTTTTTCATAGCAGCTGCCTCCTTAAGCAGATTTCTTTCTGTCGAGTAGGACTGCAATCAAGATGACAATCCCTTTCACAACAGACTGATAGAATGATGAAACACCAAGTAAGTTCATACCATTGTTCAAGACCCCAATAATGAGTACACCGATGAGTGTGCCGACAATTCGCCCTCTTCCGCCGGACAGGCTTGTCCCGCCAAGTACAACGGCAGCAATTGCATCAAGTTCATACGACGTACCAGCTGTTGGTTGGGCTGAGTTGAGACGAGATGTTAAGATCGCACCTGCTAAAGCAGACATAAAGCCGGCTAAGGAGTAAATCATGATTTTGACGCGTGGTACTTTAATACCTGAGATGAGGGCTGCTTTTTCATTTCCGCCAATGGCATACGTTCTTCTGCCAAAAGGTGTTTTATGAAGCAAGACCCAAAGAACGATAAAGGTGAGAAGCATGGTGATCGCTGGAACAGGAATGCCTAAGAAATATCCACGGCCAAATAGCTGAAATGCATAGTTAGAGCCGAGCCCAGTAATTGGGTTTCCGTCTGTATAAACAAGCGTCAATCCTCTGAAAATCGTCATCGTCGCAAGTGTTGCGATAAAAGGAGCCATTTTTCCTTTTGTGATTAAAAGACCGTTGATCATTCCAAGGATGGCACCGATGATACATCCAACGATGATGGCAAGAATCGGGTCCAAACCAGATACAATAAAGCCGGCAGTCAGAGCACTAGACAGCGCTAGAATGGCACCGACAGACAAATCAATTCCTCCGGTTAAAATAACAAACGTCATGCCAAAGGCAATGAGGGCGTTAATGGAGATTTGTCTGAGTAAGTTTAAAATGTTTAATGGTTCTAAAAAGGCCGGATTTAAAATAGAAACAATGGCAACAAGGATGATGAGTCCTAAGAATGGCCCAAGCTTTTGCATGATGTTGTCAAATCGTCCATTTGAAGTAAGTGGTTTCATGTTACTTCCCTCCTGTAGCTAGTGTCATAATTCGTTCTTGTGTAGCTTCTGTTTTACTTAATTCTCCGCTGATAGTTCCTTCATGGATAACAAGCACTCGATCGCTCATCCCAAGAACTTCTGGGAGCTCAGAGGAGACCATCAAAATGGCAACGCCTCGATCCGTCAGCTCGTTCATGAGCTGATAAATTTCTCGTTTCGCCCCGACGTCGACGCCTCTTGTCGGTTCATCTAAAATCAGCACCTTCGGCTGAATGCCGATCCATTTGGCGATGACGACCTTTTGCTGATTTCCACCGGACAGGCTGCGTGCAGAAATTTCAGATGAAGCGGTTTTGATCGTGAGTCGTTTGATGAGCAGGTCAACAAAGTCCTGCTCGTTTTTCTTATCGATCAGCCCCTTTGGAGAGAAGCTGTCTAAGTTAGGCAAGCCGATGTTTTCCCGGATGGATGCATCTAGCATCAGTCCTTCATCTTTACGATCCTCCGTGATAAAACCGATGCCAAGTTTAACTGCATCACTTGGTTTTTTAATGACAGCCTTTTTCCCATGAACCCAAATTTCTCCTTGATCCAGGGGATCGAGTCCAAAGAGCGCCCGCATCATTTCCGTCCGGCCAGCACCCATTAAGCCTGCAACACCGACAATTTCTCCAGCTTTGACGGAAAAACTGACATCTTGAAAGCGGCCTTTCCTCGTTGCTTGCTTCACTTCTAGGACGGTATCACCAGTAGAAGGTGTGCGTTCAGGGTAACGATCGGTTAATTCGCGGCCGACCATTTTTTTGACGACTTCATGGAAATTCGTGTCCGGTATCGCTTTCGTATCGACCGTTTTTCCGTCACGCATGATGGTAATTCGGTCACAAATGGCGAAGATTTCTTCCATACGGTGAGAAATGTAGACGATGGAAACGCCTTCTTTTTTGAGTGATTCAATGACCTGAAATAGCTTTTCAATCTCACGGTCTGTGAGAGCAGCTGTTGGTTCATCCATAATAATGACCTTTGCATCGGTCATTAACGCTTTCGCAATCTCAATCATCTGCTTTTGTCCGACAGAACAGCTTCCTGCCTCTTGATCAAGCGAGAGGTTGACAGACAATCGGTCGAGCTGCGCTTGAGCGAGGGCTTTCATTTTCTTGGTGTCTAGGAGACCAAGTTTTGTATAGATTTCTTTCCCGATAAATAAATTCTCGAGTACCGTCATATCAGGCCATATATTCAGCTCCTGATGAATGAAGGCAATCCCGTTCTGCTCGGCTTCTTTCGGATTCTTGAAAGCGGTTTCTTTTCCGTCGATTTGAATCGTTCCTTGATCCAGGGAATAGAGTCCTGTCAGCAGATTCATTAACGTTGATTTTCCTGCCCCGTTTTCACCCATTAGTGCATGGACTTCACCTGTGACGAGGTCAAAGGAGACCCCGGCGAGAACGGTGTTTTTTCCAAAGGCCTTATGGATGTTATGCATTTCAATGTTCATAAGTGGCTCCTCCTTTTAAAAGATGACACCGGCATGAAGAATGCAGTTTGCGTATGGGGTGGCTTCACCCGTTCGAATCACTGCTTTTGCCTGTTTGGTCATGTCTTTAAATGTCTCGTGATCGACTTCATCTAACGGATGTGAGAACGCTTTCTTTAGAAATAAATGATCTCTCTCATTGGCTTCTTTGATTTCACTGGCGATCGTGATGTGTTCAACGGCCATTTCCTCAAGAAGAAGGGAAGTAACCTCCTGAAAGGATGGTGTGCCGATGGATAATGCAAGGTCGATCTTGACCGGGCCTTCTGGAATGGGCAGGCCGCAGTCTGCAATGACAATTGTATCTGTATGACCGAGGTCAGCAAGCACCTTGGCGATATGACTATTTAAAATACCATTTTTCTTCATTTCTTATTCTCCAATTCTTCTCTTGCTGGCATGCCGCCTTGAGCACCAAATTTTGTGACTGAGATAGATGCGGCTAAGTTGGCAAAGGCAAGTGCGTCGTATAGGGATTTTCCTTCTGTTAGTGCTACAGCTAGAGCGCCGTTAAAAGTATCACCAGCGCCTGTAGTGTCGACGGCTTTCACAGGATAGCCCGGTACCAACACTTCTTTTGATCCGTCAAAGTATCGAACACCACTTTTTCCTTCTGTAATGAGTAATTTGTTTGGATATTGGCGCAAAGCCTCTGCTATGGTGAGTCCATCAAACATAAGAGCTGCTTCGTGTTCGTTTGGCGTGATATAGGCAGCTTGATCTAATATTTGCTGAGAGACTTTGCGAGCTGGTGCGGGATTTAAGATGACTGGGATCCCTTTTTCGCTGCAAATGGCGCAGACGGCTTCGACTGTTTCTTCAGGAATTTCCTGCTGGATGAGGACGATTCCGATATTTTCAATAGAAGAAAGAGCACCTTTTACATAATGAGGTGTTACCTCATTGTTTGCTCCTTTGACGACAACAATGCTGTTATCCCCTTCAGCTAAAATGATATGAGCTGTTCCGCTTTCCATTTCGGTAACCGGTTTCATATAGGTGGTGCGAACACCTTGTGCTTGCAAATTGCTCATAATGTCCTGACCATATGCGTCATCCCCAACTCGGCCGATCATATATACATCTGCACCGAGCCTTGCGCTTGCTACTGCTTGATTGGCTCCTTTTCCCCCAGGGACCGTTTTAAATGATTCGCCTAGGACGGTTTCTCCGGCACTAGGACGTTTATTCGATGTAACAACTAAATCCATGGAACAACTTCCTACGACAACTATTTGACTCATTGTGAATCCACCTTTCTTGTGGTCTCTCGTTCAATAAAAGAGACGGGCATTTGAATAACTGCTTGATCTATTGGCTGTTTCTGAATGGCTTTAATGATCAGCTTTGCGGCTTCTTTCCCCATATCATAGGCAGGCTGCCGGATCGTTGATAAAGAAGGGAAGAGCAGTTCGCTTTGCGGAATATCATCAAATCCAATGATTTGGACGTCTTCTGGAATGGCTTTTCCAATACGAAGCGCTTCGTGTACGACGGCTGCTGCGACGATGTCATTGCTGGCAATGATGCCATCTGTTTCAGGGTACAGCTTGAAAAGAGCCTTGGCGCTTTTTCGGGCTTCCTGAAAAGAAAAAGAAGCGTTAGACATCACATGAAAGTTAGCACCTTCTTCAGTCAGAACATCAAGTGCGCCTTTGAATCTTTGCCGCGCCGTTTGAAGATGAGCGGGCCCTTTTAGCAATGTGATCTGCTGACTGCCGCGTTTGATTAATTCCATTGCAGCCATTTTCCCGCCTGCCGTAGCATCTGCAAACACAGAAGGCGCATTTGGAACGGTACGATCTAAGAAGACAACAGGCAGTTCATCATCATTGTACAAATCCGATTCAGGTTCGTTTGTGACAGCGATGACACCGACCACCTGGTTTTGCTTAAAGGTTTGTAAATAGGCCATTTCCTTCTCCCGATCTTCATCACTGTTTCCGAATAATAAGCGAAAACCGTTTGCATGAATCTCATCCTCAACGCCTCTAGCTAGCTGAGGGAAGAAGGGGTTTGTGATATCAGGTAAGATGAGACCAACTAATCTTGATTCTCTTTTAAAAAGGGATCGTGCCACTTCATTGGGGAAGTAGTTTAGCTCCTGCATCGCTTGTGTCACACGGGTTTTCGTATCAATATGGACGTATCCAGTATCGTTAAGCACGCGTGAAACAGTCGCAACAGACACTTGAGCAGCTTTTGCAACATCTTTAATTGTAGCCAATGGAGTGCCTCCCTTCTTTGATGTGTAACCGTTTACATAGATAGATTATCACGAAAGCATTGAAAAAACAATCTTAAAAAAATAAAAAAAGAAAAGAAAGAGGTCGTCTTCCTTTTCTTAACTAATAATGCCTGTTTGGGTAATGTTCACTTTGATTTTTGGGATGATTTTCACTTTTGGATAATCGGTGACCCAATTCATTTTCATATACTCATCATAATGTCTGACCCGGTATTTTCTGCCGAGGCTTAAGACGTCAGAATTTGCTTCTTGTAATGTAGCAACAATTTTTTCTGCTTCTTTTGTCAAGATGGTTGAAAGTCTTTTGTTGAGGATTTCAATTTTTTTGTCAGTATCAAGGTTATCTTTTGGGTACTCAATGACAGAAGTATTAAATTCAAATTTGAGTGAGTATGTTAAGTTTCGATGATCAGGATTTAGAATCTCGATGTCTCTCTTTACATCAGTGACTTGAATCGTAATGTAATTGTTTTCTTTTGACTTCATGTCGCTTCTCACTTTTTTTGTGAAGTTGGCATACTTGCCCATTTTTCCGTCCATGACGGTGAGCAAGATCGCGTCTTGACCGTACAACTCGCCTTTCTTCTTCTCATTATCAAATAGAGCAACCCCTTTTACACTAATTAATTTCTTCGATTGATCAAAATAGATTAACGGTAGTGTGAAGTCCTCTCCAGTTTGAAGCATTTTAGATCGAATACTTTGAATGTTTTTAGGTGCTACTTGGGAGGAGCGTGATGCGGTTGTGATCAAGTTATTTAAATAGTCACTCACGATGAGTTTTTCCTTCAGCAGCGAGTTAATCACTTCTTCACAGGTCCCCCCTTGAACAACGGCAAGATTTGCGAGGAGGGGACTTTTTGGATCACGATAAAACATATCTAAGTAGGGAAGAAGACGATTTTGGGCAAATTCATCACCGATCAGCATCACCCGCATTTTCGACATGTCTATTTTTTGATCCACTATCCGGCTGAAGTTGGTTCTCGCTTTTCTTAAAGTAGGGGCTTCAGTTGTGAGAAGAGTGGTTAAAAAGCTACCTGTATTTCCTTGTTCCATACTTTGAGACTGCTGCACCTTTCGATAAGTAATCGAGTATCTTGCATTTTCATCCTCTCCCTGATCAACAGCGGAGGTTAACACAAGAGAGATGTTCTTTAATAAATTTTGATCCCAGCAGCCAGGCATGAATATGAGAGAAACACACATGAGCAACGTCAGTATGTACTTATGACGCATGTGATTTCACCTTCCCTTTGCGATGTTTGATAAAGATGATAATGGCCATAAAGATTGGGAGTGTGTAAATAAATGAATATTGAGCGATGGTGGTAAAATCATTAAAACGCTGAATTCTAAAATTATCGGTTGCAAGATAACAGCTAGCCGCATAAATCAAAATGGCAAAATATAAGACATATTTTTTGTGTTCTTTTTTCTTAAGAATACTTGCCACGCCATTCGCACAAAAGTAAAGGTAATTACTGAGTGTAGCTAAAATGACAAATACCCAGAAACTAAGGAAAATTAAATCCGTCCGTTCAATCACACCGAACGAAATGGTTTTTAGTAGATAAAGAACTGGGTTGGGAATGATATTGAGCTCAATCGGACTGAAGAACATAAAACAAATCAATGTAATAAATAGGTAGTAAAGCGTCGTGCATATATTGGCAATGGTCATGACTTTATATCGTTCCTTAATGGTTCCTTTCATCAATGGAGAGATAATGAGGATCATCTCGAACCCGTTCATTGAGAGTACAACATCCTTTAATCCGAGCTGAAATTGAGAAAAATCAGTTTGAAAAAAAGGCAGGAGGTAATCGATATTGGTTCCTTTTAATGAATAGAGCATGATGAGAGATAGCATGAGCAAAAAGGGTGTCAAAACGAAGTTAAACCTGACAATGGCCGTAATTTGCTCCTTTGCAATGTAAATGATGGAGATCATCAGTAATAGATTAATGACCCAATTTGGTGTGAGCGGCAGTACCCAAATGCCAAGAATTCTTGTGAAAATGGATAAAACAACAATGCAGACGGAGGCGAAGTATAACGTATATAGTGCCACCAAAGTCCGGCCGATCCATTTTCCGAACACTTCAATTAAGGCTTGGAAAAATGATGTATCAGGATACTTCTGAATGATGTAAATAAAAATGGTGTTAATGATTTGAATGAAAAAACAGGCTAAGATAATCGCCATCCATCCATCGTGTCCCATGTCTTTCATCAGCAAATGGGGGAGAGCTAAAATACCGACACCAATTTGAGATTGAATGACAAAAAAGACAGCTTGAGGTGGAGATATTTTATTTTTCATCTTTATTTGTCCATCCTCTCAAATTTTCAATTTGCTCTTTCTTTTTTGGATTTAAGTAAGCAGGGCGCTTTTTGTACATCCACATCGGTAATCGAATCACGGTATCTTTTAAGTCCTGCCAGTTAAATGGAGCCACTGGTGATAAGTAAGGGACACCTAGTGATTCGAGGCGGCATAAATTCATCAATACGATCGACAGGCCGAATGAAATGCCAATAAACCCAAACATCGATGCCATAAACATGAGGGGAAAACGAAGCATACGAATGGTGGACGTCATTTCAAAGGATGGGAGGACAAAGGATGCAACAGCTGTCACGGCAACAACAATGACAAGGACATTCGAAATGAGTCCAGCTTTTACCACAGCATCTCCAATCACCAAACCGCCTACAATCCCAATCGTCTGACCAATTGGCTTTGGTAGACGCACCCCTGCTTCTCGTATGAGCTCAATCGTAATCTCCATCAGCATTGCTTCAATTAACGGCGGAAAAGGAATGCCGATAATGGAATTTTTCATCGTAATCGCTAATTCATCCGGGACTACCTCATAATGAAAGCCGATGACTGCAATATAAAAAGAAGGCAAAATCACTGCGATGATACAGGCAACATAGCGAAGAATACGAATGAATGTAGCCGGAATCCAGCGGCTATTGTAGTCATCTGGTGATTGAAAGAAACTAAAGAACGTAATAGGCAGAATGATAGCCATTGGGCTGCCGTCCATCAAGACGACAATTCTTCCTTCAAGAATGGCGGATCTCACTTTGTCAGGTCGTTCAGTGTCAATAAGCTGCGGGAAGATGGAATACGAATCATCTTCAATCGCCTCTACAATAGAACCGGGGCTAAGCAGCGTGTCTACTTTAATAGAAGAAATTCGTTTGTTAACCTCATCTATCTTTTCTTGATTGGCAATATCAGAAATGTAAACCGTCGCAACCTTTGTTTCAGATTTTGTACCGACCTTATGATACTGGATTGCAAGTTTTCGATCATTTAAGTGTGAACGCAGCAAATATAAATTGGTATCTAAACTCTCAACAAACCCATCATGTGCGCCTGCAATAATACTTTCAGAAGAAGGTTCAGAAATGGAACGCAGCGGCGGCTGCCCAACAGCAAATATTTTAATCTGTGCAGATTTTTCATCAAGGAAGGCAATACTCCCAGCAATAATACTGTCGACAATCAGCGTCAAGTCTCCTGTTTCGAGTGTACTAAGTGATTTTGTATAGTTCTGCTCTCCAGGAGGACCGAGCAAGTTGCCGATAATGAAGTCGTTTAATTTGCTTTCATCGACTCTAGTTTTAATAAAAAACAGCACTGATTTCGTTTCATTCACCATCAATTCCCGGTATTCAAAATCAGCGCTTTGTTGAAATGCTTTGTTCAGAATCCGAATCTTTTCCTCAAAACCGCCTGATAAAAAGTGTAAGCGTGTTTGCTCATTCGTATTTGGCATCTTTAGCCTCCTCTCACAGATTTTTTAACCATAGTGTAAGCCGAGAAGATGATTTTATGCGTCATCTTTGGGGAAAGCATGACACGCACCGACAACTTTCAACTAAAATCACATTAAAAATGTTAAGAAATGATGAATCTTGATAAAAAGAAATGAATAATGTTTCATTGTTTAGGTCATAAGGAGTGAATATCGTAAAGATAGGCTATAACAAAATGATTAATATTTGACATCTTATCCCATTTTTTTGTGACCTGGAAATAAGCAGATGACTTGATTTTTTGACAGGTGACCTTTGTCATAGGTCAACACATAGCGTTCTGACCAATGAGGATGACTTTCTAACCTGTTCATTTAAAAATATAAAATATTCTAAAACACGCACTATTCATTTAAAGCATTGATATGACTGATTTCATAGAGATGAAAGGACTTTAAAACATTGATTCAAAATACATCTTAATAATTGTCGAAAAATTTAGGGAGAAAAGGACAAAAGATTTTTCACTGTTTGATGGTAACGCTTTCTCTTGTTTGAAGCAGAAATTCAGTCGTCATTTTGTCCGTCTTTTGGCCTTTTCATTTGAGCGTGAGATAGGCAATTACGCCTTCTGTTTAGAGGAATTTGGCATACGAGGAAGTGAAAGATTATGTTACATAATACCGATTGTGATTTTATGCTGAACCTATATACTGTTGATTGAATTTACATATCACACTCATAAAAAAAGGAGATGTAGATAAGCGATGTGGTTAATCGTTATAGCCTGTGTCATCATGTTAGGGATTGGCTTTATTGAAAAGAAGCGTCATCAGAAAAATATCGATGCCCTGCCGGTACGCGTCAATATTAATGGTATACGCGGAAAGTCTACCGTTACAAGATTGACAACCGGTATCTTAATGGAGGCAGGTTATAAAACTGTCGGCAAAACAACAGGAACGGATGCAAGAATGATTTATTGGGATACGCCAGAAGAGAAACCGATTAAAAGGAAACCGCAAGGACCAAATATCGGAGAGCAGAAAGAAGTTATGAGAGAAACCGTTGAAAGAGGAGCAAATGCCATCGTCAGTGAATGTATGGCGGTGAATCCAGATTACCAAATTATCTTTCAGGAAGAGCTGCTTCAAGCGAATATTGGTGTGATCGTAAACGTTCTTGAAGATCATATGGATGTGATGGGGCCAACTCTTGATGAAATAGCTGAAGCCTTTACAGCGACAATTCCTTACAATGGGCACTTGGTTATTACGGATAGTGAATATACAGATTTCTTTAAAGAGATTGCGAAAAAACGCAATACTGAAGTGATTGTTGCAGATAATTCCAAGATTACCGATGAGTATTTACGGAAATTTGAGTACATGGTGTTCCCGGATAATGCTTCACTTGCACTTGGTGTCGCACAAGCATTGGGAATTGATGAAGATACGGCATTCAGAGGCATGTTAAATGCGCCGCCTGATCCAGGAGCGATGAGAATTCTTCCATTAATGGACGCAAAAACACCTGGACATTTTGTAAATGGATTTGCGGCTAATGACGCAGCATCTACATTGAACATTTGGAAGCGTGTGAAGGAAATTGGGTATCCAACAGATGAACCGATTATTATCATGAACTGTCGTGCGGATCGCGTAGATAGAACGATCCAGTTTGCGGAGGATGTACTTCCTTATATTGAAGCAAGTGATCTTGTCTTAATTGGTGAAACGACAGATCCAATTGTGAAGGCATTTGAGGATGGAAAAATTCCGGCTGACCACTTACACAACCTTGAATATCAATCTACAGAACAAATTATGAACATGCTTGAGAAAAAGCTTCATAATCGAGTGGTTTATGGAGTCGGCAATATTCACGGCGCCGCTGAACCTTTAATCGAAAAAATTCAAGAATACAAAATTAAGCAGCTTGTCAGCTAGGAGGAAATATAGAAAATGTTCGGATCAGATCTTTATATCTCGTTAATTTTAGGTGTTCTACTCAGTTTAATCTTTGCAGAAAAAACAGGAATCGTACCAGCTGGGTTGGTTGTTCCAGGTTATCTGGCGCTCGTCTTTAACCAGCCAGTCTTCATTTTAGTTGTTTTATCTGTCAGCTTGTTGACATATGTGATCGTTCGTTTTGGTCTATCGAAATTTATGATTTTGTACGGACGCAGAAAGTTTGCGGCGATGCTGATTACAGGAATTGCCTTAAAGCTCATATTTGATTTCTTCTATCCAGTAGTTCCTTTTGAAATAGCAGAATTCCGCGGAATCGGAATCATCGTGCCTGGATTGATTGCGAATACGATTCAAAAGCAAGGTCTTACGATTACCCTTGGAAGCACATTACTTCTAAGTGGTGCAACATTTGCCATCATGTATGTTTACTATCTATTTTAAGATAAGGTGTGTCCAATGATGAATAAAAAATTGAGCTTTCAGGAAAAGCTGCTGAAAATCACAAAGAACCAAAAGAAAAAGACGAATAAACACGTACTGATTGCTTTACCGATTGTCATTGCTTGTACATTTCTATTTACATTTATCGGGAAAGCACAAGTACCAACTGTAGAAAAGAATCCAGAAAACATCCTGACCGCTTCGTTTGTCGGAGATATTATGTTTGGAAGAAATGTAGAGAAAGTAACAGACCGTTATGGAAAGCAGCACCTGTTCCGCTATGCGAAGCCGTATTTTGATGTATCAGATTATGTAACTGGGAATTTTGAGCATCCAGTGGCTTCAGATAAGGAACAGGCAGCACAAAAGAATATTCATTTGAAAACAGATGAAGATTCTGTACAAGCGTTAAAGGATTTGAATTTCTCTGTACTAAACTTTGCGAATAACCATGCAGCAGACTACGGTGAAAAAGGCTTAAATAACACGATTGATGCCTTTGAAAAAGCTGACATGGATTATACAGGGGCAGGGCGCAACGTCAATGATGCGAAGCAGAACATTTCATACAAAGAAGTGAATGGCGTTAAAATCGCTACCCTTGGTTTTACAGATGTCTATGGAAAAGATTTTAAAGCAACAAATCGCAAGGCAGGTATTCTACCAGCTGATCCATCTATCTTTATTCCGATGATTTCACAAGCTGCTGAAAAGGCAGATATCGTTGTTGTTCATGCGCACTGGGGACAGGAATATAACAATGAAGTAAACGACAGACAAAGAGAGCTGGCAAGAGCGATGTCAAAGGCTGGTGCTGATATCATTATCGGTGCACACCCGCACGTTCTTGAGCCGATGGAAGTCTATAACGGAACAGCGATTTTCTATAGCTTGGGGAACTTTATTTTTGACCAAGGCTGGTCAAGAACACGTGATTCTGCCATTGTTCAGTATCATCTGAATGAAGATGGAAAAGCGACATTTGAAGTGGTTCCAATGTACATCAAAGAAGCGACACCTGCTCCAGTCAAAGCAGGATCTCTTGAATCAAAATCGATTATCCGTATGCTGACAAATGGCACGAATGCGGATTGGAAAGAAAAAGACGGACATATTTTCTTTGAAGTCGATCATTCTGATAAAGTTCAAACATTAAAAGAAAACGAGGGGAAGGATAAAAAATGAAATTCCTTAAAGCAAGCTGGCCGTTTGTTGCGTTAATTTTAGTCTTTGTCTTTATGTCTGCTTTTAAATTTAGTGACAGCCTCACAGATCATGAGAAACAAAAGATCTCGGTTGAAATGCAGAAAATTGAACAGCAAAAGCAGTCAAAAGCGGAAGCGAGTAAATAAAGAAATGATGATGAAAAGAGCACGCGAGGCGTGCTCTTTTTTGACGGAAAAAGGTGTAAAATGAAAGGGGTCATGTCGAAACTATAAAAGAAAGGGGGAAGAGAGGATGAAATGGAAAGGAATACTGCTTGGAGGATGTGCCATTGTAGGACTCATGTTTATGTCCCAAACAGAGGTGTCTGCTCAAACAACATCTCCTTTAAAACAAGCGGAAACGCTGATAGGCACGCCTTATTATAAAGGAGGAATCGATCCGAAAACGGGCTTTGATGCTTCTGGCTTTATACAATATGTATACAAAACAACAGGTGCATTTGATTTGCCGCGAAAGGTGATCGATCAATACCAAATCGGTGAAAACGTATCATGGGAAAAAGCGAAGCCCGGAGACCTTGTCTATTTTCGCAGTCTTGAAGAAACAAAAGACATCCCGACACACGTTGCTTTGTACGCTGGAAATGATCAAGTGATCCACATCACACTCAGTCAAGGGGTGGTGAAAACAGATGTCAGCAAAAGTAAATATTGGACCGATCGGTTCTATGCGGTCAAACGGCTGCCTGTCTCCCAAGAGATGTCGGATGATCAACTGGTGAAAGATGCGATGAAATATTTAGGAATCCCTTATGTATTCGGGGCATCAGATCCAAAAGTAGGATTCGATTGTTCAGGTTTTTTACAATATTTATTTGAAAAATCACTTGGGATTTATTTACCAAGAAGTGCTGAGCAGCAATGGATGGTTGGAGAGAAAGTAGCACGAGACGATATTCGCCCTGGAGACTTTGTTTTTTTTAGCAACACGTATAAAAAAGGAATTTCACATGTAGGCATGTACATCGGAGGAGACCGCTTTATTCATGCGAGCCGTTCGGAAAGTGTGACGATTTCTTATTTGTCTGAATCGTATTGGCGTGAGAAATGGACAGGTGCGAAACGATTAACTGAGCTGAAACTAGCGAAAGAAGACCCAGTCGTATCAAAAGCCGCTACGTATATTGGAGAAGTACCTTATGTAAAAGGTGGTGCGAGCCCAAAGCAAGGCTTTGATACAGCAGGATTCACGCAGTATATCTATCAAGAAGTGCTTGGAATGGAGATGCCTCGCTATGCGCCGGGACAAGTTAAAGCAGGTACACCTGTGAAACGATCGGAACTAAAGCCAGGAGATCTTGTCTTTTTTAAAGGGACTTCGTTGATGCCAGCCATTTATGCTGGTTCAAATCAAGTCATTCATGTGACGGTTTCAAATGGCGTTGTCATTACCAATATGAAAACAAGTACGTATTGGAAGGATAAATATGAGACGGCTGTTAGAATTAAAAAATAAAGAAAAAGCCCGATCAATGCTCAGATCGGACTTCTCGACTTCTCACTAGGCGCTGATCAGACAAGCGTCTTTTTTTCTTGAAATTGATTCTGCAAAAGCAGATCAATAAAATAGGCGACGCCATCTTCATGGTTGCCTTTTGTGATATAGGTGCTTTTTTCTTTAATGACATCCACCGCATTCCCCATCGCTATCCTGTGTCCTGCTTCATCGAACATGGATAGATCATTAGGGCTGTCACCGATCGCATAAATATTGGATCGGTCTACGCCATAATGGGCTGCAAGTTTCTTGAGGGCATGTCCTTTGCCTGACTCTTTTGGCAGTACCTCAATGATATGTTCTCCAGATGAGGTCAAGGAGAGCTCAGGCATCTTAGAAAGAAGATCTCGTGCTTCTTGCAGCTTATTCATATCAAATGAGAAGCATAGTAATTTATAGGTTGGTTCATTCGACTCGAAAATTTGACGGATGTCATCGACAGGTTTGATGCCAAACTGTTTAAATTGAGTCATCGCCCCTTCCCATAAATCAGCTACATCCTCGTTAGGATTGGCGCTTTTGATCATATCAAATTCAGCTTTGAGCTTATCTTTTCCATCAAATGGGGAAAGGAGGGCATCGTCTGTATAGACCTCGAAATAAATATTCCGTTCCACTAATTCCTTTGCGGCACGTCTACCAGCTTCTTGATCAAGGGTGATTCTGCTGAAGAGCTTGTACCCTTCTGTATGGACAGTTCCTCCGTTTGCCGCAATGATGGGAATATCCAAATCCTCGAGAAGCTCTTTTACATCAAAAGTCGCGCGCCCTGTACAAATGGTCACAATATATCCAGCTTCCTTCGCACGAATCAATGCCTGCCGGTTTTGAGCGGATATTTCACTTTTCGTATTTAAGAGTGTACCGTCTAAATCAATCGCAATCATTTTTTTCATTGCTGTTATATCCTCCTTCATTCATGCAATAGCCTCTTCAAAGTATGTACGATTTCCTTCATTCTCATGAAAGAGTCGGATCGTGGATTCCTCTCTTTAAGGCTAAACAAAAATGGTCAATTGATCAAGGATATAAGAAAAAGCGCCCAAAAGGACGCTTTTAGCGTGTAGACAAACCCTCGCATTCTTTGTCAGTCCTGCGCTCCGGTGCTTACGAATGTCAAATTCGCTCTGCTCCTGTGCTCGTCCTTCCTAGACTGCAAAGGTTTTCTATCACGCTGAAAAGAAGAAAAAGGGCAAACACCTTTTTCAACACATAAAAAGCGCCCAAAAGGACGCTTTCTGTTTTTATGATAATTCAAGCTGTTTCTTCAATTCTGTTTTGACTTCGTTCAGTTGGTTTTGATCCAATTGGTAATAATAAACGCCATTTGGCTGGTAATCAGATCCTTTTAGTTGAATCGTATCAACAGATTTCAATGAAGTGAGTAGTGGGAAAAGACCAACTAGTTCTTTCATTGACAGGTTAGTTGAGACGTTATCACCTAGAGTATCTATGATATTGTCATAAGACGGAATAGACGTTACTGATTTTGATTTATCGAAAATGGCTTTTAAAACTTCCATTTGACGCTGTCCGCGCATGAGATCACTGTCTGCTTTTCTTGTTCTCACATAAGCGAGAGCTTGATTACCATCTAGTGTGTGAGTACCCGTTTGCAGCTGAACTTTGCCCTTTGTATCTTTAAGAATCTGTTTCACAACATATTCATCTTTAATGTTAACGGAAACACCGTTTAATTCGTTCACAATTTCCTTAAACGCTTTGAAATTACTTTCAATCACAAAGTCGACAGGGATATCTAGTAAATTCTCAACTGTACTCACCGTGAGGTCTGCATCACCAAATGCGTGTGCATGTGTAATTTTGTCATAACCATGACCTGGAATATTAACATATGAGTCCCTTGGAATACTTAATAATTTCACGGTTTTATTCGTACGATTCACTGTCGCTAATACCATTGCATCGCTTCGTGCTTGTTTGACGGTTTCGCCTGGTCTGCTGTCAATGCCAAGCAGCAAGACAGAAAAGCTGTCTTTCCCAGGATCAAATGCTTCAATCCGTTTGACAGATTGTGCACCGCGGTCTAGAGAGACTTGTGCTTTTTTCGCAGCTGTTGTCACTTTATAGTAGGCATAGCCGGTGACAGAAGCGGTTGTCAGTAAAAGAATACCAAAAATAAAAAGAGTGACTTTCACCCATGGTTTTAAACGCTTTTTGCCTTTGCGTTTACTTCTTGTTTGATCCATATATTTTAAACCCTCGCTATGATTTTATAGTAAAGATGTCCTTCTTCATGCTTACAAACTAAAACAAATATACCTTAAAACGGGATATAGTGCGACATTTTTTTCACTAACGCTTAATTGACGTTTCCTTATCTAAAAAAGTTTCAATGATACGCAAATGAAATATATTTGTCATAAAACATCGAAATGTTTGAAATGACAGGAAGTGAGGAAAATGATTTTTCATAGAGAAACATCCAGTCATTACATAGATAAAAGAGGGGTTATGATCATGAAAAATCGGAATGGGTGGCTTTATTTCTTCGGCGCACTTGGCGGCGCCTTATATGGTTACGATACAGGTGTCATTTCTGGCGCTATCTTATTTATGAAAGAGGATTTAGGTTTAAATGCATTTACAGAGGGACTTGTGGTCAGCTCGATTTTAATCGGGGCGATGCTTGGGTCTTCTCTTTCTGGAAAACTGACAGATCAATTCGGACGGAAAAAAGCGATAATCGCCGCAGCCATTTTATTTATTATCGGCGGATTTGGAACAGCCCTTGCACCGAATACGGAGGTCATGGTCTTATTTCGAATCGTGCTAGGACTTGCTGTCGGATGCTCGACGACGATTGTTCCATTGTATTTATCTGAACTTGCGCCAAAGGAATCAAGAGGGGCACTTTCCTCATTAAACCAACTCATGATCACATTTGGTATTCTTCTTGCCTATATTGTGAACTACGTTTTAGCAGATGCAGAGGCATGGCGTCTGATGCTTGGAATTGCCGTTGTTCCTTCTGTGCTCTTGTTATGTGGTATTTTGTTTATGCCAGAAAGTCCTCGCTGGCTGTTTGTCCAAGGACAGGCGGACCGGGCGAAAGAAATATTGTCAAAACTTAGACAAAGCAAGCAAGAAGTTGAAGACGAAATTGCGGATATTCAAAAAGCAGAAAGTGAAGAAAAAGGCGGTCTTAAGGAATTACTCGAACCATGGGTGCGCCCCGCTTTAATTGCTGGTGTCGGTCTAGCCTTTTTACAGCAGTTTATTGGGACAAATACGATTATTTATTATGCACCAAAAACATTCACAAGTGTCGGCTTTGGCGATTCAGCAGCCATTTTAGGAACTGTAGGAATTGGTGCAGTCAATGTTGTCATGACGTTTGTTGCGATTAAAATCATTGATCGTGTCGGGCGGAAAGCGTTACTCCTATTTGGAAATGTAGGGATGGTTCTTAGTTTGATTGTTCTAGCAGTGGTCAATCGTTTTTTCGAGGGATCAACAGCTGCAGGGTGGACGACAATTATATGTTTAGGACTTTTCATCGTCATTTTTGCTGTCAGCTGGGGCCCGGTCGTATGGGTGATGCTGCCGGAGCTGTTCCCAGTACATGTCCGGGGAATCGGTACGGGGGTATCGACCTTCCTACTGCATACAGGGAATTTGATCATCTCGCTCACATTCCCAACCTTATTAAGTGCAATTGGCATCAGTAACCTTTTCCTTATTTATGCAGCCATCGGCATAGGTGCCTTCTTATTTGTGAAATATTTAGTCACAGAAACGAAAGGGAAAAGTCTTGAAGAGATTGAAGAAGATTTAAAAAAGAGAAACCGTGCCGTCGTGAATGACGAAGGGGAAACGGTATGAAAAAAGACCAGCTGCCTCATGCAGCTGGTCTTCCTTTGTTAAACAAACGTTTAATCAAGAAAGGACAATCACTCATCTTCTGAACGTGCTGCCTATGACATACATATGGAACAGGCGGGCGAAAGGTGGAAATGAGATGAAAGGAAAAACGAGCATTGTGATGCTGACGTACAATGAACTGCACCTAACGAAAAAATGTATCGACAGTATCAAGAAGCATACTCGGCGTGATGAATATGAACTCATTATCGTGGATAATGCTTCATCAGACGGAACAAAGGAATATGTGAGACAACTGGAAGATGTCGTGTTGATTGACAACGAGAAGAATCAAGGTTTTGCCAAGGGCTGTAACCAAGGGGCGAAAAAAGCAACAGGAGATAGTCTTCTTTTTTTAAATAACGACACGATTGTGACCGAAAACTGGCTTTTGCCTTTAAGAGAAGCCCTTTTTGCATCAGAGTGTATTGGCATGGTAGGGCCTGTCTCCAATTATGTAAGTGGTCCTCAGCTCGTTCAGCCATCTTACACAGATGTGAAGGAGCTTCCTGCCTTTGCAAAGGCATATACGGCTTCGAGAAAAGGTCAAAGAACATATGTGCACAGACTTGTTGGTTTTTGTTTGCTGGTCAAAAGAGAGCTGATCGAGGATGTAGGGTTATTTGATGAGAGGTTTGTATATGGATCATTTGAGGATGATGACCTTTGTCTGCGCTCATTGCTGAAGGGGTACCAGCTGCAAATCGTCCATGATTCTTTTGTGCATCATCATGGTCATGCTACCTTCAATGCCAATGAAGAAACGAACATCTCTACGTTGTTTGCGGAGAACAGGCTTCGTTTTTTAGATAAATGGGGCATTGATTTAAATCTGATAACGCCCCATCCATATTTTGCAGCACTGCTCCCTGAGGATGCCGGATGTGTGCTGGATGTTGGCTGCGGTGCTGGGGCGACAGGGCTTGAACTGATCAACCGGCAGTCCGTTGACATGTACGGAGTAGAGGCGGATGCATTAAAAGCAGAGATGGCAAAGGCGTATTACAAAGAAGTGATTGAGACAAAAGCGGAGGCGTATCCTTGGTCAGAGAAAGAAGCTTTTTTTGATGCTGTGATCTTTTCTGATGTGTTAGAGCATGTGTCAGATCCATGGCAGATGATTGCTCAAGCGCATGCGTCTTTAAAACCAGGTGGCGTGATCATTTGCTGCTTACCTAATATGATGCATGCGGAAGTACTGCTGCCTTTAATGGCAGGTGATTTTACGTATCAAGATGTGGGGATTTTAGATCGAACACATATGAGATTTTTCACACCAAATACAATGCGGGCGCTCTTTCCAGACCATTTGTTTCATCGCGTGATTGAACAGCCCATCAATGTGCCAATTGATCAAAACGTTCAATTGTTTTTTGACGAAGTGGCGAGAGTAGGAGAGTCACTTGGCTTTCAAACAAAAGCATTATCTGATCAAGTGACGCTCTATCAGCTTTTGATCGTTGCACGTAAAAAAGGCGATCCCTCCTCCGGGTAATCCGCCTCAGCGTGTAGGCAAACCCTCGCATTCTTTGTCAGTCCTCTGCGCCGGTGCTCGCGAATCCTTCATTCGCTCTGCTCCGGTACTCGTCCTTCCTAGACTGCAAAGGTTTTCTATCATGCTGAAAAGAAGACAAAGGGCTAAAACAAAGTTCATTTTAGCCCTTTGTCAACCATCTAAGGCGGTCATCCGCCTCTTGCGCTACCATTTAAAGCTTTTCGTTGCGCCTTCTGCACCAAAGTTCAAAATGCTCACTTTTACGTCATATGCAATGTCTACTTCTTGAAATAGTGTATCCCATTCGTTGCGGTGCTGATCCCAAAAGTCTGGATACTTGATGCGCACCTGCCGGTTTAAAAAGATCGGGTCAACGCCCACATCTTTTTGCATGTGATTGACAGCTTTTTGAATGCGCTCTTTGATTTTGCGTTCAAAAATGCGCTCAAATCGTTTGATGTATTGCTCATCGTATGAGTTTTCAGGGGGATATTGATCTTCTGATAGTTTCCCGTTTGTTTGTACACTAATTTTAAAGGAAATCTTTCCGTTCTTCAGATAGGGTTCAATCTTGGACTTTGCTTTCTTGATTTCATACGTAATCGGAAAGCCTTTGTAGGTGGCGGGTACGACTCCGCCTGAGATGCGATTCATGACCCAGTTTAAAGATTGGACATCCTTTGCTGGTATGAATCCTATCAGCTTTCGCGTTTTCCCATGGATAATGCCTGCACCATCATAGGTGAGTTCTCCGTTTACGACATCCACACTTTGGACAAGAAAGCTTGTACCCATCTGAAAGTAATCCGACGCTCGGCCAATACGTGTTGGCAGTAAAATCTTCCCGTTAAAGCTCCGGTTTTTTGATGTTTCAAAAATATGCTCGACTGGAACCCTCTGTTGTGATTTTAATTTTTGATTGATGACTTTTGAAGCCTCATGGCGTGACACTAAGAGGTAGCTGCTTCTTCGAACCTCATCATCTCGTATAAAGTGGTTGAGTGTCCCTTGAATATCATGATGTTCAGCTTGATCTTTGCCAAACAAAAAGATTTTAAGGTGATCACTGTAAATCGGCGGGTCCTTCAAAGCGACATTGCTGACTGCTTCCAGTACATTTTTCCCCTTTGAGACGACATTCACATAGCCAGGGGAATCTGCTTCTTGTGTTCCGCCCATTTTAGGGACAAGGTTTTGATAGGTGAGTTTGACTCCGTTATCATCTTCCTCGTCAATGCCAACACCGCGCACAAACGATAATTTCTCAATATCCTTTAAGTCCCAGCAACCTGTCGATAAAAGCAAAAGACAGAAAGACAAAAAGATGAGCAATAAACGCCTCCCTTTCATGCAGATCGACCTCCCCATTTTTTACGTATCATGAGCAGAATAGCTGTTATAAAAGGAATCGCCAAAACAGCGAATAATGCATAGCCGAGTAAAGTCGAGTAGTAAAAGACTTCATTGATATTTCTCGGAAAAAGAGAGAGAGCTGAGGTCAGCAAAAACAGCAACCATAGCAGTCTCGTTAAATTGGTTGTCTTAAACACCGTTTGACAGCCTTTAATAGCAAATTGGAAAAAGCCAAGCATACAAATAAACTGCTGGCACGTCCAGATCGTCAGTAAGAAAATATCAAAGCGTTCAATGAAGACCCCTTCTAGTTCTAGCGCTTGAATGAGGGAGACAGTGGGCCAGGTGAGTGATTTCGTTTCTCCAACCGTCATGGAACCAATCACAATAAAGAGCGTGAGGGAGTAAATAAGTGTGGTGATCCCTACACCGATCGCTGCGGCCCATTTCGCTTTTGACCATTTGTCTTTATAGATAAGCGGTACGACAAACAAAATGACTTCAAAGCCTGTAAATTGAATAAATGTTTGAGAGAACAAATTACTAAAATCTTTAAACCCATGAGCCATTACTGGGCGTAAGTAATCAAAATCAAATATTTTCAAACTAAACAGCATGAGCCCAATATAAATGATCATGGTCATCGGATAAATATATGTCACCATTTTCACTACCGGAAAAATGCCACTTTTTAAATGATAGGTGGCCACCAGTAAAAAAATCATCACAATCACGGTCATCGGGGTCGATTGCAGCAGGAAAAATTGAACCACTTCCCCAAGTACACGCGCCTCAAAGCCAACAATGGCTAGTAAATAACCGATCAGCATTAGGTTAAAGATCGTGCCAAAGAATGCACCGGCTCCTTTTGTATTCGATTCAAAAATGGTATCCGGTGCATTCTTCTCCGCAATCCAACCTAGCAAAAAAGCAACGAAAGCAAAGATGACTCCCTGTATTAATACAATGATCCAGCCATCAGGGAATCCTGAATTGGCAGAACTGCGAGGAATGGTTAAAATTCCAGCGCCTATCATTGTAGAACTGCACAGAATGGTGACTTGTAACAATGATAGCTTCTCAGCTCTGTACATCGTTTACTCTCCTTGTCTTTTGAGATTTTTTGTCTTGGCTGTTTTCGGTCTTGATTTAAATAGCCCTATTGGTAAACGAACGTACGTATCTTTTAAATCTGAAAACGGTGAAGACAAAACAGGTGTGAAATAGTCAAAACCAAAGGTCTTTAGCTGCATCAAGTGACAAAGTACAAATAAATAACACATGATGAGGCCGTATAATCCAAACATGGCTGAACTGAAGATCGCCATAAACCGCAGAATGCGTAAGGGGAAGCTGAAATCATATGATGGAGCAGTGAAATCGGCTAGTGCCGTCAGAGACACAATAATGACCATTAAGGCACTGACGATATTGGCTTGGACAGCCGCCTGTCCAATAATGACGCCGCCAATCAGTCCAATCGTCTGCCCGATCGCCCTAGGAAGACGAAGTCCAGCTTCCCGCAGCAGTTCAATCGTAAACGACATCAAAATGGCTTCCACTACAGGAGGAAAGGGCACATTTTGCCGGCTGCCTGCGATGGTCAGTGCCATTCGTGTTGGTAATAAACCAGGATGATAGGAAACAAGGGCGATATAGAGTCCCGGTAAAAAGATCGTCAAAAGCACGGCAATATAACGGAGCAAACGCAAAAGAGTCGCACTTGTCCATCTTTGATAATAATCCTCCGGTGATTGCATCAAGGCAGTGAGTGTCATCGGCATAATGAGGGCAAACGGCGTCCCATCGAGCAAAATAGACACCTTTCCTTCGAGCACAGAGGCAATCACCCGATCAGGACGTTCTGTATTTTGAATCTGCGGGAAAATAGAGATATGACTGTCTTCAATCAGCTGTTCTATGTAGCCGCTCTCAGGAATATCATCCATTTTGATTTGCTTCATACGAGAGAATACATCATCTACTAGTTTGGGGTCTGCGATATCACGAACATACACAAGAGCAGCAGATTTCTTGTTACGAGTACCTATGTTCACCTTTTGAATGACAAGATTCGGATCGTTTGCCCGTTCACGAAGCAATGCCGTGTTTTTTTCAAGATTTTCAATAAATCCAATCCGGGGTCCTCTTACAAGGACTTCTGATTGCGGCTCCTCTACTTCTCTAAATTGAAAAAGATTCGTATGGAGCGCAAGCGCTTGAGTGGCCCTATCCACAAATAAAATAGCCCTGCCGCTGTATAACTGCTGGGTGGCAAGGTTCATATCTTCCAGCACATCATTTTGAATACCAAAGAACGTTTTAGAAAGGGAAGAAAGTGTGGTGTGGTCGACCTCGGTGATGGTCAGTTCCTTTTGCATAGGTGAAATAATTTGTTTGGAAAGCATCTCAAATTCTGTGAGTCCTTCAACGTACACGAGACATGCAGAGACAGCGGAAGGACCAAATGAAAAAGAGTGGAACACGATATCATCACTTTTGCCGGCAAAGCTTTTGACACGCTGAATGACGGACTCTATATCTTGTTCAATACGACTTTTCATAATACCTCACCCTCATGTCTTTTTTTATAGAGTGACTCGGAAGGAGAAGAATTATGCAAATAGAAAAAAGAGAATCCCCTAAAATAGGAATTCCCTTCACATGTTTATCTCGCCAGCCAGCCGCCATCTACGGCTAAAATATGACCGTTCATATAATCGGAGGCAGGGGAGCTGAGAAAGACGGCAGCACCTGCTAGATCTTCAGGCCGTCCCCAGCGTCCAGCGGGGATTCGTTTCAGAATCTCTTCATTCCGGTTCGCATCGTCACGAATGGCTTGCGTGTTATTGGTTGCAATATAACCAGGCGCGATCGCATTGACCTGAATATGCTGACTTGCCCATTCATTTGCAAAAGCTTTCGTCAAACCTGCGACAGCATGCTTACTTGCTGTATAAGCGGGAACAAAGACACCGCCTTGAAATGATAGAAGGGAAGCGATATTGACAATTTTCCCTTGCCCTTTATTCAGCATCTGCTGTCCGACCTTTTGCGTGAGGAAAAAGAGACTGTTGATATTCACATCCATCACAGTATGCCAATTTTCTTCTGAATATTGAGCGGCCTCTTCTCTTTTAATGGTCCCAGCATTATTGATCAAAATATCAATTGAATACTGCTTTAAAAGGGCATCAACATCCCGCTTTGCGGACTTTGGATCTGAAAAGTCTACTTGAATCGCATGAAATGATCTGCCGGTCTGTTCGACAAGTTCTTTTGTTTCATCAAGCGGCGTATGGTGGTAGGTGCCGATGATATCTGCACCTGAACGGGCAAGCGCTACGGCAATACCTTGCCCAATACCAGTTCCAGGACCTGTGACAAGAGCTGTTTTGCCTTCGAGGGAAAAGAGGGACGCTACATATGATGTCGTCGTCATCTCATTACCTCAGCTGGTCCATCGGGACAAAGTCCATATCTTTAAACGTATAGTTTTCTCCCGCCATTGCCCAAATAAATGAATAATTTGCGGTACCTGAGCCTGAATGAATGGACCAGGCAGGTGAGATGACGGCTTCTTCATTTGCTACAACGAGATGTCTCGTTTCAGATGGCTCCCCCATAAAATGAAAGACACGTGCGTCTTCCTCTATATCAAGATATAAGTACACTTCCATCCGCCGGTCATGTATATGAGCAGGCATCGTGTTCCATGTGTTATTGGTTTCAAGCTGAGTGATGCCCATCATAAGCTGGCAGCTTTGGATGCCATCTGCATGAATGACCTGATACAGATTCCGTACGTTTGAGGCGGATGCTTCCCCTAAATGATTCGGTGTTAATTCAGCGATCGCAGCCTTTTGTGTCGGATATGCTCTATGAGCGGTGGCTGACACAAGATAAAATTTGGCCTGCTCACCTGATGAACTAGCAAACTGTACATGTTCGTGTCCAAGTCCGATATATAAGAAATCTTTATGCTCCAGCACAAATGACTCACCATCGACTGTAACCGTACCTTGGCCGCCGACATTTACAATGCCAATTTCCCGTCTTTCAAGAAAATATTCTGTACGTAAAAAGTCGCCGGCATCTAGCTTGATCGGTTCTGATGTCGGCATAACACCGCCAATCACCACACGGTCCTCATGCGAATAATATAGCTTCAATTCACCACTGACAAAGAGTGTCGGAATATGAAAATGACGACGAAGTTCCTCTGTTGTAAAACGTTTGACCTGCTCAGGATGTACAGCATAACGATTTTCCATTTGAGATAAGCCTCCCTTTCCATCTGAAACATATGATTGTCTTATTTGGTATCGGTTTCAAGGAAAATTCTAGAGGAAAAAGAGAGCGGCGTCAACCGTTAATTTGAAATCGCTTTCTTTAATTGAATAAAAGCTTTTTTTCTTCATTTTTATGAAAAAAATCTTCTGATACAGCTAAACTTGTGGTATGCTTTTTTTAAGTTTATTTGAAATCGGTTTCGAAATGAATAAGAAGATCGATCTTGGGAGTTTTTTGTATGAAAGAGAAAAAGCAAACGAAAGTCACCATTAACGAAGTTGCAGCATATGCAGGTGTCTCAAAATCAACGGTATCCAGATACATCAATGGCAGAACAAATGAAATTTCCCCTGAAAAGGTAAAAAAGATTAAAAAAGCCATTGAGGAGCTCCATTACCGTCCGAGTCAGCTTGCCCAAGGATTGAAAGTAAGAAAGAGCAAGGTCATTGGTTTTATTGTGGCTGATATTACGAACCCGTTCTCTGTTGCGACACTTCGTGGTGTGGAAGAGATTTGTGATGAATATGGATACAGCATCATGGTGTGCAACACAGATAATCGTCCAGAAAAAGAACGAGAAATGCTACTGAAGCTGCATGCTCATTATATTGAAGGGCTAATCATCAATACGACCGGTCAAAACAATGACATTTTGCAAGACTTTAAGCAAAACGGTGTACCGATTGTTCTTGTTGACCGTAAGTTACCTGAACTCAAGGTCGATACCGTCACAACGAATAACCGTGACATCACGGCTCGTCTACTTCATCAGATGTATGAAAAAGGCTACGAACATATCGCTTTCTTTACTGAGCCTGTCGATGGGATTAGTCCTCGTGAAGAACGAAAAGAAGCCTATGAACAGACGGCCATGAGTCAACATAAGACACCTATGATTGCAGAAATCAATTTGAAGCAAAAGGAACAAATGCGAGATGAGATTTGTCGTTTTTTACAATCAAACCATCAGAAAAAAGCGATTTTAGCAGGCAATGGATTACTCATGCTGAAACTCATCAGTGAACTCGTCGATCTTGGGGTGAAGATTCCTGAAGAGATAGGCATTGCCGGATTTGATGATACAGAATGGTATAAGCTGATCGGGCCAGGCATCACTACGGTGGCGCAGCCATCTCATGAGATGGGGAAAGCGGCGATGCAAAAAATCAAGACGCGTCTTGAAGGGGATAAGAGTGCACCCCAGACCATTCAACTTGATGGAGAAATCATTGTGAGAAAATCTTTATAAACGTCAGGCAGAGAAGAGTATACATACGTGCATGCTCTCTCTTTTTCAACTATTTTGAAACCGGTACCAAGAAAGGGGAGAAATGAGTGAAAGCATTGGATGTGATCACATTTGGGGAATCAATGGCGATGTTTTATGCAAAAGAAATTGGCGAGCTTCACCAAGTGCATACGTTTCAAAAAGCACTTGCTGGTGCAGAGAGTAATGTTGCGGTCGGCTTGGCAAGATTAGGCTTTAGCGTAGGCTGGATGAGCAAGGTCGGGGCGGACTCACTTGGTACATTTATTTTAGAAGAGCTTCAAAAAGAAGGGGTCGATACGAAGGCAGTACTTCGTTCAAATGATGGAGCCAAAACAGGGATATTGCTGAAATCAAAAGTCATCGATGGAGACCCTGATGTGACGTACTACCGAAAAGGCTCTGCTGCGAGCACATTGAACCCAAGCGATTTCCCGTCCACTTATTTTCAGAAGGCAGGACATCTTCATATGACCGGAATCCCGCCTGCTGTGTCTAGTGAAATGAGAGCGTTTTCTTTTCATGCCCTTAAAGAAATGAAAGAAGCAGGAAAAACCATTTCCTTTGACCCGAACCTGAGACTTCAACTATGGGAAGAGGAAGAAGACATGATTCATACGGTGAACCAGATGGCTGCTCAAGTAGATTGGTTTTTTCCAGGGCTTGCAGAAGGTCAAAGACTCACAGGATGTCATGAGCCGGAAGCGATTGCGGATGTTTATTTACAAAAAGGTGTCAAGCTTGTGGTCATTAAACTGGGAGCGGAAGGAGCCTATTTCAAAAGTGCATCCGGCCAAGGTGTAGTGGATGGTTTCCATGTGTCTCATGTCGTGGATACAGTCGGAGCTGGTGATGGATTTGCAGTGGGAGTGATGAGCGGTCTGCTGGACGGATTATCATATGAAAAATCGGTTGCAAGAGGCAATGCCATTGGAGCACTTGCAGTCATGTCCCCAGGAGATCACGAGGGCCTGCCGACTCGAAAAGAGCTTCAGGCATTTATAAAAGAAGCCAAACGATATCAAAGGCGACACGATATGAAGGGAGATGAGAGGTATGGGAAAGTCAGCAAGTATGAGCGTTAAAGAGAAGCTCGCAGCTTGTAAACTCATTGCGGTGGTCAGAGCAGGTAGTGAAGCAGACGGGATAGAGATGATTGGTCGTTTAAAGAAAAAAGGGGTGCGGGCCATCGAAGTGACATATACCACGCCCAATGCAGAGCGGATCATTGCATCTTACCAGCATGACCACGACTTGATTGTCGGAGCCGGAACGATTACAACGCTTGAGCAGGCACAATCAGCCATTGAAGCCGGCTCTCAATTCATCGTTAGCCCTGGATATCTTCCTACTATCGGAGAGCACCTATCTTTTCACGATACACTCTACGTGCCAGGTGTTTTGACCCCGAGTGAAATTATGCAGGCAAAAGCAAATGGATACAGCGTGTTAAAGCTTTTTCCGAGCGGCTCCTTCGGTTTGTCCTATATGAAAAATTTGCAAGGTCCGTTTCCAGAGATTGAGTTCATCCCAACAGGAGGCATTCATCCAGTCGATGTGCCAAAGTGGCTTGAAGCAGGAGCCGTGGCAGTAGGTGTCGGCAGCCAGCTTGAAAGCAGTACAGCAGAAGAATTACAGGCTGTTCTTTCTTCCACCATCATGTAGTTCACATAAACAACCGGCTGATGACTGCCGGTTGTTTGTTCGTTTATCTAACATAAAAGATGGGAAGGCGCTTCTTTTCACATAAAATGAGCATAAAGGAGAGGTCGATATGTACATTCAAGAAGATGAACTAAAAGATGGTCAAATTGAACAATTGATTAAAGCTCATTTAGAAGAGATGAAAAAACATTCACCGCCAGAAAGCATTCATGCCCTTCCGTTAGACGATCTGAAAAAACATGATGTCACAGTATGGAGTGCAAGGGATGGAGAGGTGCTTCTTGGCTGCGGAGCCATCAAGGAGCTATCAAGTGAACATGGTGAACTCAAATCGATGAGAACGGCAGCAGCCCATATGCGAAAAGGCGTGGCGAAGCATCTGTTGACCCACCTTCTCCAAGAGGCGAAGCGGCGGGGGTATAAAAGAGTCAGCCTTGAAACAGGTGCGATTGCTTTCTTTGAACCGGCAAGAAATTTATATGAAAGTTTTGGATTTCAATATTGTCCGCCTTTTGGTTCATACCAAGAAGATCCGAACAGTTTATTTATGACAAAGGAATTATAGAGGTCGAGAGAGTATGCTTTTATAAGCAGCTCTTTTTTTATGCGGCAACAATGGAAGGAGGAGAATGTGAATGAAATGGTCGAAGTTGTTCGGAATGGGCGCATTTCTCACATTTTGTGTCGTATCTGTTCTTTTTTTATCTGTATTAGGTCAAGATTTAGTTAAAATAGAAAGCGCTTCCGATGAGACGGTATCAACTTATCAATATCACTTTGTTCTTGTACCGGAGGAACTTGATAATGAATATTGGCAATTGGTGCAAAAGGGAGCTGCTGATGCGGCGGAAGTTCATCGGGTGTATCTTGAATACCTAGGTCCAAAGCAGGCTGATTTGGATGATCACCTAAAAACCATTGATATGGCGATTGCTGGTCATGTGGATGGCATTATGACGCAAGGGCTTGATGCAAAAAGATACAAACCGCTCTTTCAAAAAGCAAGAGAGAAAGGTATAGATGTCGTCACAGTCGATACCGATGCAGAGGGGAGTAAGCGTCAAGTGTATGTCGGAACAGATAACTATTATTCTGGCTTTATCGCCGGACAGGCACTCATCGCCGATACAAAAGGCGAACAGTATGTGGGCATTGTGACGGGACGGCTTGATGCGATTCACCAGAAGCTTCGCGTGAAGGGGTTTCGAGATGCCGTTTCTGGTGAGAAACGCATTCATATTGCTGGAATAGAAGAGTCGGCGATTACGAAATCAGGTGCTTCCGGTGCTGCGTATAAATTGTTAAATGATCATACGCAGCTCACCGCATTTTATGGAACAAGTGCATTAGACGGAGTTGGCATTATTCAAGCAACAGAGCAATATCATTCGTCTAAAGATGTTTATGTGCTCGCATTTGATACTCTGCCTGATACGATTCAAGCGCTGGATGATGGGAAAATTGATGCAGTGGTTGTACAGCACCCTTATGAAATGGGCTATCAAGCGGTTGAATCTCTTGTTCGTTTGCAACAAGGGGATAAACAAGAACCGCTTCAGTACACAGGGACGAGTGTGATTCGGCGAGGAGACCTGCCCCTTCATCAAACGGAAAGACCACAGGGGGTTCAGCCATGAGAAAAATACGAAGTAAATTATTATTGGCATTTTTAATTCTTGTGCTCCTTGGTAATGTGGCCGCTTTTTTTGTGTATTGGAGCAGTTCAAAAATCACATCAGAATATAGCAAGAGCTTTCGTTCCTTTCTCCTGCTGAATGATATTTCGACAGAGGCAAAAACGATGTATGAAAAGGTCAACGCCTTTGCCATCGAAAAGGATCAGGCGTTTGCCAAGGGGTATGCTGAATCAAAACAGAAAATGACATCATATGATCAAGCATTGCTCAAAGATGCAGGGCTTCATGCCGCCATCCCCTCCATTGAAAAATATCGATATATGATGCGGACGCTCATAAACGAAAGTGATGCGACAATGAATCATGTCAAAGAAGGGAAAATCAAAGAATATGCTGCAAGTGTGAAAGAAGTAAGAACCGTGTCCTCTTATATCCAAGAGCAGACAATGACTCTTTTGGATGATGAATTATCTGAGTATCAAGTACTCTACCAATCCCTTCAAAAAAGACATCAAACGTATGCGCTTTTTACTCTATGTCTGTTTACATTATCGATAGGCATCGCTTTATGGATGGCCTATATCATTGCGGGTGGAATTTCAAGACCGATCGTTCATCTGTCTCGAAGTGCTAAAGAAGTATCAGAAGGAAATTTTGACGGTCCGAATTTGCATGTGTCATCAAAGGACGAAATCTCTGTGTTAAATCATGCCTTTGAGCGAATGCGGCGAGAGATGAAGGTCATGATTGAAGAGATGAAACAAAAGGCTGCTTTAGATCAGAAAATTAAAGACATGAAGCTGAAAACACTACAAAACCAAATGAATCCACATTTTTTATTTAATACTTTAAACATCGTTTCACGTATGGCGTACTTAGAATCAGCTGATGCGACATCGAGATTGATACAATCCGTTTCTACGCTGATGCGGTATTCGCTATCTCCTCTCAGCGCATCTGTTACGTTAGAACAAGAAGTGAAAGTGGTAAAAGAATATTTTCATATACAAGAAGCAAGATTTTCCGATCGTATTACATGCAAAACGACCATAGATGAGTCGTGTCTATCTGTTCACATTCCGAGCCTTACATTGCAGCCGCTTGTCGAAAATGCCTTTATTCATGGGGTAGAACCAAAAGAGGAAGGGGGGCTTGTAGAGCTCTCTATTGATCGAGATGGTGGCTTTGTCATGATTCGGATTCGGGATAATGGACTTGGCATCAGTGATCAAGAGAAAAAGAGATTGCTATCGCAAGAGGAAGAAGATCATTCAGACACACGTAGTAAAGGTCACTCGACAGGAATTGGTCTTCGAAATGTGATGTCGAGGCTGCGTTTGTTTTACGGAGTGCAGGATGCCCTTCAAATTGATTCAAAGCCAAACGAAGGGACCACCATTCAATTGACAATACCAATCAAGGAGGAACGAGCATGCTGAACGTGCTGATTGTGGATGATGAAAAAATTGAACGAATGGCGATGCGTAAGTTCATGACCGAATGGCTGCCAGACTGTCATATTGCAGGGGAAGCTGCGAATGGAAAAAAGGCGGTGGAATTGGCGCAGTCTAAGTCAATTGACCTTGTGCTCATGGATATTCAGATGCCAGGCATGGATGGACTCACAGCGATCAAACAGATCAAAGCAAGCTGTCCTCATACTAAATTTATTATGCTGACAGCCTACGATACATTTGATTATGCCAAGCAAGCCATGCAGGAAGGGGTCAAACAATACCTTGTCAAACCAGCTGATAAAGACGAAACCATTACAGCGATTCGTTCTGTTGCGGCAGAAATTCAGCAGGAGGTCTCCCTGCGGCAGGCGGAGAAAGTCAATCAGCAGTCAAAATGGCTGGAAGCTCATGTGTTGAACGGTCAATCTTATTCCTCCACAGCGTTTGAGCGGCTGTTTCAGGATTTTCAAACAGGTCTAGTGATCGCTGTTCAGCGGACAGGCGGGGATCAACTCCTGAATCATTTGCAGGAGTCTGCTCTTTTTCAAGCAGTGCCTATCAAAGTGAGCGGTGAGCTGTTTACATGCTTGATTTACAGCTGTCAATCACCTGGTCATCTAAAGGCGAATGTACTGCAAGCGATTCGCGCTGCTATGACAAGCGAGCAGCATTCCCCTGTCATTGTTGGCATGGGTCATCTTGTCTCAAATCCACTTCAACTTCAGAAAAGTGCGGCAGAAGCGAAGCTTTCCTATTATCAGCGAAAAAAAGATGACGGTGCGGTTCGTTATGGCTTTTACTATACAGATAGACAATCTTACGTATTGATCAACTTGCCTGAGCTTGCCGATGACATGATGCTGGCACTAGAAGAAGGGAGAAGAGATGATGCTCTTGCTTACTATGATGCCTTCCAATTAGAAGGGGCAACCATTTCTCATGTGAAAGAGCTGCTCATTTTACTCAAATCACGACTACGTGCAGATGTGCCGATTCTAGCTATCACTACAGAAACAGAATGCCGCCAATGCTGTGAACATTTATTTGATCTGTATGAAGCAAGAACCCAGACGGTGAATGATATAGAACGGTCGAAACGATACATTCAAACACATTTTTGCGAACATATCACGCTGGAGCAAACGGCCGCCTATGTTGACTTAAGCCCGACGTATTTCACCAAACGCTTTAAGGATGAGACAGGTCTGACGTTTAAAGAATATGTGACGACCTGTAGGATGGATAAAATGAAGAAGCTACTGAAAGAGAGTTCGCTTAGTTTAAAAGAAATCACCTATCAAGCAGGATATACTGATCCGAATTACGTCAGTCGTGTGTTTAAAAAAATGGTTGGCTGTTCACCGAAGGAATATCGAAAACAGGTCGTAAAAAAATGAAGAATTTCATAAAAAAGTGAAGAAGTTTGCCTGAAAAAAGGCAAGGATCTGCCAGTATACTTATTTTGATAACGCTTACAAAATGGGGATGGGGGATCCATGATGAAGTTTAAATTAGGCTTTACTTTATTGGCACTCTGTATGCTGGTCGTCTCTGCTTGCAGTTCATCGACGAACTCAGATGCAAAAAAAGAGGGCGGAGCGGAGAAACTAGAAATTTTCTCTTGGTGGACTGGTGCAGGTGAGGAAGACGGACTGAAGGCACTCATTCAATTGTTTGAAGAGAAAAATAAAGACATTCCAATTGAAAATGCAGCTGTCGCTGGTGGCGCTGGTACGAATGCAAAGGCTGTTCTAACAAGCCGGATGCAAGGAGATGATCCGCCAGCTACTTTCCAAGTACACGGGGGAGCAGAGCTGAATGAGAGCTGGGTAGCCGCAGGTAAAATGGAGCCGCTGGATGATCTATATGAAAAAGAAGGCTGGAAGGATAAATTTCCAGAATCACTGATTGACCTTGTGAGCAAAGACGGGAAAATCTATTCCGTTCCAGTGAATATTCACAGAGGCAATGTGCTTTGGTATAACAAAAAAGTATTTGAAGATCAGGGCTTAGAGCCGCCAACGACGTTTGATGAATTTTTCAAAACAGCCGATGCCTTAAAGAAAAAAGGGATTACTCCTCTTGCGCTTGGGGATAAAGAACCTTGGGCAGCGACTCATTTGTTTGAGAGCGTTCTTCTAGGTGTATTAGGTGCAGATGACTATCAAAAACTTTGGGCGGGCGACTTAAAAATGGATGATGCAAAAGTGAAGGAAGCGGCAGACATCTTTGGACGTATGCTCGAGTACGTCAACGACGATCATAGCTCGCGTAACTGGCAGGATGCCTCACAACTCGTGGCAAAAGGGGAAGCTGCAATGAATGTCATGGGCGATTGGGCAAAAGGATATTTTGTGAATGATCTAGATTTGAAGGTGAATAAAGACTTTGGATACGTGACAACTCCTGGTACGGAGGGCAGCTTTATGGTCATCACGGATACATTCGGACTACCGAAGGGTGTCAAACAGCCAGAAAACGTGAAAAAATTCTTATCTGTCTTAGGATCTGTGGAAGGACAGGATGCGTTTAATCCGCTGAAAGGGTCAATTCCGGCTCGTGTGGATGCAGATGTATCAAAATATGATGAATACGGAAAATCGGCAATGAAGGCGTTTAAAGAGTCAAAGCTGGCACCGTCTCTTGCGCATGGCTCAGCTGCTGAAGAAGGTTTTGTCACGAAGGCGAACCAAGCCGTCAATATTTTCGTGACACAAAAAGACAGCAGCCAGTTCGTTTCTTCTTTAAAAGATTCAATGAAATAAAGATGAAAGAGGCGGTGCCTAACGGCCGCCTCTTTTTTAAAAAAGGAGTGTAGCTTCATGCGCATGGACACATCGCCGATCACAAAAACACCAGCAGCAAAAGTGAAACGTGTTCGGAAAAAATGGAATGGAGACCAGCTGCTTGCCCTGCTGTTTTTAGCACCGTCAGCTGTTTTATTATTCATTTTTGTTTACGGATTTATTGGCTGGACAGGATATGTTTCATTATCGAACTGGACCTCGCTTGTTCCTGATTTTTCTTTCGCAGGTATGAAAAATTATGTCATGCTGTTTCAAGATTTTCGCTTTCAGTCAGATCTTCGGAACACGGTCTTTTTTACATTATTCTTTATTGGAGCAGTCATTGCTTCTGGGCTTGTACTGGCCATTTTACTAGACCAGAAGATCAAGGGGGAATCACTTTTTCGGAATCTCTTTTTCTTTCCGATGGCCCTTTCCTTTGTTGTCACAGGTGTTGTGTGGCAATGGATCCTAAATCCATCAACTGGGGTGAATCTGTTTTTAAAAACACTCGGCATCCAGCCCAAGTGGTACACAGATACGAACATTTTAGCTGGATTTGTCTGGGGGAAAATTGAGTTTGGTGTACCGGCAGCAATGATTGCAGTTGTCATCGCTGCTGTGTGGCAGATGACAGGGTTCTCACTTGCGATGTATTTGGCTGGTCTTAGAGGTATTCCAGAGGAAGTGAGAGAGGCTGCTAGAATGGATGGCGCAACCGAGTGGCAAATCTACTGGAAAATCATTTTCCCGCTGTTAAAACCAATCACAGCGAGTGTCGTCATTATCATGGCACATATTTCTTTAAAGATCTTCGATTTGATTTACTCGATGACAGGACCAGGTGCAAACTTTGTCACCGATGTGCCAGGTGTTTATATGTTTGAAATGACCTTTAGAGGAAACCATTATGCAGGTGGTGCCGCCATTGCGATCGTTATGCTGATTTCTGTTGCAGTCTTTATCGTGCCGTATCTCCTGTCTAGCCGGAAGGGGGCTTCATCATGACCGCAAGAGGATTTGTCCGTCCAGTTCTTTATGCTTTATTAATACTGTGCAGTTTGTTTTTTCTCATGCCTGTTTATGTCATGCTCGTCACAAGCTTAAAACCATTAGGTGAAGTTACCCTTGAGCGAATGTGGTCGCTTCCATCTACACTTGATTTCTCAAGCTACAAAATCGCTTTTGAAAAGTTATCACCCAATTTAATGAACTCTCTTTATCTAGTCATTCCTGCTACCTTATTGTCAGCTGTATTAGGTGCGATGAATGGCTATGTGCTGTCTAAATGGCGCTTTAAAGGATCAGAAGTGGTGTTTACCTTCATGCTGTTCGGTATGTTTATTCCATACCAAAGTATCCTCATTCCACTCATTCAATTTTTACGTGAAATCGGCTTGTATAACTCCATTCCGGGACTTGTACTTGTCCATGTCGTATATGGCCTGCCAATCACAACACTCATGTTCCGCAATTTTTATGTGAGCATTCCTGATGAAATGATTGAATCAGCGAAGATGGATGGGGCCGGATTTATCGGGATCTTCAGACATATGATTCTGCCGCTTTCCATCACAGGGTTTGTCGTGGTTGCCATTTGGCAGTTCACAAATGTGTGGAATGAGTTTCTATTTGCGGTTACTATGACCACGGCAGAGAATCAGCCGGTCATGGTTGCGTTGCAAAATTTATCAGGCAGTCAAATTGTGCAATGGAATGTTCAAATGGCAGGGGCCATCTTGGCTGCGCTGCCGACACTTTTGGTCTATATTCTACTCGGAAAATACTTTGTGAAAGGGCTTCTTGCAGGCTCAGTCAAAGGGTAAATTGATTTTCTTGTTATCGTTTTCATTCGGTGTACTGAAAGGATTGACTTCTCTTTAGATAGCGTCATAATAAAAGTTGAGACTTGCTAGTTTTCATCATGCTAGTCAAGGATTATCAAAGGGTAGCAAAGGGAGGAGTCATCCTGAATGAAGCAGTCACCAATTTTTTTACTGCCTGAATTGAAGGAGAGAATATGGGGAGGTACAGCCTTAAGGGATCAATTTGGCTATGATATTCCTTCTGATCAAACGGGAGAATGCTGGGCAATTTCTGCTCATCCAAACGGACCAAGTGTCGTGCAAGATGGTCCATATAAAGGGAAAACGCTGATCGAACTATGGGACAATCACAGAGAATTGTTTGGGGGAATAGAAGGCGATCGCTTCCCGCTCTTAACAAAAATTTTAGATGCAAACCAAGACTTATCCGTTCAAGTTCATCCAGATGATGATTATGCGGAAAGACATGAAAATGGCGAGCTTGGGAAAACAGAGTGCTGGTATATCATTGACTGCAAAGAAGGCGCAGAAATGATCTACGGTCATAATGCACGGACGAGAACTGAGCTTGTGACCATGATGAACAGCGGAGATTGGGAAGGCCTTTTGCGTCGAGTGAAAATTAAGCCGGGCGATTTTTATTATGTGCCAAGCGGTACCATTCATGCGCTTTGTGAAGGCACACTGGTTCTCGAAACGCAGCAAAGTTCAGATACGACCTATCGGGTGTATGATTATGAACGAAAAGACCAAAATGGCCATGAACGTGAACTTCACTTCACGCAGGCCATTGATGTCACAACGGTTCCTCATGTAGACGGTTATGCTGATGAATCAGTAGAAACTCGTCCAGGGGTGACCATTAGAACATTTGTAGAAGCAGAATATTTTTCTGTGTATAAATGGGAAATTGATCAAAAAGTAGAGCTATCGCAAGATTATCCGTTTTTGCTGTGCAGCGTTATTAATGGGGAAGGGTCCTTAGAGCATAATGGACATACATATCCGCTACCAAAAGGAGCCCATTTTATCCTGCCTGCTGAAACAGGGAACTTCACCATTGAAGGATCTTGTGAACTGATTGTGTCACATATATAAAGGTAAAGAGGACTTCGAGGGAGCCCTCTCAGCATGTAGACAAACCCTCGCATTCGGTGTCAGTCCTGCGTGCCGGTGCTCACGAATGTCAAATTCGCTCCGCGCCAGTACTCGTCCTTCCTAGAGCTGCAAAGGTTTTCTATCACGCTGAAAAGAAGACAAAGGGGTAAAATAAAGTCATTTTACCCCTTTGTCAATTTTGAGAGGACTTCGGGAGTCCTCTTTTTTTCTATTGCATAAAGGACTTGAAAGAGACTTGTTTTTGTCGATAAAGAGATTAGTAGACTATTATGCAAAGTTAAGAGAGGGACAGGGACCGTGAAAAAAACCATCAAGATTATGTTACTCGCAGCTGCCTTTGGTATGACATTACACACAGGCAAAGAAGCGCAAGCAGCCTCCTATGTCGATCAATCCATTTATACGATTAGCACCTCAAAAGTATTTACAACAGAAGCAGAAGTGAAAAAAGCGGTTGACACGTTGAAAAAGGATAAGAAGTGGACAGCCACTTATCAAACGTCAGGAAATACATCGACCTATCAGCTAACTGCCTCAGGATATGACTCACAAGCAGCAGCGAGTGCAAGTGCCGCTGCATTAAAAAAAGAGTTAGGCATGAGCAGTACGGTGTCTCCAGTAGGTGACCGCCTTCCTTTACAGAAAATCGTATCTGATCCAATCAACGATGAAAGTCAGGCGAAAAAACTGACGCTCGAGCTGACGAAAACATCAGGACTCAATAGCACGTATGAAGCTATCAATCAAAGCAGACCATCATATCAGGTCATATCAGGAGCCATTGATTCTGAAACGAAAGTCAAAAATATTCAAACCGAACTACAAAAACAGGCCGGAGTCACTAGTACATATCAAACCGAAAACAAAGCTGGCACCGTGTATCAGCTGATCTCAGGCAATATGGTTGGACAGAGTAAGGCAAATACCATCCTGCAAGGTTTTCAAAAGGAATCTGGTTTAAAAGCAGTACTCCAAACGGTAGCAGCAGGCAAACCGTATTACATCGTCACATCTGCTGCACAAACGAATCAGTCTAAAGCGCAAACCCTTCTGACCCAGCTGCAAAAAGAAGCGAAAATTAGCGGAAAGATTCAGAAGGCTGGAGCTGTTAAAAATGTATATACCATGGAATCAGGCTATTTCAAAGACAATAAGCAAGCAGCCTCAGCGGCGGCTCAGATCAAAAAACAAGCTGGTGCGTCAGGTACTGTGCAGCGAGTAGGGAAAACGAAAAATTATATCGTAAAGCTCAATCAATTAAATGACACAACTTACGCAAAAACAGTTGCTTTTTTCAAGAAAAAGAAATGGCGCTATACATCTAAAAAGATCTCCTCTACACAGCCATATCAAGTAGTGACTGGGAATCTTTTGGGCGATGATCAAGCGAAAAAAGCAACGGCATTTTTCCAAAAGAAAAAAGTATCCGCCACAACGAAAAAAACAGGCAAAGCATCTGACAGCACGTATCGACTTGTTGTGAATCAAGCAACGGATCAGACAAAAGTAAATAAAGGTGCTGCATACTTAAAAACACAAAAGGTGACAAGCAGCATCACAACAGGCAAGGGGCAAGCCGTCAGTAAAGCATACAGCCTAATGACAACTCCTGTATATGATCAAAGCAAAGTGAAGCAGGCACAAGAGATCATGAAAAAAAATGGAGTTGCCAGCAGTACAAAAACATTAACAGAAGCTGTTAAGCAATACCGTATTACGACAGAGGCAACTGTGAATCAGACAAAGCTGAATCAAGCCTTAAGTTATTTAACGAAACAAAAAATGAAAGCAGCCGCTCAAAAAACGGGAGCAACTGATTATGGTCAATATCAAATCAAAACAGGGGTCATTTCGACTGCTGCCTTAAGAGATCAAGGCATGACATTCTTCAAAAAACGAAATGAACCAGCTGCTTATACAACAACGACAAAACCGATATATAAAATCAACATCACACAGCAGTTTACAGGGTTACCAAATGCGAATGCGGCCATTGCTTTTGTGAAAAGCCAATACGGCTGGACAGCCACAGCGACAAAAATCAAAAACGGTCCAATGGTGATGCAGACGAATTATAACCTCACAGTCAATGAGATGGTAAACAAACAAATGAAGGTGTCGCCGCAGACAGATGGTGCAGCATATGTCTATGCGACATATGTAGACGCAGCGACGTCCATAGTGAATACAGACGGGTTAAATGTACGTTCTACACCTGATTCAAGTTCGGCAAGCAACATCGTCGCACAGCTGAACAAAGGGACAAAAGTGAAACAACTTGGAAAAGAAGGCAACTGGATCAAGATCAGCCTCGGCTGGAGAAATGCGAGTTCAGCAGAAGTATTAAAATATGTAGACCCAGCGAATATCACAGAGGGCACTCAATCTTATTTTCAATTTCTCAAACTCTCTGAAGCTGCAAATCTCAACCCGACTGAAGTGAATACGAAGATTTTAGCAGGGAAAGGCATTCTTGCCGGAAAAGGACAAGCCTTTATCACAGCAGCGAAAACGTATCATATTAACGAAATTTATCTCATTTCTCATGCACTGCTTGAAACAGGTAACGGAAATTCCATTTTAGCGAATGGTACGATGTTTAATGGGAAAAAAGTATATAACATGTATGGTATAGGCGCATATGACAGCAATCCGAATTATCTCGGAGCAAAATATGCGTATGAACAGCAATGGTTCACACCAGAGGCAGCCATTATTGGCGGGGCAAAATTCATTGGCAACAGCTACATCAATAATGCCACATACAAACAAGATACCATTTACAAAATGCGCTGGTCTGCGACAGCCACTCACCAATATGCAACAGATATTGGCTGGGCTTCTAAACAGGTCACTCGTATGTATAGTTTGTATAACTTACTTGATAACTATACGCTGTATTATGATATCCCCGTGTATAACAAATAAAAAAACGTCCGTGCTTCTTAATGAGAAGCCGGACGTTTTTTGTGTAAGAGCTGATGTTCAATAAAGGAAAGAAGCTGCTGACTTGATTCTCCTTTTGAATATTGGTTCCACTCCTCAGCAAAGGTTTTCAATAAGTCTTGATTGGCTGATTCGTTTAGCTGCTTAAGCTCCGTTAAGAGCATATCTTGAGTGACGCAAGCCTTTCCTGGAATGATGTCTTCATAACGTTCGACTAAGCCGCGTTTTGTGCGATAAGTCTCTAGATCGTAAGTGAAGAACAAAACAGGCTTTCGGAGCAGCGCATATTCAAACACAATGGACGAATAATCTGTAATCAGGACATCGCATACAGAGAGCAATGGAAAGAGCGGCTGATCGGATACATCAAAGATCCACTCACCATCTGTTTCTGCTTTGGCTAAATGTTTCACCGCAGGGTGAAGTTTGACGAGCAGAATATAGTCGCCCTTCAGCTCACTCTGCAATTGTTCTTTAGAAAAAGGTAAGACAAGACCGTCCATTGCAAAGTCCCGGTAGGTCGGCGCATACAGCAGCACTTTTTTGCCTTTTGGAAAAATATCCGTCTGAAAGGAAATAGGGCGCTCATCATAGTACGCATCTGTGAAGGGTACACCTGTTGGCAAAAAACGATCGTCGTTGACGCCAAATGAAGTTTTGAAAATCTCGCGCATGTGATCTGAGCCAGTAACGATATAATCGAAAGACGCATAGACCCGCTTGAAACGCTGCAGATCACGAGAACTACGGTGATGATTTGAAGCATCTTCAAGACCGAACTTTTTTAAAGCACCATTGGCGTGCCACACTTGAATACAAGTGGTAGAAGGTCTATTTCTTAGCACACTTGTCATCAGAAAATAATTATCTGTGACGACGACTTTGCTTTTTAGCATCGTATAGATACATTGAATGAGATGGATGGGATTTTTTTCATGAAAATAGCGAAATGACACATGAGGCACGTCCTTTTCTATCACAGAAGCATGCTTCGTATAGAGGACAGTGAGCTTCATTGTCATATTCGCCTGTTGTTGATAAGTATCGATGAGAGCAGCTGCATTCTCTTGGAATGAAACAAGCAGCGTCACCTGATTGTCACGAGGTTTCACGCCGCTCATGAGCCATCCAGCAAAAGAAACAAAAGCTGCATAGCATGAGATGATCATTGAGCGTATATTCATCATGTATCAGTCTCTCACAGCTGCTTCGTCTGATCTTTTACTTGCTCAGGATAGTAGCGCTTTTTCCCTTTGTTTTCTTTTAATACGGCAAAAGCGTACTTTGGGATATTCAGCATTCGTTTCCATCTCCACGGATTGACAATGAGTCTGTACAGCCATTCCGTATTTGTTTTAATCATCCAGCGTGGTGCACGCTTCACCGTACCGCTAAATACATCAAAGCTTCCACCTAAACCGATGCAAACAGCTTGCGGGAACAAATGACGGTATTCATAAATAAAGTTCTCTTGGTTTGGATAACCTAAAGCAACAAACACCATATCTGCTTTTGAACGAGCAATTTGTTTTGCCACAAACCGTTTATCTGCTTGATAACCATCACAGCTGCCTGCGATCACCACATTCGGATATTCCGTATCAATTCGCTGTTTGACAGCCTCGAGCACTTCTTCTTTCGCCCCATATAAAAAAATACTTTTAGATTGCTTGTTTGCGAGATCAAGCATAGACATGAACACATCAAAACCTGCAATTCTTGATTTCAATGGACTTTGCGTCATGCGTGACATCAACACAACACCTACACCATCCGGCAGTACATAATCCGCGGAAGAAACCACTTGATGATATGCATCATCCTTCATGACAGCATAGCCGATCTCTGGATTCACTGTCGCAATCATGGCGCCTCTTCTCTGGGAAATATGATGCTGGTTGATATAGCTAATAAATTCATCTAAGTCACCATTAACATAAGAAAGGTTAGAGACCACTTCTGTTTGCATTGTTCAGACCTCCTTTTTCATTTTGTTATCTATGAAACGTTCATTGTAAATTCATTCTTCGCCTACTCATCATTTTATCACAGTTGCTCCATGAAATATTAACAATAACTTTACAATCCTTTAAATTTCGTGACATTTTCATTAATTCATATGGACGATCCTTTGTGAAATATTGATTTCTCGGTCTTCTCCTCCTGCACCCAATAAATTGGAAATAGTTTGTCTTTACATTTTCTTAACCTTTCATAGGCGTTGTGATATAATGAAGTTCCGAAGAGCGAAAAAATGATCGATGATAATAGGATTACGGATAACATTACTGCTTGAAGCAGACGAATAAGGATGAAAGAAAGGAGTTCATGTTTGCAATGAAGAAAGTTATTACTTACGGTACATTTGATTTATTACACTGGGGGCACATTAAGCTGCTAGAGCGTGCAAAGCAGCTCGGAGATTACTTAGTGGTGGCCATCTCTACAGACGAGTTTAATTTACAAAAATCAAAAAAAGCTTATCATAGCTACGAGCATAGAAAGCTGATTCTTGAAACTATTCGTTATGTAGACGAAGTTATTCCAGAAAACAGCTGGGATCAAAAAGTCCGCGATGTACAAGAACATGACATTGATGTCTTTGTCATGGGAGATGACTGGGAAGGTAAATTCGATTTCTTGAAAGAGCATTGCGAAGTCGTTTACTTGAAGAGAACAGAAGGTATCTCGACAACTCAAATTAAGGAAGAAATTGCTGGACTTTAATAGATGAAAAAAGTACTTCTTATCTTTTGGTAAGAAGTACTTTTTCATGTAAAATACAATGAGTAAGTCAACAATATTATGAAGGAGAGCTTCCTTTGTTTCAAAATTGGATGAAGAAAAAAGTTGAAGATACATTGGATCAACCTGAACAACATGAAACAATGGCATCAGTGGACGACATGCCTGATATGGACTACTACGTTATTATGGGCGATGTACCAAAACAGGATGAGAGCTTAACGAAGTCTTTAAAGGCAAGAATAAAACCATTAGTTGATCAACATAAACGTACTGCAATTTTAACTTTGAATTATGATGTAAATGTGAAGGAACGTATTCACCACATGGAAGAGATTTTTTCTCCTGAGGTTGACATCTTGAATGTGTATGAACACTATATTCTACCGGAAAGCGGAAGTAAAAGACGTTACTCGGAATTTATTGTCGGTGAATCATCGCATTCGATCAATGAAGCAGTAATTCCAGCAGATACATCGACCATTCAGGTGACGAGATATAAACGGTCTTCTTCTCCCATTTGTTATATTGAACAATATAATGAAGAGAAGCAATTGGTGAAAAGGGAAGAATATAATTTTCATGGCGTTTTATGCAGAGTACAAAGTTTTGTTCCCCATACAGGTGCACTATACTTGGAGGAATTGATCAATGACGATGGCAGTATTTATATGGAGTTCATCTACCCTGGTGATGCAAAAAAGAATCCAGTCCGTCACATTAATTGGTATAAAAAAACAGGAATTCAAACATTTACAAAGAAGACGGATATAAAACAACAATGGCTATCCAGCATTCAATTACAAAATGACCGGTTAAAACTGATGGTCACAGAGGACCGGGACCAGGACCGCCATTTGTTTAAAATAGATCAACCGGAATCAACTTATTATGCTGCTTTTGTGCATGAAGCCCATTATGAGGAAAATCCGCACCATATCAATTCTCAATATGGAGAATTATTCAAACAAATAAGAAAACAGCAAGTGGATGCCGTCTTCTTTGGCGATACTAAGCATAAAGAAGATGTTGAGAAGGTTTTAGGAGAACAAACTTATTTCTACCATGTGCCTTCTGATGAAATGTCAGCTTGGAAAACAGTACTTCATCAGATGCTGGAAAACCGTATACGTAAAGATGAGCTGAGAAAGATCGTGGATCGCACGAAATGGGTGCTGCATGATCTTAGCTCTGAACACCATGTTCTTCATCTTCAGCTTAAGATGACAGACGAAATGAGCCAAGCGGATCATGTGGAAATTGATTTTGCAGGATATGATCGAGTGAATGGAGCTGAAATCATTTCTCAAACAATTGATGAGAATGATCAAGTCAGTTTCCCAATTGGTCATTTTCAAACAAAGAAAAACATCGAAACCAACCAAACAAAATTTGTGGATTTTTACATCCGCTTTAAAACAGAAGAACTTCAAGAAGTTTTGCAACGTCTAGAAGTAGAGGGAGAGCTCCTTACCAATAAACCATCTTCAATTGATGGTTGGTCGTATCAAACGAAACAGGGGAACTATTCTTGGAAAGTAAAATAATGATACAAATAACGGTAAGATTTTTGAACAGAGGAGATTAACGATTAATGATTGAAGAGGGAATCCATAAGAAGAGTGTCGTTGAAGGTTTAAAAAATCATCATGAAAAATTGGAAATGCTCGTTCGCATCTACGATGACATGCCATTAGCAGATAGAGAGTTTTATCTGTTTATGAGGGAAAGGGTCTCAAAACAAGAACTATTCCTCCCGCTTGTTCATCAAGAAGAGAATCTATTCAAATTGGTACTGAGTGAAGCATCGCTTCCGCTTGCGTTAGAGCAAGGCCAGACATACAACTTATATGTCACGGACTATCTGAGCGCAAACAAAGAAGAGGACGAAGACGAGCTCGAAGACTCAGCCTATGATTCTGATTCGGAAGAAGAGGATGAAGACGCAAAAGAAGCGGATACCAGCGCGACTTCCGAAATAGAAGAAAAAACACCATATTATAAACGTCGTTTGAAAATGGAAATTGAAACGCCAGAGCTGACATTTTTAGAAAATAAAGAAGCGCTGTTGTATGTTATTCCATATCGTACAGACAAAGGCAATGCTTCATTGAAAATCAAACGGGAGCTCAAAGTTGTGAAATTCCATCACATCGAGCTCAACAAAGAATGCACGCTATCCTTATCTGGGTATGCAGGCGTTCTAAGTGCAGAGCATCCTTATCAGATCAAAGAAGTAAAGCTTCTATTGAAGAAAAATGGTGAGGAACCAGTTGAGCATCGTTTTCCTGTCAAGATGACACATAAAAAAGATGAAGTCATTCAATATCGTGACGACCATAAAACACCACAACTGTATCAATTTTCAGCAGAAGTTCCTTTAGAGGAGTTAACTTATTCCTTAAACAAACGGTTTGTCTATCGCTTCTATTTTGAGTTTATTTGCGATGTTAACGGAGTGGAAGAAACGTTAACAACAACTTCTTTAGTGCTTGGAGATCGTTCAAACAAACTCAAGGGACTTGTTCAAATTCATAAAAGAAACGATGTACCGATTCGATATGAAGTGTACAGAAAGAAAAAAAGACAAACTTTAGGCATCCGAATTAATGATTACACCATGAAGACACGTGCTAAGTACTACGTAAAAAGCAAGTGGAAGAAATTCAAGAAGCAAGTGGGTAAGATTAAAAAAGTTCGCAATCGCCTTGTGACAAGTACTTTCCAAACGACCTTTACACTGGCGAGTAAACTGTCCGCCAAAAAGAAAACCGTTATTTTTGAGAGCTTTAATGGGAAACAATTCAGCTGTAACCCGCGTGCTATTTATGAATATATGAAAGAAAATCACCCTGAATATAAACTGATCTGGAGTGTTAAAAAAGGTCATGAAGCACCATTTAAAGAAAAGGGCATCTACTATATCAATCGTCTGTCATTGAAATGGATTTTTGCAATGGCAAGAGCCGAGTATTGGGTCGTAAACAGCCGTTTGCCACTATGGATTCCAAAGCCAGAACACACCACATACTTGCAAACGTGGCACGGTACGCCATTAAAACGACTGGCAATGGACATGGACGAAGTGCATATGCCTGGAACAAACACGAAGAAGTACAAAAGGAATTTCACGAAAGAAGCATCGAATTGGGATTATCTGATTTCTCCTAATGCATACTCGACCGAAATCTTTACCCGTGCGTTCCAATTCCAAAAGACCATGATTGAGTCAGGATATCCGAGAAATGATTTCCTTCACAATCAAAACAATGAAGAAACAATGAGAGCGCTCAAACAAAAAATGAACCTGCCGCTTGATAAAAAATTGATTTTATATGCACCGACATGGAGAGACGATCAATTTTATAAAAAAGGGCAGTACAAATTTGATTTAGACCTTGATCTGCATGAGCTACGAGCATCAATCGGAGAAGAATATATCATCATCCTTCGTATGCACTATTTAGTAGCGGAAAACTTTGATCTCGGACCATATGAAGGCTTTGCCTATGACTTGTCTCATTACGAAGACATTCGAGACCTTTATATGATTTCTGACCTACTCATTACAGATTACTCTTCCGTGTTCTTTGATTATGCAAACCTTAAACGTCCGATGCTGTTCTATGTACCAGACATCGAAACATATCGTGACAAACTGAGAGGCTTCTATTTTGACTTTGAACAAGAAGCACCAGGGCCACTTGTAAAAGAAACATCACGCGTGATTGAATGGGTAAGAGAAACAGAACAGCCGACCTTTACACTACCAGAATCATTTGCACCGTTTTATGAAAAATTCTGTTACTTAGAGAGCGGGGAGTCATCGAAGCGGGTGGTTGAAGTAGTTTTTAATTCGCAACGCTTTTAATTGTTTTCTTATAGATGGAAAAACACCTTTGGAAGGTATCAAGTTCAATACTTGACCATTATCCAAAGGTGTTTTTAAATACATATAATTTTATTCTGTATATAAGTGGTTAATTAGTAGTTTTTGTACAGACATTTTTGTAGAAGAGGTCTAGCGCCTCGCTATTATACTTTTCATAATCAAAGGATTTTTGTTCCATACTATTCTGGATAAAATCAGACATACCATTAAATAGAGCAGTTTCATTATTATCAACTAATAATCCGTATCCACCCTCTAAGACGGAATGTACTCCAGTTACATCGGTAGCTATAATTGGTTTTTTTAGAATCATTGCTTCCATGAGAACCAAGCCTTGCCCTTCATAATCTGAAGATAAGACAAAACAATCACATTCATCTAGTAAAGAAAATGGATTTTCGAGTTGTCCAACAAAAAACACGCAATGTTCTAGATGTAATTTTTTTGTGTGATCCTTTAACTCTCTTTTTAAAGGCCCTTCACCTACAATATACAATACAGCTTTTGGATATTGTTTGTGTAATTGTGAAAATGCAGATATTAATTTCTTTTGTCCTTTTTCAGGGGATAATCTTCCAATAGTTATAAAGTTGATATAATCCTTATTAGGAAGTGGTATCCCAGATAAATTAAGAGCGATGGATTCGTTTTTATCATTTTGATGAGTAATTAAATATCTCTCATTATTAAATTCTATAATCTCTTTATTTTCTTTCATTTGAAGTACTTTGTTAGGCGAGATTACATTATTAACAAAAACCATTTTCTCTAAAGCATTAGGAACAAAAGGGCTTAAATTCAAGTGATTTTCTATGTTAGTCGATTCGGCAACTGAAACAATTCTATCGAAGAACTTGTACAGTGAGAAAATTACTTTTAGGTTACCACGATGTTTATATTTGTGGTTCACTTTCTTGTTATACTCTTTCATCATGTCAGCATGCAGGAAAATACTTTTGACTTTAAAATCTCCGAATGCGAAAAGGAGAGTCCAAAATTTGTTATATCCTCCAAAATCTATTCCTACATCAAACTTCGTATTACCAATAATTCTCTTTAATTCTCTTTTATATGAGTTTACTGGAGTGTATTTTAACATTTTGTTATTGTATATGCCACGGCGGAAAATGAGATTCTGTTTATATGTTTCTACTAATGTTCTATTAACAAAACCTGGTCTATAAATAATATGAACATTAGGATGAAGCTTTTGTATGTTCATCCATTTATCCTTATGATAATTTGAGTTATCAATGACGACAACTTCATATTTGTTGTAATCAATCTGATCAAATAAATTAGTCGCTGAAACGGTTATACCATTATTGTAGAAACCCCCACAATAAAAAAGTAATTTTTGTTTATTGCTTTCAACCTTGATTAATTCATCTTGATTTTTCCCTTTAAATATTATGTCAATGAGTCGATCAGTAGCATTTCCGTCATCATAAGAGCAGTATTCATCTAAAAACTCTTTGTATTGACTTTCAAACTGTTTATTGAAGTTATTTAAACTGTTTAGTTGGCCTAAGCTGTCAATTAAATCAACTATACTTTCACAGATAGGTCCTGGAAGTTTTGTTATATCTAAATAAAAACCTCTCTCTGCTTCATATTCACTTAAGTCAGGCATATAGAAAAAGACAGGTCTTTTTAAAGGTAGGAAATCGAAAAAGATACTTGAATAATCTGTAATCAAAATGTCTATAGCTGATAAAAGTTCATTTGTATCAATCCAGTTTGGAACACAAAGATGTTCAAGACCACTCTGTTTAAAAAATTTATAAGAAAAGTAATGAGATTTTAAAAGTACTAAGTAATTATCACCAAGTGCCTGCTGAATTTTCACAACTTCACTATGCAATGTATAGCAAGTATCCTCTTCGGCACCTATTGTTCCTCTCCATGTTGGAGCATAAAGTACAATTTTTTTATTAAAAGGTAGGTCTAATCTTTCTTTCACACTTTCACTGCTAGTGTTTAATGTTAAATCTACTCTAGGATAACCGATATTTGCAATTTTCCCGGCAAATATCCCAAAAACATCATTTGATTTTAGCAACTTTTCATACGTAAAAGTATTCGGGCTAATAAGGTAATCACAATGAAGCAAATTTCTTTGGATATTTTTATGACCAGACATTGATCTTTTATTAATATCCTTCCCTAAAGTTTTTAAAGGAGTTCCATGCCAAGTATTGATATAAACTTGCTCTTCTCTTTTAATAAAATAAAAAGGAAATGACGTATCATTAACTAAATATTTAGAAGTTGCTAAATATTTTAGATATTCGTCACTATCAACTTTAACAAAGGAAATATTAGAAGTTTTCTGCTTTAATTCTGTAATCATTGGATCATTAAAATCATTAATGACCCAAACGTGATGTAAATCTTTAAAAGTACTATCTTTCATCAATCCTAGAAAAATTGCATAACAATTTCCAGAAATACTTTTTCCATGATAAGCTTCATATAGAATGTAATTACTTCTAACCGGATTTTTCTCTAAATAGGAGGTATATTTACTTCTAATTCGAAGTCGTGAATCTCTGGAAAATTCAATTAGTGGATTTAAAATAAATTTAATCTTTCTTGTAACAATTTTTTTGAATTGCTTGATTCTCATTAATGTTAAGCCCCTTCATGTAATATATATAATAGGAAAATGATATTTATTTTGGAAATGCAATTATCCTGATAATTATATTCTAATGGCAATTATAAAGCAATGATATAATAAGGTAATTAGTAACCTAGAATAGCTGAATATACCAGCGTTTGTTTTGATCGAATTTCCCTACTAGTTAATATACTCATTCGATTTGAAAAGTGAAATATTTCTCAACATCTGTTACAATTATGAGCGGTGATTTTTTTAAAGAGGCAATCCCAAAACTAATATCTAAGGAAGATTAGAATGAACGCATTGTTTACAATATTAAGAGAGCAAATCAGCTCACTTCCGCTGATTATACGACTTGCTGTTTATGAAACAAAATCAAAATATCAGATGAATTATTTAGGTGTTTTGTGGCAGTTTTTAAATCCATTAATGCAGATGCTAGCTTATTGGTTTGTTTTTGGTATGGGTATTCGCGGAGGACAGCCAATTGCCATTGGAGACATGGAGGTTCCATTTATCATCTGGATGCTTGCCGGTTTAATCCCTTGGTTCTTCATTAGTCCAACCATTCTTGATGGATCAAACAGTGTGTTTAAACGCATTAATATGGTATCGAAGATGAATTTTCCGATTAGTGCGCTACCGTCTGTGGTCATTATGTCCAACTTATTCAGCTATTTTGTCATGATGGGTGTCTATCTCATTGTGCTTATTTCTTATGGCATATATCCTGACGCGCATTGGCTACAATATATTTACTACCTTACATGTATGATCGCATTTATGTTTTCGTTTAGTTTGTTTAACTCAACAATTAGTGTACTCGTAAGAGACTATCAATTTCTTTTACAATCAGTGACACGTTTACTTTTCTTTTTGTTACCAATTTTTTGGAATATCTCAGAGAAGCTCACTGGAGACAAAGCATGGATAGGAGATATTTTAAGACTGAATCCTCTTTTCTACATTATTGATGGTTTCAGAAATAGTTTGTTAAAGGGAGAATGGTTCTTCCATGATGTCAAATATACACTTTATTTCTGGCTGATTACGCTGCTTCTTTTAACAGTCGGTTCATTGCTGCATATGAAATTTAGGGATAAATTTGTCGATTTTCTTTAAAAAGTAAGGAGATTATACGATGAAACTAAAGGTTTCGTTTCGAAACGTATCCAAGCAATACATCTTATATAAAAAACAGTCGGACAAGATCAAAGGGCTGTTTTTACCTAATAAAAATGAAAAAGGTTTCTTTGCCGTTCGTGATGTGTCTTTTGATGTCTATGAGGGAGAGACGATTGGTTTTGTAGGGATCAACGGGTCTGGGAAATCCACGATGTCGAACCTTCTAGCGAAAATCATTCCACCGACAAGCGGTGAGATTGATATGGACGGTCAGCCTTCGTTAATTGCCATTGCGGCAGGGCTGAACAATCAGTTGAGCGGTAAAGACAACATTCGTTTAAAATGCTTAATGATGGGCCTGACAAATAAAGAAATTGATGATCTTTATGAAAAAATCGTAGAGTTTGCGGATATTGGAGACTTTATTGATCAGCCTGTAAAGAGCTATTCAAGCGGAATGAAATCCCGTCTTGGCTTTGCCATATCAGCACATATTGATCCAGATATCCTCATTATTGATGAGGCACTGTCTGTAGGAGACCAAACCTTCTATCAAAAATGTGTGGATCGTATCACCGAATTCAAAGAACAAGGAAAGACGATCTTTTTTGTCAGTCACTCCATTAGTCAAATCCAAAAAATCTGTGATCGGGTGGCTTGGATGCATTATGGTGAACTTCGTATGTTTGATGATACGAAAAAGGTTGTGAAAGAGTATAAGGAGTTTGTTGATTGGTTTAACAAGCTTTCCAAGAAAGAGAAACAAAAATATCAATCAGAACAGAAGGAAGGTCGAAAAGGCCTACAAACGACAGAGAAGGTCACGAGGTATAATGACACTGGAAAACGACGTTCCTTTTTCGGACCGGCGTTTCAAGTCACCATAATAGCTGTTTTAACCATCTTACTTGCCCTTTCTATGTTTTCGGATCGTCCGCTGCGTACACTGGCGACATTTGGTGCAATTCCCTCAGGTAAAACAGAGGCGCCCCAGTCAACGAACCATGAGACGAAAGGTGCCTCTGATGATATGAAAAAGATTGATCAACAGGCCATAGTTAAGGAAGATCCAATGACGGTTTATACAGACAGGGCCATGAAAAAAAAGGCAGACATCACATTATCGTTTGGACAAGAAGTAAAGGCTGTGGCTAAAAATAAAAAAGCCGTTCAAATCAAAATAGCATCAGAGACATATTATGTGCAACCTGATGCGCTACAAAACGCAGATGAATTGAAACCATTATCCATCGGACCAGCACAGTTCAATTCCTACGTATCACCCGCATCTGCGGGTTCGTATGAGTACTTACTTTCTTTCCTTGGAAAAGAAGAGTCTGTGCTGAAGCAAAGAATGCAAACACTTAGCTCGATCAAAAGTGAGCAAGGCGATATTATTGAGCGCCTGACCACTGAGAAAACCGATTATGTGATTCAAAATGGCCAGGCAAATACGATGGTGTTCCACGAGATCATGCCCATCTCTCCTTCAACACTTGGGCTGACAGAACAAAATGTCTGGATGAATGAAAAACAAACGAAATTCGCAGTAAAAGGCGAAAATCATCTATTTGTTATCGATAATGAACAGCATACGCTGACTGTTTCAGCGAGCAAATAAAAAGCTGCCGATGCCGGCAGCTTTTTTTAATTCACTTCTTCTTTTTCAAGTAGCTGTTTCATAAATGGAATGAGTTTTTTCTTTAGCTCTTCATCTTGTAGGGCAAACTCTAGCGTTGTTTCGATGAACCCTTGCTTCTCTCCGACATCATATCGTTTTCCTTCAAAATCATAGGCAAATACACGCTGGATGTCATTAAGCTTTTGGATGGCGTCTGTCAGCTGAATTTCTCCACCTGCACCAATTTCCTGTTGATCAAGGTACATAAAAATCTCTGGCGTGAAAATGTAGCGCCCTAAAATAGCTAAATTGGATGGTGCGGTTCCTTGCGGCGGCTTTTCAACAAAGTTTTTCACTTGATAGCGGCGGCCTTCTTGGGTAAGAGGATCAATGATCCCGTAGCGATGCGTATCGCTGTCTGCGACTTGCTGAACGCCGATCACGGATGAAAGGGTTTTTTCATATTCATCCATTAGCTGGCGAAGTCCAGGTGTTTCGGCTTGGACAATATCATCACCTAATAAAACAGCAAAAGGTTCATCACCGATAAAGTTGCGCGCGCACCAAACGGCATGTCCGAGTCCTTTAGGTTCCTTTTGGCGGATGTAATGAATATCAGCAATATTAGAGGATTTTCTCACTTTTTCTAAAAGTTCACTTTTTCCTTTTTCTTCAAGGTTACGCTCCAGCTCTGGCGCAAAATCAAAATGATCCTCAATGGCTCTTTTCCCTTTTCCAGTGACAATAATAATGTCTTCAATTCCTGACTCAACAGCTTCTTCAATAATATATTGAATGGTTGGTTTATCAACGATTGGTAGCATTTCTTTAGGCATAGCCTTTGTGGCAGGGAGGAAACGTGTCCCGAGACCTGCAGCTGGTATAATGGCTTTACGTACTTTTTTCAATGAACTTTGCACCTTCCTTACATAGATAACCGATTTAATAATCAATGTTAGTTCTTGGTCGTCTTTATAAAGTGTAACTTACAAATCATAGGAAAGACAAATGATTTCACTAAAAATGATTTTTAGATAGTTTACATTTTATATGTTAAATGTAAAGGAGGGTGAATGATAACGTTAATTCAATGTAAATTTCTTTTTTATATCATTAAATTTATCCTCCAAATTGTGTATAATTGAAAGTATTATACTAGGAAAGAGGCATAAACAAGTGAAAAAACTAAATGTAATGACTATTTTCGGTACTAGACCTGAAGCAATCAAAATGGCTCCACTTGTCCTTGAACTTAATAAACATCCACAAATAAATTCAATTGTCACTGTAACAGCTCAGCATAGAGAAATGCTAGATCAAGTTCTTGAGGCGTTTTCTATTACGCCAGACCATGATCTAAACATCATGAAGCAGCGCCAAACATTATCTGAAATTACATCAAATGCATTGTTGAAACTAGATCAATTATTCCAAGAAGAAAAACCTGATATTGTGCTTGTTCATGGCGACACAACGACAACATTTGCAGGAAGTTTGGCTGCGTTCTATCACCAAATTTCTGTCGGCCACGTCGAAGCTGGCTTAAGAACTCACAATAAATACTCACCGTTCCCTGAGGAATTGAACCGCCAAATGACAGGCACTATTGCTGACATTCATTTTGCTCCTACTGCTGAGGCGAAGCAGAATCTTTTAGTAGAAAATAAAAAAGAAGAGACCATCTGTGTGACAGGGAATACGGCCATTGACGCACTGCAAACAACAGTCACAGAACACTATCAACACCCAATTTTAGAGAAGATCGGTTCAGATAAAATGATTTTATTAACGGCTCATCGCAGAGAAAATCTTGGTCAGCCGATGAAGAACATGTTTAGAGCGATTCGCCGTGTTGTCGAAGAATTTAAAGATGTTCAAGTCGTATACCCTGTCCATCTAAATCCTGCTGTTCGTGATGCTGCTCAGACGGAATTCAGTGATCTTGATCGTGTGCACTTAATTGAGCCGCTTGAAGTAGTTGATTTCCATAACTTTGCTGCTGCGTCGCACTTTATTTTAACGGATTCTGGCGGTGTGCAGGAGGAAGCTCCCTCTTTAGGAAAGCCAGTATTAGTGCTGCGTGATACAACAGAACGTCCTGAAGGCGTGAAAGCTGGTACGCTTAAGCTTGCAGGAACGGATGAGGAAACCATTTATCAGATGGCAAAAGAGCTGTTAGAAGACCAGCAAGAGTACGATAACATGTCGAAGGCTTCTAACCCATATGGTGATGGACAAGCGTCGAAACGAATTGTCCAAGAACTCCTTCATCGTTTTGGTTTAAGTGATGAAAAACCAGCCCCATTCCAATCATAAAAAAAGAAGACTACATTCCTGTAGTCTTCTTTTTTACTGCTCCAAACTATCCTTCAATTCCTTCTTCACTTTCGCTAAACTGCTGTCATCAAGCTGATAGTAATAAATATTATTGATTCGTGCGCCTGTACCTTTCAGCTCGTGCTGTTTCACATTTTGTCTTGCATCACGATAATCATTCATCATCGTCCACATGTCGTCAAAGGACATATTCGTTTTCATGTTATTTTCAACGACTTTAAACATATCACCGAATTTCGTAATAGAGGAAATGTTAGCCCCTTTTGCAATGATGCCTTCAATGACTTGTCGCTGTCTTTGCTGACGGCCGAAGTCACCTTTAGGATCTTGCTTTCTCATTCTTGTATAGGCAAGGGCTTGATCACCGTTCAGGTTAATCTCTCCTGTACCAAATGAATGGCCATCATAGCTGAAAGCAAACGTACTGTTCACCGTAATGCCGCCAAGTGTATCGACAATGTCTTTAAAACTTTCCATATTTACTTTCACAAAGTAATCCACAGGTACATCAAGCAGTTCCTCTACTGTATCTGCCGCCATTTGTGTACCGCCGAAAGCGTAGGAGTGGTTGATTTTATCCATTGTGCCTTTTCCGACAATTTTTGTATACGTATCACGGGGGATACTCACCATCTCAGTTGTTTTCGTTTTCGGATTCACAGTCATGTATATTAATGTATCTGCACGGCCTCGGTCATTCTTTCTTTCATCGACACCCATGACTAAAATGGAGATCGGGTCTTTTTTACTTAAATCGACATCTTTGTCACGCTTATCTGACTTCTTTAAGTTCTCTTGAATGCCTGCGACAGTTGATGCGGCTGTATTCCAAAGATGATACGCGTATCCGCCAGTGGCTAATACGAATAAGCCAATAATCGATAAAACAATCCAAAGAACCTTCTTTTTCTTTCTTTTTCTCTCAGCTCTCATAATGTCCCTCACCTTTTCTATCATTCTTCCATGATTATAGGTTTACGAATCTTGATAAACAAGTTATTTTTTTACTCTGAACCTAGATATAGACGTTGTAACAAAAAAAAGGTTTCAAAAAACCTTAAATTTACCTTAAAATATTAAGTTATAAGACGATACAAAGACATGAGGTGAAAAAAATGAAGAAAATCGTCGTTTTACCGTTCTTAATACTACTACTAGGTATCGTGCTCACAGCATGTGGAACGGCTGAGCAATCCTCAGGAGAAAACAAGACAAGCAGTTCAACTCCTCAGGTGCTGGAAGAAAAAGCTGAATTTATTGGAATGGCTGATGCACATACAGTCGAAGTAAAAAAAGTGAATACGACCTTAAGCTATGAATTTACGGATAATTTTAAAGATGTATTAAATGAATTTAAACCAGGTGACAAAGTAGAAATCTCTTACTTTATCAATGACAATGGACAAAAAGAAATTCAGAAGATTGAAAAACAGAAGTAAAAAAAGATGGGCGGGATGAACAAAATTGAAGAAAACAGGCATTACACTTATCGTTCTCATGACAATGACACTACTAATTGCACCTTTTCAGTCTGCCATGGCCAGCTCGACAATTTCAGTGAAATTGTCTAATTATATAGGAAACAAAACAAGCATGGATATTTCAACAACTGGGGAATACAAGCTGTCAGGATCAAATGTCGCTGTGACGAAAAGATATGACGGCAAAAATCGTTACGAAGTAGCCAATAGTATCGCTTCTGCAGGCTGGAAAAATCCTTCAACTGTTGTGATTGTGAGCCGAGATGCATTTGATCATGCCATTTCTGTATCGCCGTTAGCATACAAATTAGGCGCGCCAATTTTGTACACGAACATTGAAAAGCTAACGAAGACAACCGAAAATCAGTTAAAAAAAATGAATCCTGATAACATCTTAATTGTCGGGAATACAAAAAGTATTTCAACAGCTGCTGAGAAATCAATCAAAAAGTATGGAAAAGTGAGACGCATTAGTGGGAAAGACAAATTTGAAATTTCCCAAAAAATCGCCAAAGAGATGGGTAATTATAAGCAAGCAATTGTTGTCGGCGGGAACTCATTCATGAATGGGATTGCAATTGCATCCTATGCATCGAGAAAAGGATACCCAATCCTATTAACAAAAAAAGATTCCATTCCGTCATATAAAATGCCAAGTAAAGTCATTATCATCGGCAGTACAAAAAGTACGGGACAAAAAGTAGAAAATCAAATCAAGAAAACCTCACAGGTGACACGAATCAGCGGTGCCAATCGCTACGAATTATCTGTGAATATCATTAAAAAATTAAACATTAATGCAGATAAAGTGTACTTGGCAAAAGCCTCTAGCTATATTTATGCAATGCCTTTGTCGCAATTGGCTGCAAAATCTAACAGTACCGTTGTGTATGTGAAGCCGGATTCTGTCACAGCGTCATTAAAAGCATTGCTGAAAGAAAAAGGTACATATGCTTACCATCTTGCTGGTAGCACAAGTGCGATTACAGATAGTTTAAAAAATTCTTTAGCCAAACAAGTCTATCTGAAAAAAAATCAAAACTACCAATTGAATATTTCTAACGGAAAAATTTCATTAAAAGGCATTAAGACGTATAACACATTAAGAGTTGTTCCTGAGAAATATTCAACCAAAAATGTCCTTCAAATCGCAGGGAAGCCTTACTTAGGTAACGTCAACTTTGCCATTGAATCAGGATATATCAGGCCGACTAATGAAAATATTCCATTTGAAGACTATCTAAAAGGTGTTGTGCCAAACGAAATGCCTGCGAGCTGGCATGTTGAGGCATTAAAAGCACAAGCTGTTGCCGCTAGAACGTATTCAGTGAAAAGTATTGGAAAAGTCGTACCTGATACAACAGCCTTCCAAGTATATGGAGGATATAACTGGTACACAAATTCGACAAAAGCTGTGGATGCCACAAAAGGCAAGGTTCTGAAATACAACAATCAACTTATTTCAGCCACCTATTATTCTAGTAATGGCGGATACACTGAGGCGAGTGAAGAAGTGTGGGGGAATGCACTGCCATACTTAGTCGCCAAAAAAGACACAAAAGATCCTGTCAATGCGTGGACACTGAAGTTGTCTAAAAAGCAATTAGGTACTACGTTGACTGCAAGTACAGCAGCTTCTGAGTGGTCTAAGGCAAAAGAAGCCAATGCTGCCGACCTTGCTGGTCTAAAATCATGGCTGTTGAAAAATAAAGAAACAGCTGCATCTGACATGAGAATTGCATCTATTTCAAGCCTGACATTCTCAGGAAAAACAAAAGGTCAGCGTGCGAAGACCGTTTCAATCAAGCTGAATTACCATCTGAAAAACAAAACAGGTACGTATACAGTGAACAAAAGTACAACGGCAAGTATGAAAATGACAGAGTTTAGAACAGTCATGGGCGCAACAAAGGTGAAAAGTACGTTTGCGTCAGTAAAGAATAATACAAATGATTTCACGATTTCAGGAAAAGGCTATGGTCACGGCATTGGTATGAGTCAATACGGCGCCAAAGCTAGAGCTGAATCTGGAAACTCGTATTCTTCCATACTTTCGTTCTACTATCCAGGTACAAAACTAACAAACTATTAAGAATAAAAGGAGGACTTAGAAGATGCGCTCAATGATTAAAACAGCCATCCTCAGCCTCATCGCCATTTTCGTTATTGTTCCAACAGCTTCAGCAGATAACTCGGTCTCCCGAATTGATGGTGGGAGCCGGTATGCTGTAGCAGCAAACGTAGCGAAAAAAGGATGGGGAACAGCAAGTACAGTTGTTTTAGTGGGGAAAACTGCATATGCAGATGCAACAGCAGGAATTCCACTGGCACATCAAAAAAATGGACCAGTTCTTTACACAAATAGTACAAGCCTTTCTGGAGATACAAAAAAAGCCTTAACGGCTTTAAAAACGAAGACAGTTATTGTTTTAGGCAGCACATCAAGTGTGTCAAACAACGTGGTCAATCAAGTAAAGAAAATGGGCATCTCTACACAACGTATTTCAGGAAAAAACCGATATGAGCTATCGGCAAATATCGCGAAAAAAATGAAAACGCCAGCTGGCGTCGTTGTGGTTGAAGGGTCATTCTATGCACATGGAATTGCCATTGCACCTGTAGCGGCACAAAAAGGGTTCCCAATTCTATATACAGATAAAAAGGGCCTTCGTTCTGAAATCGCTTCTGTTGCAAAAGCAAGCAATGTGAAACAAACCATTGTCGTAGGCGGAGAGAATTACGTCACAAAAGCAGCTTATAATCAATTAAAATCTCCAACGCGAATCAAAGGCTCTACTCGTTATGACGTGGCTGCGAATATTGTGAAAAAATACAATATGAGCACAAATAATACCTATGTAGGAAGAGGGTTTGGCTATGCCACTTCATCTTCTGCGGCAGGAATTGCAGCAAAGCAAAACAAAGCATTGCTCCTAACGAATGAAAAGACGCTGCCAAAGGTAACAAGAGCGACGATTAGCAGCAAAAAAATCACCAAATTTACCGTCGTTGGTAGTACAAATACAGTGACACCAACTGTTGTGAATCAATTGAAAAACCCTGTCGTTGGCAAAAAAGTATTCATTGACCCAGGTCATGGCGCTCATGATTCAGGAGCGGTAGGCTACGGATTATATGAGAAGAACTTAAACTTAGATGTAGCCAAACGTCTAAATACAAAGTTAAACAACGCAGGTGCACTTGTGACGATGTCAAGAACATCAGACACATTCGATAGTCTTCAAACACGGGTGAGCAAAGGTGCGTCAGCAAATGCAGATATCTTCATCAGTGTCCATGCGAACTCAAATGATAACAGCAGTGCAAATGGAACTGAAACGTATTATGACAAAACATATGCGGCAACAAACAGCTTGAAGCTCGCGCAAAATATTCAGCCTAAAATGGTCAGTGCATTAGGCACAAGAGACCGTGGCGTGAAGACAGCTGCCTTCTACGTCATTAAATATTCTAAGATGCCAAGTGTTCTCTTAGAAACTGGTTTTGTTTCCAGTCCAGTTGATTCAAATATTTTGAAATCCGCTACTTATAAAGATCGATTGGCGTCAGGTATTTCAAGCGGTGTTTCAGGCTATTTTAGATAAGAAAACATACAGATGAGGGGTGCCGAAGATACACCTCTTAGGCTGCTCGAGAAACGACTCTCGGCAGCCTTTTTTCAAAAGTACATGAAGTGTTTCCTGGGTTCCATGATGAAGGGTTCAAAACCAAGGAGGTTGACTTCATGCGTTCTTATATCAAATGTTTTGTTTTAATTGTGGTTTCACTATGTTTATATGCACCATCAGCATTTGCGCAGCACAATGTATCGAAGATTGAGGGAAGTAATCGATATGAGGTGGCAGTTAACGCTGCAAAACGAGGCTGGTCGACAGCACCTACAGTTGTTTTAGTAGGCGGTGAAGCTTATGCTGATGCGCTAAGTGCTGTGCCGTATGCCTTTCAGCAAGGAGCGCCAGTGCTGTTAACGAATACTAGCAGTCTATCAGGTGCAACTAAGTTAGGTCTTCAGCAGTTGAGAACGAAGCGTGTCATCATTCTTGGCGGAACCGCAAGCATTTCTCAAAAAGTCGTAGCGCAGCTAAAAGCAATGAATCTATCCGTATCGCGAATACAAGGAAAGGATCGATATGAATTGGCGGCAAACGTTGCTAAGCAAATGAAGAGTGTTGATACAGCTGTGATTGTGAATGGTTCTGCTTATGCAGATGCTGTGGCGATTGCTCCATATGCTGCAAAACAGGGCTTTCCTATTTTATTAACCGATGCAAAAGGGCTGCGGCAGGAAACAGCCAATCTATTAAAAAGCAAAGCGGTGAAACGGACGATTGTGATTGGCGGGGAAACAAGTGTCAATCAAGCAGCCTATCAAAAGCTGCCATCACCCGTGAGAATCAGCGGAGCCAATCGGTATGAAGTGGCAGCCCGAATTGCGAACACATACCCGATGAAGACAACCCAAACGTATATGAGTAACGGCTATGCATATGCCGATGCGGCAGCTGCGGCAAGTACGGCAGCCAAGCAAGGGCAAACCCTTCTTCTTACAGACGCTCAATCAGTGCCAGATGCGATTCGTCGTGTCATTGGGACTAAAAAGATTTCAACATTTACAGTGTTGGGCGGAACATCAACCATACGAACCAGTGTGATCACACAGCTGAAAAATCATGTGTTAGGTGAAACCATCTTTATTGATCCAGGTCATGGTGCACAGGATGCTGGAGCGGTAGGAAATGGGCTGTTTGAAAAAAATGTTAATCTGGATGTCGCGTTAAAACTGCAAGCAAGGCTCAAACAAGCGGGTGCGTTGACGGTCATGTCTAGAACATCTGATACATTTGATTCCTTGCAAACACGTGTAAGCAAAGGATCACAGGCTGGTGCGGATGTGTTCATCAGCATCCATGCCAATGCAAATGATCATAGCGGTGCAAATGGAACAGAAACGTATTATGATGCGACGTATGCTTCGGCCAATAGTTTAAAGCTGGCACAAAAGGTACATCCCCAGATGGTGAAAGCCCTTGGCACAAGAGATCGCGGTGTGAAGACAGCAGGGTTCTACGTGATCAAGTATTCAAAAATGCCCAGCATCTTGCTTGAAACGGGGTTCGTAACCAGTCCGATTGATGCCAGTATATTAAAATCATCGACTGCCAAGGAGCGGCTGGCTTCAGGAATCGCAGCAGGTGTATCTCAATATTTTGAATAAAATAGATCGGATGAATGATATGTCAAGTTAAAAATACATTTCATTTCAGGTTATTTTTGTTATAATCGAAACATAGAGGGTGGATTTTTCACGTATTTGCCTTCCAATGACAGCAAATCGACAAATCATGAAGAGGTGACGATCTTGAAAAAATTAATCACAATGCCGTTTTTAGTCTTACTTCTAGGTGTAATGCTCACAGCATGCGGCACATCAAATCAGTCAAACGATAACAATACGGATAACAGCAAAAAAGAAACAACTGAAGCAGCAGATCAAAAGAAAGAAAATGCAACAGATGAAAAGACGGAAGACAAGTCTGCAAGTGAAAAAGCAGATGATGAAAGCAAAGAAACAGCTGCTCAAACAGAAGACCAAGCAGGTCAATCTGATGAAGATGCAAAAGAAAGCTCAAGTAAGGAAATCACAAAAGAAGAAACGACAAACGATCAGTCAAAAGCTGAATCTAAAACAAAAAAAGAATCTACAACGAAGAAAAATGAAGTCACCAAAGAAGGCACATATGTCGGTTTGGCTGATGGACATACAATTGCTGTCAACATTGATGGAAAAGAAGTAGCCATTCAATTCGGAAATACATTTTCTAAACAAGTGAACAGCCTAAAAGAAGAATCAAAAGTGAAAGTAACTTATACAAAAGATGCAAACGGAACGCTTAGACTGAAGACGATCGAATCCGTAAAGGCAAAATAAAAAAAAGACACGTAGACCCGCAGAAATGCGGGTCTTTTTTACGTTTAAAAGGGCATAACTTGATATAAGGGCACATTCTTAACACACTTTTACAAGACTTAACAGCCCATTTACATTTGCTTAATGTTGCTCTGCTAAACTGACTTTCATAGAACATCTCTTTACACAACAACTACTTTGAATGGTGAGGTGCAGGTCAGTGAGCGCAGAGAAAGCGATGAACCTTTACAGAGAATATGAAGTGAGACGAAATCACTCTTTTGCTTTAACAGAACATATGGTTCGATATTTATTTGCAAAACGTTTCATAGATGTTGTGTTCTCGTTCATCGGATTGATGTTGAGTACGCCAATCATTTTACTGTTTGCCCTTTTAATTAAGCTAGAAACACCAGGGCCAGCCTTTTATATGCAGGAAAGGGTCGGAAAAGACGGTGTCTACTTTAAATTATGGAAGCTCAGATCGATGAGAACCAACGCAGAAAGCGGAGGAGCAAAATGGGCGCAAAAAAATGACCCTCGTATCACCAAAGTGGGGGCATTCATCAGAAAAACAAGAATTGATGAACTGCCGCAATTTATCAACGTGTTAAAAGGAGAAATGAGTATTGTAGGTCCACGTCCTGAAAGACCAATGTTTACTGCCGAATTTAATCGGACGATTCCAGGCTTTACAAAAAGACTGACAGTGAAGCCGGGGCTGACTGGTCTTGCTCAAGTAAATGGGGGATATGAAATGAGTCCAAGTGAAAAATTATCACACGACTTACAGTATATTCAAAACTTGACATTTTCTCTCGACACGAAGATTATGGTAAAAACGTTAAAAGTCATCGTGACTGGTGACGGAGCCAGATAAGTAAAGTAGGGAAGAGAAATGGCAAGTATGAAAAATCGCCTGCTGGGCGGAGCAAAATGGACAAGCTTGTCCGCATTGATCATTACCATCATCCAAATTGCACAGTTCGCCTTTTTAGGAAACGTAATGTCACTGAAAGAATTTGGACTCGTTGGCATGATCACAACTGTCACAATATTTACACAGATTTTACTTGATCTAGGCATCGGTGCTGCGATCATTCAAAAGGAACAAACGACGGAACGTCAATTATCTACATTATATTGGATCAACTTGCTGACGGGAATTCTCTTGTTTTGTGTATTGATCCTCGCAAGTCCCTTGATTGCCGCCTTTTATGCCAGACCTGAGCTGGAAGGCTTGCTCAAGTTATTATCAATCATGTTTCTCATTGCACCAATTGGTCAGCAATACCAATACATGATGCAGAAAGATTTAGCCTTTAAAACCTTAAGTACGATTGAGACGATAGCGACGATTATTTCGCTGATTGTTCTACTTATCCTAGCCTTTTTTATCAATCCAATTGTGGCCTATGTGGTCTCTCAAGTGCTGCTTCAATCAGGAAAAGGTCTCATGTATGCAGCGGCTTATTGGAAGAAGTGGCGCCCAGCACCCGTTTTCGCATTAGGGGAAGTGAAAGAGTTTTTCTCCTTCGGGGCTTTCCAGCTTGCGTCAAGACTCGTCAATCGGGCAGGCTCAAACATCGACATGATTTTAATAGGACGATTTCTTGGAGCAGAGGCATTAGGGATTTATAGCCTGGCTTATCAAATCGTCACAATCCCGGTGCTGAAAATTAACCCGATTGTGACGAGAGTGGCTTTCCCAGTTTTCGCAAAAAGTCAGCGTGATCACTCTAGGCTGCGTGAGGGCTTCCTCAGCATGACGAATATGCTTGCGCTCATTAGTTTTCCACTACTCATTGGTCTTGCTGCCGTATCAGATAGCTTTATAGAAGTGGTGTTTGGAGAGAAATGGCTAGTGGCGGTCCCGGTTTTGAATATTTTGTGCATTGTCGGTCTACTCCGTGTGCTGATGAATCCAAATGGTTCCATCCTTCTTGCAAAAGGGAGAGCTGACTTAGCTTTTTATTGGGATACAGGCATGCTCATCGTATATGGATGCGCCTTATATGCAGGAGTCCATACCGGCAGTCTATTGACTGTAGCTTGGGTCTACTCAGGGGTCAGCCTGCTGAACTTCATTGTGGGCAGGTGGCTGATGGCTTATGTCATTCAGCTAGATATGAAGGTGTATGTAAAATCACTCGTAAAGCCTGCTGTCATGACGCTGTTAATGGCCGCCTGCGCAGTGACTGTTCATCAAGGGATGAAGCTGACATCAGCGGATATACTGCTTCAATTACTACTGACGATTGGTTTAAGTGCGGCTTTATATAGCTTGCTGCTTGTCAAAATGTATCCGCAGATGGCAGGGAAATTATGGAGAAGAGGTCGTTCGTCATGAAGGTGCTATGGCTGACAAGTGTATATCCTAGTGAAAAACATCCAAGTGAAGGCGTCTTCCATGAAACGCAAGTGCAGGAGCTGGTCAAACAGGGCGTAGAAGTGAGCGTGATTTGTCCTACTCCTGTCAATCCGCCCATCTTACGGATGCTTAAAGCTTCCTATCGTCAGAGAAAAGATCTTCCCCAGCAGGAAGTGAGGTGCGGCGTGCCGGTTTACAGACCGCCCTATACAGCGCTGCCTGGACAGCTAAAATGGGCTCAGCCGAGTAAACGAATCGCAGCTTCTGTCCTGCGCACAATGGAGCGTTATGAACTGTCACCGGATTTCATCCATGCGCACTTTGCTATGCCGTCTGGCGGCGCAGCAGCTGTGATCAAAAAGGAAGCAAACATCCCTTATCTTCTGACCTTACACGGCAGTGATGTGAACGTCTATCCAACCTATAGCCAAGGGGCGCTTGCCGCCTTTAAAGGAGCAGTAAAACAGGCGTCTGCTGTTCTCACAGTGAGTGAAGAGCTGGCAAAGAAAACACATGACATGACAGAGGTGGATGCACAATGCCTCCCGCTTGGAATTCCGCTCAAGTCATTTTCTAGAACACTGGGGGATCAAACAGCCATCAGAAAGCAGATTGGTTTACCGCTTCACGACAAGCTCGTCGTTTTTGTCGGCCGTTTAGTCAAAGAGAAAGGTTTGCTTGAATTAGCGGAAGCTGTCAGCGGGATGGAGGGTGTAAAAGCCGTCTTTGTCGGAAAAGGACCCCTCGCAAAGGAGCTGGCCGAACGGGCGGGAGAATCCATTATACTCCCGGGTCAGGTGCCGAATGAACAAGTCAAACATTATTTAATGGCAGCTGACCTGTTTGCCCTTCCATCCTACAGTGAAGGAATGCCGACTGTCGTCCTTGAGGCGCTCGCTTTAAAAATGCCTGTCATCGCAACACGGGTTGGTGGTCTCCCATCACTATTTTCTACCTATCAACATCTGCTCATTGAACCGCGTTCAACGAGTCAGCTAAAAGAAGCGATTCACGCTTATCTTTATGAAAACAGATGGAACGAGCAAGTGAAGAACGATCTTCACCACATCGTCCATACAGATTATTCATCATCACATAATGCTACGCTTCTGATTCAGCAATATGAAAAGGTGCTGAATCAATCAACTTCCACCGTTTAAACAGGATGAAATGTGCAAAGACTGATAGATAAACAGTTTGGAACGACCAATATGCTTTTACTGAGAGGATGAAACATGTTGAAGAAAATTGCTGTGATTGGAACAGGATATGTCGGGTTAGTATCGGGTACTTGTTTTGCTGATATCGGAAATCGCGTCATTTGTTGTGACATCGACGAATCAAAAATCAACAGCTTAAAAAGCGGTCTCGTTCCAATTTATGAACCGGGCTTAAAGGAATTGATTGAGAAGAATACAGAAGAAGGAAGATTGTGTTTTACAACCAATATTCCCGCTGCAATTCGAGAATCAGAGATTATTTATATTGCGGTAGGAACACCAATGACACCTCAGGGGGAAGCGGATTTAACATTCGTGAAAGCTGTGGCTCAAACGGTTGGGGAACACCTGAATGGCTACAAAATCATCGTGAATAAGAGCACAGTACCGGTTGGAACAGGCCGTCTTGTTCAAGCCATTGTTCAAAAGGCTTCACGCAGTAAATATCCATTTGATGTCGTCTCCAATCCAGAGTTTCTGCGGGAAGGTTCAGCTATTCAAGATACGATGAATATGGAGAGAGCGGTGATTGGCTCTACAAGCTCACATGCATCCACGATCATTAAAAAATTGCATGATCCGTTTCAAACAGAAGTGGTTGAGACCAATCTAGAAAGTGCAGAAATGATTAAGTATGCGGCAAATGCCATGCTCGCCACAAAAATCTCATTCATCAATGACATTGCGAACATTTGCGAGAGAGTTGGTGCTGATGTGGAAAAAGTCAGCGAAGGCGTTGGGTTAGACAGCCGGATCGGGCATAAATTTTTAAAAGCAGGCATTGGATTTGGTGGTTCTTGTTTCCCAAAAGATACGATGGCTCTTCTCAAAATTGCCGAAACAGCTGGCTACCGGTTCAAGCTGATCGAATCTGTCATTGAAACAAACAACCACCAAAGAGCCCATCTTGTCAGCAAACTGATGAGTGTGTTCGGTGATATTAAAGGAAAAACGATTTCCGTTTTAGGGCTCGCATTTAAACCAAATACAAACGATATGCGTTCAGCCCCAGCACTAGATATTATTCCAATGCTGAGAGAGCTCGGAGCTTTTGTCAAAGCCTATGATCCAATTGCTTATGTAGAAGCAGAAAGAGAGCTTGGCCCGCAGGCGGTCTTCAGCAATGATCTCTATGAAACAGTGAAAGATACAGATGCTTGTCTCATCTTAACGGAATGGGATGACGTACAGAAGATGGATAAGGATCAGATTAAGCAGCTGCTTCGTTCTCCCATTTTAATTGATGGAAGGAATTTGTTTGATCCAGCAGAAATGAAAGAGAGAGGATTTATTTACCAGTCCATTGGCCGCCCAGGCGTATGGGAAACAGAATTGGTATCGAAGGCACAATAATAGGGGGAACTTGGATGAAGAAAGTATTGGTAACTGGGGGAAGTGGATTTATAGGATCTCATACGGTAGAGGCTTTATTAGAGAAAGGTTATGAGCCCATCGTTCTTGATAACTTTTCAACTGGATCGAAGGAAAATATCGCTCACCTTTCCGTACAATGCATTGAAGCAGATGTCACAAAATCAGAAACGATCGATTTGATCAAACACATTGCACCAGATTATATCATTCATCTTGCAGCGCAAGTGAGTGTAGCCGTTTCGGTTCAACATTTCGTCTATGACGAAGAGGTCAATATTAAAGGTTCGCTGCATGTGATCAAAGCAGCGGCTGAAGCCGGGGTTGAGAAAGTGGTGTTTGCCTCATCGGCAGCAGTCTATGGAGACCCAGTCTATCTGCCGGTCGACACAGCTCATCCACTGCAGCCTGGTTCACCTTATGGCTTGTCGAAACTGACAGTTGAACGATACTTACAGATGGCAAAATCACTCTATGATGTGGACTATTGTATCATGCGGTACAGCAATGTATATGGTCCGCGCCAAGATGCACTTGGTGAAGGCGGTGTTGTCTCTATTTTCTCTGATAAGTTTGCGAAAAATGAGGCGCCTTTCATCTTCGGAAACGGGGAACAAACAAGAGATTTCATCTATGTAGGCGATCTAGCCGCAGCGAATGTTGCAGCTTTAACAGCTCAATCAAACGTTTGTTTAAATATCTCAAGTGGTTATTCCATCACGGTGAATGAGCTGTTTCAAACGATGAAGCGAGTCACGAGTTCAGATCTTGAACCGATTTATAAGCCTCAGCGTGCAGGAGATATTGTGCATAGTACATTGGAAAATGAGGAAACGAAACAAGTCTTAGCATGGGAGCCTGTTGTGAGTTTACAAGAAGGTTTGGCTCGTACCATTTCCTACTATGAACAGGAAGTAAAGGCTTAATCCCTCAAATCGGATGGGTTGCTTAGGAGGAACAAGGGTATGAGTGTGAAACAAACAGCATGGCAAATCATAATCGGATGTATTTTATTAGCAGCAGGTATCGGGCTTGTACAAATGGCATCCACGCAGCCTATCGGGTTAAAGAAGATGGTGGTCATTCCGGTTTTGATTGTGGTGCTCATAGCGGCTGCTATATGTATGAAGCTCTATATGAATGGTGAGCACATATTCATGTCAGCCATTTACCTTTTGATTGCATTAACATTTCTCAATAACGCTTTTTTCACTATCAGTGCCGGATTCTTTAGTCTCTTTCTCTACCGCATCATGCTCTTGGCTGTCTTTGCTTTATTCATATGGCGGATGAGAGACAAAGGAACGTACATATCCCAGTGGCAGCAAATTCGCGTTAAAGGCATTCTTGGTTTTTTCGCTGCATGGTTTCTTTACGGACTCATCTCACTGCTTTGGGCTCATTCGGTCACAGACGGCCTGAAATATATGTCTCTTCTTGCGATGGGAATGGGTTTTGTCTTTCTTGTGGTCATGTACATTCAGCGAATGGATCAGATCGTGACTTTTTATAGTATTTGGCTAGTCATGACCGTATTTGTGATGGGAATCGGGTTCTATAATCACTTGACCTTGAACCATTTACCGAATACCTCATTGTATCTTGGACCAGCGTACAAACAGCACTATCCTACAGCTGTCTTCTTTAATCAAAATGACTTTGCGACGTTTTTATCTATTAGCTTTTTCTTATATGTGGCGTGTATGCGCCAAATGAAAAATGGTTATATCAAAGCGTTCGGATTACTAGGAGCCATCTTAGCGCTGTATCTCATTTTGTTAACAGAATCGCGCGCCAGCTTGCTTGGCATATTAGCCGGAGCGGCAATCTATGTATGGCTGCTGATGCCTCGCTTTTTAAAAAAGTGGTCTATCATGGCAGCAGGCGGGCTTGTTATCATCTGTATCGCCATTTTTTCAGCCAAAATCTATTCTGTCTTTTATGACTTGTTTCTCGCTTCTCAGGTCGCTCATTCTTTCAGCGAACCACTTCCGTCCAACATTGCCCGGGCGAATTTAATCAAAAACGCCTGGCATTTCTTTGCAAATTCATACGGTTTCGGAGTCGGAGCGGGCAATGTGTCTTATTACTTAGCTCACTTTTCTATCTTTGATACAGATCAGGTCGTGGAAGTTCACAATTGGCTGCTAGAGGTGATGACGAATTTTGGGTTTGCCGTCATGCTAGGTTATATCTCAGTGTATGCCTATCTCATGTTTTCATTGTACAAACAATACCAATTGGCTGACACGAGATCAGCCAAGATGATCATTGAAGGTCTATTTGCTGCCATGCTGAGCTTTCTCGTCTCAAGTATCAGTCCGAGTTCGGTCTCGAATTTATATTTCCACTGGGTGTTTCTAGGGCTGGTGATCGCAGCGGTCAATATCATGAAAAATAAACAGCGCTTCAAGCCGTGGGCAAACGTGTGATGCTGAGTTTGTATGGCTACACTAGTGAAAAAGCAAATACGTCAATGTTGGGAGAATGAGCATGTCTGGTTTTATGTTAAGAATAGGGAAGCGAATGAAAAAATATATCGTCTGGCTTGTGCTGCTGCCTGTCGTACTAACTGCTTTTGGTTTCTTTTTTGCCAAGGGGACAGTAGAACAGTCTAGTTACACAGCTGCTGTGACCTTGACGCTTGGGAAATATGACGACGGTGTGTATAACAATATGGCAGAAGTGACATCTCTATTAAAAAGTGATGCATTTCTGAATCAAGCACTCCGTGATGTAAAGGAAGAAGAAAGGCAGGATGTGAAAAATCGTTTGATTCTCACGAACCAGTCCGATACACAATTGCAGTTGTCGTTTACAGATGCTGATCAAGCTCGAGCTTTGGCGGTAGTGAAACAAGTGTCAGATACATTTTTAAAGCAGGACAAAGCCTTATTTACGAAAAGACAGCAAGTCATTGAAAGGAGACTATCCGCTCTTGAAGATGAATCTGTCAGCAATGACTCCAAGGTCGATAAAGAACGATTTTTATATGAATTGGAATCGACAAAGCTCGGGATGAAGCAGGCAAAGATTGTCGATCCTGCCCAAGTGCTTGATGAAGCAGGCAAAGGCATGTCAGCGAAAAAACGAGCACTGCTTGGACTTGTCATTGGCCTTAGCATCTCGCTTATGTTTGTGGTGTTACCTGAAGTGTTCAAAGAATCTTAATGATGAACTGGAGATGAGTCTTAGGTGAACAATCAACCGTTAGTATCAATTATTACACCGGCGTATAATGCGGAACGTTATTTAACGGATACAGTTCATTCCGTCCTTGCCCAAACCTATTCCAACTGGGAGCTGATCATTGCAGATGATTGCTCAACAGATGGCACAAGGAAGTTGTTAGGGGAATTAAGTCAGACGGACGACAGAATCAACGTCATTTATTTAGAGGAAAACGGAGGAGCCGCTATTGCTAGAAACACAGCCATCAAACAGGCGAAAGGCCGCTTTATCGCTTTTTTAGATAGCGATGATATGTGGAAACAGACAAAGCTCGAAAAGCAGGTCAAGTTTATGTTAGATAATGATCATGCCTTTACTTTCACGGCATATGACATCATTTCAGAAAATGGAGAGCCGTTACAAAAAACCGTCACAGCGCCGGCTCAGTTGAACTACAATGAAGCTTTAAAAAATACGATTATCGGCTGTTTGACGGTGATGCTCGATCTTCAACAAGTAGGACACGTGGAAATGCCAAACATTCGAACAAGGCAGGACTTAGCCACATGGCTCTCTATTTTAAAAAAAGGATTTACTGCCTATGGAATGAGTGAGCCGCTCAGTGAATATCGCATCGTGGGAAACTCGATTTCTAGTAACAAGTGGAAAGCAGCGAAAAAAACATGGTTTGTCTACAGAGAAATTGAGCAGCTTCATTTTGTGAAAGCATCTTGGTGTTTTATGCACTATGCCACAAATGCTGTCAAAAAGCGCTTATAAACAGAAGGGAAAAAAGGTGATAAAGGTGAAAGCAGAGTCGATCATACATGTGATTGTCGCAACGGGAGAATGGGGACACGATGGCCTAAGGTACAGACGGCATCGACTGGCGGAATTTCTTGCATCTGATCCAGAAACGAAAGAGGTCATCTGGGTATGCCCATCTGCCACTCGTCATTCAGCTCCCTTTCAGCCTATAACGGATCGAATGAAGCAAATGACCATTCCTGATGTGCTCAAGAGCAAGTTTTTTCGCTTTGGCCGCTATCAAGATATGTTTTATTTTCATAAATTATCTCCTCTTCTTGAGCATTTGCGTCAAGAAGAAAAGCAGGGCATAGCCGTCTGTTTATGGTATACGTTTCCGGGATTTCCGCTCTTATCTTCTTTATTTGAATGGAAACATATTGTGTATGATTGCAGTGACCTGTGGGGAGAGCCCATCAGCGGAAAAAACAACATTCTCTCTTATGTGAGACAGCGAGTCATTGTAAAAGCAGAAAACCGCATTATTAAATATGCGCACAGCATTACATGCTCTTCACAATACTTACATGATCAAATCAAAAAAAGGCTCATGGGTGAACCGAAAGATGTCTTTACAGTGGAAAATGGCGTCGAGTATGATGTGTTTGCAAAAAGCAACCTCCCTAGCAGGGAAGACGTGCTAGAGGGAAGAGAGGGAACGGTTCTTGGCTTTATAGGTGGGATCAAGCCGAAGCTCGATTTTGACATGATCGCTCAAGCTGCTCGCATGCAGCCAGATTGGACATTTTTATTTGTCGGTCCGGATGGAACGAATGGAGATCCATCTTTTCAGCATGCACTCAAACTGCCCAATGTCCTATGGACTGGAGCAGTCGCACCAGAAGAAGTGCCTGCTTATATGAAATTAATTGATGTAGGGATGATGCCATACAAACAGTCTCCTTACAATCAAGCGGTTTTTCCGCTCAAGCTGTATGAATTTTTAGCTGCCGGAATCCCTGTTGTTGGTTTAAATCTTCCATCAACGGAAAGACTAAAAGAGAATGATGTGTATGAATATGTAGAGGGCGAAGATCCAGCTCTCTTCGTCGAAGCCTGCCAGAAAGTGATCAGTAAAAAAGATGACATGACATACAGACATCTAAGACAAAGCCGGGCAAAGAAAAAAGATTGGCACGCACTGTTCACAAACATGGTGGAATTAACGAATATTAAAGAAAACGCATAATTCATTCAGGATTGTGCGTTTTTATTTGTTTCTTCTTCTTAGGGGGAGCTTGTGATCATCCTATATTCAATTGTATAATGGAAAGAGCGGCCAATATACAAAATACAGATTTCAATTTAGAAGGAGACTGACCTATGGATTACGAACGCGCCTTATTAGCGTTTTTTGTCTCTCTGGCTACAGTTTTAATTGTGACACCAATCGTCAAAAAGTTTGCAATTAAGATTGGTGCAGTGGACCAGCCGAATAAACGAAAAGTTCATGATAGAGTAATGCCTCGAATGGGCGGTTTGGCGATTTTTATTGGGGTAGCGGCTGGAGCACTAGCAGGCGGGCTGTTTCTACATAATAAAATTACAGCTATATCAGTTGGCGCTGTACTCATCGTCATTTTAGGTATATTTGATGATAAATATAATTTAAGTGCAAAATTTAAATTTCTTGTGCAAGTTCTCGTTGCTTGCTTAATCGTGAGCACGGGCTTAAAAATGGACTTTTTCTCTGTTCCTTTCTTAACAGATCGACTGGAGTTAGGATGGATGGCGTATCCCCTGACTGTACTATGGATTGTTGGGATTACAAATGCGATCAATTTAATTGATGGATTAGATGGACTGGCTGCCGGAATTTCGGTTATCGGTTTAACCACGATTGCCGTCATGGCATTTTCTGCGGACAAGATCCTGATTCTTTCGTTATCTCTTGTCGTCATTGGCAGTACCATCGGTTTTCTTTTTTATAACTTCCATCCAGCAAAAATATTTATGGGTGATACAGGTTCGTTATTTTTAGGCTATATGATCTCGGTCCTGTCACTTTTAGGATTGTACAAAAGTGTTACTTTGTTTAGTGTTGTTGTCCCTGTAATTATTTTAGGTGTGCCTATCTTTGATACGACCTTTGCGATCATCAGACGAATATTGAATAAACAGCCTATCTCAGCACCTGACAAATCACACATCCATCATCGACTGATGGCCTTTGGCTTATCACATCGAATGGCAGTGATTGTGATTTACATGATTGGCTTAGTCTTCAGCTTAAGCGCGATTTTGCTGACAAGTGCCACCATTTGGCTGTCATTGATCATCATCTTTTTACTGGTCATGTTTATGCAAGTTATCGCTGAAGTCACTGGTTTGGTGAACGAAGAGTTTAAACCATTTACGAAATTCTACAAACGAATGGTCAAAAGACAATAAAAAAACAGCCCGCTTCCAAGGAACGGGCTGTTTTCCTATTATTGTCCTGATGTGCTGGTCGAAGGGGCCTGTGTATCGGCTGACCCTGTTGCATCAGAAGATGAATCGGTTTGTGTATTTGTTTCAGTTGAGGACGATGACTCAGCAGGAAGCTTTAAATGCGTCCTTAACTCATTTTGCACCTCAGCCAAGTTGGTTTGATCTGGCTCAAAGAAGTACGTTCGATTTGGCCCCAAATAAAGGTCTGATCCTTTAATAGATAGTGTTTCAGTATCGTCTCCTTTAAAACCACTGTAAATTTGCTGTAGAGCAAGTCCTTCTGTGATGCGGAAGTTGGTTGTTATATGATCACTTACTTCTTTTGCAATATTATCCACGTTTGCAATATTATGAGGTTTCGCCATTTGATCAATCATGGCACGTAAGATTTGTTTCTGACGATCGTTACGCCCAAAATCACCACGTGGATCTTGTTTTCTCATTCGCGCATAAGCAAGAGCCTCTTCCCCGTTTAAATGCATATTTCCTTTTTTAAAGTAAATCTTTTTCGATTTTTTGACGTCACTTTTTTCATTGAAGTCAAATGGAACGTCAATATCGATTCCCCCAACTTCATCAATGACATCCTTAAAACCGTCAAAGTCCACTGTTGCATATTTGTCAATTGGGATATGCAAGAATTGTTCGACAGTTTCAATCGTTTCGTCTTTACCGCCTTTAGCAAATGCCGCATTGATCTTTACTTTATTTCCCGTTGTGTCACTAGCAAGCTGTACTCGTGTGTCACGGGGGATACTGACCATTTTCATCGTTTTATCCTGAGGATTAATCGTTGCGACGATGAGTGAATCTGAACGGCCGTGATCACCATTTGTGGCGTAATCCTCTATACCAACAAATAGGACAGAGAAAGGTTTTTTCTTTATATCAATGACAGCATCACGGAGTTTCGATTTCTCCCCACGCTCTAATTCATCATAAGTTTTGTCAGCAGCCTGGAGTGTATTCACAATCTTATAAACTGCAAATCCGCCCATGCAGATGAAGAGAAGCAAAAATAAGACCAGAATCCGTTTGAAAATCTTTTTCTTCTTACTCTTTTTCTTTCGTACACGCACTTTTACTCGTTGTGCCATTCATCTGTCTCCTTTATCGGACCAACGTCCTTTTCTAAATAAATCAATTCGCCTTCTTTAGTAACACTCTTTCCATTAGTTAACTCAGTCATCCATTCAATGAACTGCTCTGTTTGTGTTTCTTCTACATACGTTTCAAAAATCACATCTTCTGCATAATGGATGTCTTTTAGCTGAAAAGATGAGGCTCTAAGCTCATTCTCTACCTTTCCAAGCCATGTATAATCTATTGTTGTGTGCATCGTACGCATTAAACAGCGTTCTACCATACCAACATGATTGATTGCTTCAGACACAGATTTTCCGTACGCACGAATTAATCCACCGGCACCTAGCTTAATACCGCCGAAATAACGAGTGACGACAACTACTGTATCTTTCAGCTTGCGTTTTTTTAGCACTTCAAGCATGGGTACCCCTGCCGTACCGCTTGGTTCACCATCATCATTTGCTTTTTGAATCAGATCATGTTCACCGATCAAATAGGCGGAACAATTATGAGTGGCGTTCCAATGTTGTTTTTTTATGGATTGTATAAAGGCTTGTGCTTCTTCTTCTGAGACAGCACGTTGTATATGACAAATAAAACGTGATTTTTCAATGACGATCTCATGCTCGCCACGGCTTTTTACTGTGAGATAGCGGTTCAGCAAAAGACATACCCTCCTGACAAGCAAATTGTAAGGCTAGAGAAAATTTGCATTGGTTTTAGAATTTTACAGCGTATTTTGTTATGATGATAGGAGCGGAAAAAGGGTCGTCATAAAAATTTCATGATTTATACGCATTCTTTCATTATAATTCGACATAAAATGCAGATCAATGACATTTATAATAAAAAAAGATGACATCACTGTTACGGGAGGGAAAAGCCATGACAACACCTAAAATGGATCCGAAGTTATTGGATTCAATCATCATGAAAATGCTAAGTACAGTTGATGGCAGTAAGGACGAAGTATTTAGAATCGGCGAACAGTCCCGTCAACAATATGAAAGCCTAGTAGAAGAGCTCAAGCAAATTAAACAGCAAGTCAACGAAGTAATTGATTTTGGGGATAAACTAGAAGTACATACGAGACATGCTAGAAATCGATTATCTGAGGTCAGCAGAAACTTCAACAAATTCAGCGAAGAAGAAATACGAGAAGCCTATGAAAAAGCACATAACCTGCAAGTAGAATTGACCATGATCCAGCAGCGCGAAAAACAGCTGAGGGAAAGAAGAGATGACCTCGAAAGACGATTGTTAAGCCTGCAAGACGTCATTGAACGCTCTGAAACGCTTGTGAGCCAGATCACAGTGGTTCTCAACTATCTCAATCAGGACTTACGCCAAGTTGGCGTGTTACTTGAAGATGCTCAAGCAAAACAAGATTTTGGACTTAGAATTATTGAAGCTCAAGAAGAAGAACGTAAAAGGGTATCCCGTGAAATTCATGACGGTCCGGCACAGATGCTGGCAAACGTGATGATGCGCTCTGAATTAATTGAACGGATTTTCAGAGATCGTGGGACAGAAGAAGGCTTTAAAGAAATTAGAAGTCTCAGACAGAATGTGCGAAATGCTCTGTACGAAGTGAGAAGAATCATTTATGATTTAAGACCAATGGCTTTAGATGATTTGGGTCTCATTCCGACGCTAAGAAAATATTTAAACACAATCGAAGAGTATGATGGAAAAACCAAGATCACGTTCCAATGCCTAGGGGATACAGAAAATGAAAGAATTGCTTCTCAATTCGAAGTGGCACTGTTTAGACTAGCTCAAGAAGCTGTCACAAATTCTTTAAAGCATTCTGAAGCTGAAGAAATCTCTGTGAAGGTTGAAGTGACGAAAGACTTTGTCACGTTAATTATCAAAGACGATGGAAAAGGCTTTGATATGAAAGATGTGAAAACAAATAAAAACAAATCCTTTGGGTTACTTGGTATGAAAGAGCGCGTAGACTTACTAGAAGGTAAAATGACCATAGACTCAAAAATAGGTCTAGGGACATTCATCATGATTAGAGTACCGTTAACATTACAAAATAAAATTGTAAAATAGAGACAAAAGACATATTGACCATAAAGTTCAGGTGTAGAACAATAAACATGGGGAGGCGTAGCTTGTGACTAAAGTAAATATTGTAATTATCGATGACCACCAATTATTCCGTGAAGGTGTCAAACGGATTTTAGATTTTGAACCTACTTTTGAAGTAGTTGCAGAAGGAGACGACGGTGACGAAGCTGCACGTATCGTAGAACACTATCATCCGGATGTTGTCATTATGGACATTAATATGCCGAATGTAAATGGTGTGGAGGCTACAAAACAGCTAGTAGAGCTTTATCCCGAATCAAAAGTCATTATCCTATCTATTCATGACGATGAAAACTATGTGACACATGCATTAAAAACAGGAGCAAGAGGCTACTTGTTAAAAGAAATGGATGCAGATACCCTCATTGAAGCAGTAAAAGTAGTAGCTGACGGAGGCTCTTATTTACATCCGAAAGTCACTCATAACTTAGTAAATGAATTCCGACGCTTAGCAACAAGCGGCGTTTCAGCACATCCACAGCACGAGGTATATCCTGAAATTCGCAGACCACTTCATATCTTAACAAGACGTGAATGTGAAGTTCTTCAAATGTTAGCTGACGGAAAGAGCAACAGAGGTATTGGTGAGTCGCTCTTTATTAGTGAGAAAACAGTCAAAAACCACGTGAGTAACATCTTGCAAAAAATGAATGTAAATGACCGTACTCAAGCTGTTGTTGTAACAATTAAAAACGGCTGGGTAGAAATGAGATAATGTTCCGAACAAGTACTCCTTTTTCGCCTGTTTTTAGTTCTCTCACATTCAAGTTAGAGAGCAATGATAGGCAGGTAAGGAGTCTTTTTCGGATATAGCGGGCTTGCCTATTGATTAGGCAAGCTTTTTTGATTAGTATTATAAATCTAGTGAAAAACAATGATCATTCTTTTTTAAAAAGCAACTTAACGGATAAGGAAGGTATTTAAGAATGAAAATAGCCGTTGTAACAGACAGTACTGCTTATATACCACAAGAACTACGTGATAAACATCATATTCATATGATCCCTCTGAATGTCATCTTTGGTACTGAATCATACCGTGAAGAAGTAGAAATGGATTGGAAGACATATTATGAAGAAGTCAAGAAACATAAAGATCTTCCAACAACCTCTCAGCCTGCTTTCGGTGAACTTATAGAATTATATGAAAAACTTAGTGAAACATATGATGCTGTGATTAGTATACATCTGTCAAGCGGAATTAGTGGAACATACAATAGTGCGGCCTCAGCGAATGAACTAGTTGACGGAATCGACATTTATCCGTTTGATACAGAGACTAGCTGTATGGCGCAAGGTTTTTATGTGTTAGAAGCTGTTGAAAAAATCCAAGGTGGTGCTTCTCCAGAAGAAGTGATTTCCCATCTCAATTATCTAAAAGAAAATCAAAGAGCTTATTTTATGGTAGACGATTTAACTCATTTACAACGTGGCGGCAGATTAAATGGTGCTCAGGCTTTTATTGGAAGCCTCTTAAAGGTAAAGCCTATCTTGCATTTTGACAACAAGCTAATTGTCCCTTTTGAGAAGATTCGTACACGCAAAAAAGCCATTTCACGTATTTTTGAATTATTTGATGAAGATGCATCACGTGGTGTTCCAATGAGAGCAACTCTGATACATGGTAATAGAGAAGAAGAAGCAGATGAATTAATTGCGCACTTATTAGAAAAGTATCCTCATGTTGAATTTTATAAAAGCTACTTTGGTGCTGTGATTGGCACTCATCTAGGCGAAGGCTCTTTAGCACTTGGCTGGATCATTAGGTAGATATCAAAATCCCCTTTTCTCATGGAAAAGGGGATTTGTTTTTCTATTTTTACAATTAGACGAAAGGCCTTCTCTTTGTACATAATGGGTCAACATGAATGGAAAGGTAGTGCGTGAAATTGAATCTGGAAAAAGCAATGGAACTCAGTCACAAGCTACAATCAAGGCACCTTCTTCCTGTTGAATGTCAATGTACACAGTCCGAATTGGAGTGGCTGGAGAATCAAGGATTTATCCATAGAACACCTGCTGTCGATAGGGTGGCGAGTGGTTTGATCTGCTGCCGGTGCGGTGTATCAAACAAGCGCTACTTTGCCCTCTCTCCGTGTGAAACATGTAAAAAAGACTGTGTATACTGTAGATCCTGCATCATGCTGGGAAAAGTAAGTGAATGTGGCTTTCTCTATGAATGGACGGGTCCACAAAAGAAAGAAACAAGACAAGTTGAATTAACATGGCAGGGAGAGCTTTCTAAAGGGCAAAAGAGAGCGTCCGATAGGCTAGTAGAAGCAATCCAAAACAAATTTGATCTGCTCGTTTGGGCTGTTTGTGGTGCGGGGAAAACGGAGGTGCTTTTTCATGGAATAAAATATGCGCTAAATAACGGAATGAGTGTTTGTATTGCGACGCCTAGAACCGATGTTGTACTTGAGCTCGAACCTCGAATGAGAAAGGCATTTCAAGGACTGAATATAGCTGCACTTTATGGCGGGAGTTCTCAAAGATTTCAAATGGCACCGCTTATGATCGCTACAACCCATCAGCTAATGAGATATAAAAACGCCTTTGATGTCCTCATTGTAGACGAAGTCGATGCTTTTCCTTATTCAATGGATGAACGGCTTCAGTTTGCTGTTTTAAAATCAATGAAAAAAACAGGAGTTAGAATTTACTTAAGTGCCACACCATCTAAAAAAATGCAAAAGGATGTTGCTCGTAGACAATTAGAAGCGATCAAAATTCCTCTGCGCTTCCACCAAAAACCGTTGCCTGTCCCAACATTTCAATGGGTTGGAGATTGGAAAAAGAGATTAAAAAGAAATCGGCTTCCAGCATCTATAATGAACTGGCTGCATGAACATATCACAAAGAAAAAAAGAGTGTTACTATTTGTTCCTTCTATTTCTACTATGAAGAAGGTAACTCATATTCTTCAAGTTCAAGATGTAAATGTACAGGGTGTTTCTGCGGATGATCAAGAAAGGAAGCAAAAAGTCCAGCATTTCAGAGATCATAGATACGATGTATTGGTTACAACAACTATTCTAGAAAGAGGCGTTACCATTCAAGATGTTCAAGTGGGCGTATTAGGTGCGGAATCTCCTATTTTTACAGAAAGTGCACTTGTCCAAATTTCTGGTAGAGCAGGGAGACATCCAGATTTTTTTAACGGAGACGTGTACTTTTTTCATTTTGGTTTAACGAGAAGTATGAAACAAGCAAAGAAACATATCGTAAAAATGAATAATACAGCTGAAAAAGAGTTTTCTGAAAAATAGTGTGGGTTCAACTAAATCATGGTACATTATATTCACAAAACACAAATGGCAGGAGAGACAAAATATGCTACTCAACGCAAAAGAAATACTACTTAAAGAAATTCTCTATCAATATCTCAACCAATTAAACATGATTTGTCATTGTGAAAAATGTATAGAAGATGTATTAGCCATTTCTCTAAATCAAGTGAAACCGCAATATATAACAGATATCGATAAAATATCCTATAGTAAATCCGAGATGGTGGATAAACAGAAAAATACGGCGATGCTCGTCATTCTGACAGAAGCTGCTTCAACGGTCACTACATATCCAAGGTGCGAAAATCATTTGCCGTTGAACAAAGAAAAGCGTTGATTTGTCCAATTTGTGAGAGCCATTTTGTGGCTGCTTTTACATGGAAATCATTCCTACTATTAAATGAAGATCGTTTATGTGTAGCATGTAAGAACCACCTGATGAAGATTCAAGGTCCTACTTGTCCCAAATGCGGAAGAGCGCAATCAAATGATCAATTGTGTCAGGATTGTTCAAGGTGGAATAAACGACGGGATTTTGCTGAGATTCTTGTAATGAATCGGTCTGTTTATGCTTACAACGACTTTATGAAAGATATTCTAGCTCGATTTAAATTTCGAGGTGATACGGCTTTAGCTGATCTATTTAAAAAAGATGTACAGTCAGCGTTTAAACGTTCTTTTTCAATCAAAGAACCGGTCCTTGTCCCAATTCCTTTGAGTAAAGAGAGATTAAAGGAAAGAGGGTTTAATCAGTCAATGATGCTTGCTTCCATGATTGGCGGACCTATATTGGAGCCACTTATAAAAGTACATCAAAGTAAGCAGTCTAAGAAAAGAAAAAATGAACGTTTACATCAACAGAATTTGTTCCAATTAAGGCAGTCAAACCCGATCGTTCTAAAGGATATCATATTAATCGATGATATTTATACAACTGGGGCGACAGTCTATCATGCAGCAAAAATTTTAAAAGACGCAGGCGCCAAAAGTGTTTCCTCTTTTACGTTGATTCGTAGTTAAAAATCATGACAATCAACCGATATTAAGAAAAGAAAATAACGTAAGGGGTTTTGGTTATGAATCAATTGGCAAACTGTCCACAATGTAATCAGTTATTTTTAAAAACCACCATCCAAACGGTTTGTAACAAATGCTTTGAAGAAGAAGAACGTTCTTTTGATATCGTTTATAAATTCTTGCGTAAGCAAAGTAATAGACAATCAACCATTGCTGAAATAGTAGACGCAACAGAAGTTGATGAAGAATTAATTCTGAAATTTATCCGTTTGAAAAGACTTCAAATTAGTCAATTCCCGAATATCAATTATCCTTGTGAAAGATGCGGCCAACCGATCAGGAAAAACAAGCTGTGTAGCCATTGTGAAAAGGATATAAAGACACAAATCAGCCAAATGGACCAAGAAGAAGAGCGTAAAAGGGAGATTGAATCTAGGAAAAAAGACACCTATTATGCCATTAATCCTAAAAACGACTGATTCCCTAAACTAAGTTGCAGTTTGGTCGATAAAATGGATAGAATCAAGACAGACTGTAACGGAAAGCGAGAGGAATCCCGTGAAAATTAATCGATATGGAACACAACCAGTAAATCCTTACAAGAAAACATATGAGAAACAAACGTTGCAATCGAATCAAGCAAAATCAACTGACAAAGTCGAAATTTCTAAAAAGGCAATCGAAATGCAAAAGGTGCCGAATATCATGAAAGAACGTCAAGATAAAATAGACCAAATTAAAAAAAGCATTGAAGCCGGAACATATCAAGTAGATACAAAAGGCATTGCAGATAAAATGTTGAATTTTTATAAACAACAATAACAAAAGGGAGTAGCGTGAATGTCAGTAAAAATAATGATTGAAGAACTGCACCGTCTCTACGGATTACATGAACAGCTTCTAAAGCTGTCTAAGAATAAAACAGAAATGCTGAAAAATAATGAGATCGATGCTCTTTCAGAGGTTCTGAACCTTGAGCAAAAATATATTCAGGCCATTTCACAATTAGAAGAAAAGCGGATTGAAGCAGCAGTTCAATTTTTACAAAATGATCAATCGCCGACAATCACCGCATGCATCGAAAAAGCTACAGGAACGGATCAAGAAGAGCTTATTTCGTTATATGAGAAGCTGAATGACATCATGGTGGAACTGAAAGATGTAAACGAACTGAACAAACAGCTTATTCAGCAGTCACTTCAATTTATTTCACTGACATTCGATCTTGTGAATCCTAACAAAGAAAATATGAATTACGGACAAAATGGTCTTGAGAGTTCAAAGCCTAAACAGCATAGGGCTTTGTTTGATTCAAAGGCGTAAACAAGGAGGATATCTATGGGTTCTACATTCATGGGACTAGAAACGGCAAAACGAGGAATCACAGCCCAGCGTGCAGGGCTTTATGTCACATCAAACAACGTATCCAATGCAAATACTGATGGCTACTCAAGACAGAGAGTTACCTTTAAAGCAGAGAATCCTTACCCAGTGATTTCTGTTTATGATGGCAAGACATACGGCCAAATGGGGACAGGTGTCCAAGTTGGAACTGTTGAAAGAATTCGAGACAGCTTTTTAGATCTTCAGTATAGAGATCATAACAATAACTTGTCTTATTATGCGACGAAGTCTGATGCTCTTTCACAAATGGAAGGAGTGATGAATGATTTGACAGATGAAGGCTTGAATAGAGCCTTTGATAATCTCTGGAAATCATTACAAGTCTTATCAGAATCGAAAAATGCTGATACTGCTTCAGCACGTACAGTTGTTAAGACAAGTGCTCAGGCTTTAGTAGATCAATTCCGCCTGCTAAATTCTTCTTTAACAACGATACAAAAGAATTTAAAAACTGAACTCGATTCAACGGCAAAAAATGTGAACACCCTATTAACTCAAATTGATGAAGTGAATAAACAGATTGCAACAGTTGAGCCAAATGGTTATCTTCCCAATGATCTTTATGATACGCGAGACGCTCTTATAGACCAGCTTTCCTCACTTGTTGATATTAAAGTGAGCTACAACCCTTCTGGAGGAAATGCTCTGGAAATTGCTGAAGGAACCGTTAACATCGATATTATCGGTGCAAATGGACAATCTGCTGGAACAATTTTAAATGGCATTACCAATGAAAAATCTGAATTGCAACTTTCCTATGATAATACGACGGGACTTGTTAACTCACTCCAATTTGGAACGACAACCATCGCAGCTGATCAATTACAAGTGAATGGTAAAGTAAAAGCACTTGTTGAGGCGTATGGCTACATGTCTAATGGAGATGAAAAAGGCATGTACCCGGATATGCTTGCTGAGCTGGATGAAGTAGCAAAAGTATTTATGGATGCTTTTAACGACGTCCATAAGCAAGGATACACGTTAAATGGCACAAGTGGACAAGACTTTTTCGATATTGAGAATAACAATGATTTGAATAAAGGCTTGGCAGCCCGTATCAAAGTGAGTGACGTGATTTTAGCATCGACAGATAACATTGCTGCATCTCTTAATCAAACGCAAGGTGATGGTTCGAATGCTACGAAATTAGCTAATATTCAAAACTTAAAGCTACCAATCGGCGGAAATACCACAACGATTCAGGATTACTATCAGAATGTCATTGCCGAAATGGGGATACAAGCTAAAAAGAACATGACCCTTGAAAGCAGTTCAGCAGCTCTTGTGAATTCAGCCAATGAACGCAGGATGTCAACTAGTGCTGTATCTATAGATGAAGAAATGACGAACATGATTCAATTTCAGCATGCATATAATGCAGCAGCAAGAATTATGACGATGCAAGACGAAGTATTAGATAAAATAATAAACGGCATGGGAGTCGTAGGAAGGTAGGGTAACTGATGCGAGTCACGCAAAGTATGATTTCTCAAAATTCACTTCGAAATATTAGTAAAAGTTATGAAAAACTCTCTAAAATTAATGAGCAGGCACAGTCTGGAAAACGTTTCACAAAAACGTCTGATGATCCTGTTGCAGCAGTGAAAAGTCTTCAATATAGTACAGCCATGTTTCGAAATGAGCAATACCAAACTAATTTAAATGAGGCACGAAACTGGATTGATACATCTGAAACAAGTGTCACTGAAATAATTGATATCATGTCAAATATACGAGATAAAGTACTCGATGCGGCCAATGGAACAAAACAGCCAGAAGATTTAGCTGCTATCGGAGTGGAAATTGGTCAGATGAAGAATCAAATCATTGATGCAATGAACACGCAGATGTTAGGTAAGTTTGTTTTTAATGGGACGAATACCAATGTTAAACCAGTTGTAGAGAATGCAGATGGTACGTTTACATTTAACTTTGAAAACTATACAGATGCAAACGTGGTTCAATCGAACATTTCTGATGGAATCACATTAAATGTGAATTCAAATCCTCTTTCAGCTTTTGGTGGACAATCTGCCAGTGGTCAAAATGTCATTGAAATGCTGACTGACTTAGAAAACTCATTTAAAAATGGAACGTTTGCGAATTCTGACGATGCATTAGGGGATATCGATCAGTTTAAAGAAGTGATGAGTGCTGAGCGTTCAGATCTTGGTGCGCGATCGAATCGTGTTGACTTAGTCGGGAGCCGTTTGACTTCGCAATTTGAAGTGCTGAAAAAGGCTAAATCAGATGCCGAAGATGTAGAAAGTGAAAAAGCCATTCTTGATCTTCTTCAACAAGAGACTGTGAATAGAGCTGCTTTAGCGACGACAGCTAAAGTGATTCAGCCATCCCTTGTCGATTTCTTAAGATAAGAAAAAGCATCCGTTGGGTGCTTTTTTGCATCATGGAGGTGAACCTATGCAAATCCCTAGATTGTTAATGGAGCAAACTTATGCAAAGCTGCAAATGTCGACAACCCCTTCCAAGCAAGAAGTAGAGCAGCCAAGAGCTGAGCTTGAGATTCGGCAGCCAAGAGCTGTCATGAATATCACAAGGACACCGTCGAAACTAACCATAGATCAAACCGAGGCATTTGCCGATATGGATATTAAGTCGATTTTTAGGCGTTCAGAGGAATGGGCTGCTGAGGGGAAACGTGCGATTGGAGAAGGAATGGGACGTAGAGCGGAAGAAGGAAGTGAACTCATCAAGATCGAGAATGGTGGGAATGCGATTGCTGAGTTTGCGAAAATCAACGGCAGTCCTCCAGCAAAACAATTCAACATCGGTGTGATTCCTTCATTTTTTAGTGTGAAAATTCACTATCAGCCATCTGAACTTAAAATTGATGTGGAGCCGCAAAAAGCTATTATAGAGGCAACACCTCATAAACCAATTGTTAACTACCAGCCAGGTAAAGTTCATATTGATATGTTACAATACCCAGAATTAAAAATAGAAGTTGACGAAACAGGTCAAAATGGTGATAAGGTATAGTTAAGAAAAATGAAAAAGGTCGTGAATTATGATCATTCAAACAAAATACCATGGCGAAGTGACGATTAAAGAGGAGCAAATCATTCACTTCTCTAATGGGATACCAGGATTTCTGGATCAAAAACAATTTGTCATTTTACCTTTATCAGAAGAATCCCCATTTTTAGTTCTTCAATCTTTGAAAAATGCAGAACTAGGCTTTATTGTCAGCAGCCCATTTTTGTTCTTCAATCAATATGAATTTGACTTAGAAGAATCGGTTGTAGACATTCTTGGGGTAGAAGATGCCAATGATGTGGAAGTCATGGTTATTTTAACAATGGGATCTTCTATTGAAAAAACGACAGCCAATTTAAGAGCGCCTATTATTGTGAATCGGAAAAACATGAAAGCCAAGCAGGTCATTTTGCATGATTCAGCCTATCATACAAAACATTTGTTAGAGGTGGCTTCCTCATGTTAGTTCTATCTCGTAAATTAAATCAATCGATTCAAATAGGCGACGATATTGAAGTTAAAATTATTGCGATTGAAGGCGACCAAGTAAAAGTCGGAATTGAGGCTCCTAAGCATATTGATATTCACAGGAAGGAAGTATACCTGTCTATTCAAGAAGAAAACAGCCGTGCTGCTAGCTTGTCCTTTGATCTACTTTCTCAATTATCCTCACAAAAAAAGTGAGGATTTTTTTATCCTATTTGTCTATCCTCCTCCGTGTGAAACCGTAGAAGTACACCATCTATATGAAACTTTAACAAATCGGTACATCTATATTTAATTTAATAATTCAAAGCCGATATAAAAGATAGATTAAAGCACAGGAGCTGAATAACTATGTCTGTTGGTAAGTTGACTTCGCTAGAGCCACTGATTGATGCATTTCAAACCCGTGTTACGAATCATCAAAATGACAATGCAAACACTGATTTACAAGCAAATGGAAAAGTCGTTTCAAAAGAAGAAATTGAAAAAACGCTTCAAGGAGCAAATAAGCTGATTGAACCTACTCAATTTCATCTTCAATTTGAATTACATGAAAAACTCAATGAATATTATGTCAAAGTCGTAGATAACCAAACCGAAGAAGTCATTAGAGAGATTCCTTCCAAAGAATGGCTTGATTTCTATGCGGCAATGACAGAGATTGTCGGTTTATTTGTCGATAAAAGAATGTGAAGGGAGAACATAAACCATGGTTAATCGAATTACTGGATTTTCAAATGTATTTGATATTGATGAAATCGTCTCAAAGCTAATGAAAACTGAGCAAGCACCGCTTGATAAAATGACACGCCAGAAACAAACACTTGAATGGCAAAGAGACAGCTATCGCGAGGTCAATTCAAAGGTCAAAGAATTAGATGATTTAATCAATAGTTTAAATTTAACGCGTCCAACTACATATGGCGCAAAAAAGGTCACAAGCTCCAATGAATCTGCTGTCACAGCAACTGGCTCAACAAATGCTGCCTCTGGCTCAATTAATGTGACCCAACTAGCGACAGCATCCGTATTCAAATCTTCTAGTCCATCTGGATTTACTGCTTCAAACGGTACGTTTACGTTTGAGGTGACGACACCAGATTCTACAACACCTAAAACAGTGACCATTAAAACAACTGATACAGATACTCTTGATACAATCGTGACAAAATTGAACAGCTCTCAACTTGGTGTCACGGCTTATAAAGGCCAGATCTTTGATGGAACCAACTACGTAGATACGATCGCTCTGACTTCGCGTACGACTGGTGAAGGTGTCAGTATTAAGGCAGCGGATGGCAATTCCGCTTCATTTTTAACGCAATTAGGCTTCCAAGTGGATGGAGATAATAAATTAGTTGCGACTACTCAAGGGCAGAAAGCGCAATACGAAATTAATGGTCTCAAAATGGAAAATAACAATAATACCTTCACGCAGGCTGGTATCACATATGAGCTGAAAGGAACAACAGATAAGCCTGTCAGCTTGAACGTTTCAACAGATGTCGATGCCATCTTTGATAAAATTAAACAATTTGTTGATAAATACAACGAACTCGTTGAATTGGTCAATGGTAAAGTGAATGAAAAGCGAAATAGAGACTATCAACCATTAACGGCTGAAGAGAAAAAAGCCATGTCTGAAAAAGAAATTGAGTTATGGGAAACAACCGCTAAGTCTGGCTTACTGAGAAGTGATTCTATTTTACGAGCTGGTGCCTCTAAAATAAGAAGTGATTTTTATGCTGATATTACGACAAGTGATGGGAATAAAATTCACCTGACACAAATCGGTATTTCTACTTCATCCTCGTATAAAGATGGCGGGAAGCTTGAATTAATTAATATTAATGGAGTAGAGAAATTAAAAAAAGCCATTGAAGAAGACCCAGACAAGGTAAGGCAAATGTTTATCTCTGGTTCTTTAAATGTTGATTCTAAAGACAAAGACAAAGCACAGCAGCAATATAAAGAACAAGGAATCATCTATCGCGTCAAAAATTCCTTATCAGCCTTCACGAAGAGTATTCAAACAAAAGCTGGTAGTACATCAATGGAGCTAAAAGAATATGGACTTGGTAAGGATTTAGATTCTTTGACAAAACGAATGGATACATTCCAAGATCGTTTAAAATTAGTGGAAGCTCGTTACTACAAAAAGTTTAACGCCATGGATAGTGCGATTCAAAAGCTAAACAACCAATCTGGCTATCTTTCTCAACTGCTTGGACAATAATTGGAGGTTTATAACATATGGCAATTCAGAACCCTTATGCCGCCTATCAGAAAAATTCTATTGAGACCGCAACACCGGCCGAGTTAACGCTTATGCTTTATGAAGGATGCTTAAAGTTTATTAGACTAGCAAAGCATGGCATTCAAAAAGAAGATGCTGAAATGAGAAACTTGAACCTGAAAAAGGCTCAAAACATCATCCAAGAATTAAATGTCACCTTAAATCGTACGTATGATGTATCAAAGAGCATGGCAAGTATGTATGACTACATCTATCGAAGACTGATTGAAGCCAATCTGCAAAATGACGAAGAGATCCTGAATGAAGTAGAGCAATATGTGACTGATTTCCGAGATGCTTGGAAGGAAGTCATTCAAACCGATCGAAAAGGGCGTCACCACTCTATTGGGGGATCTCTATGAGTATTGTGGACCAACTGCACGACCAAACGTTAAAAATGGCAGCGGAAATAGAGGCCAATCCGCAAAGCGAAACACTCGTTGAAGACTTTGATGCTTTTTTAGTTGAGAGAGACGAACTAATGAGAGATATTCAACATGAGCTTTCCGTTCAAGAAAAAGAGAAAATCAAAGAAATCATTCAAACAGATCAACTGATGGCCAAGCAATTAACGGAGATTCAAAATGGGATCAAGGCGGATATTCAAGCCATTCAACGTAAGAAAACAAAACAGCTGAATTATCAAAATCCGTATCAGCCCATGACAAGTGACGGCGTATACTACGATAAACGGAAATAAATAGGTGAGACCTGTGGCGTATCGTTCAGATGACTATATTTTATTAACCACATATTATGACCTTCTATATACGATAGAAGAGAGTCTAAAATATTTAGATGAAATTGAGAAGGATTTCGCTAAAACAGAAGGGGATCGGATCTTTAATGATCTGATCCATGCCTTCTTTCATTTAGAGACAACACACCCGCTTCTGCTTTCAATTATTGAAAATGAGCACTTTGCCAAGACGATTCGATCGTTTGACCAAATTTTTTTAAGTTTCGATATACTAGCTTTCTATACATTCCCTTCAAATCACTTCCAGTCATTCCTTACATCATATTTTATACCTGAATATAGAAAGTGGATGGATGAAATACATGCCTGTATGAGGCCGTATGTCATTCATTAATTTTTGTTTAATTCAGACCATTCGGAGGAATTTATGAGACTAAAAAATCAATTTTTATTTGGGCTTATTGTCATATGTGTATTGTTTGTCAGTATTTTAGGATTTTCTAGCTTTATCTATTACAAAACAGATCAATCGTATAAAGCACTCCTCACCAAAGAAGTAAAGCTGTACCAGACCTCACTGGAATTAGAGACACTGCTACAAAAACAGGAAGCACAAATTAAAACGTACGTGGTTGTTCAAGATGCTGAAAATTTACAGAAGATTGAGCAAACATATGAAGAAATCAATAAGAAAACAACTGAAGCATCAAAAATGAGCACCGTTAAACAAGCAAAAAATCTGTTAGATCAAATTTCCGAAAAAAATTATCTTTACTACACCTCAACAAATCGATTATTTAATTCATTGAATATGCAAAATCAAAAAGAATTCAACACCCGCCTCAGTCAAGAATTACAACCTATCGAACAAGAAATACATACCTTTACAAAAGAATTTGCTCAAACACAATTGAAACAGCGTGATCAAAAAATCAGTCAGCTCAATGAAGAAAGTAACCAATTATTGCTGACGCTCATTCTCGTTAGCGCAGCGATTATAGTCGGCTTTTTAGTCATTGGCACAAGGTTTGTTCATCGTATGACAAAACCGATTGTCTCTGTCACACATGCAGCAAGAAGAATGGCAGATGGTGACCTCACACTTGAAGAGATTGAAGTAACCTCTAAAAATGAAATTGGCCAGCTCGGTACGGCTTTTAACCAAATGACCGCTCATTTGCGTCAGCTCATCCTACAGGTGCAAAATGGATCAAGGCAATTAGCCGATTCAGCTACTCAATTTGAAGAAACCATCAGTCAAACCATATCGGCTAGTGAACAGACGTCTAGCTCGATTGAACAGGTCAGTGAAGCTTCACGTGAACAATCGGATGCAGTAGGAAAAGTAGCTTCGGCGATTCAAGAAGTCTCGACTGGTATGCATAATGCGGCTGAACATACGTCTGATGTTTCGGGTCACTCAATTTCAGTGACTGAAAAGGCTGAAGAGGGCGCATCCCTCATTCAACAATTTGTGAAACAAATGAGTTCTATTAAGGAATCTGTGAATGAACATCATTCTACAATGGCCAATGTACAAGTACAGTTTACCGGCATTCAAGACCTGCTGGGGAATATTCATGCCATTGCAGATCAGACAAATTTACTTGCTTTAAACGCAGCCATTGAAGCAGCAAGGGCTGGGGAACATGGAAGAGGTTTTGCGGTTGTTGCAGATGAAGTCAGAAAGCTGGCAGAAGAATCAAGTCAGCTGACTGATCAAATTAGTCAGTTACTCGCCAACGTGAACAAAGATACTGAAAGGTCGTCTCAATCTATGACGAAAGTGGAACGAGATGTAGCAGAAGGTGTGAAAGTATCGCAATTGTCTGAACAGAGTTTTCAAGAAATTCTGGAATCCATCCGTGATATCTCGATGAAAGCAGAGGAGCTTTCTGCCACGACAGAGCAAATCTCAGCTAGTACAGAAGAAATTTCTCAAACAGTTGGTGTGATAGAAGAAGGAGCCAAGCGAAATTCTGAGGAAACAGAGTACATGTCGGCGGCTGTTGAAGAATCACTAGCGGCGAATGAGGAAATGAAAGCAGCTGCGGAAGATTTAAAATCTTTGTCTCAATCACTGAAAACATCTATTTCATCTTTCAAGATTTAACAGCGCCATGGTCTTTTTCAAGAATCAATCGAATATATATTCATCACCTATCAAGTAAAAGCTGAAGCACCGCAGGATTCGACAAATTTCAATAAAAATTCACATTTTTTTTACGTTTGAGCAGGAGAAAAGGAGGGAAAAGTAGAAATAAGTTTACATATCCTTAATTTTAAAGGAGGCGTTCTTTACATGAATTACAATGTCCGAGGAGAAAACATCGAAGTAACACCTGCACTAAGAGATCATGTCGAGAAAAAAATTGGAAAGTTGGAGCGTTATTTTGAGTCAGATGTTGATGCTTCAGTCAACGTGAACTTGAAATTTTACAACGATCAAGAATCTAAAGTTGAGGTTACCATTCCAATGACTGATCTAGCACTTCGAGCAGAGGTGCATAATGAGGATATGTACAATGCAGTAGACCTAGCAACCAGTAAATTAGAACGTCAAATTAGAAAACATAAAACGAAAGTGAACCGTAAATTCCGTGAGCAAGGTGCGAAAAAGCATTTATTTGCTGGAGGAAACGGTGCTTCCGAAGTAGCAGTTCAAGATGACGAAGAAATTGATGAAACAGAAATCGTCAGACAAAAACGCTTCAATCTAAAACCAATGGATAGCGAAGAGGCCATTCTCCAAATGAACATGTTAGGTCACAGTTTCTTTGTCTTCACAAATGCTGAGACAAATTTGACCAATGTGGTATACCGCCGAAATGACGGTAAATACGGACTCATTGAGCCGAACGCTTAATCATTCGTTCCTTTTGATCCGAAAATGACCTAAAAAAAGTAAACCCGCTCCCTTCATTAGGGGCGGGTTTTTTGTGCTAAATCATTGCAAATTCTTTGGAAATCAAGGAAGGTATGGTATGATAAATGCAGGTAAATATGGACCTGTCAAACTTTTGGACATGCCGAAAAATTGCATGAAATAGAGGAGCGTTATTATATGCTTGGAATCTTAAACAAAGTGTTTGATCCTACGAAACGTACGATCAGCCGATATGAAAAAAAGGCAAATGAAATCGAAGCTCTCGCTCAAGATTTTGAGAAATTATCTGACGAGGCTTTACGAAATAAAACGATCGAATTTAAAGAAAAACTTGAAAAAGGACAATCTGTAGACGACCTTTTGGTTGAAGCATTTGCAACGGTTCGTGAGGCTTCCCGCCGCGTGACAGGAATGTTCCCATTTAAGGTGCAGCTCATGGGGGGGATTGCCCTACATGAAGGGAATATCTCTGAGATGAAAACAGGTGAAGGTAAAACGTTGACATCAACGATGCCTGTTTATTTGAATGCTCTTTCTGGAAAAGGCGTCCACATTGTGACAGTCAACGAATATTTGGCAAGCCGTGATGCAGAGGAAATGGGCAAGATTTTCGAATTTCTTGGATTAACGGTTGGCTTGAACTTAAACAGTTTAGACAAAGATGAAAAAAGAGAAGCGTACGCTGCTGATATCACGTATTCAACAAACAATGAGCTTGGCTTTGATTATTTACGAGATAACATGGTGCTGTATAAAGAGCAAATGGTTCAAAGACCACTTCATTATGCCGTCATCGATGAAGTTGACTCCATCTTAATTGATGAAGCGAGAACACCTCTTATTATTTCTGGACAAGCTGCAAAATCGACGAAACTTTACGTACAAGCAAATGCCTTTGTTCGTACGTTAAAAATAGAAGACGATTTCACTTATGATATTAAAACAAAAAGTGTACAGCTGACTGAAAGCGGAATGACGAAGGCGGAAAAAGCATTTGGCATCGAGAACTTGTTTGATGTCAAACATGTTGCTCTTAACCACCATATCGCGCAGGCTCTTAAGGCACATGTTGCGATGCAAAAAGACGTTGATTATGTTGTGGAAGATGGTCAAGTCGTCATCGTTGACTCCTTCACAGGACGTTTAATGAAAGGACGTCGCTATAGTGAAGGTCTGCATCAAGCCATTGAAGCAAAAGAAGGTCTTGAAGTGCAGAATGAAAGCATGACACTTGCAACCATTACGTTCCAGAACTACTTCCGTATGTATGAAAAGCTATCTGGTATGACAGGTACAGCGAAAACGGAAGAAGAGGAATTCCGTAACATTTACAATATGCAGGTTGTCACAATCCCAACCAATAAACCGGTTGTGCGTGATGACAGACCTGATTTAATTTACCGCACAATGGATGGCAAATTTAAAGCAGTAGCTGAAGACGTCGCACAGCGTTATATGACAGGACAGCCGGTCCTTGTCGGAACTGTTGCGGTTGAGACATCTGAATTGATTTCAAAACTGCTTAAAAATAAAGGCATCCCTCATCAAGTGTTAAACGCGAAAAACCATGAGCGTGAAGCACAAATTATTGAGGAAGCTGGACAAAAAGGTGCCGTCACAATTGCGACAAACATGGCGGGACGTGGAACAGACATCAAGCTTGGCGAAGGTGTGAAAGAACTAGGCGGACTTGCTGTTATTGGGACAGAGCGTCATGAATCACGCCGTATTGATAATCAGCTCCGTGGGCGTTCTGGTCGTCAAGGAGACCCAGGGATTACTCAATTCTATCTCTCAATGGAAGATGAATTGATGCGCCGATTTGGTGCAGAGCGGACAATGGCGATGCTTGATCGCTTCGGCATGGATGACTCTACTCCAATTCAAAGTAAAATGGTCTCAAAAGCTGTTGAATCTTCTCAAAAACGTGTTGAGGGGAATAACTTTGATTCCCGTAAGCAGCTTCTGCAATATGATGATGTTCTTCGTCAACAGCGTGAAGTCATTTACAAACAGCGTTTTGAAGTCATCGATTCTGATAACTTGAAATCGATTGTGATCAATATGATTCAATCGTCTATTGAGCGGGCTGTTGGATCTTACACGCCGAAAGAAGAACTTCCAGAAGAATGGAAACTAGATGGTCTTGTTGAATTAATCAACATGAACTATTTAGATGAAGGTGCCATTTCGGTCAAAGATATCTTCGGTAAAGAAGCAGATGAGATCACCGAATTCATCATGGAGCGGATTAAAGAGAAATATGATGCAAAAGAAGAGACATTTGGCGATGAACAAATGCGTGAATTTGAAAAAGTCATCGTTCTTCGTGCAGTAGATTCGAAGTGGATGGATCATATCGATGCAATGGATCAGCTGCGTCAAGGAATCCATTTACGTGCATATGCACAAACCAATCCACTTCGTGAGTATCAAATGGAAGGATTTGCGATGTTTGAGCATATGGTCGCTTCAATTGAAGATGACGTCGCTAAATATGTGCTGAAATCAGAAATCCAAAACAACCTAGAACGTGAAGAAGTCGTTCAAGGACAAACAACTGCTCATCAACCTCAAGAAGGCGATGAGGAGAAAACAGTGAAGAAAAAGCCGGTGCGTAAAGTGGTGGATATCGGAAGAAACTCACCATGTCACTGCGGAAGCGGCAAGAAATATAAAAATTGTCATGGGAAGACAGAATAAGTAATGGAAAGAGGTGAAAACCTCTTTCTATTCATGTCAGCCCCCATACATCTATGAGGTGAAGGATATGGAATTAGTAGAAATTAGACAAGAGCTTGAAAATATGGCTAGCAGGCTAGCTGATTTTAGGGGGTCTCTTTGACCTAGAAACAAAAGAAGTCAAAATCGCAGAGCTTGAAGCGACGATGTCAGAGGCTGATTTTTGGAACGATCAGCAAAAGGCTCAAGGGGTAATCAATGAAGCCAATGCACTAAAGGATTCTGTGAACTCCTATCATGAACTCAGTGAATCGCATGAAGAACTACAAATGACACATGACTTATTAAAGGAAGATTATGACGAGGAGCTTCATGCAGAGCTTGAAAAAGAGCTGAAGAACTTAACGAAGCAGTTTAATGAATTTGAGCTACAGCTTCTTTTAAGCGAACCTTATGATAAAAACAATGCCATTCTTGAGCTTCACCCAGGTGCAGGTGGTACTGAATCACAGGACTGGGGATCGATGCTCCTCAGAATGTATACCCGCTGGGCAGAGCGCAGAGGCTTTAAGGTTGAAACCCTTGATTATCTTCCAGGGGATGAAGCGGGAATTAAGTCTGTGACATTGCTGATTAAAGGACATAACGCTTACGGTTACTTAAAAGCAGAAAAAGGTGTCCATCGTTTAGTCCGTATTTCTCCATTTGATTCATCTGGCCGTAGACACACATCTTTCGTTTCCTGTGATGTCATGCCAGAATTTAATGAAGAAATTGATATCGATATTCGTACAGAGGATATTAAGGTGGATACGTATCGTGCAAGTGGTGCAGGGGGTCAGCACGTCAATACGACGGACTCTGCGGTTCGTATCACACACATCCCAACAAATGTCGTCGTGACGTGCCAAACGGAAAGATCCCAAATCAAAAACAGAGAACGTGCAATGAAAATGCTGAAATCTAAGCTTTATCAAAAACGGATCGAAGAACAACAGGCGGAATTGGATGAAATCAGAGGAGAACAGAAAGAAATTGGCTGGGGAAGCCAAATTCGCTCGTATGTCTTCCACCCATATTCCCTTGTAAAAGACCATCGTACCAACACGGAGATGGGAAATGTTCAAGCGGTGATGGATGGAGATTTAGATTCCTTTATCGATGCGTATTTACGTTCAAAATTATCATAAAAACTCGGCTTCTTGCCGGGTTTTTTTAATTGTGAGAAAATATAATGAATATAAAGGAATACATATGCCATACTGACTCTATATCCTTTGTATGATGAAATTAGCAATTAAAGGGGGAAATAATTTGGGATTAAAACCATTACAAGAGACGTGGGATTTAGATGCCTTTTTTAAAGGAGGCAGTTCTTCATCAGAATTTATCACATACTTAGAGCATATACAGCAGCTATTAGATGAGTTACGACAAAAGGTAGATGCCTTTTCAAAAGAAGATACACAAATTGAAAAAAAGTTAACAGCTGTCCTTGAAACGTATGAAATCACATATAAAAAATTAGCACAAGCAGGTTCATTTGTATCTTGTCTACAATCTCAAAATACAAAGGATATGAAGGCGGGCAGCCTCCGGGGGTCCATTGCCAAGCTGGAAGCTGAATTAGGAACCATTCTAGCCGGGTTTGATCAATCACTTGCTGCGATTCCCACTAGCCAGTGGGAAGAATTAATGGATTCAGCCGCTTTTTCAGATGTTAGTTACATATTAAATGAACGAAGAGAACATGTGAAAGATCAACTGCCTGTTGAACAGGAAACACTCATTCAAAAGCTAGCAGTAGATGGGTATCATGCGTGGGATGAACTTTATTCTAGCTTGGTGAACAAAATTACCATTCCATTTGAGCAAAATGGTGAAACACAAATGATCTCTGTAGGCCAAGCAGAAAATGCGATGGATGATTCAGACCGTGAAGTGAGAAAAGCCGTGTATCATAATTTAGAACATGCATGGACACAGGATGAACATTTGTTTGCAAGCACACTCAATCATCTCGCTGGTTTTCGTCTACAAGTATATGAAGCCAGAGGATGGGATCATATATTAAAAGAGCCTCTTGATATTTGCCGGATGAAACAAGAGACGCTCGATACAATGTGGTCTGTTATTGATGAACATAAACAGCCATTCATTGAATATTTACAACGTAAAGCTGACATGCTTGGGGTTGATAAACTGAGCTGGTTTGATGTGGGGGCGCCTATTGGAAGTGAGACAAAGACCTATTCTTATCAAGACGCAGCCGCTTTTATTATCAAGCATTTCGCAGGGTTTGGAAAAGAGCTTGCTGCTTTTACTGAAAAAGCTTTTAATGAACGCTGGGTAGAAGCTGAGAATCGCCCAAACAAACGAGTGGGCGGTTTCTGTACGAATTTCCCTGATAGCGGAGAATCACGTATTTTTATGACCTTCTCAGGGACTCCATCCAATGTAGCGACACTAGCACATGAGCTTGGTCATTCGTTCCATCAGGAAGTCATGCAGGATGTTCGGATGTTGAATCGTAAATATGCGATGAATGTAGCTGAAACTGCGTCGACATTCGCTGAAATGATTGTGGCAGATGCTTCATTAAAAGAGGCGGCCAATGAAGAAGAGCGTCTCAGTTTGCTAGAGGATAAGCTGCAGCGCAGTGTGGCATTCTTTATGAATATTCAATCACGCTTCTTATTTGAACAACGTTTTTATGAAGAGCGCAAACAAGGAGAAGTGCCAGCTGACCGCTTGAATGAGTTGATGGTAGAAGCACAGAAGGAAGCCTTTGGCGACTCTTTAGATGAATACCATCCGCATTTCTGGGCGTCTAAACTGCATTTCCATATTACAGGTGTCCCGTTTTATAACTTCCCTTACACCTTCGGGTACATGTTCTCGTTAGGTATTTATGCAAAAGCATTGCAGGCTGGGGCATCATTTGAAGAGAAATATATTGCGCTATTAAAAGATACAGCGTCAATGACTGTAGAAGATTTGGCATATAAGCACCTAGGTGTCGACCTGACTCAAAAAGCATTTTGGGAAGAGGCCATTTCACTGGCTGTGGCAGATGCTGAAGAGTTTTTAGAAGCGACGAAGGCATAAAAAATGAAAAGCTCCCATTACGGGAGCTTCAGCGTGTAGACAAACCCTCGCATTCTGTGTCAGTCCTGCGCTTCGGTGCTCACGAATGTCAAATTCGCTCCGCTCCGATGCTCGTCCTTCCTAGGGCTGCAAAGGTTTTCAATCACGCTGAAAAGAAGACAAAGGGCTAAAATCAAGTTCATTTTAGCCCTTTGTCAAAAATCTTGCAGCTCCCATTAAGGGAGCTTTTTTGCTGGTTTTACCCATTCCAGCATCGTCTGAACGATGTCTTTTTGTTGCGTGAGGACTGGAATGTCTGCAGGCTGATCCCCTTTTTGTTTGCCATACATGCCAAATTGAGCATGATTACCGCCTTTTATCTCATGATACACCGTTTGAGAAGGCAGCTGCTTTTTCGATTTTTTGATTTTTTCTCGTGTTGCGAGACCATCTTTTTCGCCTGATATAGATAATACTTGCAAGGAAGCCTGTTTCAAATCATCTGATGCAGGATAGGAGGCAAGGAAAAAGAGGCCGTCCAGCTTGCTTTGATTTTTCACTGCATACATAGCGGCAGCTGTTCCGCCTAGCGAATGTCCGCCAATGTACCAATGCTTGATGGCCGGATGACTTTTGAGGATATCCTCTGCCTTCTTCGTATTAAAAATCGCGAAGGAAAATGGCATGTCTGGGATAAAGACCGAATAGCCTTTCTTCATCAGCGCATTCCCTAGATAGGCATACGCAAGAGGTTCAACTTTTGCGCCAGGATATAGAATGATGCCAGTATCGCTTTTTGATGCTTCAAATGAATATACCCCATTTTTATGATCGACCTGCTCAATCTTCATCTGCTTTTTTAACGCTTCCGATGGTCCATATGTAAAGCGGCTCCATGTATAGAAAGCACCAAAAGCTAAGATGATGAGTGCAAGTAATGTAATACCGGTGATCTTCAGTATTTTCTTCATCGTATGTCCCTTCTTTCTCATGTACATATTAAATATACCATCATTTACTCTTCTGCCAAACGGCAAGTACGCTGATCCGGCTGTGTGATAAAGTATTAATCCATTAGCACTGCATTTGGCTGTTATTTACAATCTGAATGAGAGGGCTTAAAATAGGTGTGCATTCAGAAGTAACGGAGGAAGAAAGACATGAAGCAGGAACATTCTCAACTTTGGATTGAAGTGAAAAATTATGTACTCATTTTAATAGGATCAGCCATCGTGGCGATTGGCTTTAATACGTTATTATTACCAAATCAGATTGCTGCTGGCGGGGTGAGTGGAATCAGTACCATTATGCAGTCATTCGGTTTTGAAGCTGCATATGTACAATGGGGTCTCAATATTCCGCTCTTTATCGCAGGCTTTTATTTATTAGGTGGAACATTTGGGGTAAAAACGCTCGTTGGTTCTGTTTTTTTACCTTTAATGGTGTTCTTAACAAGACACATTGCTCCTGTCACCCATGAAGCACTGCTTGCCGCAATATTTGGCGGTGTAGTGATTGGGATCGGAATTGGGCTCGTTTTCCTCGGCAATGGTTCAACGGGAGGAACGGCACTTGCGGCCAAAATCATCAATAAATATACAGGGCTGACGTTAGGTACTTGTTTAGCGATGATGGACGGTTTGATTGTTTTGGCGGCCATGACTGTTTTTGGGATTGAAGAAGGACTGTACGCTGTGATCGGAGTGTTCATTTCTAGTAAGACGATTGATGTGGTTCAGGCAGGCTTTAGTCACTCGAAGATGGCCATGATTATTACGGGTCATGAGGATGAGGTCAGACAGGCGGTGTTTGATCAAATTGATCGTGGTGTAACGAAGATTTCAGCAGTAGGTGGGTACACCGACCATGATCGGCCTATTTTAATGTGTGTTGTAGGGCAGTCACAATTCACAAAGTTGAAACAAGTGGTAAAAGCGATCGATGCATCAGCGTTTGTCATCGTCATGGATGCAAAAGAGGTGCTGGGTGAGGGTTTTAAAAGGGCGTAAACAAGGATATAATAACGTTGACCAAATGATTGTAAGGGAGGGAAATACATGAAAAAGAGCGGATTAACGCTTCTTTTTGTCGCTATGCTTTTTGTACTTGCGGCCTGTGGAGGAAATTCAAGCAGCAGTGACAAAGAAGGCAGTAAAAGTGCTTCAAGTGTGAGCAGTGGTGAAGAGATTTATCAGCAAAACTGTATTGGCTGTCATGGAAAAGACTTATCTGGCGGAGGCGGCCCAAGCCTGAAAGAAGTCGGGAAGAAATATAATGAAAGCCAAATTGCAGATATTGCCCAGAACGGTAAAGGATCTATGCCAAGCGGAATGGTAGATGAAAAACAAGCAAAAGAAGTCGCCAAGTGGCTTGCAGAGAAAAAATAAAACCTTTGTCTAATCGACAAGGTTTTTTTATTTTCTATTTGTAGAAAAAGACTTTTGGATAGTATGAAAACGTATTATATTAAATTTTATTTAAAAAATAAGGGTAAAAAGACATGTTTTTCGGTTTTGGTTGCTCTATTTACCTTTTATTTATAAGTTTTGAAATATAAATGTAATACCATTGCGTCGATTCATGACGTATAATTGGAGTTGTTGAAATTTAGACGATTCAATTTTTTCATCTTTTTGGATGAAAAGGACATAAATTGCTTGTGCGTATCGAAGGGTATGTGCGTGACCATACATAACGTTTTTTGACGAGAAGTGTCAGAACATCATGATAAGCTGTTTGACAGCGAATAAGAAAAGATTAGGTGATTACATGATTGAAATGAAGGAAGTCTATAAGATCTATCCTAATGGTGTAAAGGCGATCAATGGAATCAATGTCTCTATCCATCCAGGAGAGTTTGTGTATGTTGTTGGTCCCAGTGGTGCTGGTAAATCCACGTTCATTAAAATGATGTATCGTGAAGAGAAGCCAACAAAAGGGAAAATCTTAATTAATAACAAAGATTTAGGCTCGATGAAGGAAAAAGAAATTCCTTATGTGAGAAGAGAAATTGGCGTAGTATTCCAAGATTTCAAACTGCTTCCAAGTCTTACGGTCTTTGAGAACGTGGCATTTGCTCTTGAAGTCATTGGTGAACAGCCAAGTATTATTAAGAAAAAAGTGCTTGAAGTACTTGATTTGGTGCAATTAAAGCACAAAGCTCGTCAATTTCCAGATCAGCTTTCCGGCGGTGAACAGCAGCGTGTATCGATCGCTCGTTCGATCGTCAATCATCCTGAGGTTGTCATTGCAGACGAACCGACAGGAAACCTTGATCCAGATACTTCATGGGAAATCATGAAGACACTGGAAGAGATTAATAACCGCGGAACAACAGTCGTCATGGCGACACACAACAAAGAGATTGTAAACAGCATGAAGAAACGCGTCATCGCAATCGAAGATGGAATGATTGTGCGTGACGAAGCAAGAGGGGAGTACGGAATTTATGATTAAAACTCTCTCGCGGCATTTACGTGAGAGCTTCCGTTCACTTGGAAGAAACACGTGGATGACATTTGCATCAATTAGTGCGGTCACTGTCACATTGATTTTAGTTGGGGTTTTTCTTGTTATTATGCTCAACTTGAATAACATGGCATCGAACGCTGAGAAAGAAGTAGAAGTAAAAGTTCTCATCGATTTAACTGCGAATCAAAAGCAGCAGGATGAATTAAAAGCAGAAATTGAGAAGATTCCTGAAATCAGTGATGTGAAATATTCATCCAAGGATGATGAACTAAAAGCACTGATTAAAAGCTTTGGTGAAAATGGACAATCTATGGGACTGGTTGATCAAGAAAACCCATTAAATGATGCGTTTATTGTGAAAACAACAGATCCCCACGATACACCAAAAGTAGCGAAGAAATTAGAAAACCTAAAAGGGACGTATAAAGTCACTTATGGAAAAGAAGAGGTCAGCCGACTCTTTAATGTTGTCGGAGTGGCACGTAATGTCGGCATCGCACTTATTATTGGGCTTTTATTTACAGCGATGTTCTTGATTTCCAATACGATCAAAATTACGATTTTTGCTAGACGTAAAGAAATTGAGATTATGAAACTAGTAGGTGCAACGAACTGGTTTATCCGCTGGCCGTTCTTCATCGAAGGATTACTACTTGGTGTATTTGGCTCGATTATACCAATCGCTGTATTGCTTGGCACGTATCAATATGCTGTCGGCTGGGTGGCGCCAAGGGTACAAGGTTCATTTATTTCAATGCTTCCATACAATCCGTTTGTCTATCAAGTATCACTGATCCTTCTATTGATCGGTGCCATTATCGGTGTGTGGGGAAGTTTAACGTCCATCCGTAAATTCTTGAAAGTATAAATCTATTTATATTGATGGCAGCACTCGAAGATTCTATAGAAGGTGTGACCGGTTGATCCAATTCATCCGGTCGACTCTTCATGTCGACAGTTGTCATGGGAGGGGAATATCGTTTTGAAAAGAAAGCTGATAATGGCTGGAATGGCAGCGTTTATTGGAACAACGTGGCTATACATTCCAGGGAACGAAAATCGTGCATTCGCATACGAAGACCTAGATCAAAAACGTCAACAAATTGAAGAGAAAACATCGAAGACTGAATCAACCTTGAAGAAAAAGAAATCAGAACTGGCAAAGCTTGAAAAGAAAGAATCAAAGCTAAAGCAAGAAATTGAAAAAATTGACCAAAAAGTAAGTGCCGCAACTGAAAAAGTCGCTGAAAAAGAAAAAGAGGTCAAACAGACGAAACAAGAGATCAAAAAACTAAAAAAAGAGATTGAAGTCATCAACGAGCGAATTGAAAAGAGAAAAGCGATTTTCAAAGATCGAATTCGTTCTATGCAAAAAAGTGGCGGTACAATCAACTATTTAGATGTGCTGCTAGGTGCTCGTAGCTTTAGTGATTTTGTCAGTCGTGTGGGAGCTGTTACAACCATCGTCGAAGCAGATAAAGACATGATTACAGAACACGAAAATGATTTGGAGCTAGTAGAGCAAAAAGAAGCAGAGCTAAATAAACAGCTAAGTGGACTTGAAACATCTTTGAAAGAGCTTGAAACGTTGAAAAAGGACCTATCTAAACAGCAAAAAGAAAAAGGAAAAGTCCTTGGTCATGTAACGGAAGAAAAAGAACATGCACATGATGAACTAGGAAAGCTTGAAAATGAACAAGAAATTTTAGCGAATCAAAAAGCGGCGGTAAAGTCTGAAGAGGCACGCCGTCAAAAAGAAGAAGCGAAGAAAGCAGAACAAGCAGCTGCTGAAAAAAATGCACCTGCACCAAGTGGAGGATCTGATCAAGTGTCAGATACACCAACAAGTAGCTCAGGTTTCATTAAACCAGCTGCAGGCCGTTTCTCATCAGGCTTTGGCGGACGTTCTGGCGGACAGCATTACGGATTAGATATCGCTGCAAAAGGCACTGTATCTGTCGTTGCAGCCGCATCTGGAACAGTCACGAACTCAAGCTACTCGTCGAGTTATGGGAACGTGGTGTTCATTACACATAACATCAATGGCCAAACGTATCAAACGGTATACGCTCATCTTTCAACAAGAAGTGTGTCAACAGGTCAAAGAGTCGAGCAAGGTCAATTCCTTGGATATATGGGCAACACAGGTCAGTCTTATGGCCAGCATCTTCATTTTGAAATTCATAAAGGATTATGGAATGGCGCGAAATCAAATGCAGTCAATCCAGCGCAATATATCCGCTGACAAAAAGCCGATAACAGCATGTTATCGGCTTTTTTCATGTAGATGAAATTAAAATAACAGCAGTAATCCGGCAATAATAGGTGTTAAAAGCACAGCGGATTTTAATAACAGTTTTGGCGCAAGGCGTGTAAATTTTGCCCCAATAAAAGCCCCTAATACGGTACCGATTAAGATCTGAACGAGCAGGATAAAGTCAACATAGCCTTCTGAAATATAACCAATTCCACCGCCAATAGAGATTGGAATAATCACTAGCATCGTTGTGCCAACAGCTTGTCTAATAGACAGCTTCAGCAAAATCAAAAGCCCCACTTGAATAAATGGTGCTGATCCGATACCGAACATCCCTGAAAGCATCCCTGATACAAGGCCTAATATAATGCCCCTGATCAGCAATTGGCGTGAAGAAAGCGGCTGCTGTTCAGCATCTTCTTTTAGGACAAACAATTTGATCATCATAAAAACAGCAGATAAAAAGAGCATACCAGCTGTTAAATAGTGCAGGCTATCCTCTGGAATAAAAGGAGCCACTTTTGCTCCGGCAAATGAAGCAATACAAGCTAGTGCACCGACAATCAAACCTGATTTGAGCTGGATATTTCCTTCTCGGTAGTGGCTGTATGCACCAGATAAAGTCGTAAATGCCATAGCAGCTAAAGATGTTCCAAGTGCAGTATGGATTGGTACATCAAAGATTAACGTCAGCAATGCGATGACAAAACCAGCCCCGCCAGCTCCTACAAACCCTAGTAAAATTCCTAATAAAAGCATTGTCAATATAATATACATAGCGAAGACTCCTTCTCGATCGTAACAAAATAAAAATTACACCTAATGAAATGATTAGTCAAGCCTCCTTAGGAGAATGTCTTTACATGAAATCCCTTCTTCTGGCATATAATAACTCAGGTCATCAGGAAGAGTTGAAGAAGGAGGCCAAATATGAAAAAACAAATCGCATCCATCATGGCAAGTGTCATTCTCATCATCAGTGCAGGGGTTGTGACGCATAAAGAGGCGACTCAGGCGGAGTCACCGAAAGCGGCTGCTGCAGTGGCTGGACAAGCTCAATCAAGTGATCGAGCGAAGGAAAACGGAATGGAGAAAATTGAGAAAGCCTATGACCTCATTTCGAATGAATATGTAGAGGAAGTGGATCGTCAAAAGCTGCTTGAAGGTGCCATTCAAGGAATGCTTTCAACCTTAAATGATCCGTATTCAGTATACATGGACAAGCAAACCGCAAAGCAATTTTCGGATTCACTTGATTCCTCATTTGAAGGAATTGGGGCAGAAGTTGGAATGGATGAAGGAAAGATTATCATTGTCTCTGCCTTTAAAAAATCCCCTGCGGCAAAGGCGGGTCTGAAACCGAAAGATGAAATCATCAGCATTGACGGTGAGTCGATGAAAGAAAAAAGCCTAAACGATGCTGTACTGAAAATAAGAGGAAAAAAAGGAACGTCTGTCGCCTTGAAAATCAGACGAAATGGAATTGAAAAAGAGCTAACATTCCATATCAAACGAGAAGAAATCCCGCTTGAAACCGTAACGGCTTCAATGAAAGAGGTCAATGGTCATAAAACAGGCTATATTGCGATCTCTAGCTTCTCTGAAGATACGGCGAAGGATTTCACGGCAAGCTTGAATAAGCTCGAGAAAAAGGGCATGGAAGGCCTTGTGCTGGACGTGAGAGGAAATCCTGGCGGCTATCTACAAAGTGTGGAAGACATTTTAAAACATTTTATCACAAAGGATCAGCCATATATTCAAATTGCAGAACGGAATGGCGATCGAAAACGATATTTTTCAAAACGAAAAGAACAAAAACCATACCCAATCAATGTCTTAATTGATAAAGGAAGTGCATCTGCTTCTGAAATTCTGGCTGGTGCCATGAAAGAAGCAGGGAAGTATGAAGTGGTAGGTGACGTTTCCTTTGGTAAAGGGACTGTGCAGCAGGCGGTACCAATGGGAGATGGAAGTAACATTAAATTAACGCTGTATAAGTGGCTGACACCGAAAGGGAATTGGATTCACAAAAAAGGCGTTGTGCCGACCATTGCGATTCATCAACCAGATTACTTCACCGTTGGCCCGCTCCAGCTGAAAGAACCGCTTCAGCTTGATATGAACAATGAAGAAGTCAGACAAGCACAGACATTGTTAAAAGGGTTATCATTTGACCCTGGCAGAGTAGATGGATATTTTGACGAAGAAACGAAAAAGGCTGTACTCGCATTTCAAAGCACATACAATCTCGAAAAATCAGGTGTGATTGATTTAAAGACAGCGAAAATGATGAACAAGATGGTAGATGAAGTGAAATCTTATGAAAAGAATGATCTTCAGCTGCAAACTGCACTAAAAGCACTATATCTCAAAAAATAAAGAGGCGAATAAATGCCTCTTTTTTTTGGTTCATAAGTGTTACGAACATGTAATAATTTATTCTTAAAAATATATTATATCGAGAAATATATTCATTTATTTTACAAAAAACATAACATTCCTTCGAATTTACCCGATAACATATTTATATAAGAGACTTTCTGTTGATTTAAACATGTCATGAAAATGAAACTTTTGAAAGTTGTATGTTACATAAATAATTCTTACAATAAAAAGTAGCACTCATTTTAAATATTTTATTTTTTGCGGATATTCAGCTTAAGCATTGAGCTGTACCGAGGTTTGCGCTTTTCTTAAAAGAACTAGTAAATGGGGGTACACAATTGAAAAGGGCAAGTATTGTGAGAGAGAAAAAATATTACGAGTTGGTAGAGGAGCTTAAGAGTCGTACGAAAGATGTGACGTTTTCGGCTACAAAGGCATTAAGTCTACTCATGCTGTTAAGCAGGTACTTGGTCAATTACACAACGGTAGAATCAGTCGACGAGATCGATGAAGACTGTGCTGAGATATACTTCAATTATTTAATGGATAATCATAAGAGACTTGGTATAAACTTAACCGACATCAAGAGGTCCATGCAGCTTCTCGGCGGCATACTAGATGTAGATGTGAATCACTATTTAAAAGATTTTTCACTGTCGAATGTCACACTTTGGATGAATCAGGAGAAATAAACCTGATGTCAAGCATCGATTTATTTGATAGAATAAGAGAAAATGCTTGACTTGGGCGGTGAAACGATAATGAGCTCGGAGTGGATGGGAGCCGGATTAAAAGCGGTCGGTCTGTTTTTAATCCATCCTCTTTTTTATTTTATGATATTAATCAGCCTATTATATGGCTACATCCGCGTAAAGCGGGAGAGAAAAGCGTTTCAAACAAGAATAGAAGATGTTTACGATGAACTGAAATTTACATATTCAAAGGGATGGGTTCCAGGAATTTGTCTATCGATCATATCTGTAGGCTTAGGGATTTCCCTTCCGCCTGGATTCATCGTGCTGATTGCAGCGATGACCATCGTTTTCTCTTTATTCTTTAAGGCGAGTGCGCTTTCGTCTGCATACACACTCGGTTTCAGTTTTATTGCGGCATTTGGACTGATGTCTGTTCAAGTGAGCCATTCTTGGCTGCCGCAGCTTTCAATGATGAATGCATCAGCCGTTGTGATCCTGTTAGGGCTACTGTTAATGACCGAAGGCATCTTAGCCTATCGAACGGCGCATTTACGTACATCGCCTGCAATGGTGATGAGTGCGAGAGGACTTTTGATCGGCCAGCAGCGAGCGAACCGTCTGTGGCTGCTACCACTTGTTTTGCTGATGCCGGCAGGTGAATGGACTTCTTCTCTGCCATGGTGGCCTGTGCTTCAAGTGCACGATCAAAGCTTTTCATTTATTGTGATTCCTTACATCATCGGCTTTGGCCAGCGTATTCAAGGATCGCTGCCAATTGTGAGTATTCAAATTACGTCACGCCGTATTATGATGCTCGGTCTAGCTGTAGCTGTAGTAGGTGCGGCAAGTATTTGGTTTGAGCCGATTGCGTGGGGAGCTGTTGTTCTAGCGATTGCAGGAAGAGCCTTTTTATCATGGAAGCAGAGGGTGAATGACAACGCTGCACCATTCTTTTTCTCTAAGCGGAATCAAGGGCTTATGGTGCTTGGTATCATTCCGAATACCCCTGCGGCTGATTTAAAGCTTGAGATCGGAGAAATGATTACAAAGGTCAATGGAATCGAGATCAAAACCGTTTCAGAATTTTATGAAGCACTACAAACCAATCGTGCTCTGACAAAGCTTGAGATCATTGGTCTCAATGGTCAGACAAGATTTGAGAAACGCGCCTCTTACGAAGGGGAGCATCACCAGCTTGGTATCCTGTTTGTGAAGGACGATCCACAGCAAGAGCCAACGGCGATTTCATCTTAAAAAAAGCTGCTAAAGATGGCAGCTTTTTTCTTTTGGGCGCGTTTCTCTCCCATAGGATTCGCCCCATTCACGCATGGCAAAGATAATGGGTTTTAACGTATTTCCAAGAGAAGTCAGTGAATACTCGACACGAGGAGGGACTTCCTCATAGACTTCACGGTGAACAATCCCGTCTTGTTCAAGTTCTCGTAATTGCAACGTCAGGACACGCTGCGAAATTCTTGGCAGAAGCCGGCGTATTTCGTTGTAACGCTTTGGACCGCAAGTCAAATGATAAAGGATGACGCCTTTCCATTTCCCTCCGATGACATTTGTAGTGATAGACACGGGACAGCCATGATTCACAATACTGACTGGATTGGATGGTGCACTCATCTCAACATTCCTTTCTTAAACGAAAATGGTCATAAACGAACATGTTTGTACCTAACGAACAAAAATGTGCGTACTTGAATCAATGGAAGCTTTTCTTTTACCATAGAGATAGACATCACACATTCGGGTTGTTTGTTTTCCTATCATAACAATTTCTATTAGGGAATGGAAAGAAATTGGATTGTGGGAACACACCTGTTCATTAGAAAGGATGAATAATATGCGAGACAAAGAGCTATTAAAAAAAGAAATCATTGAGGCGTATGAATTCCGTCATGCGACAAAAGAGTTTGACCCAGCGAAAAAGATTCCAGAGGATGATTTTGCATTTATTTTAGAAACAGGAAGACTTTCTCCAAGCTCTGTAGGGTTTGAGCCTTGGAAGTTCCTCGTTATTCAAAATGAAGCATTTAGAGAAAAATTAAAAGAGTATACATGGGGGGCGCAAAAGCAGCTTCCAACTGCCAGCCATTTTGTGATCATCTTGGCAAGAACAGATGCCCGCTATGATTCAGCATATGCAGAATACATCAACAAGCAAATCAAAGGAATGACAGACGAAACGTTTGAAATGGTCAAGGGGCGCTACAGAGAATTCCAAGAGAACGATCTTCATCTGCTAGAAAATGACCGTACATTATTTGATTGGGCTTCAAAACAAACGTATATTGCCTTAGGTAACATGATGACAGCTGCGGCACAGATCGGCATTGATTCATGCCCAGTTGAAGGATTTAGCTACGAACACATCCATCGTATCTTAGAAGAAGAAGGGTTGCTGGAGGATGGTCAATACGACATCTCTGTCATGGCAGCCTTTGGTTATCGTGTCACTGAGCCAAAACGCGGCAAAACACGTCGCCCGATGGATGAAGTAGCTGTTTGGATTCGTTAATCGCTGTTTGTCTGAAAAAGGCTGTTGACAATTGCGTGGTTAGTCAGTATATTTAAAAAATAAAATCTTTGACGAATATACAAATTTGACTATAAACGCTTTGACTTGAGAATAGTAAATGAACATCCGTTTTTTAAGAGAGCTGCGGGTCGGTGCAACGCAGTAAAACGAATCATTGAACTCGCTCAAAGAGCGGTAAGACTGAATGAATAGTAAGTCTTTACGTGTGACCTCCGTTATCGGGTTTTAAGTTGGATTCAGCCGTGGCTGAATCAATAAGAGTGGTAACGCGGTTGCAAGGTCAGTCGTCTCTTCCAGGAGATGGCTGGCCTTTTTATATGCTTTTATCTCATATTTGTCTGAAGATTCAAATTTAAAGGAGCTATAGAAAATGGAAAAGGAACATGTGCAGTTAAAACGAACAATGACATCAAGGCATATTATGATGCTTGCGCTTGGCGGTGCCATCGGTGCTGGTCTGTTTAAAGGAAGCAGTTCTGCCATTGATATTGCGGGTCCTGCTGTCATTTTGGCATACATGATTGGTGGTCTTATTTTATTATTTATTATGCAAGGACTTGCCGAAATGACCGTTGCACGACCTGGAGCAAGAACATTCCGTGACTTGATTGAACCTGTGTTAGGAAAGTATCCGGCCTATTTCTTAGACTGGATCTATTGGAAGATGTGGGTGCTGAACATTGCAGCAGAAGCGATTGTGTCGGCCATCTTTATTCAGTACTGGTTCCCACAAGTACCAATCTGGATGCTTGTGTTAATCATTTCACTTGTGGTCACAATCATTAATGTTTGCTCAGTCAAAATGTTTGCTGAAACGGAGTATTGGTTAGCTTCTATTAAAATTGCTGTCATCATCTTATTTATTATCATTGGATTTACCATGCTATTTGTCTCATTCGGACAGCATGCAGCACCTGGACTGTCTAACTTAACGGATCACGGTGGATTTTTCCCAAATGGTACTGGCGGATTAATTGCAGCAATGCTGGTTGTCGTGTATTCATATGGTGGGACGGAGATGATTGGGGTCACGTTAGCAGAAACAAAAAACCCTGAAAAAGTCATCCCAAAGGCCATTCAAAGTACGTTTGTACGCATCATCGGTTTTTATGTACTGCCGTTCTTTATCATTGTCAGCTTAATCCCTTGGAATCAAGTAAACAATGAGCAAGTAAGTCCATTTGTGACAGTGTTTGCAACAATCGGAGTACCGTATGCTAGTGACATCATGAATGGTATTATCTTACTAGCGATTTTGTCTTCTATGAACTCTGGATTGTATGCTTCATCACGGGTGCTTTATACACAGGCAATGGATGGCCGTGTATGGAAAGGATTCTCCAAGCTGTCAAAACAGCAGGTACCTGTTCGAGCCATCCTTGTATGTACATCTACCTTGTATGCAGCTGTATTGATTTCTCTTTTTGTAGGAAGTCAAACGTTTAATTACTTAATGGGTTCTTTAAGTTACACAGTTCTATTCATCTGGTTTATCATTGCCGTCGGTCATTTGAAATCTCGAAGCGTCGCACAGCCAGGCGGATATCGCGTGAAACTGTATCCTTTCACAACGTGGTTTTCCGTTATTGCGATCATGGCCATTTTTGTCGGCGTTGTATTCAATACACCAATTGTTCAAACGCTGGTCACCATGGGCATTTATTTAATCATTACACTTTCTTTCTTTATTAACAGAAAACGGTTTGAAACAGCCGTCTAATTTATTAAAAAGCGTGCAGGACCTTCTGAAGGGTCTCGCACGCTTTTTTTAATGCTGTTTATATTGCTTGAAGTGGACAGGGGATTGAACGGGATGGGGCTTTGCCTGAAGGCCATAGCTCTCCCTGACGATATAAAGCGGCCGGTCCTTGGCTTCATCGTAGATTCGGCCGATATACTCCCCGATCATGCCTAACATAAAGAGGATGATCCCGCTAAAGAATAGCTGAATGACAATTAATGAACTCCAGCCGGTGATGGTGCTGTTAGTAAAAAGCTTTAAATATAAAACTAGAAACATCGAAATGAAGCCAATAGCTGAAAGGGCAATACCTGCTACGCTGGCTAGCTTTAAAGGTTTGTAAGAAAAAGATGTGATCCCATCCATCGAGAGCTTGAGCATTTTTTTGAGAGGGTACTTTGTTTCTCCTGCCAACCGCTCATCCCGAACATATTCTACCGCAATCTGTTTGAAGCCAACCCAGCTCACTAATCCCCGGACAAATGGGTTTTTCTCGCGTATTTTTTTCATTTCATGACACACTTTACGATCCATCAATCTAAAGTCGCCGGTGTCAATAGGAATATCTACTTCGGTGATTTGACGTAGAACTCGGTAGAAAAGGGAAGCCGTGTACTTTTTGAAAGCTGTTTCGCCTTTTCGTTGCGTGCGGACCGCGTATACGACCTCATAGCCTTCCTTCCATTTTTCAATCATGTCTAAAATCAATTCAGGTGGATCTTGTAAATCCGCATCAATCACTACGACAGCTTCTCCCTTTGCATAATCCATTCCCGCTGTAATGGCAATTTGATGCCCAAAGTTACGAGAAAAATCAATAAGTCTCACATGCGGATCAGTCTGGCAGTACCCTTTAATCAGTTCAGCTGTTCGATCCATACTGCCGTCATTGACGAAGAGAAGCTCATATGCTTCTCCCGTCGAATCCATGACGGTCTTGAGGCGCTGATACGATTCATGGATCACAAGTTCTTCATTATACACTGGGACTACAACAGAGTATTGTATGTTCTTTTCCATCAGTCATCGTTCCTCCCTTTTAATAGATGAATTAATCAACGGATAGTTCATAAAGAGTACCGCTCTCCATTCCGCCCATTCGTCCATTTGACTGATCATTTTGTTTTGATTGTTGGCTGTCAGAGCTGTCTGTTTGCTGGTTCGTTTTGGATGTAGAGCTGTTCTGCCATTTAGAAGTAGATACTTCTTTGCCATTTTTTTGAATCCAAGTGAGAATGTCAGAGCTGCCGCCTCTCATACCAGAAAGATAGAAGTATTTGATTTTGCCGTCTTTAACGAGCTGTTTGAATTCATTAAGCGTGAGAATGTTATCAGATCCACTAAATCCACCTAATGCCATAACAGCTTTTCCTGTTTTAATAATGTAAGGCGAAGCAGTGGTTGCATCTGTTGTCCCGAATAGGAATTCTTCTCCCGTATTGTTTTTCTCAAGATAGCTGATCAGCTTTTCATTGACTTGTGAACTCATGCTGCCACTTGAAGTTGCAAGCTGAGGACCAGCCTCTGGCAGCATACTGTTTCCTCCGTAAAGAAGAGGTGTGCTTGCCCAGTATAGTGGTGCGATCAGCATCCCAAGGATGGCAATGAGAGACATGAATTGTTTTAGTTTTTCTTTCCCTTTTATCAAGAGCAGAGAAAGGATCGTTCCAACACCAATGATACCGACTGCGATGCTTAGTCCAAGTCCAATCGTGCTTGTAAAAGTGGATAGGATAAAGATTTCAAATGCGGTTGTGACGAATATCGCAATTGGAAGCAACCATTTTTTAAAGCCAGTTCCTGTTTGGAACAATTGAGTCATAGAAACCCATCCTGCTCCTGCTAATACAGCAATTGGCGGTGCCAGCATGATTAAATAATAGTGATGGAAGAATCCAGCTACACTGAAGAATGCAGCAACAGGTATAAGCCAAGCTAGCCAAAATAGTGTTTCCTTTTGTTTTGTATTGAGACGTCTTCTTTCAAAGGCTGTCGAGAAGAAGATACCAATCGCACCGAAGAGCGCAAATGGAAGCAGCCAGCTGATTTGATCGGACAGTTCAGATTGGAACAGACGTAATGGCCCTTTTGTTCCTGTTCCAAACATGCCAGAACCACTTCCCATTTTTCCGCCCCCGCCATTTTGCGGTCCATCACCATTACCGCCTGAAGGCATATCAGGTGGTGTTGAGCCGTTTGCACTGCTTGGTGGTCCTTGCATTGAAGGCTGTTCCTGACTGGATGATTGGTTTGAATTGTCTGAGTTGTTTTGAGTTCCATTTGATGGCGGCTGAGGCATGGTGGATGAATTATTGTCATTTTGCTGATCACCCTGCTGTGAAGGTGGCTGTCCCTCGCCCTGATTTGTGCCGCCTCCTCCGCCAGACTGTTGACCAGTCAACCGCTGAAGACCATTGTAACCAAAGGCTAATTCTAGTGCTGAATTCGATTGACTTGATCCCATATAAGGACGGTTGTCTTTGGAAGTGAGATCAACCGCTATAGACCATGAAGCAGATACACCTAAAAGAACAATCATCGAAATCATCAGCGATAACAACTTTTTCTTCCATGTCGTTCGATAGGCGATGATGTAAAACAGGACGAGAGCCGGTACAATCATATACGCTTGCAGCATTTTTGTATTAAAACCGACACCGATCATTGCAAAAGAAGCAATCGCCCAAAGCACTTTCTGCTGTTTCACAGCCTTGAACATCATGGCTGTTGCGAGTAAAAGAATAAAGACGAGTAAGCTGTCAATGTTATTTGTACGAGATACAGCAACTGCGATTGGTGTACACGCCATAATGAGCGCTGACACTCTTGCAGCAGCCAGGCCAAATGTAGGTTTGACTAGGCGGTAGATTAAATAAACAGATCCAATGCCAGCTAAAGCTTGGGGTAAGATCACACTCCAGCCATGCAAGCCAAAAATTTTGGCACTGATCGTTTGCAGCCAGAAGGCGAGCGGTGGTTTATCCACCGTGACATAACCTGAGGGATCGAACGAAGCAAAGAAGAAATTATGCCAGCTTTGCATCATACTTGTGACCGCCGCTGTATAATAAGCGTTCACCGTATCGTCGTTCCAAATGTTATAAATGTTTAAAATGGCAGATAAAATCAATATGAAAAATAAATAAAGATCAAATTTCTGAAAGCGTCTAATCAAAAGCTTGTCACTCCTTTTTCTTAACTTGAAAAAAGTGTAACAAGCAAATATGAATAAATTGTTAATAAAAAAAGGCCAATTCTTTATTTTTCTGTTGAATAAAAACAGCTCTAGAAAAGAGCTGTTTTGTTTAAAAGATGTCATCTTATTTTATGAGGAGACAGGCGGAGTTTCAGTGGTCTCTGCACTTGGTAATTGTATAATAGCGGACGTACCTAAGCCTTGTTCAGATTGAAGAACGAACGTGCCACGATGTTTTTTTATAATTTGATAAACAATGGCTAGTCCAAGACCAGAGCCGCCATCTTTTCTTGTGCGGGCTTTATTCACTCGATAAAAACGCTCAGAGACATGAGGGAGATCTCCTTTTGGAATTCCGCTGCCTTCATCTGTAATTCTCAATTCAGCAGTTTGTTGGTGAACGAATAATTCAATCGAAATCGATTTTCCTGAAGGCGTGTAATGGATGGCATTGTCCAATAAATTACGAACGACTTGCTCAAGTCGATCGCTATCACCATAAATAATACAATCCTCTTCGAGTTCTCGGATGAACGAGATTTTCTTTTGACTAGCAATGAATGTCATTTGATCAAGAACATCATGAATAAGCTGCGCAAAGACGATCGGCTCCATCGTTAGTGGGTAAGATTCCCCCTCTAACTGTGCGAGATCAAGAAGGTCATGTACGAGCCGGCTTAATCGTGTGGATTCGTCTTGAATAATCTGCATGCCTTTCTTTTGATCAATAATGCCTTCTTCAATTCCTTCAGCATAGCCTTTCATATAACTTAAAGGCGTTCTCAGTTCGTGGGAGACATTAGCAAGGAACTCTCTGCGATGCTGTTCAACTTTTTCTAACGTAGAGGACAGTTTATTAAAGGAACGGCTCAGCTGATTTAACTCATCCCCTTTTTTGGTCACAGCCATGCGTTTTGAAAAATCACCAGATTCCATTTCCATTGCAATTTCTTTCATTTGATTGATCGTCCTTACGACTTTATTAGAACTTTTATATCCAATAAAGAAAATCAAAAGCAGGATAATTAAAATAGAGATGCCAAGCGTTAATCGAATTTGAACAAACGGTTCATACACATCAGATAAAGGCATAGAGAGGAAAATGGTTCCTGATAAATCATTTTTGTTTGAGAACACAGGGATGGCAATCCCGAGAATATCTTGATGAAACTGGGGGTGTTCTCTAATTAACACAACTGTTTCCCCCTGAAGAAGTTTTTGGCGTTCTTTAAACGTAATGAGGTTATCGTTTGTATTCGTATCAAAAGGAATACCGCTTGAAAGCTCCATAGGATCATCAGTAAAAATAACACTTGCCTGACTTGAGTCATTTGCCCACTTCATTCTGTCAGTAAAATATGTGTCTTTCCCGTGTTTGTGATAGATTTCTGCCAGCTTCTTTCCTTGTAAACTTAAAGAGTCAATCTGTTTATCTATATATAAGTGCTGGTATAAGTAATAAGTCAGGGCAAGAGCTGAGGCAGCAACGATGCCTATAACGGAAAGGATTAAGAAAAGCACTTTCCTTTTAATAGATAATGGCTTCATTTGTCCTCCTCAAACTTATAGCCGACACCCCAAACGGTCTTAATATACCGTTCCGCTTCCTTTAATTTCAGTCTTAGTGTTTTAATATGTGTATCGACTGTTCTTAAAGAGCCACTAGGTGAGTGAGATTCCCACAATTTTTGATAGAGCTGTTCACGGGAAAAGACTTGGCTTTGATTGAGCAGAAGAAACATAAGTAAATCAAATTCTCTTCTTGTTAAATTGATTGGCTCTTGCTTGAGATAGACTTGTCTGCCATCTTGATCAATCTCCAAGTCACCAATTATGATTCGACTGCGCTTTAAAGAAAGACCTCTAATTCGTCTTAATGTCGTTTCAATTCTAGCTGCAAGCTCACGTAGACTAAAAGGCTTCATGATGTAGTCGTCTGCTCCAATTTCCAGCCCCTTAATGCGATCCTCTTCATAACTTCTAGCTGTTAAAAATAAAATGGGGATTTGAGAGGTTTGCCTAATGCGCTGGCAGACTTCGAATCCATCCATATCTGGCATCATAATATCCAATACAACAAGGTCAATGGCCTCTTTTTCAAGCTGATGTAAGGCGTCCGTGCCATTATTTGCAGTTATCACGTGAAAGCCTTGTCTCTGCAAAAAGGATCCGATTAACTCAAGCATATCTAATTCATCATCTACTATTAAAATATTCATCTGTTCTTTCATTTCTTTTCCTCCAACATGATAGCATAAGGTCCTGCTGGGATGTTCAGTCGGTTCTTCAACATAAATGTATGTTTGTCGATGACGGATACTGAATTGTCATCTAAGTTACTGACATATATAGATGAGGAATCAGCAGTGATATAATTCGGATTTTGACCGGTCTCAACAGAGGAAAGCAGTTTGTTTTTCTCGGTATTTACTTTATATAGTGTGTGGTCTCCATGACATAATACATATAAAGTAGAAGAGTTTTTTTCTGAAAAAAATGCGACTGGCATAACACCTAGTTTGATTTCTCGCTGTTTTTTACCTGTTTTAGGGTCGTAAGCAAAAATGCTCTTATTTAATGTGCCCGGTTTACCGTGTCCTCCAACCCAAATGGAATGCCCATCAAAATGAATACCAGATGGCCGTTCTAGGACGGAAATCGTTCGTATCTTTTTTTTCTTTTCAATATCAATGACTGAAACAGAATGACTTTCTGCATTTAAAACAAACAACGTTCCTGAAGAAGACAACGCCATAGAAGAGGGTAATGTCCCGGTCTTCACAGTTGCTTTTATTTTCTTGTGCACTGTATCGATAAAATAAACGACATTTTTCTCTGAATCGGTCACAAGTAAAGTGTTGGTATCCGCATCATACGCAAGTGAAGTCAGACCTTTATTCACATCCATATAGTCCGTTGCTGTTCCTTTTTTTAAATTGATTTCTATAAGAGATTGTCCTTCCTTACTTGATGCAATGATCACGTCTTTGTTGATGTGAACAAGATCAGTGAGAGGATGTTTTAAATCAACGGAAGAGACAATTTTATTTTTTTGTAAATCAACGATTGAAAAGGAGGCTTTTTTTAGTTGAGAAATGACAGCAATTGATTGAGAGCTGCCAGGGGGCGTAAATTGCTGGTCTTTTCCGCAGCCTGCTAGGAAAAATAGTAGAGCTGACAAGCATATTAAAAAATATTTCACTCGTTTCATCCTTCTGCTCCTTTGGTGCTCTATTTTCAAAAAGCATAACACAAAAATTGTGAAAAAAAATCGAAGTTATGAATGCTGGAAGAAATGAAAAGAAGTTTTTATGTGGGGAAGTAGAGGCAAATGAAAGCTGAAATTTCTTTTTCGTTTATTCATATGACATTTTTTCATGAGTAAAAGATCATTTTCACAGTTTGATCATTGTATTCATAATTGGTTACAGTAACAAATAATCATAGCTCCCCCGCCCTAAATAGAGCGAAGGGAGTCATTAAGCAGAGTGTTCAGATGAATGAGAAGTGGGTTTCGTTTTTAGACGATGAGAGAGGAGGAAACCAAGAATACCTGCGCCCATTAATACGATAAATAAAGATTGAAAACCACTTAATATACCAATTAAAGTAGATGAAATGATACTTCCGAAATATCTAAAGGTAGAAAAAATCCCAGATGCAGAGCCGGATAAACTCTGATCAACAGATGTTAAAGAAGCCATCTGCATGCTAGTCATGCCAATACCTGATGAGATCCCCCCAGCGACTAATGTGATGATAAGGAGTGGTAAATTTGGGTAGCTGCTTAGTGTGATCAGCATAACACCGGATAAAGTAAGACAGAGAAATGAAAATCGAATCATTTTTTTGGCACCTTTTATTGGATGGAGCTTTGCCCCGAGTAATCCACTAATCGACATACAGAGTGAAAAGATCGAAAGGAAAATCCCGCTTTGTGTATGAGAAAGCGCGAGTTTTTGCTCCATAAACAGCGGCATAATGAGAAGAATCGCGTACATCACAAAATTACTAAGCATGATAGAAAGGTTAGCGTTCGTAAAGGTACTGTTTTTAAATAATGTCAAATCAATGATGGGATTTGTAACTTTCCGTACGTGTTTGAAAAATAAAGGAATGGAAATGACCGCTAGAACGCCATAGATCATGTATTCGTTTAATACTTGGCTTTTAGTAAACAAAATGAGTGTGGCGATCCCGATTGTTAAGTATAACGAACCGATGATATCTACATTGGCTTGTAAACGCGTATGTTTCATCTTCGGAATCATAAAAACGCCTGTCACAAGTGTGAGAATCAAAAATGGTATATTCACTAGGAAAATGGAATGCCAGTCAAAGTTCTGAATGAGAATAGAGCCAATAAAAGGTCCAAGTGCGGCACCAATTCCCGCTCCAAAACCGAAAAATCCCATAGTTTTAGAAAGCTTTTCATGTGATACTGTTGCTCGAATTAAAGCAATGCTGTTCGGCGTTAATATAGCTCCGCCTGCCGCTTGAATTGATCGGAAGCTAATAAGAAAAGCAAGATTAGGTGCGAAAGCACATCCAATGGAGCCAATCAAAAAGAGTATCACACCAGCTAAATACATGTTGCGGTGGCCGTATATATCTCCCAGCTTACCCGCAATAGGTTGAGTGACTGCCATGACAATTAGATAAATCGTGACCACCCAAGTAATGTTTGATATGGATTGATCGTAATAAGTTGATATAGATGATAGAGCGACTGCGATCATGGTTGAATTGACTGGAACTAAAATAGCTCCAAGCAGCAAAGAATAAATGATCAAGTTCTCTTTTTTAAGATTCAATGTGTTTACCACCTTTGTAAAAAAGAAGAATTTCACCCAATTAAGTGGGGGAAATTCCTCTCATGAAAATGTGTGTGCATGTCTCAATAAAGTCTTCTTTTTGTGTTAAAACAAGCTGAATGTCTTGCTCTAGCTGTTGAATGAAAAAGCCAAAATACGTGCTAATAAATATATCTGCATAGATGTCTTCTTTTCCTTCTAATACACGATGCTGAGCGCCCATTTTTTTGAAATAATGAATCAGCATGTCTCTCAATTCTTGAGGATAAATTTTTTCATGGTCTGTTAAATCTTTAAACATAGCGGGTTCTCTCATGCTGATATAGATAAATTCTTTTTTTGAAGTCAAATCTTCAAGGAAATAGCTACCGAGAAATTTTAAATCGGTGTATAAATCGTCTTTAAATTCTGCTTCAAGGGTTTTGGTCGGTGTTGATTTCATTTTCATAATGGCAGCAATCACGCCGCGTTTGTTTTTAAAGTTACGAAAAATTGTCGCTTCACTTACATTCGCTTTTGTCGCAATTTCTTTTGTCGTTGTTTTTTGATAGCCCTTTTCAGACAATAATTCCATTGTTGCGCGAATGATCCGTTGATTTGTTGATTTTAACAAGCATACTCACCTCAGGTTATGAATGTGTTTGCAACAAAGTAAGTATACCGATAAAATCTGTGACCGCCAATATGATCCAAACAGTGACGACTATGCCCGTGAATGCTGATTTAATAACTGGATACGCCCATTGGCTCCATCTACTGTCACGAGGTCGCCGGATTTTAGTTTTTCAGTTGCGATCCGTGTGCCTAAGACAGCCGGTATCATATATTCTCTAGCGATAATAGCGGAATGGGACAAAATACCGCCAGAATCGGTGATGACTGCTTTGGCGTCTCTAAATAAGCTGGTCCATAAAGGTGTCGTTGTTTTACAAACTAAAATGTCATCTTTTTCAAATTGTGAAAATTCATCAGCAGATGTAATGACTCTGACTCTTCCAGAAGTAATGCCGCTAGATGCACCAATTCCATAGATTGCATCGTCTGTGTTGTTTGCATTTTCCCTTAGAGAACCAAGCATTCTTTCTACTTGCTGCAATTCAGCTTCAGAAGGCGTTCCTGTATAAGCTGGTGGTTGGATGGATTCATTTTCCTTCATTTCAATTTTTCTTTGCTGAATGATCGAATCGTATGTGGTCGAAGTTGTGAGCGCATTGAGTACTTCATCATCGTAAAGATACCAAAGGTCTTCTTGATGAGGGATCGCTCCTTTTTGAACAAGAAGTTCACCAATTTTTAAGAGATAGAGTCTCGCTTTTGCATCTAACATGGCATCAATGTAAAAGTGATGATCATCTCGAATATTGGCTGCATGGAGTGCAAAATGATAAAGTTCTTCAAATTTTGTTTTAAACGCTTCATCTGTCACTTGACTGATAAACTGTTCATACGTTTCTTGCCTTTTGATCACGGCTTGTGCAAATTCTTCATCAAAATCAGATTGGTGCCGAATGTTGTTTCTAATGATGTCCAAGACAAATTCAGGATTTTCCACCCATGTTTCCTCTGTGAAATCATGGCTTTTAACAGACCGCCAACCATAGACTTGGAGAAAATCTTCTACTTTGGAAATGAAGTTTTTCCCTTTTTCTGTATGATTGAGTGCATATAATAGTTCAGCATTCGTTGAATGATCTGTAAATGCTTGAAGAAGTTCCGAATCTTGAAGGACGTCTTTTGCCAAGTGAAATAGCTTTTGATCTGTTTCAAGAGACTTGTTCATCACACCTATCATCATTTCATGCAACAGGACGACTTGTGTTTGATCGCCAGTATATGAGACAAGCATGTCTTCAATGATCGCTGATAGAATGACTTGAGGTATGACAATGTCAAAATGGTCGTCATACGCTCTTAGATAAATCTCCTTTAATTCTTGAAAGCCATTAATGGCTTCATCAATTGTCAGCGATTGAGTGATTTGCCGATCAAGCTTTTCGTATAATGGGAACAAGTTTTGCTCTAAAATGCGATACATTCTTTCGCTTAAACGAGGAAACAGTTCGAATAGACTCTCGTCAAAAACTGGTTCAGCTGACGCTTCTGGCATAGACGGTGAAGAATACAGATGTCCTCTATAAAGCTTGATATCTTTAATATTAAGGTCTGGCACTTGATACTTCTCTCCGTTTTTCTTCATCCCGTTTTTTAAAGCAGGTATGATCAAACTTGAAAAAAGAGGACTTGTGGGTCCAGGCATATGATCGTCCATTGAGATCCAGAAGTCTTGTAGCTCTTCAGGTTTCATTTGAAAGGCTGCACCTGAGGAGCCATTTGCTGTATTGGAAAAAGAAGCAGTAATCGGTCTTGCTTGAAGTAAATAAAAAGTACCGTTTGACATGCCGAATTCGATATCTACTCCATGTCCATACAGTTCTTCTACTTGTTTTGTCATTTTCGTGATTTGGATCAATTGATCATCTCGAAGACAAAATTGGCCAGCCATCTCCTCACCTACGGGTTGTTCAATGACGCCCTCTTGACAGGGAACAATTTGCACTTCTTTTGTTCCTAGTGATTTTTCAATAGAGTACGTTTCTTTGTTTACAATAAATGTATCTGGCGTCACAAGGCCGGAGACGATGGCTTCTCCTAGTCCATAGCTTGCAGTCATCATGACTTCGTTTGTTTTTCCTGATACAGGATTCTCACTAAAGATGACACCAGAGATGTCAGAATGGATCAATCCTTGTACAACAACAGCCATGAGCGGCATCTCTTCCTCGTTCTCAATCATCTCTTCCTTATATTCTGTGACTCTTGCTGCGAAGTAAGACGACCAACATTCTTTGACGGCTTGCAAGAATTCTTCATTTGTTTTGATATTTAAATAGGTCTCGTATTGACCTGCAAAGGAGGCGCCTTCGAGATCTTCCGCAACAGAAGAGGATCGCACTGCAACGGATGGATATGTTTTCAACAATGATTGAAAGGATGAAAGTAATTCTGTCTCCATTTGTGAAGGAAACGAAGCTTCTGTGATTTTTCGGGCAAGGTTTTGATCAGTTGGGTGGAAATTGTGATATGAAAGAAAGCTTGCAAAGCTGTTCGTTTTAATAATAAATCCATCTGGAACTGGCAGTCCGTGATTGTTTAATTTAATTAAATTCACGCCTTTTGCCCCTGCGAGTGATGCGGATTCTTCAGCCGCATGAAATAATACTGAATACATGGGAATGCCCCCTTATCCAAATAGCCAATGGTTTCATTTGTCTCTTTTTGTTTTTTAAAATGATAGTGCGCACTATCATTTTCATCATAGAATTTATTGGATGTAACTGTCAAAGACGTAAAGACCTATCTTTAGAAAGGGGACGTTTTCACTAATTTTCCTCCTCATCTATATCAAAAGTCTTCAACCGAGAAGAAAAAAGCTGAAATTGAAAACTGTGAATTGTTCATTATGCCAATCTTTACTATAATCAAGGGAGTAGACCATGTAGAGGGAGGGTTTTTGTGATTACAAAAGCCATATTTGCACTTGTTTTTCCTTTCTTGCTCGTTATTTTATTTTCAAAGGTTACTTATAATCATTACGTTGGCATTGCATTAACAGCAGCGCTTTTATTTGCTTCGTATATGAAAGGCTATACAGAAACCTACTTTATCGTAGGATTAGATATTATTTCTTTAGTGGCCGGGGCATTGTTTATGGCCAAGAAAGAAGTCGAAAAAAGAGAGAAGGCTGAAAAACATCATTGATGTGATCCCTCTTGATGAAAAGAAAATGTTTTTGATTGCAGGAGCTGTGCTTACGATTCTAGTGAGTGCAGCTTTCTTTTTTGTGGTTTTTCTGCTGATCGAATATCTCGCTCCAAAATGTTCCATACTGAAAGGAAGGTTTCTTTAGAGGGTTATGAGCCACGGCAGAGAGGGTATGGTTGTATTGGAAATAAAAATCAAGTCAGACACGAACTTTAGTTCGTATTTTTGTGTTCTTTTATGATAATATATTCATTAGATAGATTTCGTAACGAAACGGAGGCTTTGATGTGAGTGACCGCTTTGAATTAGTTTCTAACTATCAGCCCCAAGGAGATCAGCCAAAAGCCATTGAAAAGCTTGTGGAGGGCATCCATCAGGGGAAACAGCATCAAACGCTGTTAGGTGCTACAGGTACGGGAAAGACCTTTACTGTATCCAACCTGATCAAAGAAGTGAACAAACCAACACTTGTCATTGCGCATAACAAGACACTTGCCGGACAATTATACAGCGAGTTCAAGGAATTTTTTCCAAATAATGCTGTTGAATATTTTGTGAGTTATTATGATTATTACCAGCCTGAGGCGTATGTGCCTCAAACTGATACATTTATTGAAAAGGATGCCAGCATTAATGATGAGATCGATAAGCTAAGGCACTCCGCCACATCCTCATTATTTGAGCGGAGAGATGTCATCATCATTGCCAGTGTGTCCTGTATTTATGGCTTAGGTTCTCCTGAAGAATACAGAGAGCTTGTGCTGTCTTTACGAACTGAAATGGAAATTGAACGCAATCAGCTGCTGCGTAAGCTTGTGGATATTCAGTATTCTCGTAATGATATAGATTTTCAGCGCGGAACCTTCAGAGTTCGAGGAGACGTCGTTGAAATTTTTCCTGCTTCACGAGATGAGCATTGTATCAGAGTGGAGTTTTTCGGTGATGAAATTGAACGTATTCGTGAAGTAGATGCTCTCACTGGAGAAATTCTCGGTGATCGTGACCACGTTGCTATTTTCCCAGCATCTCACTTCGTCACAAGAGAAGAAAAGATGGAAAAAGCGATTATTAATATTGAAAAAGAGCTTGAGGAACAGTTGGAAAAGCTTCGTGAAAACGGAAAATTGCTTGAAGCACAGCGTCTTGAGCAGCGGACAAGGTATGACCTAGAGATGATGAGAGAGATGGGCTTTTGTTCAGGGATTGAGAACTACTCAAGACATCTCACCTTACGTCCGCCTGGTTCTACACCTTACACATTGCTTGATTATTTTCCGGATGATTTTATGATTGTTGTCGATGAGTCACACGTGACCATCCCGCAAATTCGCGCCATGTACAATGGGGACCAGGCAAGAAAACAAGTGCTTGTTGATCACGGATTCCGTCTGCCGTCAGCACTTGATAATAGACCACTCACATTTGATGAGTTTGAAAAGCACATTAACCATATTGTGCATGTATCCGCAACACCGGGCCCATACGAGCTTGATAAAACGCCAGAGGTCGTGGAACAAATTATTCGTCCAACCGGTTTGCTTGATCCAATCATTGAAGTTCGTCCGATTGAAGGACAAATCGATGACTTAATTGGGGAAATTCATGCAAGGGTTGAGAAAAATGAGCGTGTGCTTGTGACGACTTTAACGAAGAAAATGTCTGAGGATCTGACAGATTATCTGAAAGAAATCGGAATCAAGGTCAATTATCTGCACTCAGAAATTAAGACACTCGAACGGATTGAGATTATTCGTGATTTACGTCTCGGAAAATATGATGTGCTTGTAGGGATCAACCTTCTTCGAGAAGGCTTGGATATTCCAGAGGTGTCGCTCGTGGCGATTTTAGATGCGGATAAAGAAGGCTTTTTACGTTCAGAAAGATCCCTCATCCAGACGATTGGCCGTGCTGCAAGGAATGCAGAAGGCCGGGTTATTATGTATGCAGACAATATGACGAAATCAATGGACATTGCCATACAAGAAACCAAGCGGAGACGTGAGCAGCAAGAAGCGTATAATGAGAAATTTGGTATCACTCCGCAAACGATCCATAAGAAGATTCGAGATGTGATCAAGGCAACAAAAGTACATGAGGATTCAGAAGAATACGAAACAAAAGCAGCACCAAAGTTGTCAAAAATGAGCAAAAAAGAACGAGAAAAAGTGATCGAAAACGTCGAGATGGAAATGAAAGATGCAGCAAAAGCGCTTGATTTTGAAAAAGCAGCAGAATTAAGAGATCTATTGCTAGAGCTAAAAGCGGAAGGATGAATGCCTGATGGCTATGGAACGAATAGAGGTGAAAGGGGCAAGAGCCCACAACCTTAAAAATATTGATGTCAATATCCCGCGCGATCAGCTAGTGGTCATTACGGGTTTATCTGGTTCGGGAAAATCGTCGCTTGCCTTCGATACCATTTATGCAGAAGGTCAGCGTAGGTATGTTGAATCACTGTCAGCCTATGCACGTCAATTTCTCGGTCAAATGGACAAACCAGATGTAGATGCGATTGAAGGGCTTTCTCCAGCGATTAGTATTGACCAGAAAACGACAAGCAGGAACCCTCGATCAACCGTTGGGACTGTTACAGAAATTTATGATTACTTGCGTCTATTATATGCTCGAGTCGGAAAACCGATTTGTCCTATTCATGGGATCGAAATTACATCACAGACGATTGAGCAAATGACAGACCGCATTTTAGAGTATCCAGAACGAACGAAACTACAAGTGCTTGCTCCGGTTGTATCTGGACGTAAGGGAACTCACGTGAAAGTACTTGATCAAATTCGGAAGCAGGGCTACGTTCGAGTCAGAGTTGATGGCGAGATGGAGGACCTGTCAGAAGAGATCGAGCTTGAAAAGAATAAAAAGCATTCCATTGAAGTGGTGATTGATCGAATTGTCGTGAAAGAAGGCGTGGCTGCACGGTTGTCTGATTCTCTTGAAACGGCACTCCGACTTGGTGAAGGTCGTGTGATGATTGATGTGATTGGACAAGAGGAGCTGTTATTTAGTGAGCATCATGCTTGTCCGCACTGCGGATTCTCTATTGGGGAACTTGAGCCAAGAATGTTCTCGTTTAATAGCCCTTTCGGTGCCTGTCCAAGCTGTGATGGGCTTGGTTCTAAACTAGAAGTAGATCCAGAGCTTGTGATTCCGAATAAGGATTTGACTTTACGTCAGCATGCCATTGCCCCATGGGAGCCTCAAAGCTCACAATATTACCCGCAGCTTCTTGAGGCGGTATGTACACATTATGGAATTGACATGGATATTCCGGTAAAAGATATCCCGCCGCATTTATTTGATAAAATTTTATATGGTAGCGGCTCTGAGCTGATTTATTTTAAATATGAAAATGATTTTGGCCAGGTCCGTGAAAATGAAATCGAGTTTGAAGGTGTGCTTCGTAACATTGAACGACGCTACAAGGAAACGAGCTCCGATTATATTCGGGAGCAAATGGAAAAATATATGGCCAATCAGCCATGCCCGACCTGTAAAGGATATCGCCTGAAAAAAGAAACGCTTGCGGTTCTCATCAATGGCAAACATATCGGAGAAATGACCGATTTGTCTGTATCTGATGCCCTTGATTTCTATGAGAAAATTGAGTTGTCTGAGAAAGATTTGCAGATTGCCCAGCTCATTTTACGTGAAATCAAAGAGCGCTTATCCTTCTTAAATAATGTCGGATTAGATTATCTGACATTAAGCCGGTCTGCTGGCACATTATCAGGCGGGGAGGCGCAGCGGATTCGTTTGGCGACACAAATCGGATCAAGACTGACAGGCGTTCTTTATATTTTAGATGAACCATCGATTGGTCTGCATCAACGGGATAATGACCGGTTGATTGGGACATTGAAAAACATGCGTGATATCGGAAACACACTGATTGTCGTAGAACATGATGAAGATACGATGCTTGCCGCTGATTATCTCATTGATATTGGACCAGGTGCAGGGGTTCATGGAGGAGAAGTGATTTCAGCTGGAACGCCAGAAGAAGTCATGAAAGACCCAAAATCGTTGACTGGACAATATTTATCTGGTGAGAAATTCATCCCGCTTCCGATTGAGAGAAGAAAGCCTGACGGCCGATTCATTGAAATTAAAGGGGCAAAAGAAAACAATCTTAAAAACGTGAATGCGAAGTTTCCTTTAGGTGTCTTTACCGCTGTGACGGGTGTGTCAGGATCAGGGAAAAGTACACTTGTGAATGAAATTTTATTGAAATCCCTTGCCCAAAAACTGCACAGAGCAAAAGCGAAGCCAGGACAGCACAAAGAAATCAAAGGAATGGATCACTTAGACAAAGTCATTGATATTGATCAATCTCCAATTGGCCGTACACCAAGATCCAACCCTGCTACGTATACAGGTGTATTTGATGATGTGCGGGATGTGTTTGCGCAAACCAATGAAGCGAAGGTACGAGGCTATAAAAAAGGGCGATTCAGCTTTAACGTGAAAGGTGGACGCTGCGAAGCATGTCGTGGAGATGGCATTATTAAAATTGAAATGCACTTTTTACCTGATGTATACGTGCCTTGTGAAGTGTGTCACGGGAAACGTTATAACCGTGAGACGCTAGAGGTCACGTATAAAGGGAAAAATATTTCCGATGTTCTTGAAATGACGGTAGAGGACGCACTTCAATTTTTCGAGAATATCCCGAAAATTAAGCGGAAGCTGCAAACGATCTTTGATGTTGGATTAGGATACATTACACTTGGGCAACCTGCCACGACATTGTCTGGTGGAGAGGCGCAGCGCGTGAAATTGGCATCTGAGCTTCATCGCCGTTCAAACGGAAGATCCTTGTATATTTTAGATGAACCGACAACCGGTCTTCATGTGGATGATATTGCTAGGTTGTTAAAAGTGCTCCAGCGCTTGGTCGAAAACGGGGATACGGTATTGGTCATTGAGCACAACCTTGATATTATTAAGGCTGCCGATTACCTTGTTGATCTAGGACCAGAAGGCGGTGCTGGTGGAGGAACGATTATTGCTTCAGGAACACCTGAACACATTGCTAAAGAAGAAGCTTCTTACACCGGTCGATACTTAAAACCGATTTTAGATCGTGATCGTGAGCGAATGAAACAGTTAGTCAAAGAAACAGAAAGTGTGACATCCTCATAAAGAAAAACCCCTCCGAAAGAGGGGTTTCAGCGTGTAGCCAAACCCTCGCATTCTTTGTCAGTCCTGCGTGCCGGTGCTCACGAATGTCAAATTCGCTCCGCGCCAGTACTCGTCCTTCCTAGACTGCAAAGGTTTTCTATCACGCTGAAAAGAAGACAAAGGGCTAAAATCAAGTTCATTTTAGCCCTTTGTCAACAATCTGAAACCCCTCCGAAAGAGGGGTTTTCCTTTTATTGCACATCTTCCTTTGGCATTAAGTTACTGAGGTGCGTTAAATCCTTTAAAATATGAGTGCTGCTACTATCGAGCAGTACTTTTAAATAACGGATATCACCATACTTCGGATGAGACGGATGAATGGCCTCTAGCTCCTTGATCATATCGCTGTTCATGCTTTTCTGTTTCTGTATAAGGTCTAAAAGCGTTTGTGCCGTGTGGTTAGCATTATGATGATCTGTCAAAATAATTACCCCCTATAATGATAATCACCATCTTTTCAACATATTTTAAAGGGTAATCCATGAAGAATCTACACTTAGGTGCAAAAAGAAATAATTTGTGTCTAAGGACATATGTAAATCGAATGAGTTTGAAACTTTTTATACGCCATAAACGTATGAGTTAGAAAGGAATTTTCATCATGAAGGAGCGAATATATATGAACAGAGATCAGTCGATCATTGCATCTATTTGTTATTTTAGTGTATTTTTCATGCCGTTTATTGTACCGATCGTGGCATATTTTGTAGTGGATCAAAAGGAAACGAAACGGCATTCGCTGCGTGCATTGTGGTCACATGTTTTGCCAGTCGCAGCGTGTGTGCTGCTGGTTTTTGGAGCTATCCCCTTTTTATTGACGACACAGGCAAGCGACTCACTCGTTCCAGTGTTCACCGTACTTATCTTGTCCTTTTTAGTCGCCATTGGCTTTTTGATCTCTGTCATTTGGAATATCATTCAAGGTATTAAAGTGCTTCAATCCATCAAATCGTAGGAGGGCTTTGTATGAATGAAAAAGAACGCATTTTAAAATTAGTAGAAGACGGGACATTATCTGCAAAAGAAGCAATTACGCTACTTGAAAAATTAGAAGAAAATCAGTCCATTTCACTAGAAAAATCAACGGCTGATCATACCTTTCATGAAGAAAAAGCTGGCACAGAGAATAAAGGAACTGGTACTGAAAACCTCGGTGCAAAGCTGTTTGGATGGTTAGATTCGGCGGTGAAAAAGGTCAAAGATGTAGATCTTGATTTGAACTTTGGACAGTCCGTCGACGTTGAACACATTTTTCAATTCAAAGACGCGGCACTTTCTCATTTAGATATTCAATTGGCAAACGGCAGTCTCAATTTGATGCCTTGGGATGATGGGGATGTTCGGGCAGAGTGTCATGCGAAAATTTACCGTGCAGAGGATGGAGAGCAGGCCAGACAGCAATTTCTTCAACATCTGGATTGCGGGCTTGAAGGGGACAAATTTTTTATCCGAACTGAAAAGAAGACCATGAAGGTCAATGTCACCCTGTATGTACCACGTATCCAATACGATAAAATCAAAGTCAAACTGTTTAATGGACCGATTCGCGGGGAAAAACTAAAGACAAAAGAACTGGCTGCAAAAACAACAAATGGCGTCGTCTCTTTTGCCTCTTTACAAGCAGAAAAAGTCGGGATTGAAACAGCAAATGGACAAATCAAACTGGCTGATCACGAGTGTGGTATGATTGAAGTAGAAACCATTAATGGGCTCATTGACCTGCGCGGGAAAAGTGAATCAATTGATGCACAGAGCTTCAATGGGAACATTGCTGTTCAGCTGTCAGATGAGAAATGCCGTTCGATCTATGCAAAAACGACAACAGGCAGTGTGGACGTTCAGATTCCGCGTGCTTGTGCAGTGACTGCGGAGCTGAAAAGCAATCTCGGATCGATCTCTCATGAACTGCTTGATGCAAATATGATTAAAGAGAAAAATGAAACGCTGCAAAAAGAGAAAATGATCAAAGCCAATCAACAGGCGGAGCACAATATATCCATTTTTGCAGAAACAAAAACAGGCTCAATCCAAGTAAAGCACCAATCAGACAAGGAGTGATTCTACATGAAGAAGCTTTATCGTTCAGCGACAGATAAAAAAATAGCGGGTGTTGTCGGTGGACTTGCTGAATACTTAAGTGTCGATGCATCCCTGCTTCGTATTTTAACGGTGATCATCGGATTTATGACAGCATTTATGCCGATATTCTTGATCTACTTCATCTGGTATTTTGTTGTTCCGGAAGAAGGCACTAACTAAATGCTTAGATGGATCGTTAGTATTTTCGTCAATGCATTACTTTTAATCGTCATTGCTGGATATTTTGATTCAGGCATTCTGCCAGGCCTTGGTAGTGTGTATATTGAAGGCTTTGGCGCAGCGATTGTAGCAAGTATTATTTTGTCCTTGCTCAATATTTTAGTGAAGCCGTTTTTGATCATTTTAACGCTGCCAGTGACAGTACTTTCACTAGGATTGTTCCTCTTTGTCATTAATGCCATCACACTGATGATGACCTCAAGCTTTATGGGAGATAGTTTTAACATTGATGGGTTTGGAACGGCCATTTGGATGGCTGTCATTTTATCCATTTTCCATCTGCTCATACAGAAAGGAATCGTGGAACCGTTAGCGAAAAAAAGCTAACGGTTTTTTTGTGTGAATTTATATCGTTTCCCCGTTCCATCTGTCATAAAAACCGTCTTCAGGAGACACAATATCCGAAGGGAGGCGGTGCACGATGGTGAATGTGAGCAGACAAATCATTCTTTTGCTTTTTTTGAGCATTCTTTTTTGTTTCAGTCAGCCTGCTTCAGCAGGATCTTTGACACAAACACAAGTGAACATACGAAATAAGCCCTTTTCACCTTTTATCTTTGATCAATTTCAAGTAGATGTCCGTCCGGTTCAAGGAAAAAAACGTGATCTTCAATTTCGGGCATCTATTAGTCAGTCAGAGCAAATTTTGTCTGCAAACTTGTACTATAAACAGAGTGATGAGCTAGGATATCGATTGATCCCAATGGAACGATTGCCGGGGATGAAACCAGAATTCACAGCGAAAATCCCGACAGATCAATTGTGGAATTCAACAGTTCATTACTATACAGAATTCCTGACGCAGAAGTCTGTCATCAAAACAACCGAACAAGCAGTTCACTTAAACGGATTTGAAGAGGATCTCTCACAAATTCCTGAGCTATTGATGACAGAAATCGTCGTGAATTCAAAAAACCGCAAAGGCAAGGATGCTTTTGAATTCATCGAGGTGTATAACACAACTCATGCACCCATTTCACTTCGACATTACCAGCTTCGCTATCGCAATCCAGCGCAAGGCGTGGAGATGGATGATATATATTCATTCCACACAAGTCCTATCACCATTTCTCCTGGAAAACCGTACGTATTTTGGCTTAGAAAAAAAGGGCAGGAGCATTTAACGGTAGCGGACTTTAATGCGATGTACAAAAGCCATTTAAAAGAGGGCGAGCATCTATCGATCATTGAGAGTAAAGGATTGTCCAATTCTAAATCCCGCCTTGTTTCTATCACAACAAATATAGGAGAAGAGGTATCGTCGGCATCCTATCGTTTAAAGCCTTCATTGTTTAGCGAGCACAGATCGTTACTGTTCAAGTATCCAATGGATGGTACGACACAAATGAAGCTGATCTCGAAAGTGGAGGAAGAGCCGACACCCGGAAAAGTGTTAAAAGCACAAGTTCCAACTGAAAAAAAAGAAATATCACAAGATGTTCATAAACCTGTGATTGAAGATATGACAGACAATCAACCGATAAAACCAACTGAAGGCATTGAAATGAGAGCAGATGTGCAGGATGATCAGTCCGTCAAAACGGTCAAATTGCGATATCGAACCAATCGTCATGAAGATTTTAAAGAGGTGCTGCTTCAAAAGGATCATAATGATCGGCTGTTTCACCATATTATTTATTCACCTGAGCTCATCGGTAAAGAACGATTGGAATATCAGATTGAAGCGTCAGACGGCGAAAATCAAGCAATGACAATGAAAAAAACAATTGATGTGGAACAAGTAAGCAAAGCTCACGGCCTTCGATTGAATGTAGAAGAAGGAGATACGGTTTCTGGCGTATTTCACTTAAAAGCAACAGCAGATCAGAAAAAAAGCATACAATTAATGATAGATGGGAAACCGATTCGACAAGTATTCCCTGCACTTGAAGCAGATCCATATCTTGCATTTGATGTCAAAGGGACAAATTTATATTTTAAGAATGGTGTGTCTATAGGTAAGCACTTACTTTCCATTTTTGATGATTCGACAAAAGTGTATCGCACCTATACGATACCAATACCAGAAAAACACTTAGAAAAGGCAGGTCCACAAACAATATCATTCCATGCTGGGACGAAGTCATCGCCGTTTGACCGATTTCCTGGAGAAAATCACGATGATTTTGAATTGAAAAATGTCCAGATGATTTTATCGAATGGAACTCAAATTCTGCCTCTAAATGCGAGCCAGCATGAGGAATGGAAAATGGGTGACGGTGGCAGCGCTAAGAAGGTAAGAGCATTTCAGTTTCAAATCCCGAAGCAAGCATATGCTTCAAGCTATATTCAGTGGGATACAAGAAGGCTGAAAGAAGGAGTACATGTTGTTCAGGCTAAAACCGCAGACGAATCTCAATCTGTACGTGTGAAAGTCGATAACACGGGTCCGAAAATCAAGAGTAATATACAAGCAAATGACCAATATAAAGGCGTCTTTACGTTAAAGGCAAAGGTGACGGATCGTTGGAGTGATATAGCGGAGATGAAGGCATATTTAGATGGAAAACCGATCTCTTTGCCTTATCAAACGTCCTCTAGCGAATTAGAACCTGGGGAGCACACGTTGAAGATAAAAGCAAAAGATGCCGCTGGAAACAAATCAACTTTGAGAAAGGTTTTTAAGACGGTACATGAACACCCTGAAACGCCAGAGAGAGTGTCAGATAGGACAAAAAAGGAATCATCTAAGCAAACAGTGCTAACCAATGATCCTACTAATGATCAGTTAGATTACTCCTTTTACCGTGCCTATCAATATACATCGCTGCATCCGTCCATGAAGATTTTCAAATATGCAGCGGAAACAGAGCCGCCAAAACATTTAAATGAAACAGGTGAAATGATTTTTTCTAATCGAGAAAGAAATCGCATTGCATTTGCTGATGGTAAATCAGTGGAAACGAAAGATCTACAGCATTTTCCTTATCATCGCTTTCAAATCAAGGTTCATCACGATGTACGTGAAAAGGATGTTGTCGAGGCTGTATGGAAAGGAAGCTCATTATCAGGGAGAAAGGTAACGATGTACGCTTGGAATCATCAGCAAGAAAAGTGGGATAAAATCACTCATCACTTTGCCAAGGATGAAAAGGAATTTTACCTGAAAGGGCTGCTGTCAGTCAGACAGTATATGAAAAATCAAACGTTTGATTTGCTTGTACAAGATGAGATCAGTAAGACGTTAAAGCCTTATAAGATGGTGTGGATGTCTGATACTCAATATTATGCCAGAAGTTATCCTCATATCTTCAAAAAAATGGTCGAGTGGATCAGAGATCAAAGGGACCCATTAAATATTCAATATGTGTTCCATACAGGTGATATTGTGGATGATTCAAAGGATAAGCAGTGGAATCGTGCCGATACATTTATGCGTGTGTTAGATAAGCATCATATTCCTTACGGTGTATTAGCTGGTAATCATGATGTCAGGCACAAAGACGGCCATTATAGGGAATATGGGAGATATTTTGGAGCGAAACGCTTTGAAGACAAGCCGTATTACGGTGAATCCTATCAAAACAATCGAGGTCATTATGATCTTATCTCTGCTGGTGGCAATGATTATATGATGGTGTATATGGGCTGGGGGATCAAGCAAAATGAGATTGACTGGTTAAATCGAGTCATTTCTGAACATCCAGATCGAATTGTCATTTTAAATTTCCATGAGTATTTGTTAGTGAGCGGCAATCGAAGCCCAATTGGAGATTTGATCTTCCATCAAGTGGTAAAACGTCACCCGAATATTGTCGCAGTATTTAGTGGCCACTACCACGGAGCCAGTCGAAAAGTAGATGAGATTGACGATGATCATGATGGAAAAGTGGACAGAAAAGTATATCAAATCCTTGCAGATTACCAGTCAGGTCCTGAAGGCGGTCAAGGTTTTATGCGGCTGATCACTGCAGATCAAGAAAAAAATAAACTTCATTTCACCACATACTCACCCTACTTGAATCAAGAACATTTTTATGATCCAAAAACGTATGGAGATCAAGATGAATTTTCAATTGATGTCGATTTAACACCAAAAATGAAATCCGTTAAAACCAATTATTTTGAATTGAATGTCTACACAAACGTTCTTCTTGGAGAAGTCAAAGGTGTGAAAAGTGGTAAAAAAGCAACCTTTGAATGGAAAGGGTTAAAGCCAAATCAAGAATATTATTGGTACACTGTCGCAAAAGACCGTTTCGAAGGGAAAGCGATTTCTCCTATATGGAAAATTCATACAAAAAATGATGATCAATCAACATTTCTTAGGAAATAAAAAACTGTGCTTTCAAGAGCACAGTTTTATCTTTCCATTGTGTGAGTGAGCTTGTATCGATCCCCTCTATAAATGGACATGACATACTCGAATGGAATGTCATTTTGAAAATAAGTTGTTCTTGCAATGGAGAGAACAGGGTCCCCTAATGAAATAGACAGCACGTTAGCTTCTTCCTTTGATGCAACATTGGCTTCAAGCTCCTGCTTGGCATGGGCGATGGTTAGACCTGTGTTCGCTTCTATATATTCATATAAAGATCCAGTTAAATGTTCCTTTGTGAGCTCGCCAGCAAATTTTTCAGGAATATAACTCGTTTCAATAGCCATTGGTTCATCGTTTGCAAGGCGGATTCGTTTTAATTCATAGACATCTTCACTGTTCGACAGCTGTAATGATTGCAGCAAGTGCTCTGGGCATGCGACTTTTTTGAAATCAATCAACTGACTTGAAGCTTTAAGCCCACGTTGACGCATATCTTCTGTAAAGCTTGTTAAGCCCTGAAGCGGTTGTTCAAATTTCTTTCGGCTAACAAATGTTCCTTTTCCTTTTTGCCGGTATAAATATCCTTCGTTCACAAGGTTCGATAAGGCTTGTCTGACAGTCATTCGGCTAATACCAAAGCGTTCGGCATATTCTCTTTCAGAAGGAATGAGTGTATCAGGTGCTAACGTTCCATCCTCAATCTGCTTTTTCAAGTTCTCCATAATCTGATGGTACATGGGGATAGGTGACTGCTTATCAATAAACATGTGAAAATCCTCTCGTGTTTAGCGTAGTGAACCAGCTTCTCGATCAATAAAAATCGTCACATCTTCATGAAGTTTCAGAGCAGATGCAGGGAAGTCTGGGTGAATTTCAGTTCGTTCTAAATATTGTATCACGTCCGCTTTTGATTTTCCTGATGCGAGAAGGAGAATTTTTTTACTTGAAAGAATGCTTGCAATTCCCATTGTAATGGCATGTGTAGGTACCTCATCTATAGAAGAAAAGTACCTTGCATTGGCTTGGCGAGTGTGTTCATCTAATTGGACGACATGCGTCTTTGAGTCAAAAGGAGTACCAGGTTCATTAAACCCGATATGTCCATTTTGTCCGATACCAAGTAGCTGAAGATCAATACCCCCTAAATCTTCAATGAGCTGATCATACCTTAAGCACTCTTCTTCCAAGTGAGCAGCAGCACCATTGGGGAGGAAATATTGATCTGATGGGAGATCAATATGGTCGAATAAATGACGCTTCATGTAAGTCATATAACTATTTTCATGATTTGGATCAATTCCCACGTACTCATCCAGATTCACTGTTCTTGCTTGTTTGAAAGACAATTGTTCTGTTTGATGCAACTGAATTAACTCTTTATAAGTGTCAATTGGTGTACCGCCAGTTGCCAGACCGAGAACCGCATCTGTTTTTGATTCAATGGTACGTGCAATGAAAGCAGCTGCTGCTTTCCCTAATTGATCTTTATCTGCAAATTCGATGATGTTCATCAGTGTGTGGCCTCCTTTTTTTCATAAACGATTTGTCCATGGCAGATCGTCATCATGAGTTCGCCAGCTTCATCCCAAATGACCAAGTCTGCTAGTTTTCCAACTTCGATCGAACCGAGCTGATGATCGATCCCGAGCTGAGTAGCTGCATTTGTTGAGGTCATTTGAGCAATTTCTATCCATCCACATTGTGTGATCTGTCTCATACGTTTGACCCCATCTTTCATTTGTAAAATCGATCCTGCAAGTGTTCCATCTGCCAGCAATGCTTTTTCACCGCTGACTGTCACAGTCTGTCCGCCAAATTCGTAGGTTCCCTCTCCAAGTCCTTTTGCGCGCATTGAGTCTGTAATCATGATCAAACGTTCACTTCCCTTAGCCAAATACGCAAGCTTTACGGAAAGAGGATGTGAATGAATGCCATCTGTAATTAGCTCAGTCAAAAGCTTTTCGTTTGTAAGCGCAGCTCCTGCAACATTTGGCTCACGATGCTGAAATGAACTCATCGCATTATAAAGATGCGTGACATGACGCGCACCGTGCTTTGCTGCTAGTTCAATCATGTCATGAGGAGCATTTGTATGTCCAATAGAAGGAATGATATTTTTTTCTTTTAGCAGGGAAAGAAATGCAAAATCAGTATCTTCCTCAGGAGCAAAAGTGACAATTCGAATCAGCTGATCTGATGCACTCAGCCATTTCTCAAAAAGAGGAAGGTTAGCTTGTGTAATCCATTGAGCTGGCTGCGCTCCAGCTTTATCTTTAGAAATAAAAGGACCTTCTAGATGAATGCCTAAACATTGTGCATGACTTCCAGCTTGCTTTTTATTATAGGGTCTCCACTGTGCGACATTTTTAAGTGCTTGCTCAATCTCTTGGTGATTTTGTGTAATGGTTGTTGCTAAAAAGCTTGTCGTTCCTTCTGCGGGTAAGTGATCAGCAAGTGTATTCATGGCTTCTGGTGTCGCATCCATCATATCTGCACCATATCCCCCATGGATGTGAATATCAATCATTCCGGGGAGTAAATAAAAGTTTTCCCGGGAAATATATACTTTTTCATAATTTCCTGTCGGCGGTGATGTTGAAATATAGTCGATCTTGCCATCGCGTAAACCGACAAAACCGTTTTCAATGATTTCTGTCTTTGTCACAATATGAATATTGGAGAGCAATAAAGAACTGCTCATGATTGTGCCCCCTTATTCTCGTCGTTAGATTCAGTTTACCTTTTTTAAGTATAGTTGTCTATACCAGTAAATGTGGTGAAACAGGATCAGGATAAAATACTATTTTGGGTTCATCATTGAAAGTGATAAAATAGAGCTGTATTTCTGAAACGCCTGCGATAAAAGGAGGAAGAAGCGTGCCGAAAGTTCGTACGAAGGACATAATGGAACAATTTCATCTTGAACTGGTAAGTGGGGAGGAAGGGATTAATCGTCCCATTACAATCAGTGATCTTTCCAGACCAGGTATTGAAATGGCTGGATATTTTACATATTACCCAAAAGAAAGAGTTCAACTTTTAGGGAAGACAGAGCTTTCTTTTTTTGAACAGCTCCCAGAACGCGAACGAAAGCAGAGAATGATGTCTCTTTGTACAGATATTACCCCTGCCATCATTTTGTCACGAGATCGTGTAGTACCAAAGGAATTGATCGAAGCTTCAAATGAAAATGGAGTGCCGGTTTTACGCTCAAGCTTAAAGACGACAAGACTTTCGAGTCGATTAACGAACTTCTTAGAAAGCAAACTTGCACCAACGACTGCGATTCATGGCGTACTCGTGGATGTATATGGTGTAGGTGTGCTGTTAATTGGAAAAAGTGGCGTAGGTAAAAGTGAAACGGCTTTAGAATTAGTGAAGAGAGGACACAGGCTGGTTGCAGACGATTGCGTGGAAATTAGGCAAGAGGATCAGGATACGTTAGTTGGAAGCGCACCAGAGCTGATTGAGCACCTTCTAGAAATCCGTGGACTAGGCATTATTAATGTGATGACCTTATTTGGAGCGGGCGCTGTCAGAAGCTATAAGAGAATTACGATTGTTATGAACCTTGAGCTTTGGGAACAAGGCAAACAGTATGACCGTTTAGGACTTGAGGAAGAAAAAATGCGGATCATCGATACAGATGTACCAAAGCTGACCATCCCTGTACGTCCGGGACGAAATTTAGCGGTCATCATCGAGGTAGCTGCAATGAATTTCAGATTGAAACGAATGGGACATAATGCAGCGGAACAATTTACAAGTAAACTTGCCGATGTCATTGAAGACAATGGCCAGGATGAATAGGAGCTGTCTATATGAATGAAGCAATTCAACCAATTGATCCGATTGCTTTTCAGCTCGGACCTATTTCGGTTCATTGGTATGGTGTGATTATTGGGGTCGGAGCGCTGCTTGGACTCTGGCTCGCATTAAGGGAGTGTGAAAAAAGAGGCATCAATAAAGATATGTTTATTGATCTCATCTTATTTGCCATTCCTATCGCCATTATTTGTGCACGAATTTATTATGTATCCTTTGAATGGGATTATTATCAGCAGCACCCAAATGAAATCATCAAGATTTGGAATGGCGGAATTGCCATACATGGTGGACTGATAGGGGCGGTGCTGACAGCGATTGTCTTTACTAAAGTGAGAAAGGTGTCCTTTTGGAAAATCGCCGATGTCGCAGCGCCTAGTATTTTACTAGGGCAAGCCATCGGGCGCTGGGGGAACTTTATTAATCAGGAAGCGCATGGTGAGGCTGTTTCAAGAGCCTTTTTAGAAAATTTGCACCTGCCTGAGTTTATTATTAATCAGATGTACATTGACGGGACCTACTATCACCCTACGTTCTTATATGAATCATTATGGAATATCGCTGGCGTTTTGATATTAATCTTATTACGTAGAACATCATTGCGTCGAGGCGAAATGTTCTTGTCTTATTTAATCTGGTATTCAATCGGCCGTTTCTTCATTGAGGGAATGAGAACAGACAGCTTAATGCTGACTGAGCATCTTCGAATTGCACAGATGATTTCAATTGCTATATTTGCAGTAGCTATCTTGTTGATTGTGTTTAGAAGAATCAAAGGATATGCATCTATACCGTATAAAGAGAACAACTCATCAAATTAAGCAAGGGGGATAAAAGATGAGGGAGACATGGAAAAACGGCTTGAAAGCAGGGTTATCGACAACTTGGACACTTGGAAAAGTCATTTTTCCGGTTACCATTCTCGTTAGTATCTTGCAGCATACACCTGTGATGGATTGGATGATACAATTCATCCGTCCATTTATGGGTCTGTTTGGTCTTTCAGGGGAAGCGGCCATTCCGCTTGTTTTAGGAAATATGCTGAACTTGTATGCGGGTATTGCAGCCATTTTGACATTAGAGCTGCCTGTGAAGGAAGTGTTCATTTTAGCGGTCATGCTCTCTTTTTGTCACAACTTGATCATCGAATCAACAGTGGCGGCGAAGGTTGGGCTGCGGGTGTCTGTCATTTTGCTAGTCAGAATCAGTCTTGCCGTCGTGTCAGCAATTGTCATTCACCTCGTTTGGCAGGGAGGCGAGGAGCCGGCGCAATATGGTTTGCTGACAGCTGCTCAGTCGGCTGATGTGCCTTCTAGCTGGTATATGATCGTACTTCTTGCTTTACAGAAAGCTGTTCTTGGTGTGCTGCAGCTGGCTTGTATTGTCATTCCTCTCATGATCATCATTCAATTCATGAGAGACTTAGGGTGGCTCCATACGCTGTCTAAGTGGCTGTCTCCTTTTACGAGAATGCTTGGAATGAAAGAAAATACGTCTATGACGATGGTGGCAGGTTTAACCATTGGTCTTGCCTACGGGGCAGGCGTCATGATGAAGGCAGTGGAAGAGGACGGTGTCAGCAAAAAGGATTTAACGCTTGCTTTCATTTTCCTTGTGGCGTGTCATGCGGTGGTCGAAGATACACTCATTTTCATTCCATTAGGTATTCCAGTATGGCCGCTTCTTCTTATTCGCCTTATTTCTGCTATTTTATTGACAGCTGCCATCAGCTATATTTGGCGGAGGCGGGAACATGCAGCTGTTAGAAAGGAAGCTATATGAACCAATCAACTATTAACACAGTGCTATTTGATTTAGATGGCACATTAATCAATACAAATGAATTAATTATTGCTTCATTTCATCATACGCTTGATCATTATTACCCTGGTCAATACAGCCGTGAGGATATCCTTCATTTCATTGGTCCATCATTATTTGATACATTCTCTGCAATGGATCCGAATCTGACAAATGATATGATCCAGATGTATCGAACGTTTAATCATGAACAGCATGATCTGCTTGTGACGGAGTATGAGACGGTGTTAGACACGTTGAAAATTCTTCAGGATCAGGGGTTTAAGCTCGGAATTGTGACAACAAAAATCCGTGATACGGTTTTAATGGGATTAAAGCTGACTGGATTGGAGCCATTTTTTGAGGTCATTGTCACACTTGATGATGTACAAAATGAAAAGCCGCATCCAGAACCAGTTCAACTGGCATTATCCAAGCTCGGCAGTGATCCGCATGAGGCGATTATGGTTGGTGATAATTATCACGACATTTTATCTGGTCAAGCGGCAGGGACGAAAACAGCAGGTGTTGCTTGGTCTATTAAGGGAGAAGAAGCCCTGTTAAAGCATCGCCCTGATTATATGCTGCAGAAAATGAGTGATCTCTTGGCGATTGTTGGAGCTGATTAAGTTGAGAAAAACAGATCGTTATCCTGTCAAAGGGGTCAATTCGCTTAGACAAGTCTATCGGACAGTCCCCTTTCTCAAGGTTGTGAAAAATTTTATCTTTATTCAACTGGCGCGTTATACGCCTTTTATGGGAATGAAAAATTGGATTTATCGCACCTTCCTTCGAATGAAAGTCGGGGAGGATACGGCGTTTGCTTTAATGGTGATGGTCGATCTCATGTTTCCTGAGAAAATCACTGTCGGTCGAAATAGTGTGATTGGCTATAACACAACCATTCTGTCCCATGAGTATTTGATTAAAGAGTATAGGCTTGGGGAAGTCTATATTGGTGATGAAGTGTTAATTGGAGCAAATTCAACGATTCTACCTGGAGTGACAATTGGTGATGGTGCGATTGTATCGGCGGGAACTCTTGTGAACAAAGATGTTCCGGCAGGCTCCTTTGTTGGAGGAAATCCAATGCGGATGATTTATACGAAAGAGGAAATGGAAGCACGTCAATCTTCGTCTGCTGAGTAGCTCGGCAGACTTTTTTGTTGACATTCTAACATGGTGTAACTATAATGATTACAACAGAGGTGAGAAAACATGAAAATCAGCAGCAGATTTACTGTCGCTGTCCATATTCTGGCCTTGCTATCACTTGAAAAAGGATCATTACAGACATCGGAGGATATCGCAGGAAGTGTCAATACAAATCCAGTGGTGATTCGCCGTATCATGAGTAAGCTCAAAAAAGCAGGCCTAATCTCAACGAGTCTTGGCAAAGGTGGTTCTCAATTGAATCGCAGTGAAGATGACATGACACTGCTCGATGTGTATAAGGCGGTTGAAGTTGTGGATGAGGGAGAGTTGTTTCAAATTCATGAAAGCCCAAATCCTGACTGTCCGATCGGTGCAAATATTCAAGCTGTACTAGAATTAATTTTGTGCCGTGCTCAAAGTGCGATGGAGCAAGTGCTTGCTGAGATCAAATTAAGTGAACTAACGCAGGTTTTAATCAAAAAAATTGGATGATCTATTCAATTTTTTTTACCTCTGTTGTAACTATCATGGTTACATCTTAAGTGATCAAAATAACAATATATTGTAGGAGGAATTTACATGAACATTGGAATCATTGGCGCAACAGGTAAAGCAGGACAACACATTTTAAAAGAAGCTCAATCGAGAGGGCACGAAGTAACGGCAATCGTTCGAGATGCACAAAAAGTGACCAATTCATCAGCAGCTGTTTTAGAAAAGGATGTTTTTCACTTAGAGGCAGGAGACGTCAAAGATTTTGATGTGATCGTAAACGCATTTGGTGCGCCAGCAGGACAAGAGCACCTTCATGTAGAAGCAGGGAAAAAACTCATTCATCTCTTGAAAGAGACACCAGAAACGCGTTTAATCGTTGTGGGAGGTGCTGGAAGTTTATTTGTAGATGAGGCCAAAACAACTAGACTGATGGACACACCGGAGTTTCCAAAGGAATACTTTGCTACTGCTTCACACCAAGGAGAAAATTTAATAGATCTTCAAAAGACCGAAGGAGTAAAATGGACATTTCTTAGTCCAGCTGCATTCTTTGATCCAGCAGGCAAACGGACAGGTGCTTATGTGAAAGGCAAAGACCATCTTATCGTTAATTCGAAGGGTGACAGCTATGTGAGTTATGCTGACTACGCCGTTGCACTTGTCGATGAGATAGAACAAGCTGCTCATGTTGGAGAACGTTTTACTGTGGTTTCTGAAGCAGAATAAGAAAATAAAAACCCCGCTATTTAGCGGGGTTTTATGCTTTAATGATAATCGCCTGGCTGCCCATCTGTTTCCAAGAATCCTCAAACTGTTCACGATCTACTTTTTGATTCTTCTCTCCGTAAGGGTTATTTAAGTAGACATGATCTTTGTCATAGCCTGTGATGACGACGCTGTGCATATTAAAGCTGATATCTATTTTCCCATTTGGTGTATTCCATGTTTCAATGTTATCTGTTTTGGCAAAGGTCGAAGTGGTAATGACCCAGACAGGATAACCTTTTTCAAGTGATTGATAGATGGCCTTTTTGACTGGCTTGCCGGTTAAGTCAACGGCTTGATTACCTACATATTTTTTCGCAAGCTGATAAATGGGTTCGTGGTACACACCAAGACCTGGCCCATTCTCCATATCGCCTACAAACCCGTCATGAGGGTCTCCTTTTAAGCCATTCTCATAATTGAGCGGGACACGCTTAATCTCGTTTGCCAATGCGTTTTTCGTTATATGCTCATAGCCGCTGTAATGAAGAAGCATGGCTAAGCTCGTGACTTCGCATCCGTTATAAAGCTTTGGTGCATCCATTTGATTAAAGAGGATGACGTCCATGGCTTTTTTATTTCCTTTTAAACTAGAGTGTGTCGTTTCTGTTTTTTTCGTAGAACGTGTTTCTTCTGCTGCTAGTGCGGTATCATTTTCTTTTTCTTTGGCTTCTTGTGGTGACGTTGTTTTCTTGACTTGGTCGAATTGTGAAACGTAAATAAAGCCGAAATAAACAAGACATGCGCACAACAAAGTTAAGATTAATGTCTGGATGAATTTCACTGTAATCTCCTGTGTTATTCAATATTTTAAAGTATTATAGCATGTTCCTAAAGCAAAGAGATCAAAAAGGATTAGGTGTCATTTTAATGTAATATATGAACAAATGATTAAGGAAAAAAAGGGGAAAATAAAAATGATTGATTTAATTACTTTATTTTGTTAGCATATTATCATATTAGCGAACTAAAGGATTCGGAATTTTTTGTTTTAATGTGTTGGAGGTGCGGAAGAACATGTTCATGTTTGAAAAACCATATGGTATGCGAGATTCATTACCAGGATTGTATGAGACGAAGAAAAGAGTTAGGCATTCTTTAACAGAGGTCATGAATGGTTGGGGTTATCGTTTAATGGAAACGCCAACGCTTGAATTTTACGATACAGTCGGTGTTCAATCGGCGATTACAGATACGCAGCTGTTTAAGCTTCTTGATCAAAATGGTCAAACCCTTGTGCTTAGACCTGATATGACGGGACCAATTGCGAGAGTGGCGGCTTCAAAGCTTCATGAACAGGCGTATCCGCTTCGAGTCGGTTATGCAGCCAACGTGTTTCGAGCACAGGAAAGAGAAGGCGGAAGACCTTCTGAATTTGAGCAGGTCGGTATTGAATTGATCGGTGATGGTTCGATTAGTGCAGATGCTGAAGTCATAGCGCTTGTCGTGTTTGCATTAAAAAATGCTGGACTTCAATCCTTCAAAATTGCGATCGGGCATGTGGCTTTGGCTGAGACCTTGTTTTTAGATGTACTAGGGAATACAGAGCGGGCGAACGTATTGCGCCGATTTTTATATGAAAAGAATTATGTGGGATACAGGCAGCATGTCAAACAATTGCCGCTCTCATCCATCGATAAAACAAGGCTGCTCCAGCTTTTAGAGCTGCGCGGCGGTCAAGAAGTGACCCAGCAGGCTGAAGAAATTGTGGTGTCACAAGAGGGCAAAGAAGTGCTTGCGGAGTTAAAGGCGCTGTGGGAGACACTTGAAGATTACGGCTGTACAGAATATATCCGTTTGGATTTAAGCATGGTTAGTCATATGAGCTACTATACTGGGATTTTGTTTGAAGTATTTGCAGATCATGTTGGGTCTGTGATCGGAAGTGGAGGAAGGTATGATCAATTGCTTGCTCACTTTGATGCACCCGCACCCGCTACAGGCTTCGGACTTCGATTAGACCGTCTTCTTGAGGCGCTCGACGCAAAAGAAATAAATGAGCCCCAAGAGGCTGTGATTTTTAGTAAAGAACAGCGGCTTGAAGCATTTGATTTTGCAGAAAAAGAGCGGACAAAGGGCAAAAGGATTGTTCTCCAAGACTTAGCAGGTATTGAAAATATCGATGCCATGACCAAGGCATTTGAGCAAGTGACTTATTTTATCGGCGCTAGAAAGGAAGAGCAAAATGGGTAAAGTGTTGACAATGGCAATGCCAAAGGGGCGGATATTTGAAGAAGCAGCAGGGCTATTAAGACAGGCTGGATATCAGCTGCCGGAGGAATTCGAAGATTCAAGAAAATTAATCATTGATGTACCGGAAGAAAATCTCCGCTTTATTTTAGCGAAGCCAATGGATGTGACGACATATGTAGAGCACGGTGTAGCGGATGTGGGCATTGCAGGGAAAGACGTCATGCTTGAAGAAGCACGGGATGTGTACGAAGTGCTCGATTTAAACATTAGCAAATGTCATTTAGCTGTAGCGGGCTTGCCGGGAGCCAGCTGGGGCGGTGTCGCACCGCGTGTGGCCACAAAGTACCCAAATGTCGCTTCTTCTTATTTTAGGGAACAAGGTGAGCAGGTGGAGATCATTAAGCTAAATGGTTCCATTGAATTAGCACCGCTCATCGGACTTGCCGATCGAATTGTTGACATTGTCTCCACCGGTCAAACACTTAAGGAAAATGGACTTGTCGAAACGGAACATATTTGTGACATTACGTCACGTTTTATTGTCAATCCTGTGAGCTATCGAATGAAGGATGCGGTAATCGATGAAATGGCGCAGCGTCTGGCAAGAATCATCGAAGGAGAAGGGGAGGAAACATCATGAACATCACCTACATACAAGAAGGTGAGACAGACACTCTCTCACTCAAGCGTTCTCTAGATACAGGAACGGAAGAGCAGCGATTGGCTGTTCAGCGAATAATCGAAGAAGTGAGAAAAAATGGTGACGAAGCGGTACGGTCTTTCACGAAGCAATTTGACGGTGTCTCTATTGAACAGCCACTTGTGACGGAGGATGAAAAGACAAAAGCCTACGAACGTTTGGACCCGGAGATGATCCAAATCATCCAAACGGCGATCCGGAATATTCGAACATACCACGAGCGTCAGCTAACCTCCTCTTGGTTTTATCACCAAAAAGACGGCTCAATGCTAGGTCAGAAAGTAACGCCGCTCGATGCGGTCGGTGTATATGTCCCAGGCGGAACAGCCGCCTATCCATCATCTGTTTTAATGAATGTGATCCCGGCACTTGTTGCCGGCGTTGAGCGAATTGTCCTTGTGACACCGCCAGGAAAAGACGGTCGTCTGTCTGACGCTGTACTAGTAGCAGCGAAGGAGCTGGGCATTTCAGAAATGTACAAAATGGGTGGTGCTCAGGCTATAGCCGCTCTTGCGTATGGAACGGACAGTATCCAGCCTGTTGATAAAATCACCGGTCCAGGAAACATTTATGTAGCACTTGCCAAACGGGAAGTATTTGGTCAAGTAGACATTGATATGATTGCGGGCCCAAGTGAAATTGCTGTCTTAGCAGATGAAACGGCAACCGCACATGAGGTGGCAGCTGATTTGCTTTCACAGGCAGAGCATGATGCATTGGCATCTAGTATTTTGGTGACACCATCTAAAGGATTGGCTGAAGCAGTGCAAGCAGAGGTGCAAGCGCAGCTGGACACTTTGCCAAGGAAATCAATCGCAGCACAATCTATTCAAGACCATGGTTATATTTACGTGACAGAATCCTTGGATCGTGCAGTTGATATCGTGAACCAGTTAGCCCCAGAGCATTTAGAAGTGCTGACGGCGTATCCAGAATCACTACTTGGTCAAATCAAGCATGCTGGAGCGATTTTCTTAGGGCGTTACAGCCCAGAGCCGGTAGGGGATTACTTCGCAGGACCGAACCATGTGTTGCCAACAAACGGGACGGCAAGATTCTCCAGTCCGCTTGGTGTCACGGATTTCCAAAAGAAAACGAGTATCATTTCATATAGCAAAGAAGCCTTCGAAACACATAGGGAAAGCATTGCGGCTTTTGCAAGATTAGAAGGGCTTGAAGCACATGCCAGATCGATTGAAGCGAGAAAGCGGGAGGAATCAAAATGAGACAGGCGGAAACAGCGAGACAGACAAATGAAACGAACATTTCGTTAGCGCTAGAGATTGATGGTGAAGGAAAAGCGGATATTCAGACAGATGTCCCTTTTATGACGCACATGCTCGACTTATTCACGAAGCACGGACACTTTAACTTAACTGTAGATGCAAAAGGAGACACAGATGTCGATGATCACCACACAACAGAAGATATTGGCATTGTGCTTGGGCAGATGTTGAAAGAAGCGCTCGGGGATAAAAAAGGAATTAAGCGCTACGGCTCTAGTTTTGTTCCAATGGATGAAACACTTGCCCAAGTCGTCGTGGATTTAAGCAATCGTCCTCATTTGGAAATGAGAGCTGATTTCCCGAGTCAGAAGGTCGGCACCTTTGATACGGAGCTGGTTCATGAGTTTCTTTGGAAATTTGCCCTTGAAGCACGAATCAATCTTCATGTGATCGTTCACTACGGATCCAATACCCACCATATGATTGAAGCCATTTTTAAAGCGATGGCACGCGCCTTAGATGAAGCAACAACCATTGATCCGCGTGTGAAAGGGATTCCGTCGACAAAGGGGATGCTCTAATGATTGGCGTCATTGACTATGGAATGGGAAATTTGTTTAGCGTATCAAAAGCACTGGAACGAGCAGGAGCGTCTTATATCGTGTCTTCTGAAGTAGAGGAGCTGAAAAAGGCAGATGCGTACATTTTGCCAGGAGTCGGTTCGTTTCGTGATGCGATGCAGCTGTTAAGACAGACAGGACTTGAGGCGTTTATCCACCAAGTCGTGCAGGAAGGAAAGCTGTTATTTGGCATTTGCCTTGGTATGCAGCTGTTGTTTGAAGAAAGTGAAGAAGCAGGAAAAACAAAAGGGTTAGGCTTTTTAAAAGGACGTGTCGTTCTTTTGAAGGATCGTGATCAGGATGGACAAAGGCTGAAGGTGCCTCATATGGGCTGGAATGAGCTCACATTTCATCAGCCGTCACCATTATTTGACGGTGTGCCGGAAGGATTTGCATACTTTGTTCACTCTTATTATGTGAGCGGCATGAATCCAGAAGATCTATTGGCAAGTGCGCCCTATGGCGTTCAAGTACCTGCCGTTGTTGGGAAGGGGAATGTGTTTGGAACGCAGTTTCACCCTGAAAAAAGCAGTACAACAGGAATGACACTGCTGAAACAGTTTATTCAATTAGCAAACGAACAGAGGGTGAGCAAATGAGTGATTTTACATTATATCCAGCAATTGATATGAGAAATGGCAAATGTGTACGACTTGTGCAAGGAGACTATGACCAAGAAACCATTTATGGAGATTCACCGTTAGACATGGCGAGACGGTTTGCAAATGAAGGAGCGAAATGGATACATCTTGTTGATTTAGATGGCGCAAAAGCAGGAAAACGCGTGAATCACGAGCATGTGCTGGCGATTGCTTCCTCATTAGATGTGAATGTCCAAATTGGCGGCGGCATTCGGACAGAAGAAGATGTTGCATTCTATCTAAACAATGGCGTATCGAGAGTCATTCTTGGCAGTTCAGCGGTGTCAAACCCGATTTTTGTGAAAAAAATGCTGGCGCAATATGGAGAGAAAATTGCCATTGGCATTGATGCACGAAACGGTTTTGTATCGACTGAAGGGTGGCTTGAAACGTCGGAAGTGAAGGCGGAGGAACTCGGTAAGGAACTGGCAAAGGAAGGCGCAGAGGTCTTCATTTTCACTGATATTCAAATGGATGGCATGCTGTCTGGTCCAAATGTGGAAAGTACGGTTCGATTAGCAGAAGCAACTGGCAAACAAGTCATTGCCTCAGGTGGTGTCAGTGCAGTAGGTGATCTGCAAAAGCTATCAGCACAAAAGCAGACAGGTGTGTCTGGTGCAATCATTGGCAAGGCGCTGTACACAAAGCAATTTACTTTAGCAGAAGCGTTTGAAGGGCTTGACAGCATATGATGACAAAACGAATCATTCCATGTCTTGATGTAAAGGAAGGGCGTGTGGTCAAAGGGATCCAATTTCTAGGGTTGAAGGATGCTGGTGATCCGGTCGAATTAGCGCAGATCTATGACGAGGAAGGTGCGGATGAACTCGTCTTTCTTGATATATCTGCCTCTCATGAAGGCCGAAAAACAATGGTGGATGTGGTCAAACAAGTTGCATCCACTCTCGCTATCCCATTCACGGTGGGTGGCGGGATTAACCACCTTGATGACATGAAGCGTATATTAAGAGCGGGGGCAGACAAGGTGTCTGTGAACACAGCGGCTGTTTTAAGACCGGAGCTAATAACAGAAGGAGCCGACTTTTTTGGTTCACAGTGCATAGTTGTTGCGATTGACGCGAAATACGATGAAGAGAAACAAGCATACATGGTCTATACGCACGGAGGACGCCGTCAAACGGATTTAGAAGTGAGTGACTGGGCGAAAGAAGCCGTGCGAAGAGGAGCAGGCGAGATCTTGCTGACTAGCATGGATGCCGATGGTGAGAAAACGGGATTTGAGCATCGTTTGACGAGGCTTGTATCAGAAGCAGTCACAGTGCCAGTTATTGCTTCAGGAGGTGCTGGCAATGCGCAGCATATGCTGGAGGCTTTTACAAAAGGTGAAGCTGATGCCGCACTCGCAGCCTCTATTTTCCATTATAAAGAAACCTCTATTCAAGAGGTGAAGACATATTTGAGAGAACACGGGGTGAAGGTAAGATGAAACAGGCAAACGAATTAATCTTTAATGATGCAGGTCTCATTCCTGCCATTGTACAGGATGCTCAAAGCAAGGAAGTTCTTACTTTGGCGTATATGAATCAAGAATCCTATGAAAAAACATTAGAGACAGGGGAAACATGGTTTTTTAGCAGATCGAGAAATGAGCTTTGGCACAAAGGAGCTACATCTAGACACACCCAGCGTGTTACATCTATTCGCTATGACTGTGATCAAGATGCCCTGCTTGTTCTAGTGACACCAAGCGGCCCAGCCTGCCATACAGGCAGCTATAGCTGTTTTTCAGAAGATGGCGTGAAACAGCCAAGGGGAGAACAAGACCGCTTTGCCATTTTAAATGAACTGGAACAGGTCATTGCGAAACGGCAGATGGAAATGCCAGAAGGAGCTTATACGACCTATCTTTTTGAAAAAGGAGTCGACAAAATCCTGAAAAAGGTAGGGGAAGAAGCTTCTGAAGTGATCATTGCGGCGAAGAACCGTGATCAAGAAGAATTGAAATGGGAAACAGCAGATCTCCTGTATCACCTTCTTGTGTTATTACGTGAACAGCAGCTGCCTCTTGATGATGTATTAAAGGTATTGAAAAAGCGCCATCAAGGGGAATGAAAAGCTGGGGGTACCCCCAGCTTCAGATTGTAGAGAAACTCATGTTTTTCTACAATCTTTTTTATTTTCACCATCATTATGATAGATGAGATTGAAGGAAAAACATGAAAAAGGCCTCCCACACACCTATCCTATAGCTTTGCTAGGTGTGTGGCAATCTTCTTCATGTTCTGGCAGGCAGCTGTGAGAAGCACTTGCTCACTTACATTTTGTTTTCCCCTTAACCGGCAGTAGCGAAGCCCATGCAGTTGTTTTGAATCTGCAAAGCTTCGCTCTATTTTTTCTTTTCTTTTTTTATATAGCTCTTTTCCAGTGGCAGACAGACGATTTTGCCTGATCTTTTCTTTATGTTCCTCCCACACATGTCTTGAGATGACCTTTTGATGATTTTTAGATCTTGTGCAGTTTTCAAGGAAAGGACACGATGTGCATTTTTTAGGA